>JAKFDA010000019.1:0-25017 GCA_036676355.1 Nitrosomonadales bacterium | reverse complement strand
GCCGATGGCTGTCCAAGCTCAAGGCTCGAACGTGCAGATCTACGGTCTGCTCCAGCCGTCCATCGATTTCGTCGACAACGGCGATGAGAGCGGCACCAGCATGCAAAACAACAACTCGCGCCTTGGCTTCAAGGGCTCGGAAGATCTGGGCAACGGCCTGAAGGCTGTTTTCCAACTGGAAAGCGCGGTCGACATCGACAACCGTTCCGGTTCCGGCTTCATCCGGCGTGATTCCTGGGCCGGTCTGTCCGGTTCTTTCGGTACGATCGTCGCGGGCTTCAAATTCTCGGCCTACAAGAGCTCGACGGACTTCGTTGATCCTCTGGGTGACACCATCGGCGACTACAACAACGTCTTTGGTGTTTTCACGGAAGGCTCTGACGGCTTCAACGATCGCTTCACCAACGGCCTGCACTATGCCTCGCCCAAGTTCGGCGGCTTCCAGCTCACGGCCACCTACGGCCTGAACAACGACGGCGACGGCGATAGCTTTGAAGACGACTCGGGTGATGGCGACGACGATTCCTTCAGCGTGGCCGTGAAATACGCGGCAGGCCCGCTAACCCTGGTGGCGGCCTATGAAGACCAGGAAGACCGTCTGGCGCCCCTCACCAACGCGAAGGCGATGAAGATTGCCGGCGGCTACAAGTTCGGCAGCACCACGCTCGGCCTGATGTATGCCAAGGAAGACTTCGGCAGCATCGCCGGCAACGACATCGAGCGCGATTTGGTCTTCGCTAGCATCAAGCACAGCATGGGTAACATCGACCTGATGGCTTCCTACACATGGGCCGATGAGTTCGACGATGTGGACGACTCCGGTGCCAACGCCTGGGCTGTCGGCGCGGCGTATAACTTCTCCAAGCGTACCGCCATCGGTGCCTACTACGCGATGGTCGACAACGACGACAACGCGAACTTCGGCTTCGATGCGGGCTATGCGCCTTCCGCTCCTGGCGAAGAGATGAAAGGCTTCTCGGTCCGCCTGCGCCACGCGTTCTAAGAACCAAGAATAGGTTTTCCGGCTTGCCGGAAAACGAGCAAGATTTGACGGGCGCCTTTGGGCGCCCGTTTTTTTTTACGACTCGGCCGCGCCGCGAGGCCAAATACAACAGTGTTGCATTTTCGACACGTTTAACAATCTGTGACATTTGTCGGGTCGACTATTCGTCGAGCCGTACTCCTTCCATGTTGACAATGAGCCAACCCTTTCGAGGGGAGGCAACACGGGACCACATGTCCCGTCCCATCGCAGCATCGAAGGAGATATAAATGCGTAAGAAAATTATAGGGTTGGCCGTCGCCGGTGCGCTCACCGCGCCGTTTGCTGTACAGGCTCAGGGCTCGAATGTGCAGATCTATGGTCTGCTCCAGCCGTCGGTCGATTTCGTCGATAACGGGGATGACACCGGCACCAGCATGGCGGACAACAACTCGCGCCTGGGTTTCAAGGGTTCGGAAGATCTGGGCGGTGGTCTGAAGGCGGTTTTCCAACTGGAAAGCGCGGTCGATTTCGATGACCGTTCCGGTTCCGGCTTCATCCGGCGTGATTCGTGGGCCGGTCTGGCTGGTTCTTTCGGTACGATTGTGGCCGGCACGAAGTTCACGGCGTACAAGAGTTCGACGGACTTCATCGATCCCTTCGGCGATACCATCGGCGACTACAACAACGTCTTCGGCGTTCCCGCGTTCGACTCTGACGGCTTCAATGACCGCTTCACCAACGGTTTGCACTACACCTCGCCAAACTTCGGCGGCTTCAATATCGCGCTCACTTATGGCCTGAACGAGGACGCCGATGGCGATGATCTTGAAAGCGATGGCGGCGATGACAATGACGATGGCTGGAGCGCGGCCGTGACCTACAAGCTAGGCGGCGTGAGCCTGGTTGCCGCCTATGAGGACCAGGAAAACCGCATTTTTGAGGACACCAAGGCGTGGAAGGTCGGCGGCGGCTACACGTTCGCTTTCGGCACGACGCTCACGGCTATGTACGCGAAGGAAAACTTCGGTGATGCTCCGGGAATCGGTGAACTCGAGCGCGATCTGGCCTTCGTCGCTGCCAAACACAAGTTGGGCAACATCGATGTGATGGCATCGTTCACCTGGGCCGACGATTTCGATGGCCTGGACGACTCTGCCGCTAAAGCTTGGGCGATCGGCGCTGCCTACAACTTCTCCAAGCGCACCAACATCGGCGCCTACTACGCCCACGTCAGTAACGATGACAACGCGGGCTTCGGCTTTGATTCAGGCTATGCGCCGGGTGACGTCGGCGAGAACGTGAAGGGCATCTCCGTCCGTATGCGTCACGCGTTCTAAGAATCAGGAAACAGGTTTTCCGGCTCGCTGGGAATCAAGCAACTGACGGGCGCCTTCGGGCGCCCGTTTTTTTTATTTGTGCTCGATACGAGGTTTGCGCGGCGCGCATCACAGCCTATGATTCGTTCAGCGCACTGAAGACTTCCATTCATGTTTGATCTCGACACCACCATTATCACTTTCGACCGCGGACTACGCACCGTGTTCGGTCGCCCGCAAGCCGCGCGATCCGTGCCGGGAGAATCGCTGCCCGATGCACCGTTGGACGGAAAGGAACGTAAGTTGTCGGCCGCGCTGATGCGTGTGAATCACTGCGGCGAGGTGTGTGCACAGGCGCTCTATCAAGGGCAGGCGCTTGCTTCGCGGAATGCGGAAACGAAGCAGGCGCTCTCGCAGGCCGCGCGTGAAGAAGAGGATCACCTGGCCTGGTGCGAGCAGCGTATCGAGCAGCTTGGTGGCCGTACGAGTTTTTTGAACCCGCTGTGGTTCACCGGCGCGTTGAGCATCGGTTATGTGGCGGGCCGTTTCGGCGAAACCTGGAATCTTGGTTTCCTGAAAGAGACGGAAAAGCAGGTTGAACGCCATCTGCGCGGCCACCTGGAACGTCTGAGCCCGCTGGATACGAAGACGCGTGCGATTGTCGAGGCGATGGAGCAGGACGAGGCGCAGCACGCCGCCACGGCCGAAGCGCTCGGCGCGCGCGAACTTCCGCTGCCGGTGAAGCATGCGATGTCCGCGAGCGCGAAGGTGATGACGACGGTTTCACACTGGGTTTGAGCGATATCTTTGGTCCTGAGATTCGATGGTTTTACGCAGGTGTTTTTAGTAATTCGGAGTCCGTTCATGGTTCGACTGCTCGCAGAGCCTGTCCCGAACTTGACGAAGGGCTCGCGGTCACGACGAGCGGCTACACCGAAGAATCAAAGGCTCACTACGAACGGCTCCACGGGGCACTTGGGTAGGTACCTGCAGCAGACGCTCCAAACAAAAACGGCCGCTTGAAAGCGGCCGTTTTTGTTGGCGCTGATCCGGTCAGAACGAATAACGCGCCTGTACGCTGAAGATGTGCACCTTGGCATCATAGTCGCCCACCAGGTTACCTCGCGGCAAAGAGGTGGGAAAATCGGCCGTCGGCGTTTGCATACTTGGTAGATTGACGTCTGCGTCACCTCTTGTCGTGATGTAGGCGTATCCGAAGTCGATAGCAGTTTGCTTAGAGACATTCCACTGTGCCCCGATAGTGGCCCATAGGCGATCCTCGTCCGGCAGGCGAGGTGTGCGACCGTCGCGGATGGCTGCACGATCGTAGGCCATACCGGCGCGCAGTTTCCACGCGTCGTCGAGCCGATAGTTCAATCCGACACCCATACGCCAGGAATCGTGCATATTGAGCTCAAGACGGTTCAGACCGACGCCGTTGTCGCGAAAGATCTCGATAGCCTGAATCGAATCCCACCCCGTCCACGTGTAATCCGCGAGCAGTTGCAGTTTCGGGGTGAATTGGTGGGCAAGCGCGACGGAGAAGGAGTCGGGCGTTTCAACCTCTGCTTTGATATCGCCATTGGGTACTAAAGCTGCGAGCGGAGCAGGGCGATTTTTGAAACTCACGTCGCCTTCGAGATCGTATTCAATGGTCGATCGATACGAGATACCCACGCGGGTGGCCGGAGTGAGGTTGATCATGATGCCCGCGTTCCAGCCCCAGGCCCAGTCGTCACCCTCTACGGTGGCGATGCCTTCACTATTCGGAATCAGGCCGCCGCTGATAGCGGTATAGCTGACGGCATTGGCAAGCTCTGCGTCGAATTTCTGCAGATTCAAGCCCAGCCCCAACGAAACGGTTTCGTTTGCTTTCCACGCAATTGATGGATTGATGTTGATTGTCTTGACCTCGGATTTGGTGCCGTGGAAGCGGCCGATCCAATCCTTGTCGTAATCCGTCTTCAAACCAAATGGGGCGCCGAAACCCAATCCGACCCATACGGTTCCGGGAATCACTTCCCACGAACCGTACAGATTAGGGACTATTGCCAGATCGCCGGCATCGCCACCGTCTCCCCCCAGCGGATGACCAATCGGTGGCGGAAACGGGAGTGGTCCTGTCGAACCTTTATCGTTGAACTCGGTATCCGGGCTGATTGCATGCACCACGCCGACGATTTGGCGGCTCCCGATATACGTCATTCCGGCCGGATTGAAGAAAATCGTGCTGGCGTCTTCTGCCGCAGCGGCCTGGCCCGCATAGGCGTTGCCAAGCCCACTGGCGTTCTGTTCCATCAACGCAAACCCACTCGCGTGTGCGCCGCCTCCCCACGTGGCTGCTGCGGTGAGTGCAACAACGACCGATGCGGTTTTGCGATTCTTATGGCTGCGGGAACCCATCTACGTCTCCTTGTAGAAGAAGTAACGACAGAACGCAGGGGTCAGTATAGGGAGGGGCAATGCGCATCGCCAAACGCGACACGCGACTACATACGTGAAAGTGTGTGGTTTTTGCTACAGCGTATCGTCAATGAGCTCGTAATCGTGCGTGATTTCAGCCGTCTTGCCGAGCATCGTCGTGGCTGAGCAGTATTTGGTATGGGAAAGCTTGATCGCGCTTTCAACCAGGGCCGGACGGAGATTGCGGCCGCGAATGACGAAGTGCATGTGGATTTTCGTGAAAACTTTCGGGTCCGTTTCGGCGCGCTCGGCCTGAACCTGGATATCGCAGCCGCGCACGTCCTGTCCGCTGCGTTTGAGAATCAGGACGACGTCATAGGCCGTGCAGCCACCGGCGCCGGCGAGCATGGTCTCCATGGGGCGCGGAGCAAGGTTGCGGCCGCCGCCATCCGGTGCGCCGTCCATGTTGAGTACGTGGCCGCTCCCAGTTTCGGCAACGAAGCTCATTCCATCGACCCATTTGACCGTGCATTCCATGGCGATTCCCTTGAAAAGCACCGATTGTAGGCGGCAAATCGATCGATTTCGATCGCTTCGCGAACCGCGCGCTCGACCCATGATGTTATTTATGCTGCCATGCACAAAATTAGTTTGCGCCGCACAAAACACTATCGGACAATACGCCTGTCTCGGGCGATTGCTTTTCCCTCCTCCTCTGGCAAGCGTCCGAGTGTCTCCTCCACCTCCTCCTCTTGGTGGAATTTGAACGCAGTCCCTCGGGACTGCGTTTTTTTTTGCTGGGCTCAGTTTGACATACTGGCGCGCGGAAATTAGAATCCCGCGCTTCCTCTGGCTGTACCAACCTTAAGAATCTGAATCATGAAGACGTTTTCCGCCAAGCCGCATGAAGTGCGTCGCGACTGGTTTGTCGTGGATGCCTCCGACAAGGTGCTCGGCCGGCTTGCCGCCCAAATCGCTCTGCGCCTGCGTGGCAAGCACAAGCCCGAATTCACGCCTCACGTCGACACAGGCGACTATATTGTGGTCGTCAACGCCGCCAAGTTGCGCGTGACCGGCGACAAGGCCCTGCAGAAAAAATATTATCGCCACACCGGCTATCCGGGTGGCATTTACGAAACGACCTTCGAGAAACTGCATGGTCGTTACCCCGCTCGAGTGCTCGAAAAGGCGGTCAAGGGCATGCTGCCCAAAGGCCCGCTCGGCTACGCGATGGCGAAAAAACTCAAGGTATACGCGGATGACGTGCATCCCCATTCCGCGCAGCAGCCCAAATCTCTGGAGTTGAACTGATGGTCGGCGAGTACTACTACGGCACGGGCCGTCGCAAGAGCGCGGTGGCGCGTGTGTTCATCAAGCCCGGTAAGGGCCAGTTCGTTGTGAACGACAAGCCGGTCGACGAATACTTCGGTCGCGAAACCGGCCGCATGGTGGTGCGCCAGCCGTTGCAACTGGTCGATATGCTCAGCACCTTCGACATCAAGGTGAACGTCGATGGCGGCGGCGAGTTTGGCCAGGCGGGCGCGGTGCGTCACGGCATCACCCGTGCACTGATCGAGTACGACGCGAACCTCAAACCGGCGCTGTCCAAGGCTGGTCTGGTAACGCGCGACGCACGCGAAGTGGAACGCAAGAAAGTCGGCTTCCACAAGGCGCGACGTCGCAAGCAGTTCTCCAAGCGTTAAGCGCGCTTTTGCGCAATCCAAAAAAGCCGCCCTCGAGGCGGCTTTTTTGTCTTTAAACGGTAGCGATGTTGTTCCGGCGCGTTTCGGCGTCATAGATTCGAAAAGGGCAGACATGATCAAGGTGGGAATCGTCGGCGGCACGGGATACACCGGTGTCGAATTGCTGCGCTTGCTGGCCCAGCATCCCCATGTCGAACTGAAGGCCATTACCTCGCGCAAAGAAGCCGGCATGCCGGTGAGCGACATGTTTCCGTCGCTGCGCGGTCGGGTGCAACTCGCCTTCAGCGAACCTGCGGCGGCGAAACTGGATCAATGCGATGTCGTGTTCTACGCGACGCCTAACGGCGTGGCGATGAATGAAGTGCGGGCGCTGCTCGAGGCCGGCGTGCGCGTTATCGATCTCGCCGCCGATTTCCGCTTCAGCGATGTCGCGGAGTGGGAGAAGTGGTACAAAATGAAGCATGCGGCGCCCGAACTGGTAGCCGAAGCCGTCTACGGCCTGCCGGAAGTCAATCGCGAGGCGATCAAGAAGGCCCGGCTTGTCGCCAACCCCGGTTGTTATCCGACCGCGACGCAACTCGGTTTTCTGCCGCTGGTGGAAGCAGGCGTGGTCGATCTGGACCATCTCATCGCGGACGTCAAATCGGGCGTTTCGGGCGCGGGCCGGAAAGCCGAGACGCATGTCATGTTCGCCGAAGCAGCGGACAATTTCTCGGCCTATGGCGTTGCCGGACATCGTCACCTGCCCGAAGTGCGGCAGGGGCTGACGCGTGCGGCGGGTCGGCCGGTCGGCCTGACTTTCGTGCCGCATCTCACGCCGATGATTCGCGGGATTCATGCAACGCTGTACGCGCGGATCACCAAAGAGGCCGATTTTCAGCGACTGTACGAAGAACGTTATCGGAACGAGCCGTTCATCGACGTGCTGCCGGCGGGGCGCCACCCGGATACGCGTTCGGTCCGCGCCGCGAACATTTGCCGTATGGCGGTCCACCGGCCGCAAGGTGGGGATACACTGGTCGTGCTGTCCGTCATCGATAATCTGATGAAGGGGGCTGCCGGCCAGGCGGTGCAGAATCTCAATATCATGTACGGTTTGGACGAAGACACGGCACTGGATCAGATTCCGGTGTTGCCTTGAGTGTGGCGTAAGCCGCAGATGACGTTGAACCTTTGGCGCGCGGCCTGCTCTGAAATGGGCCTGCTGGATTAATAGCCCTACGCATTGCAGGCTTTTTGTTGAATGCGATCAGGAAGGCGCGCGATTGTGATTCGGCTGCGTTGACCCGATCCAGGCAGTTGCGGATAATCTTTTCGTGCGAGTTTAGGAGAGCAGTATGGATATGGCCACCGATATGCCGGCACCCCTGGTTTTCACAGACAGCGCGGCGAGCAAGGTCAAGCAATTGATCGATGAAGAAGGCAACACCGAGCTGAAATTGCGGGTATTCGTGAGCGGTGGCGGCTGTTCCGGCTTTCAGTACGGATTCACGTTCGACGAAATCACCAACGACGATGACACGGTAATGGAAAAGAACGGAGTGTCGTTACTGATCGATCCGATGAGCTATCAGTATCTGGTCGGCGCTGAAATCGACTACACCGAAGGCCTGGAGGGCGCGCAGTTCGTGATCAAGAATCCGAATGCGCAGAGCACCTGCGGCTGCGGATCGTCGTTCTCGGCTTAAACGCGTTCACCCAAAAAAGCGGCCCAGGGCCGCTTTTTTTTTGCGTTTCATTTTACGCGGGGTAGATCGCCCCGAGGATTCGCGCACCGCTGGCGCCGGTGACTTCGGGAAGGTTGCCGGAAAGGCCGAGCACAGCCTGACGCGCGAGCCAGGCGAACGCCACGGCTTCGACCCAATCCGGATGCAGGCCGAGCTGCGCCGTCGTAGCCACTTCCACATCGCCGAGGTACGTTTGCAGCCGCTGCAGTAGACGCGTGTTGGAAGCGCCGCCACCGCATGCATAAAGCTCATGCGTGCCCGGGCAGAACCGGCGTACGGCATCGCCGATGGTTACCGCGCTCAACTCGGTTAATGTCGCCTGTACGTCCGCCGCCGCAAAGCGGTCCGGCGCGAATCGCGCCAGCCATCGTTCGTTGAAATCATCGCGTCCGGTGCTCTTGGGCGGTTGTCTGGCGAAATAGGCATCGTCTCGCATGTCGGCCAGCAGTGATGCGATCACGGTTCCGCTCGCGGCCCATGCGCCTGCGGCATCGAAGGCGGCACCGCGATGCCGCAGACACCACATATCCATCATTAGGTTGCCGGGACCGGTATCGAAGCCAATCGTCACGCCCGATGTCGGCAGGTAGGTCACGTTGGCGATGCCGCCCAGATTCAGGATCACCCTGTTTTTCGATGAATCGCGGAAGCAGCTTGCATGAAATGCCGGAACGAGCGGCGCCCCCTGTCCGCCCGCTGCGATGTCACGCATGCGGAAGTCGGCGACGACCCGGATTCCCGTGCGTTCGGCGATGAGCGCGGGGTGGCTGATTTGCGTGCTATAGCCGCAGGCGGGGCGGTGGCGAATGGTTTGACCGTGGCTGCCGATCGCGGCGATTGTGCTCGCTTCGCAGTGCGCGTTTTTGAGCAGTGCGAGCACCGCTTCGGCATACAGTCGGCCGACCTCGTTTGCCAGCATCGAGGCGCGATGAATTTCATCCTCGCCCGGCGTATTGAGCGCGAGTGCTTCGGCGCGCAGCGAGTCCGGGTAGGGGAGGAAATGGGTGGCGAGCAATTCGCCGCGAGCCTTGGAGAAATCGACCAGCGCGGCGTCTACACCATCCAGACTGGTTCCCGACATCAGTCCGATGTACAGTTCGCTCACGCGGGGTGACGCACCTTAGTTGATGGAAGCGACGCGCACGTCGCCGAGGAATTCGAGATGCGCCATGATCGGTTGGATCGTTTCACGGAAAGCGCGTAGCTGGCTTGCCGGCAACGGATCGGCGGACGGCATGGCGATGGTGAGCGGGTTGCGTTGCGCGCCGTTGACGCGGAATTCGTAATGCAGGTGCGGTCCGGTCGCCCAACCCGTGGAGCCTACGTAGCCGATGGTGTCGCCCTGTTGAACACGCGCGCCCTTACGCATGCCACCGGCGAAACCGTTCATATGGGCGTAAAGCGTCGTGACGCCGCCATTGTGGCGCAGGATGACGGTGTTACCGTAACCGTTCTGGCGGCCGATGAAATCGACCACGCCATCGGCAGCTGCGCGAATGCGCGTGCCGGTCGGCGCGCCGTAATCCACGCCCTTGTGACGGCGCCATTCCTTCAGCACGGGGTGAAATCTCATTGCGAAGCCTGACGTCACGCGCGAAAACTCGAGCGGCGAACGCAGGAACGCCTTGCGCAGGCTCTTGCCTTCGGGGGTGTAGTAGGAGCCATGATCGGCTTTGTCGGCGTACCACACTGCGCGAAACTGGCGCCCATCGTTGACGAACTCGGCCGCCAATACGCGGCCGGATTTGATGGCTTGACCGCCGTGGTAATACATTTCATAAACAACCGCGAAGCGGTCGCCGCGCCGCAAGTCGCGATGGAAATCGATATCGCCGCTGAATATTTCCGCAATCTGCGTGGCGACGCTGTCGGGCAGCCCCGCGGCGTCGGTCGAGGCGAATAGTGACGAACTGATCGCGCCGGCGGATACCTGCACCGATCGCGTCAGAGGAACCTGTTCATCGAATTCGGTGAAGCCGTCACCGTGGCGTTTGAGTCCGACGACGCTGTCTCTGCCGGATACCAGGCGCAGCGAATACAGATCGCCGTTGATACTGGTCTCCGCCTGGACGTTCATGCCGGGACCGATGGTGCGAAAAATCTGTGCGCGACCGTTCTGCCGAACGACTGTCGCCGCGTCTTTGCTGTTTATGCCGAGCCGGGCCAGGAAAGAGGCAAAAGTATCGCCGCGTACGAAGCGCTCTTCGCGCCAGAATACCTGTTCGACGGCGGGTTCCCCGGGCTGTCCGAAAGACAGCACCAGATGCTCAACGATGGTCTGCGGGGCGATCGGCGGCTGCTCGGGTTGCTGTACCGTGCCGAACGCGGCCATGCCGCCGAGCAGCAGAAAAAGCCCGGCAATACCCGTGCGCAACTTCTTTCGGTCGCGCGCCGCAAGCCACTGAGATAGAATCAAGAACTTGTTTTTCTGCATGTTTTTACAGCAAAAGTGGCCGCGATTTTAGCAGTATTCGCGGCGTGAAAGTGTCAAGAATGACGGATATTGAGCATCAATTAACAATCCTGAAGCGGGGCGCCGACGAGTTATTGGTCGAGCAGGAAATGATCGACAAGCTCAAAAGCGGCCGCCCATTGCGCATCAAACTGGGCATGGATCCAACCGCGCCCGACCTGCACCTCGGCCACACGGTGGTCATCAACAAGCTACGTCACTTCCAGGATATCGGCCACGTCGCCCTGTTCTTGATCGGCGATTTCACCGGCATGATCGGCGACCCCTCGGGGCGCAACGCAACCCGACCGGCACTGACCCGCGAACAAGTCGAAGCCAATGCGCAGACGTATCGCGATCAGGTTTTCAAGATTCTTGACCCGGCTCGCACCGAAATCGTCTTTAACTCGACCTGGTGCAACGAGTTAGGTTCCGCGGGCATGATCAAAATCGCTTCGACCTATACCGTCGCGCGCATGCTCGAACGGGACGATTTCGCCAAACGCTTTCGCAGCAATCAGCCGATCGCCGTGCACGAATTCATGTATCCGCTGATGCAGGGCTACGATTCGGTGGCGCTCAAATCCGACGTCGAACTGGGCGGTACCGACCAGAAATTCAACCTACTGGTCGGGCGAGAGATGCAGAAACACTACGGGCAAGCGCCGCAGTGTGTACTCACAATGCCTTTGCTCGAGGGTCTCGACGGCGTCAACAAGATGTCGAAATCCATGGGGAACTACATCGGGATAACCGAGCCGGCCAATGAGCAATTCGGCAAACTGATGTCCGTCTCCGACACGCTCATGTGGCGCTACATCGAGTTGCTATCGTTCGCGTCCCTGGACGTCGTCGCGAAATGGAAAGCCGAAACCGAGCAGGGGCGCAACCCGCGCGACATCAAAGTACTGTTGGCCAGGGAAATCGTCACCCGCTTTCATGGAAGCGCTGCGGCGGACGCGGCGGAGCGCGATTTCGAGGCTCGGTTTCGGCACCACGCCGCGCCGGAGGACATGCCCGAGGTGGAAATCCGTGCCGACGGCGAAACAATGCTGATTTCGCAATTGCTGAAGCAGTCCGGTCTGACCGCAAGCACGTCCGAAGCGCTGCGTATGATCGAGCAGGGCGGCGTCAAGCTGGATGGTGAGCGGGTGAGCGACAAAGGCCTGGCGCTGGCGCGGGGAACGAGCGCGGTGGTTCAGGTCGGCAAACGAAAATTTGCGCGCGTGGTGGTGCGGTAAGAGGGTCTAAGCATCCACCGAGTGTCCATGACGACAATGTGTGGCGGTGCAATGCGGCGCTTGTATCATCCGGCATCCAGCCTCATCGTTCGATCATGAAATTTCCCCTGCGTCTCGCGTGCGCCGCACTCGGTCTCTGCTTGTCAACGCCGCTGTTTGCCGCGAAGGAATACCCGCTGTGGGAGGCGGGCGTCGGCATCGGCGCGCTGACTCTGCCGGATTACCGCGGCTCGGATGAGCGCACGAACTATGTCTTTCCCTTGCCTTATTTCATTTATCGCGGTGACCTGTTTCGGGTCGATCGGGAGGGGGCGCAGACCTACGTCTACAAGGGGCGGCGCGCCGAACTGGATTTCAGTCTGAGCGCAGCCAATCCGTCAAAAAGCGACGAAAACGACGCCCGAGAGGGTATGTCGGATCTCAATCCGACGTTCGAGATCGGGCCGCGCCTTACCTATCGGCTGGCCGGCTCGGCGGATTCCAAGTACGAGCTCAAATTCGAGTTGCCGGTCCGCACCGTCACGGAAGTGGACTGGCCGCATTTACGACATGTCGGCTGGCTGACCAATCCACTGCTCAATCTGGATATCCGCAACGTCGGCGGCAGTGCATGGAGCATGGGTATGCAAGGCGGGCCGCTGTTCGCCGACGCTTCGTATCACGAGTATTACTACGGCGTCGATCCGCAGTTCGCGCGCGCCGGCCGGCCGGCGTATGACGCCGACGGCGGTTATAGCGGTTCGCAAATCAGCATCGGCGGTTCGCGGCGCTACAACAAGTGGTGGTTGGGTGCGTTTGTTCGCTATTACCATTTGCAGGGCAGCGTCATGGAGGACAGCCCGCTGGTGAAGCGCAGTAACGCGTTGTTCGCCGGGCTCGGCTTTGCCTACGTTTTTGCGGAATCCGGTAGGAAGGTGGGGGCGGATCGTTAGCGGGACCTTGCGGGCAGGAACATCGATACCGGAGACGATTTTCCCCCGGCTCGTATTTCGCATCTCGGCTCTGGCAGGGTAATGGAGGCGATAAGCGCGAACGGTTAAACTTGCCGACCTTCGTGCGCCGCGCAGATCGCGCATCAATATTTCAACAGAGGTTGTATGAGTACAAAGACGCCGCTCGAGGCGGAGTTGGCCGATCTAATGGTCGATGTGTTGAATCTGGAGACGTCGGCGGACGAGATCGATCCGCAGGCGGGCTTATATGACGATGGCCTCGGCCTCGACTCCATCGACTTGCTCGAGCTGTCGCTCGCCATTTCGAAAAAATACGGCATTCAGCTTCGCGCTGACGATGCGGATAACCAGCGCATCTTTGCGTCGGTGGCCAGTCTCGCGCAGCATATCGAGGTCAACCGCCAAGTGAAATGATCGGCGGCAGGTTCAAGCCGGTGGCGATCGCGTTCGGCGTGTCGAGTCCTTTGCTGCTGCATTTCGCCATCCTCAGCAACCGCCCGGCGCTGGCGGCCTGTCTGACAGCGGTACTTGCGGCTGTAATGCTCTGGCAACGCCTCACGCCATGGCTGCGCGTACTCCTACTCGGGCTCGCGCTGCTTGCCTGTCTATGGGCAACGCTGAACGAAACGGCCGCGTTGAGTCTGGTCTACATCGCACCTGTGGCAATCTATTTGACGGTCGGCGCGGTGTTCGGGCGAACTTTGCTGCCCGCTCGCGAACCGCTGGTATGCCGCATCGCACGCCTGGATCGCGGCGGCACATTGCCGGATGATCTTGCGGCCCATGCAAGAGGCGTTACCTGGGCGTGGGCGCTGCTGCTGCTTGCGCTCACTATCGCGTCGATTGTGCTCGCATTGTTCGGTACGCCGGAAGCATGGTCCTGGTTCAACAACGTCTGGGCCTTTGTGCTGATGGCTTTGCTTTTTGTGGGCGAATACATTTTTCGCCTGTTCCGCTTTCGCCACTACCGGCACAACAATCCGCTTCGCGTCGCAATGGTCATGGCGCGCCATGCGCCGGAACTGCTGCGCTGATCATGCGAACAGCGTTGCCGCTTATCGGTCACCGCGACCTCTCGCAGCCGTTGGCATGGACGGGCGATGGCGCAATCAGTGCAGCCCGGTTCCTGTCCGACGTGCACGCGCTCGCGCAGCGCCTGCCGTCGCGCCGCCATGTGGTGAATCTTTGCGATGACCGCTATCGCTTCATGGTGACTTTCGGTGCGGCGCTGATCAATGGTCAAACATGCGTGTTGCCGCCGAATCATGCCGAGCGCGTGCTGACGCAAGTACGTGACGCGTGTGTCGATCACGTCTGTGTCGGCGATGGCGCGGAACCGGGCGATGAGCATTCGCTGCGTTTTCCGGCCGAACTGCCGGCGGATTCGCGCGAGCGGACGGTGCCGCTCATTGCCGCAGACCATATCGCCGCGCTCGTTTTCACTTCCGGCAGCACCGGCGAGCCGCGACCGAATGCGAAGGCGTGGGATCGGCTGGTTGCCGGCGCGCAGAGTGAGGCGCACGGGTTGGGTCTGGCGGCGGAGCGGACTTATCATTTCGTCGGGACCGTGCCGCCGCAGCACATGTATGGCTTCGAATCGACCGTGCTGTTGCCGATGCAGATTGGTGGAGCGGTGCATGCCGGCCGCCCGCTATTTGCCGCTGACGTGGCCGCATGCCTGGCGCAGGTCCCGGCAGAGCGCGTGCTGATCACGACGCCGATTCATATCCGCGCATGTCTTGAAGATTTGGTGACGTTACCTGAACTGCGGCGCGTCGTTTCGGCTGCCGCGCCGTTGTCGCGCGAATTGGCGGTAGCCTGCGAACAACGCTATGGTGCGGAACTGCGCGAGATTTATGGCTTTACCGAAGCCGGCATGCTGGCGATACGCCGCACCGCAAACGATACGACGTGGCGGCTGATGGAGCGCGTGCATCTGGTGCGCGAGAGCGAGCAATGGATCGTGCACGGCGATCACATCAACGGACGGCTGCCGCTCAGTGACCTGATCGAGATGACGGGTCCGCGCGAATTCCGGCTGCAAGGACGCGCGCAGGACATCGTCAACGTAGCCGGCAAGCGCGCATCCCTCGGCGATCTCAATCACAAGCTCAACGAAATTCCGGGCGTCAAGGACGGCGTCTTTCATGTGCCATGCGTGGAAGGTCGTCGCGTCGAACGCTTGATGGCCTTTGTCGTTGCGCCGAATCTAACCGAGCCCGAGTTGATGGAGGCATTGCGTCATGCCATCGATCCTGCTTTTCTGCCACGGCCGCTGGTGAAGGTTGATGCGCTGCCGCGCACCGAAAGCGGCAAGCTGCCGTTGGACCGGCTATGTGAAATGGAGATCGCGGCATGCCGGCGTTGAAAACCGACCGAACAAGAAGAGCGTTGCTCGCCGCCGTCGCGGCTGCGCCGCTATTTCTGTGTGGTCGCGCCGTCTCCGCGGTCTGGGGCATCGATGCGCTGATGGCCGAACTGGCGCGCACGCCGGCATCCGAAGTGTCCTTTCGCGAAACCAAATATTTGGCTGCGTTGAAGGCGCCGCTCGAGTTGCGGGGAAAGCTCGTATTTCGGCGCCCGGATCATCTCGAACGGCATGTCGCGGCGCCGTTCGAGGAAAGCTTCATTGTCGACGGCGACCGGATGACGCTGGAACGCAAAACGACCGGCGAACGTCATCAGCTTTCGCTGCAAAGCCAACCGGTGCTGTGGGCTTTCATCGAAAGTATCCGCGCCACGTTGCGAGGCGATGTGGCGACGCTGCGGAAGTTTTATCGTGTCGAGTTGGCCGGTACGCAAGCGCAATGGACAATGACGCTGCTGCCGAACGATGTCGAGATGGGACAACTCGTGCGGGTCATTCGTATCGGCGGCACTCAAGGACGCGTGCAATCCATTGAAGTGCAGGAAACAAGCGGCGATCGATCGATTACGCGCATCGACGAGAAGCGGTGAACACGCGCCGGGTGGTGATCACACTGTGGTGTGCGTTGCTCGCGCTGGCAGCGTGGATCGTATTCGCGCGAACCACAATCAGCGCCGACCTGGTTGCGTTCCTGCCGCGTTCGGCAACGCCGACACAGCAACTTATGGTGGATCAACTGCGCGACGGCGTGGCGTCGCGCCTGGTGCTGTTCGGCATCGAGGGTAGCGATACGCCGGAACAACTCGCGCAAACCAGCCGCGCGTTTGTGAATGCGTTGGAAAAGACCGGTCACTTCAGCTACGTCAACAATGGCGAGCAACGACTGGCTCAGCAGGATCGCACCTTCCTGTTCGAGCACCGCTATCTGCTCTCCGCGCAGGTGAATCCCGAGCGCTTCAGCGTCGAGGGATTGCGCAACGCGCTCGAAGCAGCGCTAGGTCGGCTGGCATCTTCCGGCGGCATGTTGTACCAGCGCGCGCTTGCGCGTGATCCTACCGGCGAAGTTTTCGCCGTCATACAACCGCTCATGGAGAATGCCGGGCCGGCCACGCGCGAAGGTGTGTGGTTCGACGAATCCGGGCGCCGCGCACTGTTGATGGCCGAGACGCGCGCAGCCGGTTTCGATATGGATGCGCAACAGCAGGTGCAGGCCGATGTAGCGGCCGCTTTCGAACGCGCCCGCAACAGCGCGACGCAGAAGCTGCTTTCGACCGGCCCCAGCATATTCGCGGTGCAATCGCGCGCGGCGATCGAAGGCGATGCATGGCGACTATCTGCGCTCGCCACGGTGTTTGTCGCCTGTGTGCTGTTCTTCGCCTATCGCTCCGTTCCGCTACTGGGGTTGGGCATGTTGCCGGTGGCAAGCGGTGTGTTGACCGGTGTCGCGGCGGTCAGCCTCGGATTCGGCGAAGTGCACGGCATCACGCTCGGATTCGGCGCAACGTTGATCGGCGAAGCGGTCGATTACCCCACCTATGTATTCACGCAAATTGCGCCGGACGAAACCGTGCGCGACGCGGTGCGCAGAGTCTGGCCGACACTGCGTATGGCGGTGCTGACGACAGTGACCGGCTCGCTTGCAATGTTGTTGTCGAGCTTTCAGGGTTTGGCGCAGTTGGGCCTGTTCTCACTTACCGGGGTGCTGGCCGCCGGTCTCGTGACGCGCTATGTGCTGCCGCAACTGGTGCAGATGCCGCTGCGCTCCGTGCGGGCCAAACCACCGGTTCGGTTTGTTTCTTTTTCCTTCGCGCCGTGGTTGCGCTGGCTGGTCGTGCTCGCTCTGCTGACGAGCCTTGTTTTTCTGGTATCGCGCGGGCCGCGTCTGTGGGAAAACGATCTCGCCAATCTCAACCCGATTTCGGATACCGCGCGTCAACTCGATCAGAACATGCGCGAAGCGATGGGCGCGCCGGATGTCCGCTTGATGTATGTAGTGCAGGGCGGAACGATGGACGACGCGCTGGCGCGCGCCGAGCGGCTTGAACCGCGTCTCGACGCGCTCAAGCAGCGCGGTCTGATACGAGCGTACGATTCACCGGCGTTCTATCTGCCCAGCATCGATACGCAGCGGGCACGCCGGCAGGCGCTGCCGACCGAGGACGTCCTGCGCGAACGACTCGCGCGGGCGCTGCAAGGTCTGCCGTTTCAAGACGGTCTGTTCGAGCCGTTCATCGCCGATGTGCAGAAGACGCGGGAGGCCGGATTGCTGTCGCCCCAGTCCCTGGCCGGCACGGGATTGGAACTCAAAGTGCGGACACTGTTGGCCAAGAACAGCAGCGGCTGGATCGCGTTGCTGCCGCTTTCCGGCGTGCAGGATGCCGAAGCGCTCACAGCGGCATCGGAATCGCTGATCGGCGAAGCGGCTTTCCTGCTCGACCTGAAAACCGAGTCGAATCGCATGGTCAAGGATTATCGCGACCAAGCGTTATGGCTGTGGTTGATCGGTGCGATCGCCACCACGCTCGTGTTGTGGGCCGGTTTGCGCCAATGGCGGCTGGTGCTGGCCGTCATGTTGCCTGTGCTGTGCGCCGTGTTTACGACCGCGGCATTGCTCGCCGGCTTTGGAATGCGCCTGAATTTGTTTCATCTTGTGTCGCTGTTGTTGGTATTGGGCATCGGCTTGAATTACGCATTGTTTTTCAATCGATCGCTCTCCACCGCAGAAGAGCGGGCGCGCAATTTGTTTGCATTGCTGGTGTGCTGCCTTACGACAGTCAGCGCATTCGGTGTGCTGAGCTTGGCCGCCAACCCGGTACTGCAATCCATCGGCACGACCGTCGGCCTGGGCGGCATCCTGTCATTATTGTTTTCCTGGTTGTGGAGCCGATGCGGCCGGACGGCGTAAGCGCGCTGCTATACTGCGCCGCATAGTTTCTCCCACTATTCGCATCTCGCGTTCCTCTCTGTGCAGCCACTGTTCGTCAACGCTTTCACGCTCGTCAGTGCGCTCGGTGCAGGCACGGATGCCACGCGCCATGCATTGGAGGAGAATCGCTCGGCGCTCGCTCCGAATGATTTCGAGCCGGCGCCGGTCGCATGTCACGTCGGACGTGTCGCCGATGTGGAAGCCGTGACGCTGCCCGCGTCTTTGGGCGATTTTCAGTGCCGCAATCATCAACTCGCATTGCTGGGGCTGGAACAGGATGGTTTCGCGCATGCCGTTGCGCGCGCGAGCAAGCGTTACGGCGCGGAACGCATCGGCGTGTTCCTGGGAACGAGCACTTCGGGCATTCTGACCACCGAGCTTGCCTATCGCGCACGTGACGTGCAGACCGGCGCACTGAACGACACGGTGAAGTACGCCGAAACCCATAGCTTCGGCGCCTTGAGCGGTTTTGTGTGTGCGCTGTTCGCCTTGCGCGGCCCCTGTATCACCGTATCCACCGCCTGTTCGTCGAGCGCAAAAGTGTTTGCCAGCGCGCAGCGCAGTATCGCCGCGGGACTGTGCGATGCCGCGATAGTCGGCGGCGTCGATAGTCTTTGCGCGACCACGCTCTACGGTTTTTCGTCTCTGCAGCTTGTGTCCGGATCGGCGGCCCGCCCGTTCGATGTGCTGCGCGACGGTTTGTCGATCGGCGAAGCGGGCGGTTTTGCATTGCTGGAGCGCGAGCCGGGCGATGTGGCCTTGCTTGGTTACGGTGAAACGAGCGATGCCTATCACATGTCGAGTCCGCATCCGGAAGGCGCCGGCGCGCGCGATGCGATGCGCGCCGCGTTGGGGCGCGCCGGACTGGATGCGGGAGCGATCGACTATGTCCATGCGCACGGTACGGCGACGCGCAATAACGACAGTACGGAAGATAAAGCTATCGCAGCCGTATTCGGCAACGCGGTGCCGGTCAGTTCGACCAAGGGCGCAATGGGACACACGCTTGGTGCGGCGGGAATCGCCGGTGCGGTCATATCACTTCTGGCTATCCGGCATGGCCTCGTGCCGGGCACGGTGAATACGACGAACATCGATCCGGAGTGCGTTTCCAGACTGCAATTGGACGCCGCACAGCGCGAAGTGCGGTATGCACTGACCAATTCTTTTGGTTTCGGCGGTAACAATTGCAGCCTGGTGTTCGGAGCGATGCGTTGATGCAGGCCTTTCTTAGCGGTATTGGTCTGATTGCGCCGGGACTGTCCGGTTGGGAAGCCGCGCGCCCGATATTGAACGGAGAGCAACCTTACGTACCGGCACCATTCGTCTCGCCGTCGCCGCAAATCCTTCCTCCGACGGAGCGACGCCGCGCGGGTGGTGCCGTGCGTCTCGCGCTATCCGTGGCGCAGCAGGCGATCGAGCACGCGGGTATCCCAGCCGACAAGGTGGCGACGATTTTCGCGACCGCGGATGGTGACGCGGAGAACCTTCACGCGTTGTGTGAAACGTTGGCCGGCGATGATCGGCAGGTGTCGCCGACGCGCTTCCACAATTCGGTACAAAACGCGCCTTCCGGTTATTGGACGATTGCCGTGGGTTGCCACGCGGGGTCGAATACGATTTCCGCGGCGCGTGGCATCGCCGCGCAGGGGATGTTGGAAGCGGTTTCGCAATCAGCGGTCGAGCGTTGTGCGGTGATGCTGGTCGCCTACGATCTGCCGATGCCATCGCCGCTCGATGCGTTGCGGCCGCCGCAGCCGCCTTGCGGCATCGCGCTGCTTTTCACGCCGGAAGCGTGCCCCACTTCGCTCGCGCATTTGACTCTCGGGCTCGCGACCGCGGCGCCGGAATCTTCGCTCACCGACGCCGGGCTTGAAGCATTGCGCAGCCAGAGCGATGTGGGTCGCCTGCTCACCGTGTTGAGCATGTGTGCGCGGCAAGTCGAAGGCGAGTCGATCATCGAATACGCATCGGGTCGTGCGCTGGAGATACGCTGTGCGCCCGTTGTCGCGGGGCGTGCGGCATGATTCGTGCCTTGGTTACGGGAGGAAGCGGCGAAATCGGCAGCGCGATCTGTGACGCATTGGCTGCCACGGGTATGGAAGTGCTGGTGCACGGATACACCCACCCCGAGCGCGCTGAGGTCGTGGTTGAGCGAATTCGCAAACAGGGTGGGCAGGCACAGGCGATTGTGTTCGACGTCGCGGATGCTGCTGCGGCGCGTGCGGCGTTGCAGCCGCTGATCGAAGCACAACCGATCCAGGTCGTCGTCAACAATGCCGGCATTCATCATGATTTACCGATGGCCGGAATGCCGGAAACGGTGTGGCGCTGGGTGATCGATGTTTCGTTGAACGGATTTTTCAATGTCACGCAGCCGTTGCTGCTGCCGATGCTTGCTACGCGCTGGGGACGAATCGTGAACATGACCTCGGTGGCAGGGCAACTCGGCAATCGCGGCCAGACGAATTACGCGGCAGCCAAGGCGGGACTTGTCGGTGCCACGAAATCTCTCGCGCGCGAAGTAGCATCCCGGGGCGTGACGGTGAACGCGGTATCGCCGGGCATTATCGATTCGACGGCAACGCGAGATGTGTTCGATGCGCAAACCATCAAGGCGACCGTACCGATGAATCGCGCCGGCAAGCCGGAGGAGGTCGCGCAACTGGTCGCGTTTCTCTGTTCCGAGCGCGCCGCTTACATTACCGGTCAAGAGATCGGCATCAACGGTGGAATGGTTTAGTCAATGATTCGGTCGGATGTTGTCGTATTGATTCCCGCCTACAACGAGGCGCGCACGATTCGTGCGGTTGCCGAGCGCGTCGTGGCGCATAGTCATCGCGTTATCGTTATCGACGACGGCTCAAACGACGGCACTGCCGATCAACTGACGGGATTGCCTTTGCTCGTGTTGCGCAACACCCACAACAAAGGTAAAGCGGCCGCTCTGTGGTTGGGTATGCAGTGCGCGCTGCAGGACGGCGCGCGCTGGATCATTACGCTCGATGCGGATGGCCAACATGATCCGGTCGAAATACCGCGCTTTATCGAGTGTTCGCGGCGTTATCCCGATGCGCTCGTGGTGGGCTCCAGGCTGCACGCCAAGAAAGCCATTCCGCCTGCGCGCTATCGCGCAAACCGCTTTGCCAATTTCTGGATCGCCTGGGCGGCCGGACAGGCAATCATCGACAGTCAATGCGGATTTCGCCTTTATCCCGCGACAGTGCTTAGTCGAACGAAGGCCGGTCACAAACCACGGCATGGTTTCGTTTTCGAAAGCGAAATCCTGATTGATGCCGGCCGTGCGGGATCGCCGATTGTCGCGTTGCCGATTGCCGCCATTTATGAGACCACAGCACGCCCGAGCCATTTCAGGCCGGTGGTCGACATCGCGCGGATTGCGCGCATGATCACGATCAAATTATTCTCACGCGCCCTCGATTTACCGGGGCTGATGCGCAGTATCTTGGGTAAACCACTGGTGTGTGATCCTGTGCGCGTAGCGCCGCCGCGCGTGATGCCGGAGCCTGCAACCGCAGTCGTTCACGAACCCTGAGCCACTATTCCTGAACAGCATGAAAGCGCTTTCAACGCGGCAGGATGGTATCGAGTCGGCGCTGCCGTCGGTGCTGTTGCCGCTGCTCGATGAATCGTTCGTGCAGTCGTGTGGTCTGATCGAACGCTACACCGTGGCACTGGCTGAACAAGTTCTTGTCGCAAGCGCGCTGGATCGAGTGCTAGCGCAGCCCCGTACCCTTGACGAGGCGATCCTTGCGGCGGGCTTGAATGGCGCTGCGGCGCACGTGCCGGTTCGCTGGCTGCTGGAGATTCTCGCCGAGGCCGGACGTGTACAGCGCTTCAAGCAAGACGGTGCAGTCCGCTACTGCGTTGCAACCGGCGATATCGATGATCCGAGCAAATTGTTGCGAGAGCAGGAAGCGCTCGATGCACGGTGTCTGCCCTCCTACCGGATCGCCGCACTTGCGGCCGAATGCTATCCGGCGGTACTGCGCGGCGAACTTGCCGGCGAGCAGGCGCTGTTCGGTCCGGATACGCTCGACGCGTGGAGCGACTATTTTTCCAATGCCAATCCGCTTTATGCGATTGCGAATTCGATCGGCGCAATTCTGATTGAGCAGCATCTGGACGGCGCCGCCAATTCGATACTCGAAATCGGTGGCGGTCAGGGCGGCGGTGCGCACGCGGTATGGCGTCGCCTCGAAGCGTCTCAGCGGACGCGCGACGTGGGCGCATACCACTTCACGGACATCTCCGGAATCTTCCTGCGCCGTGCGCAGAAAATGTTGCGATTCGCGTTCCCCGACGCGCCGTTCAGTTTCGCCAAGCTGGATATCGACCAGCCGTTTTCGAATGCGGGCATTGCGCCGGCAAGTTGCACGGTGATCTATGGTGTAAATGTGTTGCATGTCGCGCACGATCTCGCCACGACATTGGCTGAGGTTCGTACGGCGCTGGCGCCGAACGGAACGTTGGTTATTTCGGAATGTGTGCGGCCGTTCGAGAGCCGGCCGATATATGTTGAGTTCGTTTTTAATTTGCTCGAATCCTTTCGCTCGCCGGTTTTGGTTCCAGGGTGGCGTCCGAACGGTGGTTTCCTGACGCCGGAGCAATGGCGGACGGCGCTGCAAGTGAACGGTTTCAAAGACATTCGTTTCCTGCCGGATATCGCGAAGATCCGCGACGTTATTTCGGGGTTTGTCGTTGCGGGGATCTCCGCAAAGCCTGTCTAGCATGGAAAGGCTGTTGCCGTCCGCGGGCTATTTCGAGGGGCATTTCCCCGGCCGGCCGGTGTTGCCCGGGGTGACGCAGATCGCGCTCGCCGCTCAGGCGATCGCGTGTCGCGCCGGAGACTGTGCGCTCAGCGCAGTTCACCATCTGCGCTTGCGACGGCTCGTGCTCCCCGGCGAAGAACTGCTTCTCGCGACGCGGGCTGCGGCAGATGGTCGAGTGCGTTTCGAGTTGAAACATGACGCGACGATCGTGACGAACGGAGAACTGACACTAAGCAAGTCTCTATCCAACTGGGACAGCAGCGTCCCGGTTTTGATGATGGAAAGCGACCATCCTCCCATCGAAACGCTGTTGCCGCATCGATCGCCGATGCGTTTTGTGGATCGCGTTCTGACTTACACGGATAAACATATCGTCTGCGAAGCGTCGATTCCATCGGCGTGCCCGCTTGTGCGGGAAGGCGCCGCCCCCGCAATCGTGGCGATTGAAGCGGCAGCGCAAGCTGCGGCAGTCGGAGAAGCGTTACGGCGCATCGGCGCGGGAGGACGCAAAGCCGCATCCAATGGCTATCTGGTCCGCTTGCGTAATGTCGAACTCGCCGCTGCGACTATTCCGGCCGATGCGCCGTTGATTGTCGTCGTGCGATTGCAATCCGTAGAACTGCCGCTTAGCACGTATGCGGTGGAAGCCTTTTACCGGAACCAGCCGGTGCTACGAGGCGGTATCGGAACGTTCCTCGCCGACGCGTGAGGAGTCCGCATTGTGGTCGGGCCATAGCGCCCGAAACACGAACCACTGATAGGGCGCGCGCCGAATGCCGTATTCGATTTCACGCGCCAGCTGAATCGTCGCAAGACGCAAGTCCTCATCGCGATCGCGGGTGCGCGGTGCGTTGATCGGAGGGCGAAACACCAGCCGAAAACGTCTGCGCCCTTCGCGGATCGCGAATATAGGAATCATCGGCACACCCACCGTTCGCGACAGTACGGCGGGCCCCGCCGGCAACGTGAAATCGCGACCGAACAGTGTCGCCGTAACGGTCTTGCCGCCGGCGCGCGGACGATCGCCCTGGATGGCGACCACTTCACCGCGGTCGAGCGCCTGCGCCAGATTCAGGGCGAACAATGGATCGCCGGTTTGAAAATGCATTGTGTAGTGCGTGTTTTCTACAGCCGCCACGCTTTCCTTGACGAAGGCTTGCGCGCGCGCATCGACTTCCGGTTCACGCACGAGATGTACGTGCGGCGTGTCTTTGCCTGCCGGCAACATCGAGCCGACTTCATAGAGGCCCAGATGCGCCGTCACCATCACGAAACCATGACTTTTTCCGCAGACGGCATGCCAGTGCTCCATCGCTTCGCACACGACTTCGAAGTCGCGGTCGGTGACGAACCGCTCATAGCGTTCGGTGAGGCACCAGGCGAAGTTGTGCATTGTTCGCCAGATGCGATGTTGCCGTTCGAACCAGTTCGTCGGGCCGAGTACGGCGTCCAGATTCGCAGCAATCGCTGCGCGAATCTTAAATATGGTGAGGAAGAAAAACAGCGTGAAAACATTGAGGATCGGCGGGAGCAGCCACGCAGGGATGGTCTTGACGGCCCAGCGATGCAGGCGATACCAGAACAAGCCGGTGACGTGGAGATCGCCGAGCAAACGTTGCGCAAGGCTCGCCTCGGGCGCGTGGGGTGGACGATCGGTCGGTGTGATAGGGCGAGACATGCGATTCTTTGCTGGCGATGACGTTTAGCGAAAGCATTGTGGCGCAACGCCGCGCTGCTTCAAAGAAAGCAGCATTTGCGTTTGTCCGGTTACGATAGCGTGCACGCGTGCCGCAACGAATGCGCGCTGTTTGTGCAAGCCTCGCAATGTTGCGTGTGTCGGTTGTGCTGCGAGCGGGCGACCCTTGTTATGCGCGCCGAATAGAGGCGCGTTTGTTGTAGAGATTTACGTTGAACGAATGCGCTTTTGGAGCAATCACAAAAATGTTTCGCGCAAAGTGTTGACGGAAGTTTCTGGCCCTATATAATGCGCGGCTTCGTTGCTGCAGAACAACGCGGCGAACACGAAAATCGTTCTTTAAAAACTAACAGCCGATAGGTGTGGGTGCTGGGTGGAGTTTGGAGGCGGCCGGCTGGTTCTTTGGGGATTCCCTTTGGGGGATTTGTTGAGGGGCTGGCTGGTATTCTCAAGC
>JAKFDA010000018.1:0-74629 GCA_036676355.1 Nitrosomonadales bacterium | reverse complement strand
CGCCCACCTTGTGCTCGTCGACAACCCTCAGCAGCATCCGCGCGGCGACTTCGACCTCCACGATGACCGCGTGCATAACACCGGCGCCCGCATGCTGACGTTCAGCGGCATCGGCCTTTATCGCCCCGAGCTGTTCGACGGCATCCGTCCAGGCACCAAGGCGGGTCTGGCGCCCTTACTGCGCGCCGAATGCGATCGCGAGCGTGTCAGTGGCGAACACCATGCCGGCGTCTGGCGCGACATCGGCACGCCGGAGCGCCTCGCGCTGATCGACGCCGAACTGCGCCGTGACGCACGCTGAGCGTTAAACGCGCTTCCTTGATTGCACCGCTCAGGCGGGTGACAATCGCAGTGACCGTCTTCGCCGAAATGAATCATGCCGCTTCCCGATATCGCCCCGTTTCGCGCCCGCCGCAACGCGCTCCTGCAAACCATGCAAAACGGCATTGCGATCATTCCCACCGCGCCGGAACACATCCGTAATCGGGACAGCGACTACCCCTATCGCTTCGACAGCTACTTCTACTATCTGAGTGCTTTTACCGAGCCGGAAGCCGTGCTCGTGCTGATTGCCGGCGCGGAACCACGCTCGATTCTGTTTTGTCGCGAAAAGCATGCGGAGCGCGAGTTATGGGAAGGCTTTCGCCACGGTCCGGACGCGGCGCGCGAGCGCTACGGTTTTGACGCAGCACATCCTTTCAGCGCCCTGGACGAGGTCGTCGTCGAGTTGATGACCGATCAGCCCGCCCTGTATTTCGCGCCCGGCATGGACACGAACTGGGATGCGCGCATTCTCGGCTGGTTGAATCGCGTGCGCGCCATGACCCGTACCGGCACGACCGCGCCGACCGCGATTCACGATCTGCGCGCCCCACTCGACGAAATGCGCTTGCGCAAGGACGCCTATGAATGCGGGGTGATGCGTCGTGCGGCGACGATTTCGGCCGGTGCGCATCGGCGCGCCATGCGCACCACGCGTCCGGGACGCATGGAATACGAAATCGAAGCCGAACTGATGCATGAATTCCGACGCCACGGCTCGCAGTTCCCAGCTTACTGGCCGATTGTGGCGGGCGGTGCGAACGCCTGCGTGCTGCACTATCGCGACAACGATCAGCCTCTGAAAGACGGCGATCTGTTGCTGATCGATGCTGGTTGCGAGCTCGACGGTTATGCCTCGGACATCACCCGCACCTTTCCGGTGAACGGTCGTTTCAGCGGTCCGCAGCGCGCGCTTTACGAACTGGTGTTGGCCGCGCAGGCCGCCGCAATCGACGTCACCCGGCCCGGCTCCCACTGGAACGAGCCGCACGAAGCGGCGGTTCGTGTGCTGGCACAGGGTTTCGTCGACCTGGGCCTGTGCAAAGGTTCACTCGACGCGGTGCTGGAACAGGAAAGCTATAAGCAGTTTTACATGCATCGCACCGGCCACTGGCTCGGTCTCGATGTGCACGACGCCGGCGAATACAAGGAAAACGGTGAGTGGCGGCCGTTGCAGCCCGGCATGATGCTGACAGTCGAGCCGGGTTGTTATGTGCGTCCGGCCGATGGCGTGCCGGAACAATACTGGAACATCGGGATTCGCATCGAAGACGACGTGCTGGTCAATGTGGACGGGTGCGAAGTGATCACCCATGAAGCGCCTAAAAGCGTCGCAGACATCGAAGCGGTCATGCGCGATGCGGCGTAATCGCATCTTCCCCAAATCCTTGCGATGAATGCCTGCGACATCCTCATTGCCGGCGGCGGGCCGGTCGGCGCGGCGCTCGCCCTCGCACTACGCGGCAGTGGGCTCGATGTCAGGCTGGTCGAGCCGGCGGAACGTCGCGCCGAGAGTTTGCGGCCTGTGGCGCTGTCATATGGCAGCCGTCTGATTCTCGAACGGCTTGATGCGTTCGACAGCGCGCTCGCCACACCGATCGAAACGATCCACGTTTCTCAGACCGGCGGCTTCGGCCGCACGCAAATCTCGAATACGGATCTGGATGTCCCGGCGCTGGGCTACGTCGTCAACCTCGGCGCCCTCGCCGCGCAACTGAAGCAGCGCATCGCCGCCGAGCACGTAGCGGGCCGTGTTTTGAAATGGCAATCGACAGCGGACACGGTAACTGCAACGCTCGACGACGGTGTGACAATGCAAGCACGATTGTTGGTGCTGGCCGACGGCGGGCAATCCGCCGGCGACGATCTTGCCATGCGGGACTATGGACAATCGGCCATCGTAGCGGTGGTACGTACCGAAGCGGCGCCCGCTGCGCGCGCCTGGGAACGCTTCACGCCGGAGGGCCCGCTTGCGCTGCTGCCATTTGCCGATCGCTATGCGCTGGTGTGGACTGTCGCCGGCATCAATGCGGCGCCCCTGCTTGCCTTGCCTGATGATTTGTTTCTCCAACGATTGCATGCGCGTTTCGGCGACCGGCTGGGCCGCTTCACCGAAGTGAGCGATCGCGCAAGTGTGCCCCTGCGTTTGCGTTTTCATAGCGACAGCATTGCCGCTGCACGCGCCATCGTGGTCGGCAATGCCGCACAGACTTTACATCCGGTTGCCGGCCAGGGGCTCAACCTCGGCCTGCGCGATGCTTATGAACTCGCATCGCTGTTACGCGACACACCGCAGACACAGATCGGCGGTGCGGAATTCCTGGCCGCGTATCGCGCACAGCGTCGCCACGATCGCGGCGCCGCTATCGGCATTACGGACGCGCTTATCCGCGTCTTCTCGAATGACGACGCCGCAATGCGCGCAATACGCGGCGTCGCGCTCGCCGCGTTCGACGTGCTACCTCCGGCGCGGCGTTTTTTCGCACGGCGCATGATGTACGGACTGCGCGCGCTACCGTAAACACGATCGCTCGAGCTACGGCGACGACGAAGAACATGTGTGAGAGCGCGGCAAAACAATGTCTTAGCCGCGTCGAACGTGCGACGCTTCTGCCGAATGAATTTAATCCGAACTTTCCTTGCGATTCCTTAGGAAAAGGCGATTTCCGCCACTTTTGGATTGGAGGTAGAATCGCCCTCCCTTTGAACGGCCTTCCCTTTCTCACCCATTCATGCAAATCGGCGCGCACATGCTGCGGAACAATCTTTTCGTCGCGCCCATGGCAGGTGTGACGGATAGACCTTTCCGTCAGTTATGCAAGCGTTTCGGCGCGGGACTCGCCGTATCCGAGATGGTCTCTTCCAATTCGCTGCTATGGGGCAGCGAAAAGACCAAGCGCCGCGCGAATCATGAAGGGGAAGTGTCGCCGATTTCGGTGCAGATCGCCGGTGCCGATCCGCAAATGATGGCGGACGCCGCGCGCTACAACGTCGACCAGGGCGCGCAGATCATCGATATCAACATGGGGTGCCCGGCCAAGAAAATTTGCAACGTGATGGCAGGCTCGGCGTTGATGAAAGACGAGCCGCTGGTCGCACGCATTCTCGACGCGGTAGTCGGCGCAGTCGATGTGCCGGTGACGCTGAAATTCCGCACCGGCTGGGACAAAGAGAACAAGAACGCGCTCAGCGTTGCGAAAATCGCCGAAGAGTCCGGCATACAATTGATTTCGATCCACGGCCGCACGCGCGCCTGCGGATACAGCGGTCACGCCGAGTACGACACCATTCGTGCAGTCAAACAGGCGACGCGGCTGCCCGTGATCGCCAACGGCGACATCACCACCCCCGAAGAAGCTAGCCGGGTACTCGAATACACGGGCGCGGACGGCATCATGATCGGCCGCGCTGCGCAGGGCCGACCGTGGATCTTTCGCGAAATCGAACACTACCTGCAGACCGGCGCCACATTACCACCGCCGCTGGTGTCGGAAATTCGCGCAGTGCTCATCGAACATCTGCACGATTTGTATGCGTTCTATGGCAGTGAAACCGGCGTGAAGGTGGCGCGCAAGCACATTTCTTGGTACACCAAAGGCCTGCACGGTTCGGCAGCGTTTCGACGCGCGATGAATCAGTTGGCCACCTGCGACGAACAGTTCGCGGCGGTCGATCGCTTCCTCACCGAACTCGAAGAACAGGATCAGCGATTGCAGTACGAGGAAGCTTTGGAGGAGGCTGCATGAAACAGACCAGCGAGCTCAGCGATTGCGTGCGTAAGTCGCTGGAACGCTATTTCAAGGATCTGGACGGCGAGAAGCCACGCTCGGTTTATGAAATGGTGCTGAAGAACGTCGAAAAACCGATGCTGGAAACCATTCTGACTCGCGCGGACGGCAACCAGACCATCGCAGCGGAGATGCTCGGCATCAACCGCAACACATTGCGTAAGAAAATTCA
Source organism: Nitrosomonadales bacterium (assembly GCA_036676355.1). Lineage (GTDB taxonomy): Bacteria > Pseudomonadota > Gammaproteobacteria > Burkholderiales > SG8-39 > ZC4RG42. The sequence goes on along the minus strand of JAKFDA010000018.1, from coordinate 70,348 downwards.
GCAATACAAGATCAAGTTCTAGCGCACGGGCCGGGCTCGCCGCCCGGCGAGCACATCGTTTCCGCCCTCGCGCCGCATCGTTCACTTTTTTCGATTAGGGAATGCCTGATTAAGTGCCGAGGATGGTCGCGAGTGCGCGAAGCTGTACGAGCGAGGACAAAGCATCAATCGCTTATGCGAAATGAACCGGCGACCGCCTTGATCAAACAATCTTAATCAAAGCTTACTTAGAACCATCATGAATATCTCGGTGCGGCGCGCACTCATCAGCGTATCGGACAAAAGCGGCATCGCCGATTTTTCGCGCGCGCTGCATGAACTCGGTGTCGCGATACTTTCCACCGGCGGCACCGCGCAATTGCTGACGCAAACGGGCATTCCGGTCACCGAAGTCGCACAGTACACGGCCTATCCGGAAATGCTCGACGGCCGCGTCAAGACTCTGCATCCGAAAATCCACGGCGGCATCCTCGCTCGCCGCGATCGCACCGAGCACATGCAAGCCATTGCCGCAGTCGGAACGGAACCGATCGACCTTGTCGTGGTGAACCTCTATCCGTTCACGCAGACCATCGGCAAGCCGGGTTGCACGCTTGACGAGGCGATCGAAAACATCGATATCGGCGGACCTTCGATGGTGCGTGCCGCGGCGAAAAACTATGGCGGCGTGGCAGTGGTCACCGATCCGGCCGACTACGCGCGCGTACTCGCGGAGTTACAGCAGAATCAAGGCGCCGTCAGCGCATCGACCCGATTCGCACTGGCAAAGAAAGCTTTCGCCCATACGGCAGCCTACGATGGCGCGATCGCAAACTATCTGACCAGCCTGGACGAGCACGATCGGCCAGGGCTGTTTCCGCGAACCTTGTCGCTGCAGTGGGAACTCGCGCAATCGATGCGTTACGGCGAAAATCCGCACCAGGCCGCCGCGTTCTATCGCGATACGGCTGCGCCGGAAGGCAGCCTCGCCCGCTACACCCAGTTGCAAGGCAAGGAACTGTCGTACAACAACATCGCAGATGCTGAAGCGGCGTGGGAATGCGTCAAGAGTTTCGACGCGCCGGCCTGCGCCATCATCAAGCACGCCAACCCATGCGGTGTCGCGCAAGCCGGCGATCTGGCGACCGCTTACGAACGGGCCCATGCGTGCGATCCGAGTTCGGCGTTCGGCGGCATCATCGCTTTCAACCGCACGCTCGATGCCCGGGCCGCGGCTGCGGTCACACAGCAGTTCGTCGAAGTTTTGATTGCGCCCGAATTCGCGCCTGATGCGCTGGAACTGCTTGGCGCGAAAACCAACGTTCGTGTGTTGCAAGTGCCGATGGGCAACGCGGTGCCACGTTACGACTTCAAACGGGTGGGCGGCGGCCTGCTGGTGCAGACACCCGATGCGCCAACCAACGAGACAGCCGGCTTCAAGGTGGTCAGCAAGCGCGCACCGACTGCGGCCGAAATGGAAGATCTGTTATTTGCCTGGCGCGTGGCAAAGCACGTCAAATCGAACGCCATCGTGTACGGCAAGGGGGGTCGCACCGTCGGCATCGGCGCCGGTCAGATGAGCCGCGTCGATAGCGCACGCATCGCTGCCATCAAAGCCCAGAATGCCGGGCTGTCGCTGATGGATTCGGTGGTGGCGTCGGATGCGTTCTTCCCCTTCCGCGATGGCGTCGATGTGGCGGCACAGGCGGGGGCGACGGCCATCATCCATCCCGGCGGCAGCCTGCGCGATGATGAAGTCATCGCTGCGGCCGATGAGCAAGGGCTCGCCATGATCGTCACCGGCGTGCGACACTTTCGCCATTGAGCGTCCCGTCGCGACAGTGCGACGGTCGAGGGACATTGGGAATGCATTCGACTGAATACGCGATCATCCGGATCGGGAAACCTCATCAGAGCGTTGTTACGAATGAAACTACTGGTTATCGGTAGCGGCGGTCGCGAGCACGCGATCGCCTGGCGGCTCGCCCAGAGTCCGCGCGTACAAATGGTTTACGTTGCACCCGGCAACGCGGGCACCGCGCTGGAAAACGGCCTCGAAAATCTGCCCATCACCGCGCTGGACGAACTGGCCGATTTCGCCGAGCGCGAAAAAATTCATCTGACGGTGGTCGGCCCCGAGGCGCCGCTTGCGGCAGGCGTGGTCGATCTGTTCCGCTCGCGCGGCCTGCGCATTTTCGGTCCGACGCAAAAAGCCGCACAGCTCGAGAGTTCGAAGGATTTCGCCAAGCAGTTTCTAGTGCGGCACAACATCCCCACGGCCGGTTATGCGACGTTCAGTGATGCACCGGCCGCTCACGCCTACGTGGATCAGCAAGGGGCGCCTATCGTCATCAAGGCCGATGGGCTGGCCGCCGGTAAAGGCGTCGTGGTCGCAATGAATGCGGCAGAGGCGCACGAGGCGATCGACCGTATGCTGGTGGATAACAGCATGGGCGACGCCGGGGCGCGAGTGGTGATCGAAGAGTTTCTCGAAGGCGAAGAAGCAAGCTTTATCGTCCTGGCAGACGGCGAGCACATCCTGCCGCTTGCGACCAGCCAGGACCACAAGCGCCTGAAGGACGGCGACGAAGGTCCGAACACCGGCGGCATGGGCGCGTATTCGCCGGCGCCGATCATCACGCCGGCGCTGCATGCCCGCGTCGTGCGCGAGATCATTCTGCCCACAATTCGCGGCATGAAAGCGGAGGGCCTGCCCTATACCGGCTTTCTCTACGCCGGGTTGATGATCGATGCACACGGCGACCCCAAAGTGCTGGAATACAACTGCCGTCTTGGCGATCCGGAAACGCAACCGATCCTGCTGCGCCTCAAAAGCGACCTGTACGAATTGCTCGAACAAGCCGTCGACGGCAAGCTCGACGTTGCCGAAGCGACCTGGGATCGGCGCGCGGCGTTGGGTGTAGTGCTTGCCGCCGCCGACTATCCGGAAGCGCCGCGCAAGGGCGATGTGATCAACGGTCTGCCGGCGGTCGACAATGGCAACACCGGCGACTTTCGTGTTTTCCACGCCGGCACCGCACTGGTCGACGGGAAAGTGCAGACCGCCGGCGGTCGCGTGCTGTGCGTGACCGCGCTCGGCGACAGTATCAAGATGGCCAAGGCGCGCGCCTACCAGATCGTCGATGACATTCATTTCGACGGCATGCAGTTGCGCCGCGATATCGGCTATCGCGCCATCGCCGCACGCGGAGCCAAGCGCTAAGGAAGCTCTGATTAAGGTTAATTGATCGAAATCGTCGCCAGCGCTTGTTGCTTAAGCGATTGATTGCTTTGCCTTCGCTCGTACAGCATGTGCCGCCGCGCGGAGCAGGGGCCCCTTTGGGGATGCGACCGCAGAGGCACATAATGGAACGCGGATGAGCGGCACATCCCAGCCCGCTCCGGGGTCGACCTCCATCAACATGACCGATGGAACCTGCTCCGCCCTTCGCGGGCCCGCACTCGCGACCATCCTCGGTACTTAATCAAAGATTCTCCAATGATCGATATCAACGCCACACGCGAGTACTTCACCGGTCTGCAGGACGGCATCGTCGCCGAATTCGAGCGACTCGACGGCGGCAGTTTCCGCACCGATAGCTGGACGCGCGAGGAAGGCGGCGGCGGCCGCAGTCGCCTGATTGAAGACGGCGCACTATTCGAACGCGGCGGCGTCAACTACTCGCACGTTTACGGCGGCGGACTGCCGCCGTCGGCCACGGCGGCACGACCGGAACTCGCCGGACGCGGCTTCGAGGCGATGGGCGTCTCGCTGGTGATGCACCCCCGCAATCCCTATGTGCCGACCGTGCATATGAACGTGCGCTTCCTGCTCGCCACCAAAGCGGACGATCCGGACGCGTCGCCGATCTGGTGGTTCGGCGGCGGCATGGATCTCACGCCCTACTACGGTTTCGAGGAAGACGCCGTGCATTTTCATCGCGTCTGCGAAGAGGCGCTCGATCCGTTCGGTGCGGCGCACTACCCGCGTTTCAAGGACTGGTGCGACAAGTATTTTTTTCTCAAGCATCGCAACGAAGCGCGCGGCATCGGCGGAATTTTCTTCGACGATCTGAATACGCCCGATTTCGACACCTGCTTTGCGCTCGTACGCAGCGTCGGCGATGCCTTTCTGAATGCCTACGTGCCGATCGTCGAGCGCCGCTGTGCCATTGAATACGGCGAGCGCGAGCGCGACTTCCAGGCCTATCGTCGCGGCCGTTATGTCGAGTTCAACCTGGTATACGACCGCGGCACGCTGTTCGGATTGCAATCGGGCGGTCGCACCGAATCGATCCTGATGTCGTTGCCGCCGGTGGTGAAATGGCGTTACGACTGGCAACCGCAACCGGGCACGCCCGAAGCGAAGCTCTACAGCGACTTTCTGCCTGCGCGCGATTGGGTAGAGGAAGCCTGACTAACTGCCGAGCATGGTCGCGAGTGCGGGACCGCGAAGGGCGGAGCAGGTTCCATCGGCTTCATCGATGGGTGGACCCCGCAGCGGGCAATGATGGGCCGATTCATCTCGCGTTCCTTCATGTGCCATTGCGGTCGCATCCCCTAAAGGGGCCCCTGCTCCAACGCGCCGGCACATGGCTGTACGAGCGAGGGCAAACCAGACAACCGCACTGACGCATCCGTTCATGATGCCGCTCGCGAAAGAACCCTGATCGGAGCCCCTCGGGGCACTGCGTCAGTCTTCCAGAAACAATTCCAGCAAATCGTTGAGATAACGCTGCCCACGCGCACTCGGTCGAATGCGCTCGTAGGTGCGTTCGATCAAGCCTTTCGCTTCCGCTTCGCGCAAACCGGCCTCCGCCGCGGCAATCTGCAAACCCGTACGCTCGACGAATTCACTTACCGCGAAACCGTCGCCCAGGCGCATCGCGTTGAGCATGAATTCGAACGGCAGTTCCTTGCGCGTCAGCACCCGTCGCTCGTGCACGGCGTCGCCCTGCGCGACACGCTCCATATAGTTCTTCGGCAGTCGATAGCGCGCCTGGCGAACGATGCGGTCGTGAAACGAGAGCTTCGAATGCGCGCCTGCGCCGATGCCCAGGTAATCGCCGAAGCGCCAGTAATTCAGGTTATGACGGCACTGCCGGCCGGGTTTCGCATAGGCCGACGTCTCGTAATGCACGTAACCGGCGGCTTCGAGCGATGCCACAACGAGCTCATGAATATCCGCGGACGCATCGTCATCCGGCACCGGCGGCGGCGCCTGATGAAAGGGCGTACCGGGCTCGAGCGTCAGATGATAAAAGGAAAGATGCGGTGCGCCTGTCGCAATCGCGGCCTGCACATCGGCTCGCGCCTGATCGAGCGTCTGCTCGGGCAGCGCGTACATCACGTCGAGGTTGTAATTCTCGAAATAGCGTTGCGCGATTTCAATCGCGCGACGCGCCTCGTCGGCATCGTGAATGCGGCCCAGCGCCCGCAGATGTTCGGCATTGAAGCTCTGGATGCCGATCGACAAGCGGTTCACCCCGGCGTCGCGATAGTCACGGAATTTCTCCGCTTCAAACGTGCCCGGATTGGCTTCGAGCGTGATCTCCGCATCGGATAACAGTTGCAGCCGCGCGCGGAATGCACCCAGCAACTCTTCGATCGCCTGCGCGGAAAAAAGACTCGGCGTGCCGCCGCCGAAAAAAATCGTGTACACGCGCCGACCCCAGATATCGGGCAGCGCCTGCTCCAGGTCTGCGATCAAAGCATCGACGTATTCGCGCTCTGGAATCGCATTACGCGTCGGATGCGAATTGAAATCGCAATAGGGACACTTGCGAACGCACCACGGCAGATGTACATACAGCGACAACGGCGGCAGTGCGTTGAGACGCGGTCCAAGCGAAATGTCCTGGATGCGCGCAATGCTCGCCATGTCACGCCGCCTCGCCCAGCAGGCTCATCAGCCGTCGCAGCGCCTGGCCGCGATGACTCAGTTCATGTTTCTCTGCCGGCTCCAATTCAGCGGCGGTGCGCTGGAGTTCGCGCACGAAGAAATGCGGATCGTAGCCAAAGCCGCCGTCGCCGCGCGGCGTGTCGACGATTTCGCCATGCCAGCGTCCTTCGGCAATCAACGGCTCAGGGTCTTCAGGATGACGCACCAGCACCACCACGCAGTAGTAGTGCGCGCGGCGATCAGGACGACCTTGCAATAATTTGATCAGTTTTTCGTTGTTGCGGCGATCGGATTTCGGCTCGCCGGCAAAGCGCGCGGAATGGACGCCCGGCGCGCCGTCGAGCGCGACAACGCAGATGCCCGAATCGTCGGCCAGCGCCGGTAGGCCCGCATGGCGTGATGCATGGCGCGCCTTGACCAGCGCATTTTCCACAAAGGTGTGATGCGGCTCCTCCGTCTCCGCAATGCCAAGGGCGGCCTGCGGTACGATTGCCAGACCGAACGGGCGCAGCATCTGTTCCAGCTCACGCAGCTTGCCGGCGTTGTTCGACGCAAGAACGATGCGATTCGTCGACACTATATTCAAAGCCCCAAGGCCATACGCTGCGCGGCAATCAATTGCTCGATACCCTGCGACGCCAGTCTCATCAACGCGTCCATTTCGACGCGGCTGAACGGCGCACCTTCGGCTGTCCCCTGCACTTCCACGAAACCCCCGCTACCGGTCATGACGACATTCATGTCCGTGTCGCAGTCGGAATCCTCGGCGTAATCGAGGTCGAGCACCGGCGCGTCCCGATAAATCCCGACCGATACCGCGGCGACGAAATCACGGATCGGCGACGCGGCGATGCTTTGCTGGTCCAGCAGAAAACTCACCGCGTCGTGCGCTGCGACGAACGCACCGGTGATGCTCGCCGTGCGCGTGCCGCCGTCCGCCTGCAGCACATCGCAGTCGATGTGAATGGTGCGCTGGCCGAGTGCGCCCAGATCCATGACGGCGCGCAGCGAACGTCCGATCAGGCGCTGGATTTCCTGTGTCCGGCCGCTTTGTTTGCCGCGCGCCGCTTCGCGATCGCTACGCGTGTGTGTCGCGCGCGGCAGCATGCCGTATTCCGCGGTGAGCCAGCCTTGATTGCGATCGCGCAGGAACGGCGGCACCTTTTCTTCCACGCTGGCGGTGCACAGTACTTTGGTGTCGCCGAATTCCACCAGCACCGAGCCTTCGGCGTGCTTTGTGTAGGCGCGGGTGATTCGAACGGTGCGTAACTGATGGGCGGAACGGCCGCTGGGTCGATTCATGTCAATTCTATCTGGAAGGTGGATACGGGCCGCATGCGGCCGTCGTGGAGTTCGATCGATGAGGAAGAAACATTTCCGGCCGGGCCGGAAAGCGGCAACTCCGAAGCCGATGCACGCTTCTTTTGGTCAGCCGCGCGGTATATTTGGTTCAACCCGACATAAACTCAACCGGAGTGTTTCTTGATCGCGACCCGGATCTCGGAAATCGCGCGCTCGATTTCCTCGTCGCTGAGATAAGCCTGATCCGGCTGGCCGGTCTGGCTGCTGCGACCGAACTGGGCAACGGTCGTCCTATACCCGCTCGGCTCCATTTCTACGGTGGAAATCCATTGCGCTTCATCGTCCAGCAGTTCTTCCGCCCAAGTCATGGCAAGCGCGGAAAGATTATCGCCGTCCCGGCCGGCACGCGTTTCGGCCAGGTCGAGGAGATTCGGGACTGCGGCCATGATGTCGTCGCGGAGCAGCGCTTCACAGATATGGCGACCGGTTAATGGACCCCAGACGCCGTCGCTGCACAACAGCAGCGTATCGCCGTGGCGCAGCGCGGTCGGTCGCGACAAGTCGATCTTCGGCGGCGCCATCTGTCCGAGGCAATTAAAAATCTTGTTGCGTTCCGGATGCTGTGCCACTGCTTCTTCGCGAATGCGTCCGGTATCGACCAGCATCTGAACGCGCGAATGATCCTTGGTTTGCGCCTCGATGCGTCCGTCTCGCAGCAGATAGAGCCGCGAATCGCCGACGTGCGCCCAATAGGCCAGACCATCCTGCACGATGCACGCCACGATGGTCGTGCGCGGTGTCTCCAGCAGGCCGCGCACGTTGGCATAATCGATGATCGCCAGATGCGCGTTCATGATCGTGTCGAGCAGAAAGCGGAAGGGTTCTTCCAGACGAGGCGTCGCCTGACGCTGGAAAGCCTCGGCGATGAACTGTGTCGCGATCTGCGCCGCCACTTCGCCATGCAGGTGGCCGCCCATGCCGTCGGCGACGATCATGCAGAGCGAATCCTTGCTGTAGCAGTACGCCACACGATCCTGATTCGCCTTGCGCGCGCCCTGCCGGCTTTCCTGATAGATGCTGAACTTCATACTCAGCCCCTCCCCAACCCTAGCGACGCGCCAGCTTCATGAGCGTGCCGCGCAAATTCGACACGAATGAACGCTTGCGCGGTCCCTCCGGATCGCGCTCGCGCAACAGCACCTTCTGCAGCGCCATGACGCTTTGCGGACGTTGCAAATGATCGAGCTGAAGGCACCAGTCGATGGTGTCCAGCAACTGGTCCGAATACTTGCCAGCAAACAGTTTCGCCGCCGATACATATCGATCGCGCTCCACACGCAAATCCGCCGCTTGCGGCGCGGCACCGGCCAGGCAGGCGAATAGACTCGCGCCGATCGAATAAATGTCGCTCCACGGCCCGAGCAAATCGCGCTTCTTATAATGCTCCGGAGAGGCAAAGCCCGGCGTATACATCGGGTTGAGCTTGAAACCCTCGGTTGTCAACGTCTGGCGCGCGGCGCCGAAATCGATCAGCACCGGCGTGCCGTCATTGCGGATGTAGATGTTGGCCGGTTTGATGTCCAGATGCAGCAGCTTGTTGGTGTGGACTTCCCGTAGTCCGTTCATCAACAGGGTGAACACCCGCCGAATGAAGTTTTCCTTCATCGCGCCGCGACGCGCCTGGATATGCTCCTGCAGCGTCCGGCCGCGCTCGTAGCGCATCACCAGGTACACCGTTTCGTTGGCGCGGAAGAAATTCAACACGCGCACGAGATTGGGGTGCGAGAGCCGCGCCAGGGCGCGGCCTTCTTCGAAAAAACACTTCATACCGTAACGGAAGGTGGCGAGATTCTCCTCGGAGACCGAAGGAAGTGCGTCTCCTTCGTTTCTCAGCGCCAGCGAGCTCGGTAGATATTCCTTGATTGCGACCGGCTGCTCGTTCTCGTCATGTGCAAGATAGACAATCGAGAAGCCACCGCACGAGAGGACCTTCGTTATTCGATAGTTGTGGAGTTGGTAGCCATCCGGCAAAGGCTGGTTTGCTTGCGATGGCATGAGGTCCGCTGTGCGATAAGATACGGTTTTTTCGGGCAGGATTGTCTGTGTTTGACCCGTCAAAGTAAAGCGGCGACGCCCCGACAACCTGACAAGCTCCGCATGATTCAAAGCATGACCGGCTACGCGACCGTGGTTCGCGAGCTTCCCCATGGCACGCTGATGCTCGAATTACGCAGCGTCAACAGCCGCTTCCTGGACGTGCAATTCCGCATTACGGAAGACCTGCGCGCCGTCGAGCCGGCCTTTCGCGAACTCATTATGGCGCGTATCGGACGCGGCAAGGTCGATTGCCGCATGGCCTATACTCCGGCAACGCTGGCGCAAATCGAAGCGCCGCTCAATGCCGAGGCGATCAAGCGGTTGGCGCAACTCTCCGATAGCGTCCGCCGCGCTCTTCCTGACGCGGCGCCATTGCGTGTCGTCGATGTGCTCCGTTTCCCCGGCATCATGACGGAGGACAGCAGCACCGGCGAAGCGCTGCGCGAGGTCGCGGTGGAATCGATGCACACCGCTTTGACCGAGCTGGTCGCGGCGCGCGAGCGCGAGGGCGGCAAGCTGCAACGCATGATCGTCGAGCGCGTAGAGAAGATTCGCGCCCGCCTGGTGGAGCTTCAACCCATCATTCCGCAGGCGCTCGCGGCCTATCAGGAAAAGCTCGCGACGAAGTTGCGCGAGGTCCTGGCAAGCGCCGACGAAGACCGCATCCGGCAGGAAATCGCCGTGTTCGGCGTGAAAATCGACGTCGCCGAAGAACTGTCTCGTCTGGCCGCGCATCTTGAAGAAGTCGAGCGGGTGCTGCGCAGCGGGGGCACGGTCGGCAAACGGCTCGATTTCCTGATGCAGGAACTGAACCGCGAAGCGAACACGCTCGGTTCCAAATCGGTTTCGAAAGACCTGTCGTCCGCAGCGCTCGAATTCAAACTTCTCATCGAACAGATGCGCGAGCAGGTGCAGAACCTCGAGTAACGCGCGCCAAAGTTCACGCAGCCGACGCGCGTACTACCGCCTAGTCGCTACGGCGCGAGACAAGATACGCCCGTCCTCCGTATCATTCGACTTCCATTCTCTCCGCAGATAACGCTGTGAAAGGTCTGTTGTTCATCGTTGCCGCGCCTTCCGGCGCAGGAAAATCCTCGCTGGTCAACGCACTGCTGGCCGATGACCCGATGCTCACGCTCTCCATTTCCTACACGACTCGCGCGCCGCGCCCGGGCGAAGTGAACGGACGCGAGTACCACTTCGTCGATCCGGCCACCTTTGAACGCATGCGGGGTGAAGGCGAGTTCCTTGAGAGTGCGCAGGTGCACGGCAACTGGTACGCCACCTCGCAAACTCAAATCTCCCGCGTGCTCGAAAGCGGCCGTGATGTGGTGTTGGAGATCGATTGGCAGGGTGCGCAGCAGGTCCGGCGCCTGTTTCCGGGCGCAATCGGCATTTTCATCCTGCCGCCTTCACTGGAGGAACTCGGTCGCCGCCTGATCAACCGTGCACAGGATTCAGAGGACGTGATTCAGCGTCGACTGACTGCCGCAGCCGCCGAAATCAGCCATGCGGTAGAGTTCGATTATGCTATTATTAACAATAACTTCGAGCACGCACGCGGCGATCTTGCCGCAGTGGTGCGCGCGTCCCGGCTCGACACCGACCGTCAGCGCGCGCGTCATCCCGAGCTCTTCAACATGAAGGATTAGAAATGGCCCGTATTACCGTTGACGATTGCCTCAAAAAGATTCCCAATCGCTTTCAATTGACACTCGCAGCGACATACCGCGCCCGCCAGTTGGCCCAGGGCGGCTCGCCATCGGTGGAAACCAACCGCGACAAGCCGACCGTGATCGCATTGCGCGAAATCGCCGGGGGCAAGGTGGGGCTGGAAATGCTGTCTCGCGTACACTTGAGTTGAACGACGGTTGCACACGTAATACATACCGCCTCGACACCCGGCCGCCGCGGTCGGTGGGTCGGGCAAAGCCGCGCCTGAGCGCACTCCACGAGAGGCGGCCATGAGCGCCGTACCGGCTCTCGACGAACTGAAACTCAATCTATCCGGCTATCTCAAGCCGGCCGATCTCACCCGCATCGAAGAGGCTTATCACTTCAGCGACGCGGCGCACCAAGGGCAGTTCCGCAAAAGCGGCGAACCGTACATCTGCCATCCCATTGCGGTGGCCGAGATTCTTTCGCAATGGCAACTCGACCCGCAGACGCTCATGGCGGCGCTGCTGCACGACGTGGTCGAAGATACAAAAGTCTCCAAGAGCGACATCAGCGAGCGCTTCGGCAAGCCGGTGGCCGAACTGGTCGACGGTGTTTCCAAACTCGATCGCATCGAGTTCCAGACCCAGCAGGATGCGCAAGCGGAGAACTTCCGCAAGATGCTGCTGGCGATGGCGCGCGACGTGCGTGTCATTCTCATCAAGCTGGCCGACCGACTGCACAATATGCGCACGCTCGATGCGGTGCATGCCGAAAAGCGCCGTCGGATCGCGCGTGAAACGATCGAAATCTACGCGCCGATCGCCAGTCGGCTGGGGCTCGATTCGCTGTATCGCGAATTGCAGGAACTGGCGTTCAAGCACCTTTATCCGCTGCGCTACAGAACGATTTCTAAAGCGGTCAGGGCGGCGCGTGGCAATCGGCGCGAGGTCGTCAATAAAATTCTCGAGTCGATCAAACAGAAGCTTGCAGACGCCGGGCTCGACGCAACCATCACCGGGCGCGAGAAGCACATTTACTCGATCTACAAAAAGATGGTCGAGAAGTCGCTTTCCTTTTCCGAAGTGCTCGACATCTACGGCTTTCGCGTCGTCGTCAACGACGTGCCCGCATGCTACGTGGCGCTGGGCGCGCTGCACGGGCTGTACAAACCGGTGCCGGGCAAATTCAAGGACTACATCGCCATTCCCAAGGTCAACGGTTATCAGTCGCTGCACACTGCGCTGATCGGTCCGTTCGGCATGCCGGTCGAGGTCCAGATCCGCACGCGCGAGATGCATCACATCGCCGAAACCGGTGTCGCGTCGCACTGGCTGTACAAGGAGGACGATGCGGCGCTGACCGACGTACAGCAACGCACCCACAAGTGGCTGCAGTCGCTGGTGGAGATACAGAGCGCGAGCGGTGACTCGGCCGAGTTCCTCGAGCACATCAAGGTCGACCTGTTCCCGGACGAGGTGTATGTATTCACGCCGGCGGGCAAGATCATGTCGCTGCCGCGCGGCGCGACGCCGGTCGACTTTTCCTACGCCGTGCATACGGATATCGGCAATCGCTGCGTCGCGGCCAAGGTCAATTACGAGCTGGTGCCGTTGCGCACCGAGTTGCGCAACGGCGATCGAGTCGAAATCATCACCGCTGCCCACGCACATCCCAATCCGGCCTGGCTGTCGTATGTCAAAACCGGTAAGGCACGGTCGCAGATCCGGCACTTCCTCAAAACGGTGCAGCTCGAGGAATCCACTGCGCTGGGCGAACGCCTGCTCAGCCAGGCGTTGAAAAGCCTGTACACGAACCTGGCAGACATCACACCCGATCGCTGGGAACGGCTGGTGCGCGACAGCAGCGCGAAATCGCGCGAGGAAATTCTCGCCGATATCGGCCTGGGCAAACGACTTGCGGCCATCGTTGCGCGACAACTTCTAACGCTCGCCGATCAACCCGCCGTCGAGGCACGAGCGGCCGGTTCCATCGTGATACGCGGCTCGGAAGGCATCGCTGTCCAGTTCGGCAAATGCTGCCGTCCCATACCGGGCGATCCGATTGTCGGTTTCATCAAGAAGGGGCAAGGCCTGGTCGTGCACACCGCCGACTGTCCGGTAGCCGCCAAAGCGCGCACCGATCCCGACAAATGGATCGATGTCGAGTGGGATCGCGATGTCGGCAAATCGTTCGATGTCGGCTTTCGTGTCGTCGCGGCAAACCAGCGCGGCGTGCTGGCCAAAGTGGCCGCCGCAATTGCCGACGCGGATTCCAACATCGACAACGTGAGCATGGACGAAGAACGCGGCATGTATACCACCATGCAGTTCACCATCCAGGTGCAGAATCGCCTGCATCTTGCACGCGTCATGAAATCGCTGCGTCGCATCCCGGAGGTCGTACGGCTCATGCGTATCAAGGAATAGCGGCGCCTCGGCGGGGTTCATCATGAAGGTTCGTGTGAACGGCATCGATCTGCACTACGCTGTCGAGGGCGGCGGTCCCTGGCTGGTGATGAGTCATGCGCTGGGGTGCGACCATCGCATGTGGGATACGCAGGCCGCGTGGCTGGCGCAACGATTCACCGTCGTGCGCTTCGACACCCGAGGGCACGGCCACAGCGACGCTCCGCCCGGCCCCTACAGCTTCGATCTCTTCGCCGCCGACGTGGCAGCCCTGTTCGACGCGTTGCATATCGAGCGCGCACATTGGGTCGGACTTTCGCTCGGCGGCATGATCGGACAAGCCTTCGCGCTGGCTCATCCGCTGCGCATATCCAGTCTCGTACTGGCCGATACCAGCAGCCGCTATCCGCCGGACATCGAAGCCGTGTGGGCGAAGCGAATAAGCACGGTGCGCGCAAACGGCATGTCCGCCATCGTCGACGCTACGCTCGAACGCTGGTTCACCGCGCCCTTCCGACAAGCGCACGCGGACGTCATGCAACGCATCGGCGACATGATCCGCGCAACACCGGTGGAGGGCTATGCCGGATGCGGGCAGGCCATTGCAACACTCGACTTCACCGACCGGCTACAAGCGTTGCGGTGCCCCACCCTGGTCGTCGTCGGCGATCAGGACACCGGCACGCCGCTCGGCATGGCTCGCGAAATCCACGACGCCATACGAGGCTCCGAACTCGTCATCATCCCGTCGGCCGCGCACTTATCGAACATCGAGCAGACCGCCGCGTTCAATCAGGCGCTCGATCGCTTCTATGATCGCGTGACCTAGTCATTGGAAACAAGCAGCGCATGCAAGCGGGCGTGCAAGTCCGGCCCACGTGGAGGCGCGGCGGCCCAGCCGAGCAATGCGCCGGACGCATTCGCCGCCATATCGAACGGGTCGTAACTGCGCCAGCCGGTCATCCCTTGCAGAAATTCCAGACAGACGCCCAAGGCAACGAGCGCCATCGCCAAACAGAAGCGCTCGTGTCTGAGGCGGTATACCTGCGCAAACCAAAACATCAAGGCGAAATAGGCGGACACATGCTGCAGCTTATCGCCCTGCTGCACGTCGAGCTGCGGCGGGCTTGGGATCAGCGAAAAAACGACCACGAATGCAAGCATCACCCAGCCGCCATACAGCCATCGACGCGTAAATGTGCCCCGCACATGCGACGCATCATTGATGAGATTCGGCGGTTTGAGCTGCATTCGGCAAGCTACCGAAAAAAGGACGAAAAAAAAGGGTTAGCCGCAGGCTAACCCTTTCAATCAATTGGTGGAGACGAGGAGGATCGAACTCCCGACCTTCGCATTGCGAACGCGACGCTCTCCCAGCTGAGCTACGTCCCCGGATTTCGGCCGGATTTTACTCCGTGGCACGCTACTCGCACAATCGCTCCGTACACCGGCCGCGCACCTTCGTCGATTCGTGCGGTCTACGCAACGTCCGTTTTGAACGGAGAGCACGATGAATCGCAGAACCTTTCTCATGTCGGCGAGCGCACTGGCTGTCGCCGGCTGCGCAATGCGCCCCGCTCCGCGCGGCGTTTACGAGCTCACCGAAGTTCCCGCGCCGACGTACCGGGTGGGCGATCATTGGATTTACAGGCGCACCGACGGGTACAACGGCCTCCCGCGCGGCATACTGACCCGCGCAGTGACCGCGGTTGACACAGGCGGCATCCGTATCGTCACGCAGGATGAAAATGGACGCGTCATTGACGACGCGCGATACGAAGCGCCCGGCCTGCAAGCGGCCGGTACGTTCAGCGAGGATGGCCCGATGATCGGCCGCTGCGAGCCGCCTTTTCGCGAATACGACTTTCCGCTCGTGGCGGGGAAGAAATGGCGCGATGCCTTCTACCTGCACCGCACCGATCTCGGCGGCAACCGCAACTACGTCACTGCCGCGCTCTATACCGAAGGCTGGGAGGACATACAAGTCGCCGACCGGAGCTTCCACGCGCTGGTACTGCGGCGTTCGCTCAATCTCGGCGACAAGTCCTTCTGGTACGGAACGATGTATCGCTACGAAACGGAATGGTACGTGCCGGCGCTGCGGTCCTTTGCCAGGATGCGGACCGAGGAGGAATACTACGACCGGAGCGGCGGAGGCAAACGTGGCGGCGGTGGCGGTATGCGCGCCGGCGACCGCTTCATCTACGAACTGCAGTCTTTCCAGCTTGCTTCGTGATTCAAGAACGGACAAGGGCGCCCTTGCGCTCCTGGTCGCTCGGCCTCAGTTTTTGCCGACCGAATGCGTGGCGCGCGCCAACCGGTCGTTGACCGCCGCCCACGCCGCGGTCCGCGGCGGCTGTTCCACCAATATGAGGTCGGCGCCGGTCGCATCCAGCGCGCGCAGATTGGCATACAGTTCGTGCGCGTATTGCGCCGCCACCGCCGGCACGACCCGCACCAGATTCTGCGCGAGGCGCGGTACGTTGACCTCGAGCGCGAGGACGGCAACCCGACGTCCGCGGTTGGAGGACAGCGCTTCGATCATTTCGACGCGGTTTACCAGCCGCACTGCGGCTTTCGGGGCGTAATGCTTCGGCAGCGTACCGGACGCGCGTGGCGCGTCGGCATCCGCCTTTCCCAACGGCACGCCGAGCGTTTCTTCCAGTTGAGCAGCCGTAATGGCGCCGGGACGCAGCAGCCGCGGCGAGTCACCCGACAGGTCGATGATCGTCGATTCGATGCCGATGGTCGCCGCTTCACCATCCAGAATCAGCGGTGCCTGATTGCCGAAATCGGCGGCCACGTGCGCGGCAAGTGTAGGACTGATGCGACCGAATTTGTTCGCCGACGGCGCCGCGATGCCGCCGCCGAATGCTTCAAGCAATGTGCGCGCAACGGGATGGGACGGCGCGCGCAGGCCGACCGTATCCTGTCCGCCGGTGACGACGTCCGGCACACCGGCGGCGCGCCGCAGAACCAGCGTCAGCGGACCCGGCCAGAAGCGCTGGGCCAACGCTCGCGCCACATCCGGAATATCGCGCGCGTATTGATCGATGTGCCCGGCGCCGAGGATGTGCACGATGACCGGATGATCGGCCGGGCGTCCCTTGAGCTTGAAGATCTTGCGCACCGCATCCGGATTCGACGCATCGGCGCCCAAGCCATAAACGGTCTCGGTGGGAAAGGCCACGACATCGCCCGCCTTCAGAATTGCGGCGGCACGTGCGATCGACTCGTCCGTCGGTGCAACGATGGTCGATGGCGGTTGCTGCGCGACGCCCTCGACGATGACCGCTGTCGCGTCGTTCTCCGCCACATCCGCAGAAGACTGCGTTGTGCTCAAAGCGCAATGCCCGCGCCGGTCAACCGCTGCAGCACTTCGTTGTATTTCTCGGCCGTGCGCTGCAGGACTTCCTGCGGCACCTCGGGTGCCGGCGGCGTCTTGTTCCAGCCGCTTTGTTCCAGCCAGTTGCGCACGATCTGCTTGTCGAACGAAGGCGGACTGATGCCGACGCGATATTGCGCCGCATCCCAGAAACGCGAGGAGTCGGGCGTCAGCGCTTCGTCCATCAGATGCACGGTGCCGGCTTCATCCACGCCGAACTCGAATTTCGTGTCGGCGATGATGATGCCTTTGGTCAAAGCATATTCGGCCGCGGCGTTATAAAGCGCCAGCGTGGCATCGCGTACTTGTCCGGCGCGATCGGCGCCGATGATGCGCTCGGCTTCCGCGTAGGGGATGTTTTCGTCATGCGTGCCGGCATCCGCCTTGGTGGACGGCGTAAATAAGGGCTCCGGCAGCCTCTCTGCCTCACGCAGCCCGGCCGGCAATGCAATGCCGCACACCTTGCCGGTCTTCAGATAATCCTTCCAGCCCGATCCGATGATGTAGCCCCGCGCGACCGCCTCGATTTTCAACGGTGTCAGCTTGCGCACCACGATCGCACGCCCCGCCACCTGATCGCGCTCGTTCGGCGCGACCACCGAAACGGGATCGATATCGGTCATGTGATTCGGAATGATGTGGCCGAGCTTGTTGAACCAGAAATTCGACATCGCGGTGAGCACCCGTCCCTTGCCGGGAATCGGTTGGCCCAGGATCACATCGAAAGCCGACAGGCGATCGGTCTGCACGACCAGGAGCTTGTCGTCGCCGACTGCGTAAAGATCACGGACCTTGCCGCGATGCAGGAATTTCAGACTTTTAAGATCGGATTGCAGCAGTGCGGCCATGGCGGAATAGTTCGAAGCGTACAGACATCATGAGTAAGTAAGAGAGGCCGGCTGATCTCACGTGCGTGTGATCATTGAAGCTCAGGCGATACCGGGTCAGAGCGCAAGCATACTCCCTGACCCGGACACAGCTATGCCGCTTTCTTTTCCAGATCGCGTTTGTACTCGCCCTTGGCGGCGAGGCCGTTCATGTGGGCGCGATGCAGCAGCGCCGCCTGGCCAGCCGCGACGTTGGCTGCCTTGCCGTTCCACGCCTTGAGCGACGCCGCCTGCAGCGCACGACCGTACGAGAATGTCAGGGTCCACGGACCGCCGCCCAATTCATTCATCAGGCTCAGATGCTCGGTCGCCAGTTCGTCGCTCTGTCCGCCCGACAGAAATGCAATGCCGGGCACGGCGGCGGGAACCGTGCGCTTGAGCGTCGTCAGGGTACGCTCGGCGACTTCGCGCGGGCTGGCCTGCTGCGGACACTTCTTGCCGGAAATGACCATTGACGGCTTGAGCACCATGTCTTCCAGCACAACACGCTGATTGGCCAATGCGTCGAAGACTTCGCGCAGCGTCCACAAGGTCACTTCCTCGCAACGGTCAATGGTGTGATCGCCGTCCATCAGTACTTCCGGCTCGACGATCGGCACCAGGCCGTTGTCCTGGCAGATGGCGGCATAGCGCGCCAGCGCATGTGCGTTTGCCGTGATGGCGGCGGCACTCGGAATATTCGGGCCGATGTCGATGACGGCGCGCCACTTGGCAAACTTGGCGCCGAGCTTGACATACTCCTGCACGCGCTTGACCAGACCATCCAGCCCTTCGGTGATCGTTTCGCCCGAACACAGTGCCATCGGCTTGGCGCCGGCATCGACCTTGATGCCCGGAATCATGCCGTTTTTGGTCAGCAGTTCGGCGAACGGCGTACCGTCGGCGGCTTTCTGCCGCAGCGTCTCGTCGAACAGGATGACGCCCGAAATATATTCGCCGATACCTTTACCGCTGAAAAGCATGTCGCGGTAGGCACGGCGGTTCTCTTCATTGCTCTCCAGACTGATGGTATTGAACCGTTTTTCGATCGTGCCCGACGATTCGTCGGCTGCGAGAATGCCTTTGCCACGGGCAACCATGGCGCGGGCCACGGTGGCGAGTGATTGGCTCATGATGCGAACTCCTTTAAGAGAATATCCGGACAAGCAAGCGACGCTTCCTTGTCATATGTCCGACTCGGCAAAGCCGACACGAGCCACCTGGCTCGATCGGCACTCGCCGAGGAATTCGGTGAATCAGGGCGACCAAAAGATCACAATTTTACCCTGAGCCGCCCACGCGGCGCACCTTCTGCGCGTCGCACGCTCGGGTGCAAAAATCATGCGCCTCACGCCCGCAGGGCGTCCTTCCGGCAACCCTAACGAGACCTGCTTGAACTTCTGGACGGCGTGCCGATACCACAAGGTGCGGGGCGTTCGCGCCTGCGGTTTTTGTCGGGCCGCAGGCGTACGACGGCATGACGTCAGCGTGGAAGCTGAGTTACAGTACTGCCGCTGCACAAATAGCCGCAGGGCCGCACAGGCAGTCCGGGTGCCCCGCGATGCATAAAGAGGGAGGATTATTAAATGTCATGGCTGGATATCTATTTGGCCGTTATGGCCATCGCCTTGGTCGTGCTCGTGGTCGTCAAGCTGAGAAGCTGAGGTCGCACCCCCACAAACAGGAAAAGCGCCTCGCGGATCGTCCGCGAAGCGCTTTTTTTTGCCCTGGCTTCCTTGATTGAATAAGTCAAGGCTGGCGATGCTGCCTGGGCGATTCTGACTTCGGCCCCTTCGCTTCGCTCCCGGACCCTCCGCCGAAATCCTCAGGGCTGGCGATGCTCGCCGACCCGGACGATTTTCATCGTGTTGGTGCCGCCCGAGGTGCCGATAGGCTCACCGAAGGAGACGACAATCAAATCACCTTCTTCGACGATGCCGTTTTGCACCAACACGTGCTCGGCCTCATCCAGCAATGCCTCGCGATCATGACCCTGATAAGACACCGTCAGCGGGTATACGTCGCGGAAGAGACTGACGCGGTAGCGCGTTGAGGTTTCCGACGTCAGCGCATAGATCGGGACGCCGCTGTTGAGCCTCGACATCCACAGGGCAGTGGAACCGGACTGCGTCAGCGCCGCGATCGCCTTGACGTTAAGGTGATAGGCGGTGAACAACGCGGCCATGGCGATGGATTGGTCCACACGTGTGAAGGCCCGATCGAGAAAATCGCGATCGAACGAAATGCGCGACGATTTCTCCGCCTCCATGCAAACCCGGCTCATGGCGGCAATGGTTTCGACCGGAAACTTGCCCGCAGCGGTTTCCGCCGAAGTCATAACCGCATCGGTACCGTCCAGCACCGCGTTCGCGACGTCGGACACTTCGGCGCGCGTCGGCACCGGACTGTTGATCATCGACTCCATCATCTGCGTCGCGGTGATCGTGAGCTTATTGCGTTCACGCGCAAGTTGAATCATGCGTTTCTGCAGCGCCGGTACGGCCGCATCACCGACTTCGACGGCCAGGTCGCCGCGCGCCACCATGATGCCGTCCGATCCGGACAGGATGTCCTCGTAAGCGGCAAGTTCGACCGCTTCAGCCCGTTCGATCTTGGCGATAAGCAGTGCTTCGCCGCCAGCAGCTCGCAGCATTTCGCGCGCCGTGAACATGTCTTTGCCGGACTTGGGGAACGACACCGCCAGATAGTCGGCCTGAATCTTCGCCGCAATGTGGATGTCTTCGATGTCCTTTGCCGTCAGAGTCGGCGCGGTCAATCCGCCGCCGACGCGATTGATGCCTTTGTTGTTCGACAGCACACCGCCGTGCCGGATCTTGGAATGGATCTCGCTACCGACGACTTTTTCGACATCGAACACAATCTTGCCGTCGTCGAGCAGCAGCACGTCGCCTGCGCGCACATCATTCGGCAGACCTTTATAGTCCAACCCGGCGCGGTTTTCGTCGCCCATTTCGCAGGTCGCATCGAGAATGAAGGTCGCGCCGGTCTGCAGCGTAACGCGCCCTTCCTCGAATTTACCGACGCGAATTTTCGGCCCTTGCAGATCGGCCATGATGCCGACCGTGCGGCCGGAACGGCGGCAGGCTTCGCGTACCGTTTCGGCGCGCTTCACATGGTCCTCCGCCGTGCCGTGAGAAAAATTCATGCGCACGACATCGACACCGGCGCGGAACATTTTTTCCAACGTATCGAGGTCGCTGGAGGCAGGCCCCAGGGTGGCGACGATTTTGGTGCTGCGCGGACGGTCCGGTCCGAACGGATGATGACGGGTGCTTTGCTGTGAGAGCATATGTTTCTCGATCAGTTTTTTAAAATATATTTCGAGCCTGCAGGCCGTCGCTTTTAATACGCGAGTCGCCATGCAAGCCCGCTCGATTCATCAGTACGATTTCACGCCGATGTCGCGGCCCGCCGTTCGAGTATTTCGATCGCCGGCAATTTCTTGCCCTCGAGAAATTCCAGAAACGCGCCGCCGCCGGTCGAAATGTACGAAATACGATCGGTGACGCCGTATTTCGCAATCGCCGCCAGCGTGTCGCCGCCGCCGGCCAGAGAAAACGCTTTGCTGTCCGCGATTGCATTGGCAAGTGCTTTGGTGCCTTCGCCGAACTGGTTAAATTCAAACACACCGACCGGGCCGTTCCAAATGATTGTTCCTGCTTTGGCGAGAATTTCCGCGAAAGCGGCGGCAGTACGCGGCCCGATGTCCAGAATCATATCGTCGTCTTCAACCGCACTGCTCGGCTTGAGTTCTGCAAGCGCCGTCGCCGCAAACTCCTTGGCGCACACCACATCGACGGGTATCGGCACATCGCCGTTCTTGGTCTTCAGCATCGTGACGATCCTGCTCGCCTCGCCCACCAGGTCTGCTTCGGCAAGCGATTTGCCGACCGGCAAACCGGCTGCCAGCATGAACGTGTTGGCGATACCGCCGCCGACGATCAACTGATCCACTTTATCCGCCAGCGCGGCGAGAATAGTCAGCTTGGTCGACACTTTCGACCCCGCGACAATCGCAACGAGCGGCCGCGCGGGCTGACGCAACGCCTTGGTCAACGCGTCGATCTCGGCCGCCATCAACGGCCCGGCACAGGCGATTGGCGCATATTGCGCGACACCGTAGGTCGTTGCCTCGGCGCGATGGGCCGCCCCAAACGCATCGTTGACGTAGACGTCGCACAGTGCCGCAATCCGACGCGCGAGAGTTTCGTCGTTCTTCTTCTCGCCCTTGTTTAGCCGACAGTTTTCCAGCAAGACGACCTGCCCCGGAGCGGGGGCGACATCGTCCGAATCGAGCCAGTTCTGCTTGAGCGGCACAGGCGCGCCCAGTAGTTCGGACAAACGTTGCGCGACCGGCGCCAGCGAATCCTGCGCCCTGAACTCGCCCTCTTTCGGGCGGCCCAGGTGCGACGTCACCATCAATCGCGCGCCCGCATCAAGCGCATAACGAATGCCGGGGACGGACGCCCGAATGCGCGTGTCGTCGGTGATCGAGCCGTCGTCGTTCTGCGGCACGTTGAGATCCGCGCGCACCAGCACCCGCTTGCCGCGCAGGTCGAGATCGGTCATTTTGAGGATAGGCATGATGGAGCCCGAATGCGGCCGACTCGACCACGGGTGATCGAGGCGGCCTTCTGTTGCAACGAGAGACAGCGACTTACTTTGCGTTCATCAACGCAACGGTGGTGTCCAGCATACGGTTGCTGAAACCCCATTCGTTGTCATACCAACTGCAGACTTTGACCAGCGTTCCTTCCGATACTTTGGTGAGGGTCGCGTCGAAGATCGAGGATGAGGGGTTGTGGTTAAAGTCGATCGAGACCAGCGGATCGGTGTTGTATTCGAGCACGCCCTTCAACGCACCGTCGGCCGCCTGCTTGACCGCCTTGTTCACTTCTTCCACGGTCGTCGCGCGCTTGGCGATGAACGACAGATCGACCAGGGATACGTTGATGGTCGGAACGCGAATGGCGTAACCGTCGAGCTTGCCCGCCAGATGCGGCAGCACCAGACTGACCGCCGCCGCGGCGCCGGTTTTGGTTGGAATCATGGACATGGTTGCCGAACGCGCGCGCCGCAGATCCTTGTGATACACGTCGGTCAGTACCTGATCGTTGGTATACGCGTGCACGGTCGTCATCAGGCCGTTCACCAGGCCGATTCCGTCATCCAACACTTTGACCAGCGGGGCGAGGCAGTTGGTCGTGCACGAGGCGTTCGAAATGACGGTGTGCGACGCCTTCAGGACATCGTGGTTGACGCCGTACACGATGGTCGCATCGACATCCTTGCCGCCCGGCGCGGAAATGATGACCTTCTTCGCGCCCGCCGCCAGATGTGCGCTTGCCTTCTCCTTGCTGGTGAAGAGGCCCGTGCACTCGAGCACCACGTCGACCTTCAATTCCTTCCACGGCAGTTCGGCCGGATTGCGCTTGGCGCAAACCTGAATACGATCGCCGTTGACGACCATGTACTCGCCTTCGACGCTGATCGTGCCCGGAAACTTGCCGTGCGCGGTGTCGTAGCGAGTCAGGTGCGCGTTGGTCTGCGTGTCGCCCAGATCATTGATCGCAACGATCTGCATGTTGTGTTTTTTGCCACTTTCGTAGAAGGCGCGCAGGATATTCCGTCCGATGCGCCCATAACCGTTAATCGCTACCCGAATTGCCATCACTCGCTCCAATTCCGCATCACTCAATAACCGACTTCACCGCTTTCACTACATTGTCGACAGTAAAGCCGAAGTATTTGAACAGCTCGCCGGCCGGTGCGGATTCGCCGTACCGATCGATGCCGACGACGGCACCGTCCAATCCCACATACTTGCGCCACAGGTCGGTGACGCCCGCCTCGACCGCGATGCGCCGCACGCCCGGCTTCAGCACGCTGTCCCGATACGCCTGATCCTGCCGGTCGTACACGTTGGTACTCGGCATCGATACGACGCGTACCGCCAGTCCTTCCTTGGCGAGCTGTTCCTGCGCGCCAAGCGCAAGCGGCACTTCCGAGCCGGTCGCGATAATGATGGCGCGAAAATCCTGCGCATCGGCCAGCACGTAACCCCCGCGACGAATGTTTGCAATCGCCCGGGCATCGCGCTGCTGAAACGCGACATTCTGCCGGCTGAAAAGCAACGCACTCGGCCCGTCCCTGCGTTCGATCGCGGCGATCCACGCCTGCGCCGATTCCACCGTGTCGCTCGGTCGCCACACATCGAGCTGCGGAATGAGGCGCAGCGATGCCGCGTGTTCGATCGATTGATGCGTCGGGCCGTCTTCGCCGAGCCCGATGGAATCGTGGGTGTAGACGAAAATCGCGTGCGACCGCATCAGCCCGGCCATGCGCACCGCATTACGAGCGTAGTCCGAGAATGTCAGGAACGTGCCGCCGTAAGGAATGAATCCGCCATGCAGCGAAATGCCGTTCATCATGGCGCTCATGCCGAATTCACGCACGCCATAATGAATGTAATTGCCGTCGGTCGCGCGATCTATCGATTTGGAACCGGACCAGTTGGTCAGGTTCGATCCGGTCAGGTCGGCCGAACCGCCCAGCATTTCGGGCAGTTCCGCAGCCAACGCTTCAAGCGCGAGCTGCGAGGCTTTGCGTGTTGCCACGGTCTGAGCCCTGGCGTTGGTTTGCTCCAGCAGCCGGGCGCAGATTTCGCTCCAATCCCGCGGCAGCTTGCCCAGCATGCGGCGCTCATATTCGGACGCAAGTTCCGGGTGCGCTTTTGCGTACGCGGCAAAACGCTCCTGCCACTCACGTTCGAAAGCGGCGCCCCGTCCACGGCCGTCCCATGCCTCATAGACTTGCCGCGGGATTTCGAACGGCGGATGGTCCCAGCCGATGTTCGCGCGCGTCGCCGCGACTTCGTCCGCACCGAGCGCCGCGCCATGCACATCGTGCGAGTTGGCCTTGTTGGGCGAGCCCTTGCCGATCACCGTCTTGCAGCAAATGATGCTCGGCCGATCGGTTTCATTGCGCGCTTCGTGCAGCGCCGTGTCCACCGCCGCGACATCATGGCCGTCGACATCACGCACCACATGCCAGCCGTAGGCTTCGAAACGCTTCGGCGTATCGTCTCCGAACCAGCCGTTGACATGACCGTCGATGGAAATGTTGTTGTCGTCGTACAGCAGAATCAGTTTGCCCAACCCCAGTACGCCGGCAAGCGAGCATGCCTCGTGCGAGATTCCTTCCATCAGGCAACCGTCACCGAGGAAGACATAGGTGTGATGGTCAACGATGGTATGGCCGGGCCGGTTGAACTGCGCCGCGAGCAAACGCTCGGCGAGCGCCATGCCGACGCCGTTGGCCAATCCCTGCCCGAGCGGGCCGGTCGTCGTTTCGACGCCGGGTGTGGCGAAGTTTTCCGGATGGCCCGGTGTCTTGGACCTGAACTGGCGGAAGCGCTTCAACTCTTCCATCGGCAGGTCATAACCGGTCAAATGCAACAATGCATACAGCAGCATCGACCCGTGGCCGTTGGACAGCAGGAAACGATCGCGATCGGGCCAGTGCGGATTGGCGGGGCTGTGGCGCAGATGGCGCCCCCACAGCGCGACGGCGATTTCGGCCATGCCCATCGGCATTCCCGGGTGTCCGGAGTTGGCCGCCTGCACGGCGTCCATCGCGAGCGCGCGAATGGCATTGGCCATATCGCGCTGTTGTTCGTTGGTCAGGGTACGGGCGGATTGGGCGGGCGCGGCAGCCGATGAATTCATGAGGGTGTCTAGGGGGCGTCGAAGAAACGCCGGAAAAGCTGGCAATTATCCCGTATCGCCGCGCTTTTTGCACGAGGCGGCCGGGACGGACGATTGCACGGCCTTTGCGACGGCACGTTTCTATAATCGAACCCCGGGTCGGTCACGAGGTTCGTACTTGGAGAAATGTATGCAGAACTTGCAAATAGCATTCTTGGGGCTGGGCGTAATGGGCGGGCCGATGGCCGGTCATCTGGCCGACGCCGGGCATCGGATAAAGATCTATAACCGGACGCGCGCCAAGGCGGAGGCGTGGACCGTCCGTCATGCAGGCGTCGTCGCCGCCACACCGATGGAGGCCGCGGACGGGGCCGACATCGTATTCGCCGTAGTGAGCGACGATCCCGATGTGCGCGCAATCACGCTGGGCGAGCACGGCGCTTTCCAAGCAATGCGGCGCGGCAGCACTTTCGTCGATCATTCCACCATCTCCGCCGCGCTGGCGCGCGACCTCGCCGCCGAAGCGCAGCGCCGCGGTTTCTATTTCATCGACGCCCCTGTATCCGGCGGGCAAGCCGGCGCCGAAAGCGGGGCGCTCACCGTCATGGCGGGCGGCGATGAAGCCGCCTTCGAACGGGTGAAGCCCGTACTTGCGGCGTATGCCCGGGCGTCCACCTGGATGGGGCCGTCCGGCGCGGGGCAACTGACCAAGATGGTCAACCAGATCTGCGTGGCCGGCGTATTGCAAGGACTGGCCGAAGGCATCGATTTCGGTCTGCGTGAAGGGCTGGACATGAAGCGGGTGCTGGACCTGCTCTCACAGGGCGCGGCGGGCTCCTGGCAAATGCAGCATCGCGGCCAGACCATGGCGGACGGACGCTTCGACTTCGGTTTCGCAGTCGATTTGATGCGCAAGGATCTGCGCATCTGCCTCGAAGAAGCAAAGCGCAACGATGCGGCGCTCAGCGTGGCGCGCCTGGTCGACGGCTACTACGCGGAAATCCAGGACATGGGCGGCGGACGATGGGACACTTCCGCGCTCATCCGGCGTTTGCGGGAAATCGGTTAAAGCCCTTGAAAACATTAGGGCTGGCCCACTGACGTAGATTGCTTTAAAATCGCCGGTTCTCTGCAGCCCTGTCTGTCGTCGACCTTGTGCCGGCACAGGATCATTATCCAATTCAACAACAGGGCGCCGCGGAATCGGGCGAGATGCGCGCATCTCGTTTCTGGCCATACAGACGAGGATTTATGCGAATTGGACGGTCTGCATCTAGTTGCCAACCTGTACCGTTGCCGCGGAAGCGCAGCGCATCTCACTGATGCCGACGCGTTGCGTCGATTCTGCCTCGACAGCATTAATAGCGCTGGCTTAACGGTACTCGGGGATCTATTCCATCAATTTCAAGGTACGGACGCGGATCCGACGGCGCCTGGCGGCGTGACCGGCTGTGTCGTGCTGGCCGAGTCGCATGTCGCGATCCACACCTGGCCCGAACTCAACGCCGTCACCCTGGACGTCTACGTCTGCAATTACACGCAGAATAACGACTCGAAGGCGAAGCAGGTCGTCGACGATCTCATGCGCCTGTTCAAACCCGAGGACTATGTCCGGCATGACGTGCCGCGCGATCGCCAATTGATGCTGGAATATCTCAATCCCGATTACGGCCATTTCATCCGGTCGTCGGCGCGACTGCTCGAACGACGCACGCGCTTTCAGGATATGGAAGTCCACGATTCGCCGCAGTTCGGCAAGTTGTTCAGCCTGGACGGTTGCTTCATGACCTCGGAGAAGGACGAGTTCTACTATCACGAGAACATCATCCATCCGGCCGCCATCGCACATGCAGCGCCGAAAAGAGCGCTGGTCATCGGCGGCGGCGACGGCGGCTCCAGCGAGGAACTGCTCAAGCATCCGAGTATCGAGCAGGTCACCCTGGTCGAACTCGATGAACAGGTCATCGATGTCGCGAAACAGTATTTTGGATCGATCCACCGCGGGGCGTTCGATAGCCCCCGGCTCAAGCTGGTGCTGGGCGATGGCCTCAAGTTCGTAGCCGAAACTAGAGAGAAATACGATCTCATCGTGCTCGATCTGCCGGACCCCATCGGACCGGCAACGGCGCTCTACGAGGAGTCGTTCTTTCGCCAATGCGCCGAGGCGCTTGCACCCGGGGGCGCGCTCACCTTGCATCTGGGCTCGCCCGTCGCTGATCCGGAACGGGTACGCGCGCATACCGAGCGGCTTGCCAACGTGTTCGGTATCGTGCGGCCCTACGTGGTGTTCGTGCCCCTGTACGGCTCGCTGTGGAGTATGGCCTGCTGCTCCAGCACGCTGGATCCGCTGGCACTGTCGGCCGACGAAGTGGAGAGCCGACTGACCAGACGCGGCGTGAACGAGCTGCAGTATTACAACGGCCAGACCCATCATGCCGTGTTCGCGCTGCCCAACTACGTACGCGATCTCACCGTATCGGCACGGGCGACTCCTCAGCGAGCCGCCAACGCAGCCTAGCCGCACTCGCCATTCACCGGGACGAAAGGCCGCCTTTCGGCGGCCTTTCGATTCAGTGCGTCAGAAAGGGAAAGCTCGGCACAGGGCGTCGATCGCTCATGAGATCGGCCAGCGCACTCGCCGAGCCGCAGGAAAGTGTCCATCCGAGCGTGCCGTGCCCGGTGTTGAGGTACAGATTCGGATAACGCGTCCGCCCGATAAGCGGCAGATTGTTCGGCGTGGCGGGACGCAACCCGGTCCAGTATTCGGCACGTTCCGCCTGGCCCGCATGCGGGAATAATTCGAAACAGCGCTTCACCAGCGACTGGCAGCGAACGACATTGATGCTCGTGCTGTAACCGTTCAGTTCCGCTGTGCCGGCCACGCGCAGACGATCTCCCAGACGCGAGAACACCAGCTTGCGCTCTTCATCGGTCAGGCTGGTGGTCGGCGCCTCATCCTCCGGCTCGAGCGGCAACGTGATCGAATAGCCCTTGACCGGATAAATTGGCGCCGGCACATGCAACGGTCGCAGCAGCAACGGCGAATAGCTGGCGAGACAAACCACATAGGCGTCTGCGGTGATTGCCTCCTCAGTGCCGCTTTCGGCCGCCACCACAACACTGGCGACGCGCCCCCGCTCGGCCTCGAGCCGTTTGATGAGACAGTTGTAGCGAAAGCGCACGCCGCTGTCTTCCGCCCGGGATGCCAATGCCTGTGTGAATTTGCGGGCGTCCCCCGATTCGTCACTCGCGGTATACGTTGCGCCGACGACCTTGTCGGCCGCGTATTTCAACGCCGGCTCGATCGCGACGCACTCTTCCCGGGTCATGAGCTCGCGTTGGCAGCCCAATTCGCGCATGAGCGCGGCCTGCGACACGGCCAGATCGAAATCCGCCTGGTCGGTATAGAAATGCAGGATGCCGCGCGTCAATTCATCGTAGTGAATACCGGTTTCCGCCCGCAGCGCGCCGAGTTGCGCGCGACTGTACAGCCCGAGCGCAAGCAACCGGCGTGTGTTCTCGCGCGTACACGAGGCGCGGCACTGCAGCAGGAACCGCAACCCCCACTGCCATTGGCGCCAGTCGGCACGCAAGCGAAACAGCAGCGGCGCGTCTTCCCTGCCCAGCCATTTGAGAATTTTCGCCGGGGCGGTGGGGTTGGCCCATGGCTCGGCGTGACTGACCGAGATCTGCCCGCCGTTGGCAAAACTGGTTTCCAGTGCGGCGCTGCCCTGCCGCTCGATGACCGTAACTTCATGCCCGGCCCGGGCCAGATACCAGGCGGTTGTCGTTCCCACGACACCCGCGCCCAGAACTGCCACTCGCATTCCGCTTCTGCTCCTGCTTTCGAAACAACAAAGGGGTCAGGCTCCCCCAACCCCTTTTATCGGTGTCTTAAACACCCTTCACTGCCCAATCTAGCCGCCGCGACTGACAGCGGTCAAGCGTTGTCACCTCTGCGGCGCCGCGACCACCTTCTGGCGCTGCTCGCCCAGGCCTTGAATGCCCAACGTCACCACATCGCCGGGCTTCAAATAAAGCGGTTCGGGCTTGTGTCCCATGCCCGAACCGGCCGGGGTACCGGTGGTAATGATATCTCCCGGCAACAACGTCATGTACCGGCTCAAGTGGGAAACGATGTGCGCAACGGAGAAAATCATATCGCGCGTATTGGCCAGTTGCATCTGCTCGCCATTGACGTCGAGAATCAATTCCAGCGTTTGCGGATCCGAAATCTCGTCCGTCGTGACGAGCCAGGGGCCGATGGGCCCGAAGCTGTCGGCGCCCTTGCCTTTGTCCCACTGACTGGTGGAGAACTGCCAACCGCGCTCGGACACATCATTGACGATGCAGTAGCCGGCCACGTGGCCAAGCGCCTTTTCTTCGCTGACGTTCCGTGCGCGCGTACCGATCACGACGCCCAGTTCGACTTCCCAGTCCAGTTTGGTCGAGCCGTTCGGCTGGACGATGTCGTCGTTCGGGCCGCTGATGGCGGTGGTCGCTTTCATGAACGCAATCGGCTCGAGCGGCCTGTTGAGGCCCGCTTCGGCCGCGTGATCAACGTAGTTCAACCCGATGCCAATGAACTTGCTGATGCCCGTGTAGGGCACACCGAAACGCGGATCGTTACGGACCAGCGGCAGCGACTCGGGACGGATGCGTGCCAGTTTGCCCAGATTTCTCGGCGCCAGCGTGTCCTGATCGATGCGCTGGATCACTCCCGACAAGTCGCGCAACTGGCCTTGGGAATCGATCATGCCCGGCTTTTCATATCCGTTCTTGCCGTAGCGGCACAGTTTCATCTCGATGCTCCCGTGCGGAGAACGCCCGTAGGCAGGAAGGTTTTTTCCTTATTGGATGCGGCGTACGGCCTTCATTACTCGAGACCCACCGCGCTGTGGCGATTTTTACCCGCGACTCCTTCCCCGTGCCGCAAGTGGCGGCGATTATAACAGTCGGATTTCATGAAGCTTCCGTTTTTCGGCGATGACCAGGACAGAATGGCCAGTCCGAAAGGGCATCCGAATTTTTCTCGGCGCACACGGAAATTGTGCGGAATGTCACGGCCCCGTCTCGCTCGCCGCCGGTCCGACTATGCGCATGGCATAGTCGGCGCAGAGACAAGAACAACACGAACGCATTGCCGGCCCCGCGGTTACGTCTACCGTGGGATGGGTCCGGTTGAAGACGATTTCAGTCGCATGCACGCCTTGCCGGCTACGGCTGTCCGGCGTGCCGGCGACATTCGAGGCCCGCGTATGGACACGTCATTCGCTCAGCCCGCTGAGAGCGCTCGGCCGCCGGCGGCGGCGAAGGCCCTGCTCAGTCAATGCAAGGCGATGGCATGCAACAAGTTGAGTGGAATCATCGCCGAGGCGCTCGGCAAGGTCGAAAACGATCTCTTCGCGCTGGCCGGCGAAGCCGCCGATGCCACCGAACAGCAGGTGCTGCTCGAAGCGATGGCGCAAGTACGTGCGCATCGCGAGGAAATCCTGAAAACCTTCGATCGCTGCTTTGCCGAGCTGTACGAACAGCGTACGCACGCTCCAGGCGCGATGCAGAAGGCATCCCAGGAACTCGACATCGACAGCCTCGCGCTCGTCGACGACAGCACGATCGAGGAGGACCTGGCCATCAACGAACTCGCGCGCAAAACAAGAAACCGGCTCGATCCCGATCAAATGCTCGGCATTCAGGCCCGCTTTGGTCATCTGCTGGCACGCGAATCGCTCGATGATGAGGGTAATCCGCTGTCTCCCGACGCCATATTCAAGGCGCTCAAGCAAGCCTGCGCCAAAATTCCGGGCGACTTCGCCGTCAAGCGTTCCCTGCTGGCCGCCGTGCAGCCTTACGTCGCGACCGGTATCGGCACGGTCTACGCCGACGTCAACCAGAATCTGATCGCGCATCATGTCCTGCCGCGCATCAAGCACCATGTGCAGCGCGCCGCGGATCGGCTGGATGTCAGTCAGCCCATGGGGCTCAGCCAGATGCTCGCCACCAGTCAGGCTATGCATACCAGCCAGATGATGAATCTCTCGCAACTTGCGCCGGCGAGCGGGATGGGCGTGAGTGCGCCGCTGAACCCGGCCATGTCAATGTCGATGCCGCTCGATCTGTCGGCGCTGCTGGCCGGCGTGATGAGCGGACCGCCCGCCGCACGGCAGCAGGCCGCGCGCATGTTCGCCGACCCCGGCAGCTACCACCTCGACAAGATCATGGACACGCCAGTCACGCCGGCGCTGCTGTCGACGCTGTCGACCCTGCAAGCCAATATGGCCGTAACCGGCGCGCACGCCATTCCGATCGACTGGCTCGCATCGCTCGACCAGCAGGTGCGCAGCCAAAGCCATCCGCTCGACCAGCTCACCATCGAACTGGTGACCATGGTGTTCGATTACATCCTCAACGACGAGGATGTGCCGGACACCGTCAAGGCCGAAATCTCGCGCCTGCAGATCATCGCCGTGAAAGCCGCGCTGCTGGATCGCACCTTCTTCGCGCGCCGTCAGCACCCCATGCGTCGCCTGATGGATCGCATCGCCAGCGCCGCGCAGGATCCCGAAATCGACACCAGCGCGGAGTCCGATTTTCTCGCCGGCCTGCGCGCCATTACCAGCCAGGCGATCAACGCGTTCGCCGACGACCTCGCGGTGTTCGAGGCGGCGCACGAACAGCTCGAAGCGCTCATCGGCACGTCGACGCACGCACAGCGCGACATCGTCGAAACGACCAAGGTCACGCTCGCCCGGGAGGAAGAGGCGCAACTGGCCGAAAGCGAGGCGCGCGCCGAAATCCGTCGTCATCTGACCCGCCACACGCCCGGCTATGTACGCGAATTCCTGTACAACTGGTGGGCGCCCGTACTGGCGCAGGCGCGCTCGGATGACGATCAGGGCGCGGCGCAACGGAGCGAAGGGGTCGAGATTGCGCAGACGTTGATATGGAGCGTGGGGCCGCTGAAGAGCGCTGACGTGCAACGCCTCGCCGGCTTGCTGCCGCAACTGATGCGGGGACTGCTTTACGGCATGAACACCATTGCCATGCCGGCGGACGCCCGCAAGGTTTTTTTCAACCAGCTGATGCAGACCCACACCGCAGCGGTCAGGCACGCCAAGACATTGAGTCGCTCCGGCGATACGGCGGTACCCGATGCCGAAACGCCGTCCGTTGCGGCCGCAGCGGGCACGGAATCCGATGATGCCGAAGTCGATCCGGCCGATGCGACGCACGGCGGATTCGACGTCGACGATCTGCTGGTGCATACCGCCAAGTCCCTGGAGCGGGGTGCCATCGTGGAATTCACCGAAGACGCTGACGAGCCGGTCCGCTGCAAGCTTTCGTGGGTCAGCCC
The DNA here is from genome assembly GCA_036676355.1 of Nitrosomonadales bacterium. GTDB lineage: Bacteria > Pseudomonadota > Gammaproteobacteria > Burkholderiales > SG8-39 > ZC4RG42. The sequence continues at coordinate 37,672 of JAKFDA010000018.1, read as the reverse complement.
GAAACAGACCATCCTGCTGTTCACGTCCACGGCCGGTGCGCGCAAATACTCGCCGGAGACCCTGGCGGCGGCGCTGCAACAAGGCCAAGCCCGCATAGTGGAAGAGATGGAAGCGTTGATCGATCGCGCCTTCGGCGCCATCGTGGCGGAGCAGTCCGCGAAGGCATAGTCGCACGGGAAGCCGGGCGACGTTCGTACGCTATTCCTTGATCCATTTGATCGAACAGCCGATCGCGGCGACCTGATCTTCCGGCCCGCGACCGGTTGCGGCGATCTGACGCATCGCCTCATACAGTTCACGCCGCACATTCGGTTTGGCCTCGCGACCGGATTCGTCCAGACGGCCGTGATACTGCAGCTCGAGCTGCGCGTTGAAACCAAAGAACTCGGGCGTACACACCGCGCCATACGCCTTCGCCACCGCTTGCGTTTCATCGAGCACGTAGGGAAACGAAAAGCCGGCCTCCTGCGCGACCCGGCGCATGTTGTCGAACGAATCCTCCGGATAATCGGTCGGATCGTTGGCGCTGATGGCAATGGCGCCGACACCCAGCGGCGTCAAATCCGTGCAGTCGCGTACGATGCGCTCGCGCACGGCTTTGACGTACGGGCAATGATTGCAGATGAACATGACGAGCAGCCCGTTCCGGCCACGCACGTCGGCCAGCGTATAGCGCCTGCCGTCCACGCCCGGCAAATCGAAATCCACCGCGCGCCAGCCGAAATCGCACACCCTGGATGATTGCAATGCCATGGATTCTCTCCGTCAGACCGGTCCGCCTGAGGTACAGTAGCCCGCACTCGCACCCCTGCGGCACTCGATCAGAAAATTCACAAGATTAACGGCAAGCACTCGCACGCGCGACCACGCGCGCATCCGCGCTCTGAATTGATGAACGACATCTCCACCACCGGCCGGATTCCGCGCCTCTACCACGACGGCCCGCTGTCGCCCGGCGCGACCATCGAGTTACCCGAACGCGCAGCGCGCCACGTACAGGCGCTGCGTCTGCGCGTCGGCGACCCAGTCACATTCTTCAACGGCGACGGCACCGAGTGGGAGGCAACGCTCACGCTGATCAGCAAGCGCGCCACGCTTGCCGAGGTCGGTCGACACACCGTAATCGACCGCGAATCGCCTCTCGAAGTTCGACTCCTGCAGGGCATTTGCGCCAGCGATCGCATGGATCTGGTGTTGCAGAAGGCGACCGAACTTGGCGCGGCGGTCATTCAACCGGTGGTGACCTCGCGCTCGATCGTGCGCCTGTCCAACGAACGGCAGGAACGCCGCCAGATGCATTGGCAGAATGTGGTGATCGCCGCATGCGAACAATGCGGGCGCAATACGATTCCAGCGGTGGAGCCGGGCGTCGCGTTCACGGATCTGCTCACCCGCCTGCCGGAAGATGGGCCACGTCTGCTGCTCTCCCCCGACGGCATACTCAATCTGCGCGCGCTACCCGTGCCTCAACGCGTCACGCTGCTCATCGGCCCGGAAGGCGGCCTTGCGCCGGACGAACACATGCTTGCGCTTGCTGCCGGGTTCACGGCTGTTCGCTTCGGCCCGCGCATACTGCGAACCGAAACCGCTCCGCTCGCCGCGCTTGCGGCGATCCAGGCGTTGTGGGGCGACTGCTGAGCGCCTCGCGCGGAGGCATTCGGCGGCGCCGCTTGTCTTCGCCATCGCAACGCTCGGGCGCTTGCGGGTAGACTAGCGTTCCGCTCGGACTCTGCACATAACGATATGCCGGCCCTACCGGACGACAAGTTCGTATCCTGGTTCCGCTCCGTCGCCCCTTTCTTCCACGCCTTTCGCGGCTGCACCTTTGTCGTCGCGTTCGGCGGCGAATTGGTCGACGAAGGGCAATTCGTCGCCCTCGCGCACGATCTCAATCTGTTGCACAGCGCCGGCATCCGGCTGGTGCTGGTGCATGGCTCCCGCCCGCAGATCGAATCGCAACTGGCACAACGCAACGCCAAGTCGGCCTATCACAAGGGGCTGCGCATCACCGACCCCGTCGCGCTGGATTGCGTGAAGGAGGCGGTCGGCCTGTTACGCGTGGAGATCGATGCGCTGCTGTCTCTCGGCTTGCCGAACACACCCATGGCCGGCGGCGTGATCAACACCGTGTCGGGTAATTTCATCACCGCGCGGCCGATCGGCGTCTGCGACGGCGTCGATTACCAGCACACCGGCATGGTCCGCAAGATCGACGCGCCGGCAATCATCGGCTGCCTCGACGCCAACAACATCGTGATCGTCTCGCCCATCGGTTATTCCCCGACCGGCGAAGTGTTCAATCTGTCGACGGAAGACGTCGCCGTCGCCACTGCGCAAGCCCTGAAGGCCAGCAAACTGATTTTCTTCACCGATGAAATGGTGCACGACGCCGACAACGAACCGGCACCCGAGCTGTCGGCGCATGAAGCGCAGCGGCTGCTCGATACGTCGACTCAACTGACGCCCGATACCCGCCTCTATCTCTCCCACGCTGTGGAGGCCGTCCGCGGCGGCGTGCCGCGCGCCCACGTCATCACCCGCAAGACCGACGGTGCGCTGCTGATCGAACTGTTCACCCATGAAGGTTCGGGCTGCATGGTGACCGCGGACAAGCTCGAACGCGTCCGCCCCGCGACCATCGACGACGTCGGCGGGGTCCTGCAATTGATCGAACCGCTGGAGGCCGACGGTACGCTCGTGCGCCGGGGCCGGGAATTGCTGGAGCAGGAGATCGGCCGCTTCACCGTGCTCGAGCACGATCAGCGGGTGGTGGGCTGTGCCGCGCTGTACCCCTTTCCCGCAGCGCACGCGGGCGAGCTCGCCTGTCTTGCCATCCGCCCGGAATACCAGAGTCTCGGTCATGGCGAGAAACTCATGCAGGCGATCGAACAGCAGGCGCGCCGCCTCGGCATGGACCGGCTGTTCCTGCTGACGACACGCACCGCGCACTGGTTCATCGAGCGCGGCTACCGGGAAGAATCGATCGATATTCTGCCGGAAGAAAAACGCGCGCTTTACAACTGGCAGCGCCGTTCGAAAGTTCTGGTGAAGGCGCTACGCTAGAATCGCACCAAGGCTGCCGAAGCAGCCACGACCCTTTACCGCTCGGAGTTATGTATGGCCCGTACCGTTCAATGCATCAAACTCGGCCGCGAAGCCGAAGGCCTCGATTTTCCGCCCGTACCGGGCGAACTCGGCAAACGCATTTATGCCAGCGTATCCAAGGAAGCATGGCAGGAATGGGTGCGCCACCAGACCATGCTCATCAACGAGAATCGACTCAGCCTGGCCGACCCGAAAGCGAGGCAATACCTCGCCCAGCAAATGGAGAATCACTTCTTCGGCGCCGGCGCCGATGTCGCAGCAGGCTACGTTCCGCCGACGAAGTGACGGCAGACGATACCTCGTCGATGGCGAGGTATCGTTTCCTTACAAACCGTCTTCCGCCTCGTCGAATTCCGCGCTGCGCATGTGGCGCACATCGCGACCTTCGACCATATAGATCACATACTCGGCCATGTTCTTGGAGTGATCGCCGATCCGCTCCAGCGCCTTGGCGACGAAGAGCACCTCCAGGCAGCGACTGATGGTGCGCGGGTCTTCCATCATGAAGGTGATGAGCTCGCGCAGAATGGAGCGAAACTCGCTGTCCACCGCCTCGTCCTGTTGAACGACGCGCTGCGCCGCCTTTGAATCTAGGCGCGCGAAGGTATCGAGCGCACTGCGCAGCATGGCGATCGCAAGATTTGCGACATGCTGCAGATCGACGCGCGGCATATGCAGCCGCTCGGCCTCGTGGATGAGCTTCGCCATGCGCGCGATCTTTTCCGCTTCGTCGCCGATGCGCTCCAGATCGGTGATGGTTTTCACCACGGCGATGATAAGTCGCAAGTCGCCGGCGGCTGGCTGGCGGCGCGCGATGATGTGGCTGCAGGCTTCGTCCAGCTCGACTTCCATGGCGTTGACGCGATGGTCGTTCTGCTTGACCCGCTCGATCTCGTCCATGTTGCCGCTGCTCAGGGCATCGATCGCGCGCTGAATCTGCTCTTCCACCAGACCGCCCATTTGCAGCACACGCGTGCGGACAGTCTCCAACTCCGTGTCGAACTGCTTGGACGTGTGTTCCGACATGACTTCCTCCTCTACGAACCCGTTAGCATAACAGCGGGATCGCGTCGTGGGCGGGCATGTCCGCCGCTCAACCTCTGCGCTTCGTTTCGACGCCGGACGGCGTGCCCAACAACAGCACGTCGGCGCCGCGCCGGGCAAACAAGCCGCATGTGACAACGCCGGCAATATTGTTGATCTCGGCTTCGAGTTCGACTGGATTGAGAATGTCGAGCCCGGAAATATCCAGAATGATGTTGCCGTTATCGGTCTTGAAGCCTTCGCGCAATTGCGGGCGGCCGCCCAGCCGCACCAGTTCGCGCGCCACATACGAGCGCGCCATCGGAATAACCTCGACCGGCAGCGGAAACGCACCTAGCACGTTCACCAGCTTGCTTTGATCGGCGATGCAGACGAACTGTTGCGCCACCGCCGCCACTATTTTTTCGCGCGTCAGCGCACCGCCGCCACCCTTGATCATGGCGAAGTGCGGCGTGATTTCGTCGGCGCCGTCGATATAGACCGGCAACTCGTTCACGCTGTTCAAATCGCAGATATCGATTCTGTGCGCGCGCAGGCGATCGGCGGTCTGCTCGGAGCTTGCGACCGCGCCGCGAATGCGGCCTTTTATTTTCGCCAGTTCCTCGATGAAATAATTTGCGGTCGAACCGGTACCGACGCCGATCACGGCGTCCTCCACCACATATTTGATCGCTTCGAGCGCCACCGCGCGCTTCAATTCATCCTGGGTCATGGCAATGTTCCGACAAAGTCGATTGTTCAACGAATTCTAGTCCCGCAACCGGGCCACTTGCTTGCTTTGCCAAACTTGTTTTCATTATCTCGGCTACAGCTGTCTTACAATCGAATCCCAGTGCTTCTGCCGGAGCCGCGCATGAACAGAATATCGATCCTGACCCTCGCTATTGCGTGTACCGCGTTTATGCAGGCGCCGCCCGCCGATGCGCAGACGTTGGGCGGCCAAGTCGCGCCCGGGATGTCGGCGGCGGAAGACGAGGATGCGCAAGGACTGTTCGTCGCGCCGCTGAATGGCACCGGTTTGAACGCCGATCGCGCGCGCGGTTACGGTGCGGGCTTACGACTGGTGCCACAAAGCGGCGCCTATGTCGGCTATCAGATGGGCAACTGGACGATCGGTTCCGCATTACATCGAGACGACGAGGCGGAGCGCGCCACGTGGCTCGATATGGGCGCAAGTTACGGTTTGAACCTGAACCGCAAACATCGCATCAGCATCGATGGCGGCGTCAGCGTCCGCGCGCCCGGCGATCCGAATTTCAGCGAAAACAATCCATTCGCCTTCAGCGCCGGGGAAAGTGTGGAACCGGGCGCAGGCTTTCGACTATCGTGGCGCTATAACTTCGGGCGCAATCACTACGTCTCGACCATACTGGGCTTCGACCACCGTTTCGGTACGGGCCTGCCTGAAGGCCCGGAGGCCGAGCGCAGTGCCACCACATTCGGCACCGTTTACGGTTTTCGCTTTTACTAGAAGACCAGCATAAAGAGCGTCGGGCCGCGCTTGCGGCAACCTGAACGGCGGATCGGCTGAAAAATCCGTCGTTCAGGCCGAGGGCAAATACGATCTCGAAGCGACTACAGCATCCGGTACGGCTGTCCTCGCCTCATGCTCGGCACTCTGACGACTTTTCTTACTTCTTCGGCGCGTAGATGTCCGTAATCGAGCCGAGCGCGACTTCGGCGGCAAAGCCGGGCGTTTCGGACAGCGTGGGGTGCGGATGAATCGTCAGCGCGATGTCTTCCATGTCGGCGCCCATTTCCAGCGCCAGCACCGTTTCCGCCAGCAGCTCGCCCGCGTTGACGCCGACAATGCCCGCGCCGAGGATGCGTTTGTTCTGCGGGTCGTACAGCAGCTTGGTGAGTCCGTCGTCGCGCCCGATCGATAGCGCGCGTCCGCTCGCCGCCCAGGGGAAGCTGGCTTTTTCGTAAGCAATACCATCGCGCTTGGCCTGCTCTTCGGTCAGCCCCATCCACGCCACTTCCGGATCGGTATAGGCGACCGACGGAACGGTCATCGCATCGAACGCCGCCTTGTGCCCGGCGATAACTTCGGCCGCGACTTTTCCTTCGTGCGTGGCCTTGTGCGCAAGCATCGGTTCGCCGCAGATGTCGCCAATCGCGTAAATATGCGCCACGTTGGTGCGCTGTTGCTTGTCGACCGGAATGTAGCCGCGCTCGTTCACCTGGACGCCCGCCGCTTCCGCTCCGATCTCGCGGCCATTGGGGCGTCGCCCGACCGCCATCAGCACCCGGTCGTAGAGTTGCGGGGCCGGAGCATTCTCACCTTCGAAGGTCGCCAGCAAGCCGTTCGGTTTGGCTTCCAACTTCGCCACCTTGGTCTTGAGATAGATCGCTTCGTAGCGCTTCTGAATGCGCTTCTCCAGTGGTTTGACGATATCGCGATCGGCGCCCGGGATCAGGCCATCCATCAGTTCGACGACGGTCACCTTGCTGCCCAGTGCGTCGTACACACACGCCATTTCCAGACCGATGATGCCGCCGCCGATGACCAGCAGGCGCTTCGGCGTGTCTTGCAACGCCAGCGCCCCGGTGGAATCGATGACGCGCGGATCGTCGTAGGGGAAACCGGGAATGCGAGCAACCGACGAACCCGCTGCAATGATGCAGTGATCGAACGTGATGCGCTTCGAACCGTCCGCGCCTTCAACGACCAACGAATTCGGCGTATCGAATCTGCCCACGCCTTGCACCACCGTCACCTTGCGTTGCTTGGCCAGTCCGCCCAGGCCTTTGGTCAATTTACCGACGACCGCTTCTTTCCAGCCGCGCAGCTTGTCGAGATCGATTTTCGGCTTGGCAAAGCTAATTCCGCCATGCGCCATCTCTTCGGCTTCGGTAATCACCTTGGCCGCATGCAGCAATGCCTTCGAAGGAATGCAACCGACGTTGAGGCACACGCCGCCGAGCGACGGATAACGCTCAACCATAACCACCTGCTTGCCCAGATCAGCCGCGCGGAACGCCGCCGTGTAACCGCCGGGGCCGGCGCCAAGCACCAGCACCTCGGCGTGCAGATCGCCCGCAGCGACGAGCGCGGCGGGCGTTTGCTTCGGCGTCGCCTGTTGTGCCGCCGGCGTGGGCTGAGCGACTGGAATCGGCGCCTCCGCGCGCGGCGCCTCGGTTTTCGCTTCGGCACCATCGAGCAGCAGAATCAAACTGCCTTCGGCGACCTTGTCGCCTACCTTGACCACCACGTCCTTCACCACGCCGGCCTGCGGTGCGGGAATGTCCATGGTCGCCTTGTCGGTTTCAAGCACGATGAGCGACGCTTCCGGTTCGATCCGGTCACCTGGTTTCACCAGTACTTCGATTACATCGACTTCCTTGAAGTCGCCCAGCGCAGGCACCTTGATTTCTACAGCGCTCATCGATATCCCCGTTTCAGTTTGATCGTATGCATTCCACGTCCCGGGCGAAATGCGATCGAATTCATCAGCCTCTCGACGCCGCAGCGTCGTCGGCCATGCTCAAGACTCGATTACAACAGCGCGCACGACTATCCTGCGCGCTGTGTAGAAGCATTCGCCTTACAGCATCGCCCGACGGAAGTCGGCCAGCACCTGCGCCAGATAGGCGTTAAAGCGCGCGGCCGCCGCACCGTCGATCACGCGGTGATCGTAGGAAAGCGACAGGGGCACGACGAGACGCGGAGCGAACTCCTTGCCGTTCCAGACCGGTTTCATCGCCGCCCGGGATACGCCCAGTATGGCGACTTCAGGTGCGTTGATGATCGGTGTGAACGAGGTTCCGCCGATGCCACCCAGACTGGAAATCGAGAATGAACCACCCTGCATGTCGGCTGGTTTGAGCTTGCCTTCGCGGGCCTGCCTGGCCAGATCGGCGGCCTCTTTCGCCAGATCGAATACGCCCTTCTTGTCGGCGTCCTTGATGACCGGCACGACCAGTCCGTTCTGCGTATCGGCGGCGAAACCGATGTGGTAGTAGTGCTTCAGCACCAGGTTGTCGCCATCCAGCGAGCTATTGAACTCGGGGAATTTCTTCAGCGCCGCAACAACAGCCTTGATGAGAAAAGCGAGCATGGTGACCCGCAAGCCGGTCTTTTCGTTTTCCTTGTTCAGTTGCAACCGCAACGTTTCCAGCTCGGTGATATCCGCTTCGTCGTTGTTGGTGACATGCGGAATCATCAACCAGTTGCGTGCGAGGTTGGCGCCGGAGAGTTTCTTGATGCGCGACAGCGGCTGCACGTCGGTCGGGCCGAATTTGGCGAAATCGATTTGCGGCCAGGGCGCGATGTCCAGCCCGGCGATGCCGCCGCCTTGCGAAGGGCCGCGAGCCAGCGTGCTCTTCACGAACGCCTGCACGTCTTCGAGCAGAATGCGCCCCTTCGGCGCGCAGCCTTTGACGAGTGCGAGATCGACACCCAGCTCTCGTGCGAATTTGCGTACCGACGGACTGGCATGCGGTTTCGAACCGGGGGGCGCGGTTTCGGTCGGCACCGGTGGAATGCGCGACGGCTGCGCGACCTTTTCGGTCACGACGTATTCGGTTGATGGCGGTACTTGCACCGGCGCTGCAGCCCTGGGGGCGACGGGGGCCGGGGCTTCCGGCGCTTCCGCCTTGGGCGGTGCCGCTTTGGGCGGCTCCGCAGCCGGTGCAGGCGCGGCGGCTGCGCCGCTTTCTTCCAGCATAACGATCGGCTTGCCCTCTGAGATCTTGTCGCCGACATTGACCAGGATCTGCTTCACCACGCCGGCCGAAGGCGACGGTATTTCCATCGTCGCCTTATCGGTCTCCAGCGTAATCAGCGATTGCTCGGGCGACACCGTATCGCCCGGTTTGACCAATATTTCGATCACGTCGACTTCCTTGAAGTCGCCCAGATCGGGGAGCAGCACTTCCTTCATTGCGCCCATGGTGTCCTCACGTAGCGCGCCCGCGACATTGCGCGGGCGTCGTTGTTATTGCGTATGGGATCGTTCGATTAAACGGTCACGGGATTCGGCTTGTTGGGATCAAGCCCGTATTTCTTGATGGCATCGCCCACGACCGACGCCTTGACGGCGCCCTCATCGGCCAGCGCCTTCAGCGCAGCCACGGTGACCCAATAGCGATTCACTTCGAAGTGATGGCGCAATTGTTCACGCGTGTCCGAGCGGCCGAAGCCGTCGGTGCCCAGCACACGATAGGTCTTGCCCTTCGGCACGAACTGACGAATCTGGTCGGCGAATACTTTCATGTAATCGGTCGACGCAATCACCGGACCTTCGCGATCCTTCAGGCAGCGCTCCACATGCGATTCGCGCGGCGTCTCGGCCGGATGCAGCATGTTCCAGCGGTCGACATCCAACCCTTCGCGACGCAGCTCGTTGAAACTCGGGCAACTCCACAGATCGGCTGTCACGCCCCAGTCGGCATCGAGCAGATCGGCCGCTGCGATGACCTCGCGGAAAATCGTCCCGGAACCGAGCAGCTGCACGCGCTTCTTGCCTTTGCCGCCCTTTGCGCCCTCCTTGAGCAGATACATGCCCTTGAGGATGTTGTCGTGCGCGTTCTTGTCGGCGACTTCATCGAGGCCGGGATGCGCGTAGTTCTCGTTCATCACGGTGATGTAATAGAACACATCCTCCTGATTCGTCATCATGCGCCGCAGACCGTCGTGCACGATGATGGTCAGCTCGAACGAGAAGGTCGGATCGTAGGACACGCAGTTGGGCACGACCGAAGCGAGGATCTGGCTGTGGCCGTCTTCGTGCTGCAGGCCTTCGCCGTTCAGCGTCGTGCGACCGGCGGTACCGCCGAGCATGAAGCCGCGCGCACGTTGGTCACCCGCCGCCCACACGAGATCGCCGACGCGCTGCATGCCGAACATCGAGTAGTAGATGAAGAACGGCACCATCAGCACATTCGAATGGCTGTAAGAGGTCGACGCCGCGATCCACGATGACATCGCGCCGGCTTCGTTGATGCCCTCTTCCAGCACCTGGCCGGATTTGTCTTCGCGGTAGTACATCACCTGATCGCGATCGACCGGCTCGTACTTCTGACCTTCGGACGAATAGATGCCCAACTGACGGAACATGCCTTCCATGCCGAAGGTGCGCGCTTCATCCGGCACGATCGGCACGACATGCTTGCCGATGTTCTTGTCGCGCAGCAGCAGCGACAGCATGCGCACGAACGCCATGGTCGTGCTGATTTCGCGGTCGTTGGCCTTGAGCAATTGATCGAAGGTTTCCAGCGGCGGCACTTCGGGCGCATGGGCGGCCTTGGTGCGACGCTGCGGCAGATAGCCGCCGAGCGCCTCGCGGCGCTCATGCAGATACTTCATCTCAGGCGAATCGGCCGGCGGCGTGTAGAACGGCAGGGTCTCCAGCTGTTCATCGGAAATCGGGATATTGAAGCGATCGCGGAAGGTGCGGATCGATTCGATATCCATTTTCTTCTGCTGGTGGGTAGCCATCTTGGCTTCGCCGATCTTGCCCATGCCGTAGCCCTTCACGGTCTTGGCAAGAATGACCGTCGGCTGGCCCTTGGTTTTGTTCGCTGCCGCGTAGGCCGCATAGATCTTGTGTGGATCGTGGCCGCCGCGATTGAGCCGCCAGATGTCGTCATCGGTCATGCGCGACACCATTTCCAACAGCTTGGGATGCTTGCCGAAGAAATGCTTGCGCACGTACGCGCCGTCGTTGGCCTTGTAGTTCTGATATTCGCCGTCGACGGTTTCTTCCATGACGCGCTGCAGAATGCCTTCGGTATCGCGCGCAAACAGCGGATCCCAGTACGAGCCCCAGATCAGCTTGATGACGTTCCAGCCGGCGCCGCGGAATTCGGCTTCGAGTTCCTGAATGATCTTGCCGTTGCCGCGCACCGGGCCGTCGAGTCGCTGCAAATTGCAGTTGACGATGAAAACCAGGTTGTCGAGCTTTTCGCGCGCAGCCATACCGATGGCGCCCATCGATTCCGGCTCGTCCATTTCGCCGTCGCCGCAGAACACCCAGACCTTGCGGTTCTCGGTGTCGGCGAGACCGCGCGCATGCAGATACTTGAGGAAGCGCGCCATATAGATGCCCTGGATCGGACCCAGGCCCATCGACACGGTGGGGAACTGCCAGAACTCGGGCATCAGCCACGGATGCGGATAGGAGGAAATCCCCTTGCCGTCCACTTCGCGGCGGAAGTTGAGCAACTGCTCCTCGGACATGCGGCCCTCGAGGAAGGCACGCGCATACACCCCAGGCGATGAATGCCCCTGAAGATAGATCAGGTCGCCGCCGTGCGCCTCATGCGGCGCGCTCCAGAAATGATTGAAACCGACCTCGAACAGGGCGCTGACGGAGGCGAAGCTGGCGATGTGTCCGCCCAGATCGCCCTCGGCCTTGTTGGCCTTGGCCACCATCATCATCGCGTTCCAGCGGCAATAGGAGCGGATACGCTCTTCCAGCGCGTTATCGCCCGGATGGGACTCTTCCAGATGCGGCGGAATGGTGTTGATGTAGGCCGTGTTTGCCGAAAACGGCAGATGCGCGCCGGAACGGCGAGCTTTCTCAACCAGTTTCTCGAGCAGAAAATGGGCGCGCTCCGGCCCCTCCTGTTCGAGTACGGTTTCGAGCGCGTCGAGCCACTCCTGGGTTTCGAGCGCATCTGAATCGTTGGCGGCCGGACCGGCCGGAAATGAATGGGGCACTGCGGACATAAAGCCTCCTAAATGCGCACATCGGCGCCTGCAGTCGGACGGTCAGCCCAACCGGTTAACCGGCCGCCGCTTGTGGCGGCGCCGGCCTTGCGTAATCTGTATGAACTTAATACTTACTGCATCGGTAAGGCGGCAATTTCGGGCAACAGTTTAATGAATTGCCGCACAACAGGGCGACTTGCCCCTCTTCGCCCGGAAGCGCCCGAGGCGGTCAAGATAAATCCGCCATTCCGTAAATCTCTTGATTTTCGTCTATCGGAAGGCGATTCCGGATTCTACAACTCGCATCCGACCCAACCAAGCGCTTTCGCCGGGCAAAGCACCCGCCCGATGCTAGAATCGCCGGCTTCGTCTGCAGCCCAGTTTTCCCGCCCGAACACTCCATGCAAACACGCATTCTCGACGGCGTCGCCGTGTCGCGCAAACTGCGCGCTGAATGGAAAGACCGCGCCGAGGCCTTGAGCCGCGACGGCCACCCGCCCAGTCTGGCCGTACTCATCGTCGGCCAGGACCCGGCTTCCGCCGTCTATGTACGCAATAAAATCAAGGCCTGCGCCGATATGGGCGTGCGCTCCGAGCAGCTCGAACTGCCGGCCGACACGAGTGAAGCCGAACTCTTGCGCCACATCGACCGGCTCAACCGCGATCCGGGTACCCACGGCATTCTGGTGCAACTGCCGCTGCCCAAGCACATCGCCACCGAACACATCATTCACGCGATCGATCCGGCCAAGGACGTGGACGGCTTTCATCCGCTCAACGTCGGTCTCCTGGCCGCGGGCCAGCCGCGTTTCATTCCGTGTACGCCGGCCGGCATCATGGAATTGCTCGAAGCGGCTCACATCGACCCCTGGGCGCAGCGCGTGGTGATCGTCGGCGCGAGTAACATCGTCGGCAAACCGGTCGGCCTGCTCTTGCTGCAAAAAGGCGCGACGGTGAGCTTCTGCAATTCGAAGACCCGAGACCTCGCCGCGTACACGCGCGAAGCCGACATTCTGGTCGTCGCTGTCGGCAAGCCGAAACTGATCGGCGCGGACATGGTCAAGCCTGGAGCGGTGGTGGTGGATGTCGGCATCAACCGGCTTGCCGACGGCAGTCTGGTCGGCGACGTGGACTATGAGGCGATACTGGGCAAGGCGGCGTACATCACGCCTGTGCCCGGCGGCGTGGGCCCGATGACCATCACCATGCTGATCATCAACACCGTGCGCGCGGCGGAAGCCGTTTACGCAAAAGCGAAGGCGATCGCAGCCAGCGTCTGACCCGGAACGCTTCTTCCGGGACGTGGGCTGCCTCGATCTGCGCATTCACACTTGGAAGTACAGATGAACCCGTTGCTCGACTTCAGCGGCTTGCCGCGCTTTGCCAGTATTCGTCCCGAACATGTGACTGCGGCAGTGGATGCGCTGCTGCGCGACAACCGCGCACTGATCGAGAGATTGACGCGTTCCGATACGCCGGCGACGTGGAGCGCTTTCGTGCAGCCGCTGGAAGATGCGCACGAACGTCTCGGGCGCGCCTGGGGCGTGGCCGGTCACTTGCACAGCGTGCTCGATTCGCCCGAACTGCGCGAGGTCTACAACGCCAACCAGCCCAAGATCGTCGAGTACTACACCGAACTGGGACAGAATCTCGCGCTGTTCGACAAATACAAGGCGCTGAAAAGCTCACCCGACTACGCCAACCTCGACGCTGCGCAGCGCACTATCATCGACAACGAAATCCGCGACTTTCGTCTGTCCGGCGCGGAGCTGTCCGATCAGAACAAGAAGCGCTTCGGCGAAATATCCGCCGCGCTCGCGCAACTCTCCACCAAGTTTTCCGAGAACGTGCTCGACGCGACCAACGCCTATGCGTTGTACGTCGAGAACGAAGCGGAATTGGCGGGCATTCCGGCCGATGTGCTGGAAGCGGCTCGCGAAGACGCCAAAAAGGACGGCAAAACCGGCTGGAAGCTGACCTTGCGCGCGCCCAGCTACATTCCGGTATTGCAGTACGCGGACAACCGCACATTGCGCGAGCAGCTTTATCACGCGTTCGTCACGCGCGCGAGCGAGTTCGGCAAAGCCGAGTTGGACAACACGCCGTTGATCGGGGAAATCCTCAAGCTGCGTCGCGAGGCCGCGCAACTGCTCGGCTACGCCAACCATGCGGAAGTGTCGCTGGTGCCCAAAATGGCCGACTCGCCGCAGCAGGTGCTCGATTTTCTGAATGATCTCGCCGCCAAGGCCTTGCCGTTCGCGCGCCGGGACTACGCTGAACTCAAGGCGTTCGCCGCGAGCGAAATCGGCCTGGACGATCCGCAATCCTGGGACGTCGCCTACGTTTCGGAAAAACTGCGCGTGCAACGCTATGCCTTCTCCGACCAGGAAGTGAAGCAGTACTTCCCCGAAGGCAAGGTACTCGAAGGGCTGTTCCGCGTGGTGTCGACGATCTACGGGCTGCACATCGAAGACGTGGCGGCGGAGACTTGGGAGCCCACCGTGCGCTTCTTCCGCATCAGCGATGCGCGCGGCGAGCACGTCGGCAGCTTCTATCTCGATCTCTACGCACGAGAGACCAAGCGCGGCGGCGCATGGATGGATGATGCGATCACGCGTCGCGTCGTGGAATCGGAAGTGCAGGCGCCGGTTGCCTATCTGGTCTGCAATTTCTCTGCCCCCGTGGGCGGCAAACCCGCGCTGTTCACGCACGACGAAGTGCTCACGCTGTTTCACGAGTTCGGCCACGGCCTGCACCATCTGCTCACCCGGGTCGAGCATTACGGTGTATCGGGCATACACGGCGTGGAATGGGATGCGGTCGAACTGCCCAGCCAGTTCATGGAGAACTTCTGCTGGGAATGGGATGTGTTGCGCCACATGACCGAGCATTGCGAGAGCGGGGAGCCGCTGCCCCGCGCACTGTTCGACAAGATGATCGCTGCCAAGAATTTCCAGTCGGGCATGCAGACGGTCCGCCAACTCGAATTCTCGTTGTTCGACCTGCACCTGCATTACGACTTCGATCCGGCCGGCACGCAGACCCCGTTGCAGTTGCTCGACGACATCCGCAGCCATGTCGCGGTATCGATTCCGCCGGCCTACACGCGATTTCCGAACAGCTTCAGCCACATCTTCGCCGGCGGCTACAGCGCCGGCTACTACAGCTATAAGTGGGCCGAGGTGCTGTCGGCGGACGCCTACAGCCTGTTCGAGGAAAACGGCGTGCTCGACCCCGCCACCGGCGCGAAATTCCGTGACGAAATTCTTGCCGTCGGCGGCAGCCGGCCGGCGATCGAATCGTTCAAGGCGTTTCGTGGCCGCGAACCGCAGGTCGATGCGCTGCTGCGCCATAACGGCATGGTCGAAGCAGCCTGAGCATTCGGCCGCGCCTGTGACGAAACCCGCACCGCCGCCTACATAGCGCGGCGCGGCAGAGCGTCGTTCACGGTCGCGGTGCTACCATGCCGTCGTCATTCCGCATCGACGAGCGACACCATGCGAACCACAACAATCGCCTGCGCTGCAATTGCGCTCACGCTTCTTGCAAGCGCTTCCTTTGCCGAAACCTACCGCTGGCTCGATCAGAACGGTCGCGTGCATTACACCGATACGCCGCCGCCTCCAACCGCAACCCAGGTTGAAGACAAGAAGCTCAGCAGCAACGTCGTGCAGACCGATGCGTTGCCGTACAGCGCGCAACTGGCGGCGAAGAATTTCCCGGTCACGCTGTATTCGGCCGCCAATTGCGGCCAGCCTTGTACCGACGGACGCAATCTGCTCGTTAAGCGCGGCGTCCCGTTCAAGGAGATCGCGGTCGGTGACGAGAAATCGCGTGAAGCGCTCAAAAAAGCATCCGGCTCGGATGAGGTGCCGGTACTCACGGTCGGTCATGATGCTCGCAAGGGCTATCAACAGGGAACATGGCATGCAGCGCTCGACGCCGTCGGTTACCCGAAATCCGGCCCCGTAGGCGCCACATCGAAGCGCGAACCGGCAAAACCCGCGATGGAACAGCAACCCGAATCCGGGAACAACGCTTCGGTTGCCGAACCCGTTCCCGGCCCCTACACGCCGCGCTTTTAATTCGACACGAGTCGCTCTGACCAAAGCGCTCGCCGGGGAATCGCGCCCTCGAGCGCGCAAAAATCGGTCGCTTCGTCCTCGCTCGGCGCAGCATGCGCATGAGCGCACGCGGCACTCGACCGGTGTTTCCCTTATCCTTGCCGCATGAAAATTGCCACCTGGAACGTCAACTCGCTCAAGGTCCGCCTGCCGCATGTATTGCAGTGGCTCGAGACGCATCGCCCCGATGCAGTGTGTCTGCAGGAAACCAAAAGCGAAGACCACAACTTTCCCTGCGACGCCCTCGAAGCAGCCGGTTATCACGCGGCTTACTGCGGGCAGAAGGCCTACAACGGCGTCGCAATACTCGCGCGCAGCATGCCAACCGATGTGACCCTTGGTATTGTCGACTTCGCCGATGAACAGAAGCGCCTCATCAGCGCGACTGTGCGCGATAAGCGCATCATTTGCGCATACATACCGAACGGGCAGGCGGTCGGCAGCGAGAAGTACGAATACAAACTGCGCTGGCTGCGTGCATTCACCGAATGGCTGCGCGAAGAGCTTGTGAAATATCCGCATCTTGCCGTGCTCGGCGACTACAACATCGCGCCCGAGGACCGCGACGTCCACGATCCCAAGGCCTGGGAAGGGCAGGTGTTATGCAGCGAACCGGAGCGGCTCGCCTTTCAGGCATTGCTCGACCTGGGCTTGCACGATTGCTTCCGTCTGTTCGAACAACCGGAGAAGTCCTACACCTGGTGGGACTATCGAATGAACCAGTTCAAACGCAACATGGGTTTGCGCATCGATCACATCCTTGCAAGCCATGCACTTGCGGATACGATCAGCGCATGCACCATCGACGTCGAACCGCGGCGGCTGGAACGCCCATCCGATCACGCGCCGGTGATCGCCGAGTTTCGTTGCTGAACTCCAGGTCCTGAACCACAGAGGCACAGAGACTCAGTGAGAAGAGCCTTGAGGTGGTGAAGCCTGATTTAACGAAGTCAATCCATCCACCGGTTCGCCAACTGTCAGAAAACAGAGGCACAAAGAACTTGGCCGTTCTCGGTGCCTCGGGGTCTCTGTGGCTGAAGCTTTTGTTAAGCGGCCTTGCGCAGATACGCTTCCAGTTCTTCCGCGCCGCCGATCAGCTTGCCGTTGATGAACACCTGCGGCGTGGTTTGCGCACCGGCCACTGCGCCCGTAACGCGTCCGCGCGTCTTGTGCGGCAACATCAGTTCGACGTAGTCGTAACCGGCGTCCGACAGCAGGGCTTTCGCCTTGGCGCAGAACGAGCAACCTTCTTTCGACAGGACGACCACCTGGTCCGGCGTGCGCGCTTTCGGATTGATGTACTTGAGCATCGTGTCCGCGTCGGACACCTCGAAGGGGTCGCCCGGCTTCTGCGGCTCGATGAACATCTTCTCCACAACGCCGTCCCTGACCAGCATCGAGTAGCGCCACGAGCGCTTGCCGAAACCAAGATCGGCCTTGTCGACCAGCATGCCCATGCCGGCGGTGAATTCACCGTTGCCGTCCGGAATGACCTGAACGTGTTCCAGTCCTTCTTCCTTGGCCCATTCGTTCATGACGAACGTGTCGTTGACAGATACGCAGTAAACCGCATCCACGCCGTTCGCTCGCAGCGTCGGCGTAAGTTCTTCGAAGCGCGGCAGATGGGTCGACGAACAAGTAGGCGTGTAAGCGCCGGGCAGCGAGAAAACGACCACTCTCTTGCCCTTGAACAGTTCGTCCGTCGTGACCGTTTTCCAGTCGCCGTTCGCGCGCACGCGGAAGTCCACTTGCGGAACGCGCTTGCCTTCGTGACTTTGCAGCATGAATCGTCTCTCCTGTTGATATGCAATCGAATGCATGCAATTTAGAGGACCGGCAGTCATAGGTCCAATTTCTTATCCCGATAACTGCCATAGACGCTCACTAAGCGCCGCAAGATTAGGTATGACTCGGCTCAGCAGGTTCGTCCCTGTTCTCGAGACCGAGTTCCTGAATTTTGCGCGTAATGGTATTGCGGCCGATGCCGAGCAATGTCGCAGCCTCGATGCGTCGCCCAGCGGTATGGCCGAGCGCCGTCGCAATCAACAGGCGCTCGAAATCACGCGTCAATCGCTCCATCAGGCCGGTTTCGCCGCGCATCAGCGCGCGCTCGACTTGATTGCGCAACGCCGCAGTCCAGTCCGAATCCGTCGCCTGGCCTTCAGCGGTGCGCAATTCCGGCGGTAGATCGGCTACTTCCACGGTCTGCGCCGGCGCCATCACGGTGAGCCAGTGACAGACGTTTTCCAGTTGACGCACGTTGCCGGGAAAATTCTGCGTTGCGAGGTAGTTCATCGCCGCCTCCGACAAGCGCTTCGGCTCGACGCCGAGATCGCGCGCACTTTTGGCGAGGAAATGCCGCGCCAGCAGCGGAATGTCTTCACGCCGATCGCGCAGGCTGGGCAGGCGCAAACGGATGACGTTCAGCCGGTGATACAAGTCTTCGCGAAACAGTCCTTCGCGCACGCGTGCCTCCAGATCCTGATGCGTTGCGGCGATCACCCGCACATTCGAACGCAGCGGCTGATGTCCGCCGACACGATAGAAGTGACCGTCGGACAGCACGCGCAGCAGGCGCGTCTGCAACTCGGCCGGCATGTCGCCGATCTCGTCGAGAAACAAAGTTCCGCCTTCGGCCTGCTCGAAACGGCCGCGACGCATCGCCTGCGCACCGGTGAAAGCGCCGCGCTCGTGGCCGAAGAGTTCCGATTCGAGCAAATCCTTCGGCATCGCGGCGGTGTTGATGGCGATGAAGGGCTTGTTCGCGCGCGGACTGTGACGATGCAGCGCCTGCGCCACGAGTTCCTTGCCGCTGCCGGATTCGCCGGTGATCAGCACCGTTGCGTTCGAATGCGATAGGCGGCCGATCGCGCGAAACACTTCCTGCATCGATTGCGCCTGACCGAGGATGTCGGGCGACGTCGGCAAGGCCTCCGGCTCGTCATCTTCTCGCATGCTGCCGTCGAGCGCGCGACGAATCAGTTCCACCGCCTGATCCACGTCGAACGGTTTGGGCAGGTATTCGAACGCACCGCCCTGAAACGCCGCCACTGCGGATTCGAGATCGGAATAGGCGGTCATGATGATCACCGGCAGCGTCGGCAAACGCTCCTTGACCGCCTGCAGCAATTCCAGCCCAGAACCGCCGGGCATACGGATGTCGGACACGAGTACCTGCGGCGCATCGTCCTCGAGAGCAGCGAGCGCTTCCTGTGTACTGCCGAAGGTACGGAAAGGAATCCCCTCTCGTGCGAGCGCTTTTTCGAACACCCAGCGTATCGATCGGTCGTCGTCGATCACCCAGACAGGTTTCATGGCTTCGCTTTCATGTTCTCGATCGGCAATACGATGCGAAATACCGTGCGGCCCGGCTCGCTTTCGCATTCCAGCACGCCTTGATGGTGCTGCACGTAGGTTTGCGCAAGCGTGAGGCCCAGGCCGGTGCCGCCCTCGCGGCCGGACACGAGCGGATAAAAAATGCGATCACGCAGTTCGGCGGAAATACCGGGCCCGTTGTCGATGATCTGCAATTCCAGCGCCAGTCGATGCATGTGCCGGGCGATCGTCACCGAGCGCGCCACGCGCGTACGCAAACGGATTTCGGCGCCGGCCTGTCCTTGCAGCGCCTGCGCGGCGTTACGCACGATGTTCAGCACCACCTGAATCAACTGTTCGCGGTCGCCGTTGATATCCGGAAGGCTGGTGTCGTAATCGCGGCGTACGGTGATCCCGACGGGAAACTCGGCGCTGATCAGGCTGCGCACGCGCTCCAGCGCCTCGTGAATATTGACCGGACCGATATGCGGCGTTCGATGCGGAGTGAGCAGACGATCCACCAATGCCTGCAGGCGGTCGGCTTCCTTGATGATCACCTGGGTGTATTCGCGCAGTTCGATTCGATCCAGTTCACCCTCCAGCAACTGCGCGGAGCCGCGCAGTCCACCGAGTGGATTCTTGATTTCATGCGCGAGATTGCGAATGAGTTCGCGATTGGCTTGATGCTGCTGCAGCAACTGCTCTTCGCGTTCGATGCGCAAATGCTGATCGATGGAACGCAGCTCAAGCAGCAGGCCGGCAATCGGCGACTCCACCGGCGTGGCGAGCACGTTGACGTGAAGAGGGTCCTGACCGGGGCGCGTAAGCGGCAGCGCCTGGTCCCAGAATCCCCAATGCCTGGTCAGCGCCTGGCGCAGTTTTTGGCCGAGCGGCGCGGCATCGACGAACAACTCATCGAACACCGCTCCCATGAGCGAGCGTCGGCTGGTTTGCAACAACTGCTCTGCCGCCGCGTTGGCGAAGCGGACACGCAGTTCGTCGTCGAGCACGACAACGGCAGTTGCGAGCAGATCGAGACCGGCGAAGGACACGCCGGTCATGGCCGCCTCCATGCGAGGCGGCGCAGCAAGACTACTTCAGGTTGCCGATTTCCTTCTGCAGCGCCTGAATGTTTTTCTCGTGCTGTTCGACCGCTTCCCGGTACGGCTGCAGTCGATCGAGTTTCTTCTGATAGTTGCGCTCGTCGCCCAGACGGATCGCGTCCTGCTCCGCCAGTTTGGCGCGCGCTTCGGTGAGCTGGCTCTCCTCGGAGGCCAGTTCCTGTTCGAGTATCTTGCGGCGCGTATCGTCCCGACCGCGCTGCGTTTCGGCATCCACCTTGGGGAAACCGGGCGATGCCGATTCCGTGCGAGCAGGCGCCCGGGTTGCGGGAACGACGGAGACTTCCCGATTGACGACCGTGCAATTGCGCCCTTGCGTATCGCGCTGCACATTGGTGTACTGCGGCCGACCATCCGGGCCGACACACTTCCATACCGTGCTCTGCGCCTGCGCGGACGAGATCATCATGAACGCGGCCGCGCCCAACATCAGCTTGATCGAACTCATGACCATGCCCAAATAGAAAAAGCGGCCTTGAGTCTATGCCATATGAATAGAAAGCAGATACCACTTTAGTCCGTATGCCGCGGCGAAAAGTCACGACGGGCGGGCACATCGCCCGAGCGCGGACGGTAACCGCGATAGGCCTTCTATCCATCTTCACCGGCAATGCGCTTCGACGGTCTACATGACATTCGGGATCCACACCACGGCGCCGCGCGATTCGCGCGGAGAAGGACGGGGGAAATCCCCCGTCGATTCGTCCCTCGACTGCCATGCTTTACATGCTGTAGTACATGTCGAACTCGACCGGATGCGTGGTCATGCGGAAGCGTGTCACTTCTTCCATCTTCAGCGCGATGTACGCGTCGATCATGTCGTTCGTGAATACGCCGCCGCGCGTCAGGAATTCGCGATCCTTGTCGAGGCAGTCCAGCGCCATGTCGAGAGAATGCGCCACGGTCGGTACTTTTGCCGCCTCTTCCGGAGGCAGGTCATACAGGTTCTTGTCGATCGGATCGCCGGGGTGAATCTTGTTCTGCACGCCGTCCAGTCCCGCCATCAACAGCGCGGCAAAAGCCAGATAGGAGTTTGCCATCGGATCAGGGAAACGCACTTCGACGCGGCGACCGTTGGGGCTGCTCGAATACGGAATACGGCAGGCTGCCGAACGATTGCGCGCCGAATACGCCAGATTGATCGGCGCCTCGAAGCCCGGCACCAGACGCTTGTAGGAGTTCGTCCCCGGGTTTGTGATCGCGTTGAGCGCACGCGCGTGCTTGATCACACCACCGATGTAGTACAGCGCGAAATCGGACAGACCCGCATAGCCGTTCCCGGCAAAAAGGTTGGCGCCGTCCTTCCAAACCGACATGTGCACGTGCATGCCCGAGCCATTGTCGCCGACGACCGGCTTCGGCATGAAGGTTGCCGTCTTGCCGTACGCATGAGAAACCATGTGCACGGTGTATTTCAGAATCTGGTTCCAGTCGGCGCGTTTCGTCAAGGTATTGAACCGGGTGCCAAGCTCGCACTGACCGGCGGCGGCGACTTCGTGGTGCACGACTTCCACCTCAACGCCCTGCGCCTCGAGCGCGAGCGCGATCGCCTGGCGGACATCCTGCAGCGAATCGACCGGCGGAACGGGGAAATAGCCGCCCTTGAGACCGGGGCGGTGACCCATGTTGCCGCCTTCGAAATCGATGCCGCTCGACCAGGGCGCTTCTTCGGATTTGATTTTCACGAAGCAGCCCGACGCATCGAGATTCCAGGTCACGCCGTCGAAAATGAAGAATTCGGGTTCCGGACCGAAGTAAGCGGTGTCACCGACGCCGGTCGATTTCAAATACGCTTCCGCGCGCTTGGCGAGCGAACGGGGATCGCGGTCGTAGCCTTTGCCGGTGGACGGTTCAATTACGTCGCAACTGATATTGAGCGTGACCTCCTCGGTGAACGGATCGAGGCGCGCGCTGTCCGGATCGGGGAACAGCAGCATGTCCGACGCTTCGATGCCCTTCCAGCCGCCGATGGACGAACCGTCGAACGGGTGGCCGCTTTCGAATTTATCCTGGTCGACGTGCTTGACCGGAATCTGTACGTGCTGTTCCTTGCCCTTGAAATCGGTAAAGCGAAGGTCAACGAACTTGACCTCTTTTTCCTTGATCAGCTTAATGACGTCGGCGCTGGATAGTGCCATCTTGTTCTCCTATCGCGGGATTGATCGTCGAGGGGACGTTCCCTGGTTTTAAAATGCCTGGTTGTTTTTGCGAAAAGCGTGCCATTTGAACAAATGACTCAAACCATTGAAAGTCAAGAGATATACTCTTAGCCAACGCCCATTGACGCACCATGATGGGGCATAAAGCAAGATAACGCACCTATTTAGTGCATTTCGTGGCTCAGGGCGTCAAAGATGCCCTGCACGAGTGCAATGGATGACTCGGACCCAGGCCTGCAAGCCATCGCTTATTGGAGCTAAATCATGGAAACGATTGAAGAAATCATCGTAAAGGCGCGCAAGGTCGCGCGCGACAAAGGCCTGCCCTATGCCGGTGCGGTCACGCCCCCCGGCGCGTACGCACTATTGCAGCACGCCCCGGGTGCGAAACTCGTCGATGTACGAACGCAGGCCGAATGGAGTTGGGTCGGTCAGGTACCGGAGGCGTTGAAAATCGAATGGAATACCTGGCCGAACGGCGAACGAAATTCCACCTTCGCCGATTCGCTCAAGCGTGAAGTGCCTAATAAGGAGACGATGCTGCTGTTCATGTGTCGCAGCGGCGCCCGCTCCAACGCAGCCGCGACGCTGGCTGCGGAACTTGGATATACCAACGCCTACAACGTGCTCGAAGGCTTCGAGGGCGACAAGAACGAGGTCGGACAGCGCAACACGATAAACGGTTGGCGTTACCACCGCCTGCCGTGGAGTCAGAGTTAACGCGTTGCAAACCATCCAAGGCGGGCCGCTCACCGATCGTTCGTGGGAGAACCCGTGGGCGACTCACCCATAGCGTCAGGGATGGAAGATCGCGCTGCGGCCGAACGGTTTGCTAAACCCGAGGCGCCATCTCGCCTTAAACCGCCGACCAGTCCACCCAGCCGGCATACGCGGTCCACAGCACGAGCAACCCGAAGGCGATGCGATACCACGCGAAGGGCGTGAAATCGCGACGCGAAACGAACGCGACCAGCGCGCGAACGGTGAAGAAGGCGGCGATGAAAGCGGCGATGAATCCGGTCGCGAGCAACGCGACGTCTTCCAGATAAAACAGATCGCGATGCTTGTACACGTCGTAAACGGTCGCCGCGAACATGGTCGGAATGGCCAGAAAGAAGGAAAACTCCGTTGCCGCCTTACGCGACAAGCCGACGAACAAGCCGCCGATGATGGTCGCGCCTGAGCGCGAGGTGCCCGGCACCAACGCGAAACATTGCGCGAAACCGACCAGCAAGGCATCGCGCGCGGTCATCTGGTCGACCTCCTGCACGCGAACGACGTGGCGGCGTTTTTCCGCCCAGAGAATGACCAGACCGCCGACGACCAGTGCGATCGCGACCGGCACCGGCGCGAAGAGCACGCCTTTGATGAGTTTGTAGAACAGCAGACCGAACACCATCGCCGGCAGGAAAGCGATCAGCAGATTGAAAGTGAAGCGTTGCGCGACGGGATCGTGCGGCAGACCGACGGCGACGCGCCATAAGCGTTCACGATAAAGCCAGCAGACTGCGAGAATGGCGCCGAGTTGAATGGCGACCTGGAACACACCGCGCATGGGCTGACCGAGAAAACCGATCAATTCGCCGACGACAATCAGATGACCGGTGCTCGAAATGGGCAGGAATTCGGCGAGCCCTTCCACCACACCCAATACGACGGCTTTGAACAGCAATATGAAATCCATGGGGCGCGATTCTACAGCGCGCGCCGCACGTCATCGGGAATTGCGACTGAGACGACGACTCGATGCGAGTGAACAGGATGTACGGATTCAGCGCGCGTCGGCGGACAGATCGTCCGAACCGGACGGCCATGAAGCGGGATCTGGATGGGGCGCAAGACGGGTTTCCAGAGGGGGCGAAGGACGCGCGGACGTCAACGTCTCCGCCTGCGATAGCAACTCCGCCGGGATGTTGTATTCGGCCCAATCGAAAGGACAGGCATCGTCGTTCACAGCAACCATGATGCAATCGCAGTTCGCCCACACGCCTCGAGTGTAGAGAGATGTGCGCGGCAGCACTGTCAACAGTTGTGACGACGGAATTGTGACGCTCGATTGTGACGAGGGAATGTAAACAAAAAGGCCACACTATGATTCGTGCGGCCTTTTTGCTCCGAGCCGTTTGGGGTGATCCCCCCCGTTCGTGGTTACACGAGCTGCCGGCGTTTCCCGTTCGTGGTGAGCGCGAGCCTGCGAACATTCGAACCATGAACGGCCGTGCCAAGACCCGACGCACGTCGTTCACCCTTCGACTCGTCCGCTTCGCGGCCGACTCAGCCCGAACGAGGTGGCTAGACGCACCCGCTCGCGGCTCTCCGCTCTCCGCATCAAGCCTTCGAGTAGATCTCCGCGCCCTTCTCGACGAACTCCACGGCTTTCTGCTCCATGCCCTTGGCGAGTGCGTCCTCCTCCGACACGCCCTGCTTCGCGGCGTAGTCGCGCACGTCCTGAGTGATTTTCATCGAGCAGAAATGCGGACCGCACATCGAGCAGAAGTGCGCCACCTTGGCCGAGTCCTTCGGCAGCGTTTCGTCATGGAAGTCGCGCGCCTTGTCCGGATCGAGTCCGAGGTTGAACTGGTCTTCCCAGCGGAACTCGAAACGCGCCTTCGACAAAGCGTTGTCGCGAATCTGCGCACCGGGATGACCCTTGGCCAGATCGGCGGCATGCGCGGCCAGTTTGTAGGTGATGATGCCTTCCTTGACGTCGGCCTTGTTCGGCAGGCCCAGATGCTCTTTCGGCGTGACGTAGCACAGCATCGCGGTGCCGTACCAGCCGATGGTCGCCGCGCCGATGCCGCTGGTAATGTGATCGTAGCCGGGGGCGATATCGGTGGTTAATGGCCCAAGCGTGTAGAACGGCGCTTCCTTGCACTGATCGAGTTGGAGATCCATGTTCTCCTTGATCAAATGCATCGGTACGTGACCGGGACCTTCGATCATCACCTGCACATCGTGTTTCCACGCGATGTCGGTCAGTTCGCCCAGCGTCTTCAGTTCACCCAGTTGCGCTTCGTCGTTGGCATCGTAAATCGAGCCGGGACGCAAACCGTCGCCCAGCGAGAAGGCCACGTCGTAGGCCTTCATGATTTCGCAGATGTCTTCGAAGTGCGTGTAGAGGAAGCTTTCCTTGTGATGCGCCAGACACCACTTCGCCATGATCGAACCGCCGCGCGAGACGATGCCCGTCATGCGCTTGGCGGTCAGCGGCACGTAACGCAGCAGCACGCCGGCGTGAATGGTGAAGTAATCGACGCCCTGCTCCGCCTGCTCGATCAGCGTGTCGCGGAAGATTTCCCAGGTCAAATCTTCGGCCTTGCCGTTGACCTTTTCCAGCGCCTGATAAATCGGCACCGTGCCGATCGGCACCGGCGAGTTGCGCAGAATCCACTCGCGCGTCTCGTGAATATTCTTGCCGGTGGAAAGATCCATGACCGTGTCGCCGCCCCAGCGGATGGCCCAGGTCATTTTTTCGACCTCCTCGCCGATCGACGAGGTCACCGCCGAGTTGCCGATGTTGGCGTTGATTTTCACCAGGAAGTTGCGGCCGATGATCATCGGCTCGGATTCGGGGTGGTTGATGTTGTTCGGGATGATCGCACGGCCGCGCGCCACTTCCGAGCGCACGAACTCGGGCGTGATCTCATCCTGAATCGACGCGCCGAAATTCTGACCGGGATGCTGGCGACCCATCAGTTCGGCGAGCTTCGCGCCGTTCGGGCCGCTCTTGCGTACGCTTTCCAGATACTCGCGGCGCAGCATGTTTTCGCGAATCGCGATGAACTCCATTTCCGGCGTGATGATGCCCTGACGCGCATAGTGCATCTGCGTCACGTTCTTGCCCGCCTTGGCGACGCGCGGCTTGCGTTTCAGACTGAAGCGCAGTTCGGCGAGCTTCGGATCATGCAGACGCTCGACCCCGTACTTCGATGTCGGACCGGGCAGTTCCTCGGTGTCATCGCGTTCGAGAATCCAGTTCAGCCGCAGCCCCGGCAACCCGGCGCGGATATCGATCTTCGCTTGCGGATCGGTATAGGGGCCCGAACAGTCGTACACGTAGATGGGCGGATTCTTCTCGTAGCCCATCGACGCGGGCGTGTCCGATTGGGTGATCTCACGCATCGGCACCTGGATATCCGGGCGCGAGCCCTGAACGTAGATCTTGCGCGAATTGGGCAACGGCTTGACCGCGGCCTCGTCGACGATTGCCGTCGCGGCGATGAATTTGGGATTGGCGCTCACAGACTCGCTCCTATCAAAAACGCCGAGGGGAGCAATGGAAGGCACTTCCGACGCTTCCCTGCGGCGGCATTATCCGCATCAGGTTCCAAGGGTTTTTCTCACCCGATCTTCTCGATCAGGACCCCTAGGTCAATGCCCGACCGTACTCTAAAGCTCGTATTGATTCAATGACTCGGCGTAAGCGATCACAGCCGCGCAGCCGACAGGCGAATCGCCCTACGGAACGGCTGCCGTTGAGCCGATAAAGTAATTGACCTCGCGGTCATCAACGTATATGTTACCCATCGGTCAGTTATCTTCGACGCGCCCACATGGCTACCGAAACACCCCGCACCGCGCGCTGGGAACGGCGCAAGGAAGCGCGTCCGCAGGAACTTGCCGACGCGGCCCTCGCCCTGTTCGTCGAGAAAGGCTTCGCCGCGACCCGGCTGGGAGACATCGCGGCCCGCGCCGGCGTATCGAAGGGCACGCTCTATCTGTACTTCGACAGCAAGGAAGCGTTGTTCAAGGAAGTGGTGCGCAGCGGCATCGTGCCTGCACTGGCGGAAGCGGAACAGACCGCCGCCGACTTCGAGGGCAGTACCGCTGAACTGCTGCGCCGTTTCGTACAACGGTGGTGGGCGCTGATCGGCACCAGCCCGATCGGCGGGATTCCGAAACTCATTCTGTCCGAAGCGCGCAACTTCCCCGAACTGGCGCAGTTCTATCACGACGAGGTGATCGTGCGCGGCAAGGGACTGTTGCGGCGGACCATCGCTCGCGGCATCGCGCGCGGCGAGTTTCGCCCCTGTGATCCGCGCTTCGCCACCGAAGCGCTGATCGGACCGATGCTGCTGACGCTGCTCTGGAAGCATTCGTTCGGCATGTGCGTGGCGCAGGAACTCGACCCGCAAGAGGCGCTGATCGGCGCGGTGGACGTCATCCTCGCCGGCCTGCGCAACGACTCGGACACCCGGAATGACTAAGGAAACGCTGACCACGTCCCCTTCCCTTCCGTTCGTCCTGAGCGAGTCGAAGGATGAACGGAAAGTCACGACATACGCGCTTCCGTTCATGGTTCGACTGCTCGCAAGCTCGCGCTCACCACGAACGGTTTCGCGAGACTTGATCATCTTCCCTGACGCACGTCGCTCGGACAACTTCAGACCAAAACCATGCTGACCGCCGAATTGTTCACCATGATCGAAATCGCGGCGCCCGCCGAACGCGTGTGGAGCATCCTCACCGACTTCGCGCGTTACGACGAGTGGAATCCGTTCATCCGTCGCATCGACGGCCGCATCGAAGTCGATCAACGCCTGGCCGTCGACGTCGCACCGCCTTCGGGCAAATCGCTGCGCTTCTTTCCCCGCCTGACAGCGGTCCGCGAACCGCGCGAATTGCGCTGGGTGGGTCGCCGTGCATTTCCCGGCTTATTGCAGGGCGACCATCGCTTCGTGGTCGAAGCGCTCGACGCGCATCGCTGCCGACTGGTGCACGAAGAACGCTTCACCGGCCTGCTCGTGCCGCTGCTCAAACGGCGCATGCAACGCGACGTGCTACCCCGCTTCGAAGCCATGAATGAGGCTCTCAAACGCGTTGCGGAATCGAACGGCGATGGTGACGGCAGCACGCCGCATCATCCGACGGAGCGCCCATGACGGTCAGGCTGCCGATGCTGATTTGCCTGGTCGCGTTGCTCAGCGCTTGCGGCGAGCCGGCGCCGGACACGCTGCTGGGCTATGCCGAAGGCGAATATGTACGCGTCGCGTCGCCCGCCGCCGGGCGACTGGTGGATTTGCGCGTGCAGCGCGGCGCGCAGGCGCAAGCCGGCGATCCGCTCTACGCCCTGGAAAGCGAAAACGAAGCGGCACAGCGACGTGAAGCAGCCGACCGTCTAGCGCAGGCGCAGGCGCGCCTGGCCGATCTGCGCAAGGGGCGGCGCCCGGAAGAAATCGCAGTGGTGCGCGCGCAGGTGGCGCAAGCCGATGCCGCGTTGGAGCTCGCGCGCAATGAATTGCGCCGCACCGAAAAACTTGTTGCCGACAAGTTCGTGTCGCGCCAGCGCCTGGACGAAGCGCAGACCGCTTACGAGCGCGACCAGGCGCGCGTGCGCGAACTCCATGCACAGTTGGACACCATGCGCCTCGCCGCGCGCAGCGATGAAATCCGCGCCGCCGAAGCGGAAGTCGGCGCGGCGAGCGCCAATCTCGAGCAGGCGCAATGGCTGCTCGATCAGAAGGCGATTCGTTCCCCGGTCGCCGGTCTGGTGCAGGACACGCTGTTCGTACCGGGCGAATGGGTGCCGGCCGGCGCGCCGGTCGTCGCGCTATTGCCGCCCACGCACATCAAGGTGCGCTTCTTCGTCCCGGAAACGACGCTCGGCACACTGAAGGTCGGGCAGCGCATCACCGTGCGCTGCGACGGCTGCGCCGCGCCGATTGCCGCCGGGATTCGCTACATCTCGCCGCAAGCCGAATACACACCGCCGGTTATTTACAGCCGCGACAACCGCGCCAAGCTGCTGTTCATGGTGGAGGCCTGGCCGAGCGCAGCCGATGCGCCCGCGCTGCACCCCGGCCAACCGGTCGACGTCGCGCTCGAAACCGCCCTCGACACATCGGACACCACGCCATGAGCGAGCCGTTAGTGATCGACGTGCGCGGCCTGTCGAAACGCTTCGGCAACAAAACGGTCGTCGATCAGGTCGATCTCGCCGTGCCGCGCGGTCGCATCATGGGTTTTCTCGGGCCGAACGGCAGCGGCAAGACCACCACGATCCGCATGATCTGCGGGCTGCTCAAACCCGACGCCGGCAGCGGCACATGCCTCGGCTTCGACATTCGCACACAGGCGGCGGAGATTAAGCGCCACGTCGGCTACATGACGCAGCGCTTCAGTCTTTACGAGGATCTGTCCATCCGCGAAAACCTCGATTTCGTCGCGCGCGTGTATGGACTGACAGACCGACAGCGCATCATCGACGAGGCGCTCGAACGTCTCGGCCTGACGGCCCGCGCCGCGCAGCTGGCGGGCACGCTCTCCGGCGGCTGGAAACAGCGTCTCGCCCTGGCCGCGTGTCTGTTGCACGATCCGCAATTGCTGCTGCTCGATGAGCCGACCGCCGGCGTCGATCCGCAGGCGCGACGCGAGTTCTGGGACCACCTTCACGCACTCGCGGCGGACGGCATCACGGTACTCGTCAGCACGCATTACATGGATGAAGCGGAGCGCTGCCATACGCTCGCTTACATCGCTTACGGCAAGCTGCTCGCCGAAGGCACGGCCGAGGACATCGTGCGCGACACGGGCCTGCACACCTGGACGGTCAGCGGCGCAGATCTGACCCCATTGGCCGCGACATTGCGTAAGCAACCGGGCATCGACATGGTGATTGCATTCGGCACCGCGCTGCATGTCAGCGGCAGTGATCGGAAAGCGCTCGAACGCGCAATCGCACCGTATCGCGACGCGCCCGGCACGCGCTGGAGCGAAAGCGAACCGGGGCTCGAAGACGCGTTCATCCGCTTCATGCAGCAGGCTCAGGACAACATGCAATGAGCGCGCGTCTGGCATGGTCGCGCTTCATCGCCGTGCTGATGAAAGAGTTCGTGCAGATGCGGCGCGACCGGCTGACCTTCGCGATGATGGTCGGCGTGCCGATCATGCAGCTGGTGCTGTTTGGTTACGCCATCAACAGCGACCCCAAACAGCTTCCCACCGCTGTGCATATGGCCGACGTCAGCGAGTTCTCGCGCAGTTTCGTGCGTGCGATGGAAAACTCCGGCTACTTCAGCGTGAAGACGATCGTCGAACGACCCGAAGACGGCGATCGATTGCTGCAGATCGGCGCGGTGCAGTTTCTGGTCACCATTCCGCCGGCCTTCGCGCGCTCGCTCGTGCGCGGCGAGCGACCGGTGATTCTGGTCGAAGCCGACGCGACCGACCCCGCCGCCACCAGTAACGCCGTTGCCGCGCTGGCGGCGCTCAACGCCACCGCGCTGGTACACGACCTCAAGGGACCGCTCACATCGCTCGCGGCGACACCGCCGCCCTTCGAAGTGCGCGTGCTGCGCAAATACAACCCCGAAGGGCTGACGCAATACAACATCGTGCCCGGACTGCTGGGCGTGGTACTCACCATGACCATGGTGATGATGACCGCGCTGTCCGTCACGCGCGAGCGCGAACGCGGCACCATGGAAAATCTGCTTGCCACGCCGGTGCGGCCGCTCGAGGTGATGGCCGGCAAGATCGTGCCGTACATTCTGGTCGGCTACATCCAGGTCGTAGTCATCCTGATCGCCGCCAAATGGCTGTTCAACGTGCCGATGCTCGGCAGCCTCGCACTGCTGTCGCTCGCTTTAGTGGTGTTCATCGCCGCGAATCTCGCCGTCGGCTTCACTTTTTCGACCGTCGCGGCCAACCAGTTGCAGGCCATGCAGATGGCGTTTTTCTTCTTTCTGCCTTCGCTGCTGCTGTCCGGATTCATGTTTCCCTTCCGCGGCATGCCGGAATGGGCGCAGACGCTCGGCGAAGTCTTTCCGCTCACGCACTTCCTGCGTGTCGTTCGCGGCATCCTGTTGAAAGGCAATGAAGCGGCAGAAATCTGGCCGGAGGTGTGGCCGATCGGTGCGTTCCTGCTGGTCGCAACCGTGGTCGCGCTGTTGCGATACAGGGAAACGCTGGATTGAATAACAGCGATCACAGCTTCCCGGGCCGCTCCGATGATAAAATTGCGGCCATTTCGCCCTGCCACCCACGTCAACATGAACATCGAGCAAGCACGTTTCAACATGGTCGAACAGCAAATCCGCACTTGGGAGGTGCTGGATCAGGATGTCCTCGACCTGCTGTATGTCGTCCGTCGGGAGGAATTCGTACCCGAGGCTTACAAGGCTCTCGCCTTTTCCGATCTGGAGATCCCCCTCGGCGCGGACGAGAGCGAAAAGATGCTGCAGCCCAAAGTCGAGGCGCGCATCCTGCAGGACGTGGCGCCCAGGAAAACGGACCGCGTACTGGAGGTAGGTACCGGCAGCGGCTATCTGACGGGGTTGCTCGCACAACGCGCGCAACACGTGTACGGCGTGGAGATTTCCCCCACGCTGAAGGCCTTCGGCGAAGCGAACCTGCGCCGCGCCGGCATCCACAACGTCACCGTGGAAGAAGGCGACGGCGCGCGCGGCTGGTCGAAAAGCGCGCCCTACGACGTGATCATTCTGGGCGGCTCGACCCCGGTTCTGCCCGATGCGCTGCTATCGCAATTGAACGTCGGCGGGCGCCTGTTCGCCATCGTCGGCGAAGCGCCGGTGATGCAGGCGCAACTCATCACCTGCGTCGCCAAGGACAGCTACAACTCGGTGGTGCTGTTCGAGACTTGCGTCGCCGCACTCAAGAACGCCCAACAACGCGAACGATTCGAATTCTAAAATGCATCAGATCACACCCCAACAGTTACAAGCCTGGTTGGACGATTCATCGCGCGAGCGTCCGGTCGTGCTCGATGTGCGCGAATCGTGGGAACTGGAGATCTGCTGCCTGCCCGATTGCGTTCGCATTCCGATGAACAGCGTGCCCGGCCGGCAGGAGGAACTCGAGTCCGACCGTGAAACCGTCGTCGTATGTCACCACGGCGGTCGCAGCATGCAGGTCGCCTCGTTTCTCGAACAGAACGGTTTCACCAATGTTTACAACTTGAGCGGCGGTGTCGACGCGTGGGCGCGCGAAGTAGACCCTACTATGGCGACATACTGATCGCGATGAGGTGATACTTGCCCTCGGGGGTGAGCCAAGCCGTTCGTGGTGAGCGCGAGCTTGCGAGCAGTCGAACGATGAGCGGCAACGCAATACGCCGGAACGCGCCGTTCATCCTTCGACAAGCTCAGGACGAACGGGAGAGTGTGACGAGTTCGCGTGTTTTTCCGGTCGGCCGTTCGTGGTGCGCAGGACGAACTGAAGCAGTTTATTGACCGGCGGCAAGAATCGACAAGCGCCCGCCGACGGGCAGCGCCGACTACAGGGAGCGCAATGAAGCGAAAGCCGATGTTCACTTCGGGCAGGCTGCGCAGTGGCGCGGCGATCGCGCTACTGGTTGTCGCCTTCCCCGTTCATGCGCTCGATCTGCTCGGCGCATACCAGCTCGCAAAACAGAACGACCCGGTATTCGCGGCATCGCGTGCCCAACTGGAAGCCGGCCTGGAAGCCTTGCCGCAGGGGCGCGCGCTGTTATTGCCGGTCATCAACGGCGCGGCGGATACCAACATCAACGACACCGAAAACCGCACCCTCGATATCGACCGGCGTTTCAACAGTAACGGCTGGAGTATCACGTTGACGCAGCCGGTGTTCCGCTGGCAGAACCTGATGCAATATCGTCAGGCGGAATCTCAGGTCAATCAGGCCGAAGCGCAGTTTGGGCAGGCTACGCAGGATCTCGTCGTGCGCGTGGCCGAAGCCTACTTCAACGCGCTCGCGGCGCAGGACACCCTCGAGTTCGTGCGCGCTGATAAAAAAGCGATCTCCGAACAGCTCGCACAGGCCAAGCGAAATTTCGAAGTCGGCACCGCAACCATTACCGACACCAACGAAGCGCAGGCGCGCTTCGACCTCGCCACAGCGCAGGAAATCGCGGCCGAGAACGCCGTCGAGGTTACCCGCCGCAGCCTGGAGCAGATCGTCGGTCCGATCCCCGATCAACTTGCGCCGCTCAGATCGGAACTCCAACTGTCGCCGCCCGAGCCCGCGCAGATGAGCGAATGGGTCAACGCCGCGCTGAGCGGAAATTTCGGCGTACGCGCTAATCAGGCCGCATACGAAATCGCGATGCGCGAAGTGCAGGTACAACGCGCGGGGCACTACCCCACCGTCGATGCGGTAGCGAGCTATCAGGATGGCACCACGCTTTCCGGTGGTAGCGCGGCTGCCAGCTTGGCTGCGGGACGGACCAAGTCCAGCGCAGCCATCGTCGGCTTGCAGCTCAACGTGCCCCTATACGCCGGCGGTTCGGTGAGCTCGCGCACGCGCGAGGCCGTTGCGTTACGCGAGCGCGCGCGCAATAACCTCGAAGCCGCGCGACGCAGCGCGGAATTCAACGCGCGCCAATCTTTCCTCAATGTCACCAACGGCCGCGCGCAGGTGCAGGCGCTGGAACAGGCGCTGGTGTCGAGCGAAACGGCGCTTGAATCCAACCGTGTCGGCTATGAAGTCGGCGTACGCATCAACCTCGACGTGCTGGATGCGCAGCAGCAGGTGTTCGAAACCAAGCGCGATCTTTCTCGCGCGCGCTACGACACGATCCTGAACGGCCTGCGCCTCGGCGCCGCCGCGGGCACACTATCGGAAGAGGAAGTGCGAGCGGTCAATCAATTGCTGCTCGACACACCGCCTCGGCCATAACTGAATGAGCCGTTCGGTGAGCGGAACGCTTCACCAAGCTCAGGGCGGGCTCTGCGACCTGTGGGCCCATGACTCGGAGGCTTCCGTTCACCCTTCGACGACCCCCGTGACTCGTCATTCCGGACGCGCGAAGCGCGAGCCGGAATCCAAACGGAAGGACAAACAAGCAACCATGTCCCCACCGTATCGCGATGGGTAAACGACGCACAACATCGCAATCGGCCGGTCCTCTTAACGCGTACCGGCCGACAAAACCGGCGAGTCGGACGCTACGAGGTGATCGAAAAAGCGAACGCGTTCTCGCACAAAAAACGGGCGGTAGTGACGGCTATCTTTGGCTACCGGTTTGCCGTCGAACATCGATGGACAGTGCGTCGCATCACAAAGATCATCGATTGGATCGATAACTTCCGCACCAGCCATTTGTGCGACGTGCTTTAACTTGGAAACAATAAAAGCGAATTCGCCTTCCAGGCGAATTCGATCGATTCCATCGTTTAGCGCAGCGTGACCCGTCAGGCGCGCCTGGGCAGTCAGCATGGTGGAAGGATCGAACTCGATGCCCGTGGGCGTGGGTAGCACGATTACCACCTGCTTCCCGGCGTCCTCCAGCCCTTTCAGAATCTTCGCGTAGTCGTCGAGGAGTTGATCAAGAAAAGCACTCTGCGGCGTGATGGAGATCGAAAGACTCTTGTACCGTTTTTGTGAATCGAATAAATCCATCCAGGAACTACCGACCACCACGGTGTCGATATTAGAACGACGAGCTATTTGATAGGCCTTTTCCATGAAGCCATCGCACCGTGAATCGAAGCGCCGAACGTCCGGTATTGCGTTACATCCGCCGCGCGTCACAAAAATGACCGATTTTTTTCCTTCCGGATCGGACAGCAACGATTCCAGCCGTGGAAAAAACTGCTGAATATGGCTGTCTCCAATGAACAATATCGCGTCTTGAGTACCGCCCGTCAGCACGCGCAATGGCAGTCCCGTTTCAGAATCTCTGATCGCTTTGTCGGATGAATATCCCCAATCCCCACGCGCTTCGGCGATCGGCCACAGCCCCTCCTGTAGTCGCGGCTCGAGGGCCTGCCGATATACGAACGCACTGACAATAGCCATTGTCGCAAGCACCCCGACCAGCGCCCGAGTCGTATTGGCCCGCACATCGAGTCGTTTTTTACGTATCGGTGTTTCGATCCATTTATATGTTGCCCAGGCGAGCGCGAAGCTCAGACCGAGCAGCGAGACACGCACGATCGCAAGTCCGTCGATTTGCAAAATATGCGCAAACGAAAGCAACGGCCAGTGCCACAGATAGAGCGGATAACTGATAAGCCCGATAAATACCAGAGGCCGACTTGCGAGGACGTATCGGTTAAATGACGCAGACGTTCCGGCATGAATGATCAGCATCGCCCCAACTGTCGGCGCAAGCGCCCACCAACCCGGGAAAACGGCGGTACGGTCCAGTACACCGTAGGCAAGCGCAATCAACGCTGCGCCGGCGAATGCGACACTGCCGGCCCAGATGCCGCTTAATTTCAGCCAGCGGTGAGCGCCGGTGCGACCGAAACGCATATGCGCATAGGCCAGAAGACAGCCGATGAGCAATTCCCAGAACCGCGGATGCGGAAGAAAGAACGCGGTCGCCGGATTGGATCGAGCGTTCGCGACATTGAGTCCGAAGGACAGAACCAGCACCACAATGATCGGTGTTACAAGCTTGAATCGGAAGCGATAAGCCAGCGCCAGAAGAATCGGCCAGATGATGTAGAACTGCTCTTCGATTCCCAGCGACCATAAATGCAGGAACGGCTTCGACTCACTCGACAGATCGAAGTAACTATCTTCGCTCCGGAAGATAAAGTTCGCGACAAAGGCCACTCCGCCCAGCGCATGCTTCCCCAGCATGGCGTACTCGTCCGGCAGCAAGATGAACCAGCCGATCAACAGGCATGTCGCCAGAACGACCGCAAGCGCCGGGAAAATTCTCCGAACGCGGCGCGCGTAGAAATCCGCGAAGCTGAACTCGTCGCGCTCGAGCCCCTGAAGGATGATCCCGGAAATCAGATATCCGGAGATCACGAAAAAGATATCGACGCCGGCAAAGCCGCCCGAAAGCGTCGCCGGGAACGCATGGAATATCAGCACCCCGAGCACGGCAACGGCCCGAAGGCCGTCTATGTCAGGCCGATATGCCACGTGTCCAGGGGTCATCGTGTATGGATTTTTCGAGCAAGCTTATGGTTTGGCCGGACGGTGCCACATCCGTGGCATTGCGGTAAAGTGGCACGTAGGCTCGCGCGCCCAGAAAGGCCAACCTTTAACCGCCTCAGCCGTAACTGAATAAGCCGCTCGTGGCGAGCGGGAGGTTGCGAGCGGTCGAATCCAAGCAGGCCTGACGTAATCCGTTCACCCTTCGACAGGCTCAGGGCGAACGGAAAGACAAAACCGTTCGTGGTGAGCGCGAACTCGCGATCAGTCGAACCATGAACGGGTAGGCCTGATTCATTTTTACTTCGACGATCCCGTGACTCGTCATTCCGGACGCGCGAAGCGCGAGCCGGAATCCATGGATTCATTGAGCAACGGTTCGATCAGCGCCAGCGTCCGCTCCGTCGCGCCACGATGCGTGGTGGTGAAGCGCAACCCTGCCTCGCGCATTTGGGTCAGCGCCGCCGGATCCTCCAGCAGCTCACGCGCGGTCTGCACCAGCACGTCGGCATTCGCCACGCGTTTCGCCGCGCCCGCCTCGACCGCCAACTGCGCCGCCTGCGCGAAATTGAAAGTCGACGGCCCGATCAATACCGGCGCGCCGACTGCGCATGCCTCGATCAGATTTTGTGCCCCATAGGGCAACAGACTACCCCCGATGAACGCCACATCGCTGACTGAGTAATACGCGGCCATTTCGCCCATGCTGTCGCCCAATACGAAGCGACTATCCGGCGGCGCGGGCCGTGCCGCGCTGCGGCGAACGAAGGAAAGCCCGCGCTTCTGCAGCATCGTCGCCACTTCATCGAAACGTTGCGGATGGCGAGGCACGATAACAACGAGCACCTCCTCGCCCATCGGCACTCCCGCCAGGGCGTCGAGAATCAATGCTTCCTCGCCCTCGCGCGTACTCGCCAGCAGCAAAATCCTGCGCGATCCGAACAACTCACGAAGCACCGCCGCGCGCTCCGTGTGCTCCACGCCCGGCACCACGTCGAATTTGAGATTGCCGGTCACCTCGACACTTCGTGCGCCGAGGCGCTGCAAGCGCGCGGCATCCACATCGGTCTGCGCACCGAAGGCCGTCACACTGCCGACCACCTTGCGACCGAAACTGCCGAGACGGGCATAGCCGCGTGCGGAGCGTTCCGACAAACGCGCATTCACCACCAACGTCGGCACGCCTAGCCGGCGGCACTGCGACAGCAGATTCGGCCACAACTCGGTTTCCATCACGATACCGACCACCGGCCTGAAATGCCGGAGAAAACGCCGAACCGCCCACGGGAAGTCATAGGGCAGCCAGACGATCT
>JAKFDA010000017.1:0-75193 GCA_036676355.1 Nitrosomonadales bacterium | reverse complement strand
TCGCCGATGGCGCGATGAATGAGCGCCGCGGCCACGGACGAATCGACGCCGCCCGACAAACCGAGGATTACTTCTTCCTTGCCGACCTGCGCGCGAATCTGCGCAACCGCCTCGGCGACATAGTCCGGCATGTTCCAGTCACCCTTGCAGCCGCAGATGTCGCGCACGAAGCGCGTCAACATCGCTGCACCCTGCGTCGTATGCGTCACTTCGGGATGGAACTGCACCGCGTAGAAACGGCGCGCTTCGTCGGCCATTCCTGCGATCGGCGTGGACGGGTTGCTGGCAATGATCTTGAAGCCCGGCGGCAAGGCAGTCACTTTGTCGCCGTGACTCATCCACACGTCGAGCAGGCCATGCCCCGCTTCATTGCTGCGATCCTGCAAATCCTTCAACAACGCGGAGTGGCCCTGCGCACGCAATTCGGCGTAGCCGAACTCGCGCACCTTTGAGCTTTCCACCGTGCCGCCGAGTTGCGCGGCCATGGTCTGCATGCCATAGCAAATGCCCAGCACCGGCACGCCCAGTTCGAACACCGCCTGCGGCGCACGCGGTGTTTCGTCTTCCGTGACGGATGACGGGCCACCGGACAGGATGATTCCCGTCGGCTGAAATTCGCGCACGAACGCGTCCGTCACGTCGAACGGATGCAGTTCGCAATAGACGCGCGCTTCGCGCACGCGACGCGCGATCAATTGCGAGTACTGTGCGCCGAAGTCGAGAATCAGAATCTTGTCGTGCATGGCCTGGCAGATTGAAAAGCGCCGGCGGCAGACCTCTGCGTGAGGCCGTCCGTCGGCGTCTATCGGGTTTTAAAGACGTCGCTCGTACTACTCGACGTGATAGTTCGGCGCTTCCTTGACGATCTGCACGTCATGAACATGCGATTCGCGCATGCCCGCGCCCGAAATCTCGACGAACTCGGCGCGAGTATGGATCTCCTCGATGCTGGCGCAACCCATGTATCCCATGCTCGCGCGCAGTCCGCCCAGCAGCTGATCGATGACCCTCACCACCGAGCCCTTGTAGGGCACACGGCCTTCCACGCCCTCGGGCACCAGCTTGTCCGCGTTGGCTTCCGGATCCTGGAAGTAGCGGTCCGCGGCACCCTGTTGCATGGCGCCCAGCGAGCCCATGCCGCGATACGATTTGTAGGAACGGCCCTGGTAGAGTTCGATTTCGCCCGGCGCTTCTTCCGTTCCGGCGAACAGGCTGCCCAGCATCACGCAATTGGCGCCAGCCGCAATGGCTTTGGGGATATCGCCGGAATACCGCACACCGCCGTCGGCGATGATCGGTACGTTGGTTCCTGCAAGACCTTCAGACACGTTCTGGATGGCGGTGATTTGCGGCACGCCGACACCGGCCACCACACGCGTGGTGCAGATGGAACCGGGGCCGATGCCGACCTTGACCGCATCGGCACCGTGATCGACCAGCGCGCGCGCCGCAGCGGCGGTGGCGATATTGCCGCCGATCACTTCCACGTAGGGGAAATTCTTCTTGACCCACCGCACGCGATCCAGCACGCCCTGCGAATGGCCGTGCGCGGTGTCCACAACCAGAACGTCGACGCCGGCTTCGACCAGCAGCGCCGCACGCTCTTCGGTGCCTTCGCCGACACCGATCGCAGCGCCGACGCGCAATTTACCGTGCTCGTCCTTGCAGGCCAGCGGATATTCGCTGGCCTTGAGCAGGTCCTTGACTGTAATGAGGCCGCGCAGATCGAATGAGTCGTTGATGACCAGCACGCGCTCCAGGCGATGTTTGTGCAGCAAGACGGTGGCTTCTTCCAGCGTCGCGCTCTCACGTACCGTCACCAGCTTATCGCGCGGCGTCATGATCGAACGCACCGGCTCGTCCAGACGGGTTTCGAAGCGCAGATCGCGGTTCGTCACGATGCCGACGACTTTCTTGCCTTCGACGACCGGGAGTCCGGAAAACTTATGCTGCTGGGTCAGCGCTTTCACTTCGCGC
Source organism: Nitrosomonadales bacterium (assembly GCA_036676355.1). Lineage (GTDB taxonomy): Bacteria > Pseudomonadota > Gammaproteobacteria > Burkholderiales > SG8-39 > ZC4RG42. The sequence goes on along the minus strand of JAKFDA010000017.1, from coordinate 73,216 downwards.
ACCGTCATGTCCGGCGGAATCGTGATCGGATCACGTACCACGCCTGACTCGTAACGTTTGACCCGCAGCACTTCGGCGGCCTGCGCCTTGGCGGTCATGTTTTTGTGAACGATACCGATGCCACCCTCCTGCGCCATGGCAATGGCCAGGCGAGAATCCGTCACGGTGTCCATAGCGGCGGACAGCAACGGAATATTCAATTGGATATTCCGCGTGAGGCGCGCGCGGAGACTCACTTCGCGCGGCAGAATGGTGGAGTGGGCGGGGACGAGTAGGACGTCGTCGAACGTCAGGGCCTTGTGAATGACGCGCATGATGACTGTGGCGACCAAAGCCGCATTATACGTGGCTTGGGAATGGATTAGAAATGTCTGATTAAGTGCCGAGGATGGTCGCGAGTGCGCGAAGCTGTACGAGCGAGGACAAAGCAATCAATCGCTTATGCGAAACGAACCGACGATCACCTGAATCAAACAACCTTAATCAGAGCTTCCTTAGGAGAGCTCGTCCGTTGTCACCGCGAATTCGATGCTGAATCCGCCGCATTTGCTCCGGCATCCGGATTGACGGGCTTTCGAGCGCAGGCTAAGGTGCGGCGAGCATTTTCTTTAGGACAGCGTCATGCTTCCTCCCGGTTTCCGCACCGCCTTACTCCTCGTCGGTTTTATTGCTCTGCCCGCCTCCGCCCAACTCTACAAATGGACCGACGCGAACGGCCGCATTCAGTATTCCGATCGGCCACCGACGCATCAACAGGCCCAGAAGATCGGCCGCTCGGGAGTCAGTATCCCCGCTCACGCCCCGGTCGCGAACGCAGACGATGCCGCCAAGTCCGACGGAGCAAGCCCGTCCAACGACGCTGTGCCCGAAACCGCCGCACCGCAGACGATCGCGGAAAAAGAACAGGCGTTCCGCAAACGCCGGATGGAAGCCGAGGAAGCGCGTCAAAAACAGGCCAAACTGGACGAAGAGAAGCGCGCCAAGGACGAGTCCTGCCAACGTACCCGTAATTATTTGAAGTCGGTCGAAGGCGGGCGCCGCATCGCGCGCACCAACGACAAAGGCGAAATGGAATTCCTGGACGAAAAGCAGATCCAGCAAGAGGCCGAACGGGCACGTAAAGATCTCAGCGCGAACTGCAGCTAGCGAGGCGACAGGTCGCGTTAATGTCCGAGATGGACGTTAGTGCAGCGCCTCGGAGTGAGGATCGGAAGCGGAAGTGTCTCGCGCTTATTTATTGCGTTGTGCATCCACGCGCGCGCGGCAGGCGCATTCGACGATCGAAACGCAGGCGCCTGCATCCGCCTCCGGGGTCGCATCCTCTAAAGGGGCCCTTGCTCCGCCCTTCGGCGGCGCGCTTCCTTGGGATCGGCCTGCAATGGGCGATAGATTTCCACCCGATCCCCGTCGCGCAGCGGCGTATCCAGTGGCACGAGCCTGGAAAAGATACCGACCCGATTACGACTCAGTTCGATGTCGGGAAAATCGTTCAGTACGCCGCTTGCTTCGATTGCGGCACGCACCGTCCGCTCCGCTCCCATTTCCACCCGATAAAGCGCCTGCCGTTGCGGCGCGGCATACACGATCTCGACCGTAATCATCGTTGCGCTTCGGTCGCGTGCAAGGCATCGGCACGTTGGACGAAGGCATCCACGAACGTATTGGCGATGTAGTGGAATACCGGCCCGCCCAGGCGCGCAAGAATCGGGTTGGCGAGCTTGTAGCTGAGGCGCAGATGCACCTTGCTTTCCGTTTCGGTGAGGGGCGTGAAGGACCACAACCCGTCAAGTCGGCTGAACGGTCCCTTCACCAGTTGCATATCGATACTCGAACCCGGCACCTTGATGTTCTCGGTGGTGAACTGCTGGCGCAGACCGTGGTAATCGACATGAATGGTCGCCAGCGTGCGCTGTTCGTCGCGTTCATGCACTTCGGTGCCGCTGCACCAAGGCAGAAACAGCGGATAGGACTCGATGTCCTCCACCAAGCCGTACATGCGGTCGGCGGGATACAGTACAAGGGCGGAACGTTCGACGGTGATCATGTGCGGTACTGATAGAATCCAGGCGGCATTTTAAAGAGTCGCGACGTAATTCGGTACCTTCGCGTCCGACTGCCGCATCGCGACGCGTTAACAAAGCAGCCCTTGCGCTTGCACCCACTCGAATATCATGAGCATCGCCGACAACCGCAAGGCCTTTCACGACTACTTCATCGAAGAGCGCTTCGAGGCCGGCATTGTGCTGGAAGGCTGGGAAGTCAAGGCGATCCGCGCCGCCCGCGTGCAGCTCAAGGAAGCGTATGTCGTCATTCGCGGCGCAGAACTTTTCCTGATCGGCGCGCACATCAGCCCGCTCGGCTCCGCTTCGACTCATATAAATCCAGATCCCGTGCGGACGCGCAAATTACTGCTGCACGCGGAGGAGATTCGCAAGCTGATCGGCAAAGTGGAGCGCGCCGGCTATACCCTGGTGCCGCTCAACCTGCATTACACCAGGGGCCGCGTCAAACTCGATATTGGTCTGGCGAAAGGCAAGAAGCAGTACGACAAGCGCCAGACCGAAAAAGAACGCGAATGGCAGCGTGAAAAACAGCGGTTGATACGCGGCAAGGTATGAACCGCCGGTAGTCGTTCAAGCAATCCTGGCTCCCGATAGCGCGGCTGCGCCGCGGTTCGGAATGACGGTTTTATTTTCCGTCATCCCCGCGAAAGCCAGGATTCGCACATCCTCTGATTGCTTCTGCTCTCGACTCTCCGCTCTCGGCGCCCGACCGCCTTTACGTCACGCCGCCTTCGCCAGTTCGAGCCAGGTATCGACGACGGTATCGGGATTGAGCGACAGGCTCGTGATGCCTTCGTTCGCAAGCCAGCGGGCGAGCTCCGGATAATCCGAAGGTCCCTGCCCGCAGATGCCGACGTATTTATTTTGTTTGCGGCAGGCCTGGATCGCCATGCGCAGCAACGCCTGCACTGCCGGATCGCGTTCGTCGAAGGACGCGGCAACCAGGCCGGAGTCGCGATCCACGCCGAGCGTAAGCTGAGTGAGGTCGTTCGAACCGATCGAGAAGCCGTCGAAATATTCGAGAAACTGTTCGGCCAGGATCGCGTTCGACGGCAGTTCGCACATCATCACGATGCGCAAGCCGTTCTCGCCCCGCTTCAGGCCATGCCGCGCGAGTAATTCGATGACGCCCTTGGCCTCGCCCAGCGTCCGCACGAACGGCACCATGAGTTCGACATTGGTTAGACCGAGCACGTCACGTACTTTCTTCAGCGCTTCGCATTCCATCTCGAAGCAGTCCTGGAACGACGGATCGAGATAACGGCACGCGCCGCGGAACCCGAGCATCGGATTCTCTTCCTCCGGCTCGTAGCGACCGCCGCCGAGCAGCTTGCGATACTCGTTCGATTTGAAATCCGACAGCCGCACGATGACCTGCTTCGGCCAGAACGCGGCGGCGATGGTGGCCACGCCTTCGACAAGCTTCTCGACGAAGAACGCCCTCGGCGTGGCGTAACCGCGCGACGCATCTTCCACGGCCGTCTTCAGTTCCACAGGCAGGTCCGGGTATTCGAGCGCGGCTTTCGGATGTACGCCGATGATGTTGTTGATCACGAACTCGAGGCGTGCCAATCCCACCCCGGCGCCCGGCAGACTGGCGAGGTCGAAAGCGAGTTGCGGATTGCCGACGTTCATACTGATTTTCACGGGAATGCGCGGCAATTCGCCGAGCGATCGTTCGGTCACATCGAACGGCAGGATGCCTTCGTAGACATGGCCCGTGTCGCCGTCTGCGCACGATACGGTGACTTCGGCGCCGTCGCGCAAAATCTGCGTCGCATCGTTGCACCCCACCACGGCGGGAATGCCCAGTTCGCGCGCAATGATCGCCGCATGACAGGTGCGGCCGCCACGGTTTGTGACAATTGCAGCGGCGCGCTTCATCACCGGCTCCCAGTTCGGGTCGGTCATATCCGTGACGAGTACATCGCCCGGCAGGACATGCGACATTTCCGCCGCGCTTTGCACCAGACGTACCGTCCCAGCGCCGACCTTGTGGCCGATCGCGCGGCCCGACACCAGCAATTTCGAAGCGCCTTTAAGCCGATATCGCTCCTGCACGTCTTTCGATTTCTGCGATTTCACCGTCTCCGGTCGCGCCTGCAGAATGTAGATTTTTCCGTCCAGGCCGTCTTTGCCCCATTCGATGTCCATCGGTCGGCCATAGTGCTTCTCGATGGACATGGCATAGCGCGCGAGCTCGAGCACGTCGTCGTCATCGATACAAAAACGGTGACGATCGCCGGTCGGCACATCGACGGTGACGGTGGAGCGCCCGGCCTGCGACGCATCCGTAAAAATCATCTTGATCAGCTTCGATCCGAGCCCGCGCCGCAGGACTGCAGGCTTACCGGCTTGCAGCATCGGTTTGTGGACATAGAACTCGTCCGGATTGACTGCGCCCTGCACGATCGTCTCTCCCAGGCCATAGGAGGCGGTAATGAAGACGACGTCGTTGAAGCCCGATTCGGTATCGAGCGTGAACATCACGCCGCTGGCCGCCAGATCGCTGCGAACCATGCGCTGGATGCCGGCCGACAGCGCGACCGCCTCATGCTCAAAGCCCTTGTGGACGCGATAGGAGATCGCGCGGTCGTTGTACAGCGAGGCGAAGACGTGCTTGATGGCCGCAAGCACGTTGGGCAGTCCCTGGATGTTGAGAAAGCTTTCCTGCTGGCCGGCGAACGAGGCATCGGGCAAGTCTTCCGCAGTTGCGCTGGAGCGCACCGCGACGGGAAACTCGCCGTCCACCATCAGGGCGCGGTACGAGGCCGCAATATCCGCTTCCAACCGCTCGGGCAGCGGCGCATCGGCAATCCATTGGCGGATCTGCGCGCCGCATTCGGCCAGCGCGGTGACGTCGTCCGGATCGAGCGCTTTCAGACGCGCATTGATGCGATCGGTCAGCCCGGTTTCGCGCAGAAAATCGCGATAGGCTTCGGCGGTAGTGGCGAATCCGCCCGGCACGCGGATGCCGGACTGCGCCAGTTGACTGATCATTTCGCCGAGCGAGGCGTTCTTCCCACCCACCCGTTCGACATCTCCCATGCGCAAGGTGTCGAATCCGACTACGTACGCGCCGTCTGTCATGGTTACCGCCCCCATTGCTGTGCCGCAAGGAACTCGTTATGGTTCAAGAACGCCGATCAAGCGACGATATTTATACACCAAACATGCCCATTATCGAACGGACGGTTTTCTTCGTATCGGACAGCACCGGCATCACGGCCGAGACCTTCGGCCACAGTCTGCTGACGCAGTTCGAAGATATCCGCTTCACGCACACGGTCATTCCGTTCGTCGACACGGTGGAGAAAGCGCGTCAATGCCTGGCCCGCTTCGAGGCGGCCAAAATCGCCACGCACACCCGGCCAGTCGTGTTCACCACCCTGCTCGACGGCGCGGTGCGCGACACGATTCGTCAGGCCGACGCGCTGGTCGTGGATTTTTTCGAGGGCTTTCTCGCCCCGCTCGAAGCGGAGTTCGGCGTGCGTTCCTCGCACCGGGTCGGGCGCTCTCACAGCATTGACGACAATCATATTTATCAGGCGCGCATCGAAGCGGTGAACTTCGCTCTTGCGTATGACGACGGACAGGAAGCGCGCGGACTCGATGAAGCGGAAGTCATTCTGATCGGCGTGTCGCGCAGCGGCAAGACGCCGACCTGTCTTTATCTCGCGCTGCAACTGGGCATCAAGGCAGCGAACTATCCCCTCGTGCCGGAAGATTTCGAACGCGATGCGCTGCCGGCGTCGATCGAACCTTATCTGGGGAAGCTGTACGGTCTGACCATCACGCCCGAGCGTCTTGCACGCATTCGCCACGAGCGGCGGCCGGACAGCAAATATGCCAGCCTGGAGAACTGCCGTCACGAAGTTGCCGAGGCCGAACGCCTGATGCGCAAGTACGGCGTACGCTGGCTTAATTCGACGGTGCGTTCCATCGAGGAAATCGCCACCGAAATCCTGCAGGAAGTGAAGCTCGAACGGCGCGTCTACTGACGAGCTAGCGGCGGTTGCGTCGTGCCTGTTCGAAAAGACAGACTGCGGCAGCGGCCGCCACATTCAACGACTCGGTCCTGCCCGCCATGGGAATGCGCACGCGCAGATCTGCACACGCGGCCAGTTCTTCAGACACGCCCGCGCCTTCGTTCCCGAATACCCATGCCAGTGGCCCGGACAGATCCGCATCGTAGAGACTGCGCGAAGCTTGCAGATCGGTGACGATCACTCGGCCTTCGAAGCATTGCGCCGCTTCGACCAAAGGCACGTGCTCGTACAGCGACAAACCGAAATGCGCACCCATGCCGGCACGCAATACCTTGGCCGACCAGACGAACGCGCAGCCTTTGGATAGCAAGACGTGCCGGATGCCTGCCGCCGCGGCGGTACGCAGCATCGAACCTACATTTCCGGCATCCTGAATGCCTTCCAGGAACACGCAGCTCATATCGAGTTTCGGCAGGCCATCATGCACCGGCGTGGGAATGAGCGCGAGGATGCCGCTCGGCGTGACCACAGCGGCGATTTCCTGAAACAGGCGATCGGCCAGCACGACCTTGCTGGCGGCCGGCGTCGTATCGTACAGATGCGCGATCTCGGCGCGCCGCAAGCCGCTTTCGCTGGCGATCAATGTTTCGACGCGACCGCCGGCGGCACCATAGGCTTCGATAAGATGCGCGCCGTCCAGCAAGGCCTGATGATGGATACGTCGCTCGCGCGCCGAGTTGCTGAGCTTGAGCAGATTTTTGTATTGCGGGTTGTCGCGCGACTGAATATGTTTTGTGTTCATGCGTCGGGGAACATCCGATTAAGAAGCTCCTGGAGCCGCTCGCGGTGAGCGCGCCTAACCACGAATAATCGCTGGCGGAAAACTTCCGTTCATCCTTCGACTGGGGACGAACGGAGAGCGCTCAGAAAGCTCAGGAGCGGCCCGATCAACGTTTCCTCTAAAGCAACACGGTCTGTGCCGGCTCATCGCTCAACAGCATGCGTACTGGGGCAAAGCTGCGTCGATGCAAGTCGCATGGCCCGTGCTGTTGCAGCGCGGCCAGATGCTCCGGCGTGCCGTAGCCTTTGTGCTGCCCGAAGCCGTATTGCGGAAAGCGCTCGTGCAGGCGCTTCATTTCCGCGTCGCGTTCTGTTTTCGCCAGGATGGAAGCGGCCGAAATGCAGCGCACCGTAGCATCGCCGCCGACGATGGCGCGCACCGGACGATCGATGTCCGGACAGCGATTGCCGTCCACCAGCACTTCATGCGGTGAAGTGCTCAGCGCCGACACCGCTCGCTGCATCGCCAGCATGGTCGCCCAATAAATGTTGAGGCGATCGATCTCTTCTACCGTGGCGAAAGCGACCGCCCACGCCAGCGCGCGTTCCTTGATGCGCGGGGCGAGGACGTCGCGCGAGTGTTCGCTGAGCTGCTTGGAATCGGCCAGACCGCGAATGCGTCGGGTCGGATCGAGAATGACCGCCGCTGCGTAAACGGGCCCGGCCAGCGGTCCGCGCCCCGCTTCGTCAACACCGCAGATCAGACGGATGGTGTCGTCGTTCATGACCTACACTGCGACGGTCAGAGCGCGATCGATCAAGGGCGCCATCGCTTCCGCGGCGCGCTCCGCCGCGCCGCGTCTCATCAACGCATGTATCGCCGCGAAGCGTTCGCGCACGGCCTGGTGCGCGCGCTTGTCGTTGTAGAGATTCAGCGCAGCCTGCGCGATATTCTCCGGCGTGACATCTTCCTGGATCAGTTCGGGCACCACCCAGTCGTCGCACAGAATGTTCGGCAAGCCGATGTACTTGACCCGAATGATCCGTTTGGCGATCGCATAACTCAACGGCGCCATGCGATACGCAATGATCATCGGACAACGCAGCAGCGCCGCTTCGAGCGTCACCGTGCCGCTCGCTGCGATCGCCAGATCGCTGGCGGCAATCGCTTCCTGCGCGTGACCGAACATCATGCGCACAGGCAGTTCGCGATCGCCGTGCTGGTAGAGCGCCTGCTCGAACAGATCGTAGGTTTCGCGCGTTGCGAGCGGAACAAGAAACTGCGCGTTGGGAAGTTGATGGTGAATCAGTTTCGCGGCGCCGATGAACGGCTCGGCCAGTTGCAGCACCTCCTGTTGGCGGCTGCCCGGCAGCAGGGTGATCACGATGCTCTTGGCCGACAGGCGCAGGTGTTCGAGCAGCAATGTGCGATCGAAGCTTGCTGGAATTTCATCGGCCAGCGGATGACCGACGAAGGTCACCGGTACGCCGGCGTTCTGATAAATCGCTTCCTCGAACGGCAACAGCACGAGCATGTGCGAGACCGCTTCGCGGATGCTCCTGATCCGACCGCTGCGCCACGCCCACACCGTAGGGCTGACCAGATGGGCGGTCGTGATGCCGCGACGTTTCAGGCGCTTCGCAAGCCCCAGATTGAAGTCCGGCGAGTCGATGCCGAGAAAAAGATGTGGACGCCGGGCGACGATGTCGTGCACCAGCTTGCGACGAATCGCCATCAGGCCGCGCAGATGCTTGAGCACTTCGACGAGACCGTGCACCGCAAGTCGCTCCTGCGGGAACCACGAATCGAAACCGGCGGCTTCCATTTTCGGCCCGCCGATACCGAAGAACTCCGCCTGCGGATAGCGTTGCCGCAGCGACGCCATCACGCGGCTGCCAAGCAGGTCGCCGGACGCCTCGCCCGCGACCATGGCGATGCGGACTGGAGCGTTGTTCATGAGATCAAGTCGGCGCCGGGTGTTAGCGCAAAATGCCGCGTTTCGCCTGGCGGAGAAATTCGACCAGGATCTTCAACTCCGGGATTTTCTCCTGCTGTGCCGCGAGTTCGTCGACGGCTTCGGCAAGCCTCAGACCACTGCGATAGATCGTTTTATATGCGCCGCGCAATGCCGCGATGCTTTCGTCGCTGAAGCCCCGGCGACGCAAACCCTCGGTATTGATGCCGAAGGTCTTGGCCGGACTGCCCGAAGCCATGACATAGGGCGGCACATCCTGGAACAGTATGGTCCCGCCGCCCGTCATCGCATGCGCGCCGATATGCACGAACTGATGCACGCCGGTCATGCCGCCCAGAATCACCCAGTCGCCGACGTGACAATGGCCGGCGATCTGCGCATTGCTCGCCAGAATCGTGTTACTGCCGACCTGACAATCGTGGGCGATATGCACATAACCCATGATCCAGTTGTCGTTGCCCAGACGCGTGGCGCCGGCATCCTGCACGGTCCCCGCATTGATGGTGCAGTACTCGCGAATGGTGTTGCGGTCGCCGATTTCCACGCGCGTCGGTTCGCCACGATATTTCATGTCCTGCGGTTCGCCGCCCAGCGAGGAGAACTGGAACACGCGGTTGTCGCGCCCGAGTCGCAGATGCCCTTCGAGAATGACATGCGGCCCGATCCAGGTGTTGTCGCCGATTTCGACGTGTTCGCCGACCAGCGAGTAGGCCCCGACGCTGACGTTGGCGCCCAGTCTGGCGCCCGGATGAATGATGGCAGTGGGATGGATCATGGTTGTGCGGCGCGGAAGTGAAAACGGTGCTTCGAGCGTGGCAATGCGCCGGACCTCAGCCTTCACGCATCGTGCACATCATCCTGGCTTCAGCGGCGAGCTTGCCGTCCACGGTGGCTTCGGCAGCGAATTTCCACACGCCCTTGATGTTGCGTTCGATACGCGCCGTGAACTTGAGTTGATCGCCGGGCGTAACCGGACGCTTGAAGCGCGCCTCGTCGATGCCGAGGAAATACACCAGCGCATCGTCGCTCGGCAGCCGATCGGCGGTCTTGAATGCCAGGATCGCCGCCGCCTGCGCCATGGCCTCGATGATCAGCACTCCCGGCATGATCGGCAGCTTGGGGAAGTGCCCGGCAAAGAATGGTTCGTTGAAAGTGACATTCTTGATGGCGACGATCTGCTTGCCGGGCTCGCACTCGAGCACCCGATCCACCAGCAGAAATGGGTAGCGGTGCGGCAGATATTGCTGAATCTCGATGATGTCCATTGTGGTGGTGCTCATTCTTCTTGCTCCGTACGTCCTTTGGCGCGCTCGATACGGCGAACCCGGTCGTTAAGTTTGCCCAGCCCCCGCAACAGCGCGACGGTGCGGCGCCATTCGCGCCCCGGCGTGGCCGGGATGACGCTGAGATACATGCCCGGCTCCTCGATGGAGCGCGTAACCCAGGTGCCCCCCGAAACGATGACGCCGTCGGTGATATGCAAATGTCCGCCGATCATCGCCGCGCCGCCGATCATGCAATGCTTACCGATGGTCGTGCTGCCGGCGATACCGGTGCAACCCGCCACGGCGGTATGCGCGCCGATGCGGACGTTATGACCGATCTGAATCTGGTTGTCGAGTTTGACGCCCTCTTCGATCACGGTGTCGTCCAATGCGCCGCGGTCGATCGTCGTGTTGGCGCCGATTTCGACGTCATCGCCGACGATCACGCGCCCGATTTGCGGAATTTTCAGCCAGCGGCCTTCGTGCTGGGCGAAGCCGAAACCGTCGGCACCGAGCACCGCACCGGAATGGATGATGACGCGCCGGCCGATTACACAACCGGCATACATCGTCACGCGCGCATGCAGCCGGCTGCCTTCGGCGACGGTGCAGCGGGGTCCGATGACACAGCCGGCCTCGACCGACACGTCCGCGCCGATCCGCACATCGGCACCGATCACGCATCCGGCGCCGATTGCCGCACTTATATCGATCTGCGCCGATGTGTCGATAACCGCAGTCGGATGCACGCCCGATTCGATCTTCGGCGCGGGATTCAGCAGCAGTGAAACCCGGGCGAAATAAAAGTAAGGATCGTCGCAGACAATACGCGGCCGGGTGGTCGAATCGCGCTCGTCGGCGCCAACGATAATTGCGCCGGCGCTGGTCGTAACCAGATCATCGCGATACTTACCCTGCGCGAAAAAGCCGATGTCCTCGGGACCCGCGCTCTTCAGCGTGGCGACTTGCGAGATGCGCGTCTCCGGGTCGCCGATCAGCTCGCCGCCAAGCTGCGCGGCAATGTCCGCGAGCCGTACGGTACGACGTTGCATCGCGGCCCCTTATTTAGCGGGCTTGGAGTCGTCGAGCGCCTTGATCACCTTGTCGGTGATATCGATGCGCGGGCTTGCGTATACCGCTTCCTGGAAGATGATGTCGTATTTCTCCGCCTCGGCAATCTGCTTGACCGCGCGGTTGGCACGCTCCAGTACGCCGGCGAGCTCCTCGTTGCGGCGCTGATTGAGGTCTTCGCGAAACTCGCGTTGTTTGCGCTGGAATTCGCGACTGGCCTCGGCCATCTCGCGCTCACGCTTGCTGCGTTCGCTGTCGGGCATGGTCATGGAATTGCGTTCGAGCCCTTCCTGCATCTTCTTGACCTGGTCGGCCATTTTCTGCAGCTCATGGTCGCGCTTGGTGAACTCGGCTTCGATTTTCTTCTGAGCGCGTTGTGCCGGTGCGGCGTCACGCAGAATGCGATCCAGATTGACGAAGGCAATCCGGCCTTCCTGTGCAAACGTCGGGGTCGCCAATGCAAGCATCGGTAACATGGCCAGCCAATGGAGTTTTCTTAACTTCATGTCTTGAGGTCCTATGGTGTGGAGACGTTCGACTTAGAACGACTGTCCGAACATGAACTGGAATTTTTGCGTGTCATCCCCGTCCTGCTCGTTGAGCGGCGCGGCCACGATCAGCTTGAGCGGGCCGAAGGGCGAGTTCCACGACACGAATGCGCCCGTAGAATACCGCAACTTCAAGTCGCTCAGCGTAGTACCGGAATCATCGTCCCAGACTTGACCGGCATCGAAGAACACGCCCATGCGCACCGATTTGTCCTGCCGCATGCCCGGCATCGGGAACAACAGTTCGGCATTGCCGATCACCTTGCGCGAACCGCCGAGCACGCCGTCACCGTCACGCGGACCGAGCGATCCCTGCTCGTAGCCGCGAATCGATGACGGGCCGCCGGCGAAGAACGCCTTGAAGAACGGCAAATCGCCCCCGCCATAGCCGCCGGCATAACCTGCTTCGCCATTCAGCATGATGGTGAGGTCGCGCGATAGCGGGTAGAACCAGCTCAACTGGTAGTTGAGCTTGTAATATTTCAGGTCGACTCCCGGCAGGCCGGTTTCCAGGTACGCCCGCTGGAACGTGCCGGAAGTGGTCCAGAACGCGCTGTCGCGCCGATCACGCGTCCAGCCCGTCGTGCCGATCACGCCCAACGGCGAATCGCCGTTATCCTCGGTGAATTTCTTGAAGCGCTCCGGACTGTCGTCGAACAAATCGATTTCCGTGCGCTCGACCGCCAAACCGAAATTCAGCCGATCAAACTCGGTCACCGGCACGCCGACGCGCAGGCCTCCGCCCAGCGTGTCGGTCGCATAGCGACCGAAGCTGAGGCGACGGCGCGGATCGTAGCGACGGTTGTACAAATCGAATCCGGCGCTCACCCCGTCAATCGTGAAATACGGGTCGGTGAACGATAGACCGATATTGCGGTTGATCTTGCTGGTGTTCATGTTGAGCTGCAGCGCATTGCCCGTGCCGAAGAGGTTCTGCTGCGACACGGAGCCTTGCAGCACGAGACCGTCCGCGCTCGAGAAGCCAGCGCCGAGCAGCAGCGCGCCGGTCGGTTTTTCCGCCACGCTGTAGGTGACGTCCACCTGGTCGGTGGTTCCGGCGACCGGCTGCGTATCGACGTTCACTTCGGAAAAATAATCGAGCCGATCGATGCGCTGCTTGGATAACTGCAGCTTCTCACCGTCGTAGTAGGCACCTTCAAGCTGACGCATTTCACGGCGGACGACTTCATCGCGCGTGCGCGTGTTGCCGACCACATCGATGCGGCGAACGTAAACGCGACGCCCGGGATCGACCATGATGTTGAAGGCGACCGTGCGCTTTTCCTTGTCCACATCCGGCACCGCGTTGGCATTGGCAAAGGCATAGCCCTCGTTGCCCAGCCGGTCGGTGATGGCCTTGGTGGAATCCGTCAGCTTCTGACGCGAGAACGCCTCTCCCGGCTTGACCTGAATCAGCTTCTTCAGTTCATCTTCGGGAACGATGAGATCGCCGCTCAGCGCCACGTCGGTCACGGTGTACTTCTCGCCTTCGCTGACGTTGACGGCGATGTAAATGTCGCGCTTGTCCGGCGTGATCGAAACCTGCGTCGATTCGATATTGAAGTCGAGGTAGCCGCGATCGAGATAGAAGGAGCGCAATGTTTCCAGATCGGCCGACAGTTTTTGACGCGAGTACTGATCGTTCTTGGTGTACCACGTGAACCAGCCCGGCGTGGTCAGGACGAACAGATCCAGCAGCGCTTCCTCCTTGAATGCCTGGTTGCCGACGATATTGATCCGCGCGATTTTCGCGACGGCGCCTTCATCCACCGCGAAATTGATGGCAACGCGGTTTCGATCCAGCGGCGTGACGGTGGTTTGAATGGTGACGCCGTACATGCCGCGAGTCAGGTACTGACGCTTGATTTCCTGCTCCGCCTGGTCGATCACGGCCTTGTCGAAAATACGGCCTTCGGCAATGTTGTTGCCACGCAAACCCTGCTTCACGTCTTCGGCGGGAAATTCCTTCATGCCGCTGAAGTCGATTTGCGCAATGGCCGGCCGCTCTTCGACGGCGATAACAAGCACGTTGCCATCCACTTCGACGCGCACGTCCTTGAAGAAGCCCGTGCCGAACAACGCGCGAATCGCTTCGGCTGCCTTGTCGTCGGTCATGGTTTCGCCGACTTTGATGGGCAGATAACTGAAGACAGTGCCGGCCTCGATACGCTGAATGCCTTCAACCCGGATATCTCGGACTACGAATGGATCAAACGCGTGCGCAGCATGCATGAACAGGGCACCGACAAGTGCCGCAGCGAGCTTTATTTTCATGTTGAGGCGGTGTTCCTCGTCAGCCGGTGAGCAGCCGGCTTATATCGTTATAAAAGGCAAACACCATGAGTACGAGCAGTACGGCGAGACCGGCCCGCTGGCCCATTTCGACGATCCGCTCGGATACGGGACTGCCCTTCAAAATTTCGACCGTATAGTACATCAGGTGCCCGCCGTCGAGCAGCGGGATAGGCAGTAGATTCAGCACCCCGAGACTGATACTGATGAGCGCCAGAAAAGTGAGATAAGAAGCCAGTCCGAGCTGCGCCGACTGACCGGCATAATCGGCGATCGTCACCGGGCCGGAGAGGTTGCGCCACGACACATCGCCGATTACCATCTTGCCCAGCATGCGCAGCGAAAAGATCGAGGTGTCCCAGGTTTTTTTCAGTGCGTGCAATACTGCTTCGCCGATGCCGTAGCGTATCTCGACGAAATAATCCTTCATGCGCTCGGGATCGAAGTCGGGCCCCACACCGATGCGACCATAACGTTCGTCGCCCTCGCCGACCGCATCGGGCACGAGCGCAATGCGAGCGCGCCCTCCCCCACGCTCCACGTCGAACAACAACTCCTTACCCGGCGAAGCACGCACGAGGTCGACCAGCGTGTCCCAATTCCCGGCGGGCTTCTCATCGATGGCGAGAATGCGGTCGCCCTTTTTCAATCCGGCACGCTCCGCGACACTGCCGGCGGTCACCTGGCCAACCACGGCCGGAATATCCGGACGGTAGACACGCAGACCGATCTGCATCAGCAGATCGCCCTCGCTCTGATCGGTGCTGATCGAACTGAAATCGAGCGTGCGGCGTTCCAGCGTGTTGGCCGCAGTGAGGATGTCGAGCGTGGCGGGCTCGCGGTCGAAAGCGAGTTCCAACAGCAGCCAACGGACATCCTGCCAGCTGCGCACCGGTTCGCCGTTGACGGCCTGCACGATATCGCCGTTCCGCACACCGGCGGCCGCCGCGATCGAATCGGCCGCCGGCGCACCGGCGATGGGTTTCAGTTCCTGTACGCCGCTGACGAACAACGCGGCGTAGAGCGCGATCGCGAGCAGAAAATTGGCGGCGGGGCCTGCCGCCACGATAGCGAAGCGCCGCCATACGCTCTGTCGGTTGAACGCGCGCGGCAGGTCGTCGGGGGCAACCTGCCCTTCCCGTTCGTCGACCATCTTCACGTAGCCACCAAGCGGGATGGCGGAGATGGCCCACTCGGTCTGATCGCGACCGAGCTTGCGCACGAATATCGGCGAGCCGAAGCCGACCGAAAAACGCAGCACCTTGACGCCGCACCAGCGCGCCACGAGGTAATGGCCGAATTCATGCACGACGATGAGTACGCCCAGCGCGACGACGAAGGACAGTACCGTATGGAGCAGACTCATGCCGTTCCCACCAGCGTCTGCGATCGCACCAGCGACGTCGCTTCGACGCGTGCGCGGCGATCGGCTTCGATGACGTCATCGAGCGTCTCGACGCGCTGGACCGGCAAGCGGCCGAGCGTCGCTTCGATCACCGCGGTGATGCGCAGAAACGAAAGCTTGTTGTTGAGGAAGGCTTCGACCGCGACTTCATTTGCCGCATTGAATACGGCCGCTGCCGTGCCGCCCGCGGCAAGCACGTCGTAGGACAGCGCCAGCGCGCGGAAGCGCTGAAAATCCGGCTTCTCGAAATTCAACGTGCCGATTTTTGCGAGATCGAGAAAACCGACGCCTGCATCGACGCGCTCGGGATAGGCCAGCGCCTGCGCGATCGGTGTGCGCATATCTGGATGGCCGAGCTGGGCGATGACCGAGCCGTCGGCGTACTCCACCATCGAATGCACGACGCTCTGCGGATGAATCACGACTTCGATCTGCTTGCCCGGCGCACCGAACAGCCAATGCGCCTCGACGATTTCGAGCGCCTTGTTCATCATGGTCGCGGAATCGACCGATATCTTGCGCCCCATGCTCCAGACCGGATGCGCGCAGGCCTGATCCGGCGTTACATGATCGAGCTCGCTGAGCGGCCGCGTGCGAAACGGACCGCCGCTGCCGGTCAGCAGAATTCGTCGTACGCCGCAGTCATTCAGATGGCCGGGCGCGAGTGCCGGGAGGCACTGAAAAATGGCGTTGTGTTCGCTGTCGATCGGCAGCAGCGTGGCTGCATGCGCACGCACTGCGGCCATGAAGATCGGCCCGGCCATCACCAGCGCTTCCTTGTTGGCCAGGAGAATTTTCTTGCCTGCGAACGCGGCTGCAAGCGTCGGCTTCAGGCCGGCTGCGCCGACGATGGCGGCCATCACGCAATCGACATCGGGATGCGTTGCCGCATCCACCAACCCCTGCTCGCCGCTCAACACTTTGGTTTGCAGCCCCGCGGCGTCGAGCCGCGCGGCTAAACTGCGCGCGCATTCGGCATCGGGCACGACCGCCACGGCGGGAAGGTGAACGCGGCAAGCCTCGAACAGCGCGTCGGTATTGCGATGCGCCGTCAGCGCATAGATTTTGAAACGGCTCGGATGGCGCGCGACGACATCCAGCGTGCTGCGACCGACTGAACCGGTGGCGCCAAGTACGGTAATAAGCTGAACGGCTTTCATAGCGACACCATCAATGCAGCGAGCGGCAGCACCGGCAGCACCGCGTCGATGCGGTCCAGCACGCCGCCGTGACCGGGCAACAGGTTGCCGCTGTCCTTTACGCCCGCGTGCCGTTTAAGCACCGACTCGAACAAATCGCCGACGATGGCAATCGCGGTCAACGCGGCGATGCAGGCGAACATCCAGAGATTGCCGCCCGGCAGTTCGCTCACGCTCGTCGGCACAAAGCGCGGCAGCAGAGTGATCCACAGCCATGCGTAAACGGCGGTGGCAACGAAAGCACCATACACGCCCGCCCAGGTTTTGCCCGGGCTGATCGCAGGCGCCAGTTTGCGTCCGCCGAAATGCCGGCCGCTGAAGTACGCGGCGATATCGGAAACCCACACCGTGCCGAGAAACAGCAACAAGGTCGCCGGATGTATCTCGCGCAATTGCACCAGCGCAGAATAAGTCGGCAGCAGCACCAGCACGCCGACCATCAAGAGCAACGGGACGGAGAGTTTCTGCGGACGCGCCCGCAACCACAGCGGCGCGCCGAGGAACCAGAACAGTGTCGCGATTGCATAGGCGGCCGAAACCGCCTCGGGATGATGCATGTCGGTCAGCAAACCAGTCGCAAACGCCCACAACAAGCCGGCAACAGTGAGCAGCACGCCGAATATAAAACGCCGGCGCGTGGGACAGCCGGCCAGTCCCGCCCACTCCACACCGGCGCCAAAAAGCAGGATACCGCCGAACAGCGCCCAGCCGATCGTCGGCAACAGAAACATCGCGCCGAGCATCGCGCAGATCAGGACAAGCGCTGTAATTACGCGGTCGCGCATTACCGGACGATTCCGCCTACGTTCGTCAGGAAGCGAGCTTGCGTCGCGTGCCGGGCAACTCGACCACGCTGGCCGGCTCACCGCTCGCCGCCCGCGCCGCCTGCGCGACCTGCTCGCTGGTCCGCCCGAATCGACGTTCGCGCTGTTGATAGGAATCGATGGCCTTGTCGAGCGCGCGCGCATCGAAATCCGGCCACAACTGGTCGGTGAAATAAAACTCGCTGTAGGCAAGCTGCCACAACAGGAAGTTGCTGATGCGCTGCTCGCCCCCGGTGCGGATGAACAGATCCGGTTCAGGCGCGTAGTTCATCGCCAGATAGGGTGCGAGATCCGCCTCGGTATAGTCGCCCGCGCGCTCGGGATGCGCCTTGCACAACGCGTTCACGGCCTGCAGCAGGTCCCAGCGGCCGCCGTAATTCGCCGCGATGGTCAACGTCAGACGCGTGTTGTTCCGCGTGAGCGCTTCGGCGTCGTGCGCCAGTTTGACGATCGTTTTGCCGAACGGCTCGATGTTGCCGATGACGCGCAGGCGGATGTCGTTCTCATGCAGCTTGCTGACTTCATGCTCGAGCGCGGTCTTGAAAAGCTGCTTGAGCATCGACACTTCCTCGGCCGGGCGACGCCAGTTCTCCGAACTGAACGCGAACAGCGTCAGATACTCGATGCCTCGCTCGGCGCAATGGCGTACGGCGGCGCGCACCGAATCGGCGCCCTTACGGTGACCGGCGACGCGCGGCATGAAGCGCTGCTTCGCCCACCGGCCGTTGCCGTCCATAATGATCGCGACGTGACGCGGAACGATGCCGCTCTCGGGAATGTCGTTTGTGGAACTCGTGAACATGATTCCTCGATTGCGCGGAATGACATGGGAAGATTGCGATCGCGAGGCCTGCGCGCGATCGGCCTGCTTCAGACCTGCAACAGCTCCGCCTCTTTTTGCTGCAGCAGCTTGTCGATTTCGGCGATATGACGATCGGTCAGTTTCTGAACATCGTCCTGCGCGCGACGATCGTCGTCCTCGGAAATGGTCTTCGCTTTCAACTCATCCTTCAGTTGTTGATTGGCATCGCGTCGCAGATTGCGAACCGCCACCTTGGCGTTCTCGCCTTCCTGCTTGACGACCTTGATCAGATCGCGTCGACGCTCTTCGGTGAGCGCGGGCATCGGCACGCGAATGACGTCGCCCTGGGTGGCCGGATTCAGCCCAAGATCCGACTCGCGGATGGCTTTTTCCACAACTGCGACCATTTTCTTTTCCCACGGCTGAACCGCAATGGTGCGCGCATCGATCAGCGTCACGTTGGCGACTTGATTGATCGGCATCATGCTGCCGTAGTAGTCGACGTTGATGTGGTCGAGCAACCCGGTGCTCGCGCGGCCGGTACGAATCTTGGCGAGGTCGACTTTGAGCGCCTCGATCGATCTCTGCATTTTCTGCTCGGTCGATTTCTTGATGCTAGCGGGATCCATCCTCTTATCCTCGAAATCTTCAGCCCCTTTTCCGGGCTTGGCCAACCAGGAAGCGCACCGGCCTCAGACGTGCACCAGTGTGCCTTCGTTTTCGCCCATGACGATGCGTTTCAGCGCGCCGGGCTTGTAAAGACTGAATACGGTGATCGGCAGTTTCTGATCGCGACAGAGCGCCAACGCGGTCGCGTCCATGATTTTCAGATCACGCGCGATCGCCTCGTCAAAGCTCACTTTATCGTAACGGCGCGCGGTCGGATCCTTCATCGGGTCGGCGGTATAGACGCCGTCGACCTTGGTCGCCTTCAGCACCATTTCCGCGCCGATTTCGCTGCCGCGCAACGCGGCCGCGGTATCGGTCGTGAAAAACGGATTGCCGGTGCCGGCGGCGAAAATCACGATCTTGCCTTCTTCCAGATAGCGGATCGCCTTCGGGCGAATGTACGGCTCTACCACCTGTTCGATATTGATTGCCGACTGGACTCTTGCGTTCAATCCTTTTTGCCGCATGACATCGGCCAGCGCCAGCGCGTTCATTACGGTGGCGAGCATGCCCATGTAATCGGCTGTGGCGCGATCCATTCCAGCGGCGCCCAGCGCGACGCCGCGGAAAATGTTGCCGCCGCCGATCACCGCGCCGATTTCGACGCCCAGTTCGTGCACCGCGGCGATTTCCGCCACGATGTTCTCGACGATATTGCGGTTGATCCCGAAAGGGTCGTCCCCCATCAGGGCTTCACCGCTCAACTTCAGCAGAATGCGCTTGTGGCGCGGTTGGGGCATGGCAGTCTCGTGTTGTGGTTAGTCCGTGCGGCTCCGGGTTGCGCTTATCGGCGAGGCGCATTGCCGGCCCACACGTCTCACGGCGTGGATTCTTTCGTCCTCGCTCGTACAACTGCGCGCACTCGCGATCATCCTCGGCATCCGGTTATGCCTTCCCAACCTGCGCCATCACTTCGGCGGCGAAGTCGGTGGTTTTCTTCTCGATGCCTTCGCCGACGACGAAGAACTTGTAATTGCGCAGCTTCGCCTTGCGGCTGGCCAGCAACTTCTCGACGGTGAGTTTGTCGTCTTTCACGAACGGCTGGCCGAGCAGCGTGATCTCGGCGAGGAATTTATTGATCCCGCCCTCGACCATCTTGGTGGCGATTTCGGCCGGCTTACCCGACTCCGCGGCGCGCGCGGCGAGCACTTCGCGTTCGTGTTGAATGACTTCCGGCGCGACCTGATCCTTCGACATGAATTGCGGCTTGGCGAAAGCGATGTGCATGGCCAGATCCTTGCCCAGTTCGTCGTCGCCCTCGAGTTCGACCAGCACGCCGATTTTCACGCCATGCAGATACTGTGCGAGCCTGGCGTCGGTCTGGATACGCGCGAAACGACGAATGCTCAGGTTCTCGCCGATCTTCTGCACCAGCGCCTGACGCTTCGCCTCGATGTTTTCGCCGCCCACGCTGAGCTTGGAAAGCGCTTCCACGTCGGCCGGGTTCTCCTTCGCCACCACTTCGGCGAGCGCCCGCGCAAAAGCGAGAAAATCGTCGTTCTTGGCGACGAAATCTGTTTCGCAGTTCACTTCGACCAACGCCGCCAGTCTGGCATCGGGCGAGATGAACGCGCCGATCACCCCTTCGGCCGCCACGCGGCCGGCAGCCTTGTTGGCCTTGGCACCGCTCTTGATGCGCAGCAGATCTTCCGCTTTCTGGATATCGCCATCGGATTCGGACAATGCTTTCTTGCACTCCATCATGCCCAGCCCGGTGATCTCACGCAGCTCCTTCACCATCGCTGCGGTAACTTCAGCCATTCCGTACTCCTTGTTTCGTGTTCACGGCGCCCGCTTGCGGGCGCCATTGTCTTTATTCGTCCAGCAACGCGTCGCTACGCGCGGCGCGCCGAAAATTTTGAAAAAAAGGGGCATAAGCGCCCCTTTCGATCCTGCGCAGCAAGCAAATGCGCGGCCCGCCCAAGACTCCGACGGGCTCGGCGAGATAAGCGTGCCGCATTCCAGCAGGCACGCGAACCCCGGCAAACCGATCGGCTGTTACTCTTCCGCGCCTTCTTCGACCTCGACGAAATCATCGCTGCCGGCTTCGACGATTTCCTGAATCGTCTGCGAGCGGCCTTCCAGGACCGCATCGGCCACGCCGCGGCAATACAGGCGGATGGCGCGACTGGAATCGTCGTTGCCCGGGATGACGTGGGCGATGCCTTCCGGCGAGTGGTTGCTGTCAACAACTGCAACAACCGGGATACCGAGTTTGCGCGCTTCTTCCACTGCGCCCTTCTGATAGCCGACGTCGATGATGAACAATGCATCGGGCAGCGCGTCGAGCGTCTTGATGCCGCCGATACTGCGCTGGAGTTTTTCCAGTTCGCGCGAGAAGGTCAGCGCTTCTTTCTTCGACATGCGCTCGGCGCTGCCGTCGGCAATCGCCTGTTCCATCTCTTTCAGACGCTTGATTGACTGCTTCACCGTCTTGAAGTTGGTGAGCATGCCGCCGAGCCAGCGATGGTCGACGAACGGCATGCTGCAGCGCGTCGCTTCCTCGTTGACGATCTCACGGGCCGAGCGCTTGGTGCCGACGAACAGAATGGTGCCCTTGTTAGCCGCAAGTTGACGCACATACTTCATCGCGTCGTTGTACATCACCAACGTCGTTTCCAGGTTGATGATGTGAATCTTGTTGCGGTGACCGAAAATGTAGGGGGCCATCTTCGGGTTCCAGTAGCGGGTCTGGTGTCCGAAATGGACGCCCGCTTCCAGCATTTGACGCATGGTCGTAGACATGAAGTACTCCGTTTAGGGTTATCACAAACGTCCTGCCCAACCGAACCCCGCCATGCGGAGCACCCTAAAGGGCGGACGCGAAATTCACTCGAACGCAGGAGCGCTCAAGTGGCCGCCGAGTATATCACGCAGCCCTGAACGCCCCAAACAATTGCCTTGTCGAACAGCCTATTAACGGATGGCGTTCAACCGGACGCAGAATTGCCTCGCCCGCGCTCATCACTTATTCTTCTATGTTTTGCGGAAGGTCGAAACACCATGGCGGTAGCACTCAAAAGCGCGGAAGAAATTGAAGGAATGCGGGTCGCGGGGCGCTTGGGAGCCGAGGTGCTCGACTTCATCACACCCCACGTCAAGCCCGGCGTGACGACCGGCGAACTCGACCGCCTCTGCCACGAGTACATGCGCGACGTGCAGGGCACCATCCCGGCGCCGCTCAACTATGCGCCACCCGGTTATCCACCCTATCCGAAGGCGATCTGCACCTCTGTAAACGATGTCGTGTGCCACGGCGTCCCTAATGGTCAGGTGCTCAAGAACGGCGATATCGTCAATCTAGACATCACCGTCATCAAGGACGGTTTCCACGGCGATACCAGCCGCATGTTCTTCGCCGGCGAGCCGTCGATCCAGGCGCGTCGTCTGTGCGACGTGACGTTCGAATGCATGTGGATCGGCATCATGAAAGTTCGCCCGGGCGCTTTTCTGGGCGATGTCGGCGCCGCCATCCAGCGCCATGCCGAAGGGCGCGGCTACAGCGTCGTGCGCGAATTCTGCGGACACGGCATTGGGCGCAAATTCCATGAGGAACCGCAGGTGCTGCATTACGGCCGCGCGGGTACCGGTCTCAAACTGCAGGCCGGCATGATCTTTACTATCGAGCCGATGATCAACGCCGGCAAGGCGGCGATCCGCGAGTTGAAAGGCAAGCGCGCCGACGGCTGGACCATCCTCACCCAGGATCGCAGCCTGTCGGCGCAGTGGGAGCACACCGTGCTGGTCACCGAAGACGGCTATGAAGTTCTCACTGTCTCGGCCGGCGCCCCACCCATGCCGCAGAGCCTTCAGGCCGCCTGACGCATGGCTTCCGTCGCCGTCCCCTTGCCTGCCCAGGCAAACGAATTACGACGGCAACTCGGCGACGGACGCACCGCCCTGGCGACAGCCTTCCAGGCCGAAAACGATGTCGGCCGCTATCTGCGCGGGCATCGCCGGCTGATCGATGCGGTGTTGCGCGAAATGTGGCGGGCGGCCCGCCTGCCGCGCAGTCTTTCGCTGGTCGCCGTGGGCGGCTACGGGCGGGGCGACCAATACCCGCACTCCGACGTCGATCTGCTCATCCTGCTGCCTGCCGCGCCGAACGCGACCGTGGCACAAAGCCTGGAACGCTTCGTCGGACGATTGTGGGATCTAGGGCTGGAAATCGGCCACAGCGTCCGCACCGTGGAGCAGTGCAGCGAAGAAGCGGCCAAGGATGTCACCGTGCAGACCGCGATGCTGGAGGCGCGCCTGGTCTGCGGCAGCCGCGTGCTCTATCGCACGCTGCAGGATACGTTTCAGCGGCGCATGGATATGCAGGCATTCTTCAAGGCCAAGCTGTTCGAGCAGCAGCAGCGCCACGCCAAGTTTCACGACAGTCCATATAGCCTGGAGCCGAATCTCAAGGAAGCGCCCGGGGGCCTGCGCGATCTGCAATCGATCCGCTGGATCACCCGTGCAGCCGGTCTGGGCAACGACTGGAACGATCTCGCCGCGCGCGACCTGATCACACGTAGTGAAGCGCGGTGGCTGAAGAAACACGAGACGATGCTCAAGGCGCTACGCATCCGCCTCCACCTGCTCGCGGGTCGACGCGAAGAGCGCGTGCTGTTCGACCATCAGGACACACTGGCGCGGCAGTACGGCTATACCGATCGCAGCGGCAAGCGCGCCAGCGAAGCGTTCATGCAGCATTACTACCGCACGGCCAAGGCGATTACGCAACTCAACACTATCCTGATCCAGAATCTGGAAGCGGCGCTGTTTGCCGATCGGGCGAGCGCGCCGCAATCGATCAACGAACGTTTTCAGCGCCGAAACGATCTGCTCGACGCGCGCGACACGGATTTGTTCGAGCGCGAACCGGACGCCATTCTCGAAAGTTTCCTGCTGCTGCAGCGCGAACCGGAACTGAAGGGCATGACCGCGCCGACGTTGCGCGCGCTATGGCGTGCACGCTTCAGGATCGACGCGAAGTTCAGGCGCAATTCGGTGCACCGGGCGCAGTTTCTCGCCATCCTGCAACAGCCGCGCGGCATCGTGCACGAACTGCGACGCATGAACCAGTACGGCATCCTCGGCCGTTATCTCCCCGCCTTCGCCAAGATCATCGGCCAGATGCAGCATGATCTGTTTCACGTTTATACGGTCGATCAGCACATCCTCATGGTGGTGCGCAATCTGCGCCGCTTCACCCTCACGGATTACGCACACGAGTATCCGCTCTGCAGCCAGCTCATGACCGAGTTCGAACGCTACTGGCTGCTCTATGTCGCGGCGCTGTTTCACGATATCGCCAAGGGTCGCGGCGGCGATCACTCGCGCCTCGGCAAAGAGGACGCCATGCGTTTCTGCCGCACCCACGGTCTTGGCGCCGAAGACAGCGATCTGGTGGTGTTCCTGGTCGAGCACCACCTCACCATGTCGAATGTGGCGCAGAAGCGCGACCTATCCGATCCGGACGTGATTTGCGAATTCGCCACGATCGCGCAGACTGAACGGCGTCTCATCGCGCTCTACCTGCTGACCGTTGCCGACATCCGCGGCACCAGTCCGAAAGTCTGGAACGCCTGGAAAGGCAAGCTGCTGAGCGATCTGTTTCATGCTACACGCCGTCTGCTGACGGGCCAGAGCGAACCGTTCGATCAGGACGTGCAGGCCCGCCAGAACGAAGCGCTGCGCTTGCTGCGTTTGTACGCCCTGCCCGATGAATACAGCGAACGTTTATGGCAGCTCATGGACGTCTCGTATTTTCTGCGCAGC
This sequence comes from Nitrosomonadales bacterium, assembly GCA_036676355.1. Classification (GTDB taxonomy): domain Bacteria; phylum Pseudomonadota; class Gammaproteobacteria; order Burkholderiales; family SG8-39; genus ZC4RG42. The sequence goes on along the minus strand of JAKFDA010000017.1, from coordinate 48,567 downwards.
GACCCGCAGGACATCGCCTGGCAGACGCGCAATCTTCACTATCGCGTCAACACCGAACGACCGGTGGTGAAGGCGCGCCTGTCGCCCTTCGGGGAGGGTCTGCAGGTGTTCGTTTACAGCCCCGCCCAGCGTGAGCTTTTCGCGCGCATCTGCGGCTATTTCGAATCCATCAACTTCAACATTGCCGATGCGCGCATCCACACCACCCGCCACGGCTATGCGCTCGACAATTTCGTCGTGCTGGGAACCAACGCGTCGCATCATTACCGCGACATGATCAATCTGATCGAATACGAACTGAGTGATCGCCTCGAGCGCCGGCAGCCCCTCGGCCCGCCCGCCCGCGGCCGTGTTTCGCGTCAGTCGAAACACTTCCCCATCACCCCGGAAGCCCGCATCGAACCGGACGATAAACAGGGCCGCCACCTGCTCTCCGTCACAGCGGGCGACCGGCCCGGGCTGCTGTATCAGATTGCGCGTGTGTTGAGCGACCATGAAATCACGCTGCATACGGCAAAGATCATCACGCTTGGCGAACGTGCGGAAGACATCTTCGTGGTCAGCGGCGAGGCGCTCGACGACGAAAACAAAACGCGACAACTTGAACAGGAACTGGTGCAGGCGTTGCAGTAAGACAGCGGAGAGCCGAGAGCCTGGGAATCCAGGAGATTTTGGTTTTGGTTTTGGTTTTGGTTTTGGTTTTGGTTTTGGTTTTGCTCTCCGCTACAGTAATCAATCGTCCTGCAATTCCTCGCCGGGAAACAGCACGTCGGCAAAGCCGAAATTCGCCAGATCTTGAATGCGCATGGGATAGAGAATTCCGTGCAGATGGTCGACTTCATGCTGTACCACGATGGCATGAAACCCTCTTACGGTACGATCGATCCTGTTGCCCTTCTCGTCGTAGCCTTCGTAACGTAAATGGCGAAAGCGCGGCACCAGCCCGCGCATACCCGGCACGGAAAGACAGCCTTCCCACGCTTCGACCATCTCGTCGTTCACGGCGGTCAGGGTGGGATTGATCAACACGGTTTCCGGCACCGCTTCGATATCGGGGCGGCGATCGCCGGGCGTCACGCCGAAGATCGCCACCTGCAATCCCACACCGATCTGTGGCGCGGCCAGCCCCGCGCCGTCCAGATGCGCCATGGTGTCGCGCATGTCCTGCAGCAACGCATGCAACTCCGGCGTATCGAAGCGTTCGACCGGCTGCGCTTTCTGCAACAGCCGGGGGTCACCCATTTTCAGGACTTCGCGGATCATGTCGACTCCAATGCTTATAAGCCGAGCACCACTTCCTCGAGCACGCGACGCGCGCGTGCGATGGTCTGCTGCAGCGTCTTTTCGATATCCGCGAAATGGATAGCCCGTGCGCTGTCGCCCTTGCCCGCCGCATGGTTCACCACAACTGCGATCGTCGCGTATTCAAGCTCCAGTTCGCGCGCCAGTACGGCTTCGGGCATACCGGTCATGCCGACGACGTCCGCGCCGTCCTGCTCGTAACGTCTGATTTCCGCGGCGGTCTCCAGACGCGGCCCCGGCGTTGCGGCATAAACGCCGCCGTCGACGATCGGCTCCTTGCAAGCACGCGCCGCGCGCAGAATGCATTGGCGCAGCGAGTCGGTATAAGGCATGGTGAAATCGACGTGCCTGACCGGCGCGTCGCCGCCTTCGAAATAAGTCGAACAACGGCCCCAGGTGTAATCGATGATCTGGTCCGGCACGGCCAGCGTGCCGGGACCCAGATCGGCGCGGATGCCGCCGACCGACGCCACCGAGACCACCTGCTTGACGCCTTCCTGCTGCAGCGCCCAGAGGTTGGCGCGGTAATTCACCTCGTGCGGGGGAATGGTGTGGCCATAGCCGTGACGTGCGAGAAAGACGACTTCGCGGCCGCGAATTTTGCCGAAGGTCAGCGCGCCCGATGGCTCGCCATAAGGCGTGCGTGCCGCCTTGCGATGGGTGATGTCGAGATTGCTCAGCTTGGTGAGGCCGCTGCCGCCGATGATTGCCAACATGATTGAATGTCTAGAAGCTTTACTTGTATTTGAAAGAATGCGTGCGGGCATCAGCGCTTGAAGTCGTCCTTCAGCGCGTACAGGGCCGGCAGGTTGCGCCACAGTCCCCACGCGTCCAGGCCGCAGCCGAAAATGAAGCGATCGGGGACCCGCAACCCGACGAAATCCGGCGTCACGGGCTTGGGATGGTCTAAGAGCTTGTCGGTCAGCACCGCGATATCGCACGATGTGGCTCCCAGCGCCAGCACGCGTTGCTTGATCGCGGCTAGAGTCGGCCCTTCATCGAGAATGTCGTCCAGCACCAGCACCGCGCGCCCCCTGACGTGCGGCGGCGGTTCGACCTTCCAGTGAATTTCCCGCCCGTCGATGCCGTCGCCGTAACGCGAGCAGTGCACGTAATCCAGAGTCAGCGGAAAACGCAGCAGCGGCAGCAGTTTGCCGCAAAAAAACAGCGCACCGTTCATGACGCACAACACCAGCGGAAAACGATTGCGCAGGCGTGCGGTGATTTCGTCCCCCAGGCGGCCGATCGCCCGCTCCACTTCTTCCGCCGTACAAACGACGTCCGCCTCGTCCAAGATTTTCCACGCCTGTTCTGCCGACAACATGCGCTTCTCCCGCGGCGCCAGTAATGGGCGAAGAGTATAGCGAACCGCGCCGGCCGGGATACGTTCAGGCGTACTGCTCGTTCAACCAGCTGTCGAATTGCGCGCCCACTTCGCCGTGCTTGCGGCCGAATGCCACCGTCGCCTGCAGATAGCCGAGCTTGGAGCCGCAGTCATAACGCGTGCCTTCGAAGCGATAGGCCAGCACGCGCTCCTCGCGCAGCAGCGCGGCGATGGCATCGGTGAGCTGGATCTCCCCGCCCGCACCCGCCTTGACGTTACGCAGATGATGAAAAATGCGCGGCGTCAGCACATAGCGGCCGATCACCGCGAGATTGGAGGGCGCATCGGCCGGCTTCGGTTTTTCCACGATCGCCTCGATCGATTCGAGCCGATCGTCGACGCGGGTTGCCCGCACGATGCCGTAGCTGCTGGTCTGCTCGCGCGGCACTTCCATGACACCGAGTACCGAACGACCTTCCCGATTGAACACGTCGGTCATCTGCTTCATGGCCGATATGGGCGCATCGATCAGATCGTCGGCCAGGATGACGGCGAAGGGCTCGTTGTTGACGATCGGCTGCGCGCACAGCACCGCGTGGCCGAGGCCGAGTTGCTCCGGCTGACGAATGTAAATGCAATTGACGTTCTTCGGCAGAATACCCTGCACCAGATCGAGCAGTTCCTGCTTGCCGCGCGAGGCGAGCTCATTCTCGATCTCGTAAGCCTTGTCGAAATGATCTTCGATTGCGCGCTTGTGCCGCCCGGTGATGAAAATCATCTCCGTGCAACCTGCGGCGACGGCCTCCTCGACGGCGTACTGGATGAGCGGCTTGTCCACCACCGGCATCATTTCCTTGGGACTGGCCTTGGTTGCCGGCAGAAACCGGCTACCGAATCCGGCGACCGGAAACACCGCTTTAGTGATCAAAGACATTCCATTCCTTTTCAGTTCTGTAAATGCTGCAGTAAGTCGATGAGCCCGGCTTGGTCGAGGATCGTTACGCCGAGTTCCTCCGCCTTGCTCAATTTACTGCCGGCATCCGCGCCGGCAATCACGTAATCCGTCTTCTTCGATACCGAACCGGCGACCTTGCCGCCGTGCGACTCGATCAACGCCTTGGCGTCTTCGCGCGCCATGCTCGGCAACGTGCCGGTCAGGACGAAAGTCTTACCGGCCGCCGCGCCACCGTGCGCCACCTTGCGTGGCGCCGTCTCGCGCACTTCCACCATACCCGGTGCGCGCAACTGCTCGATGATTTCACGATTATGCGGTTCATCGAAAAACTGGCGGATCGCCTTTGCGACAATGGGACCGACATCCGGCACTTCCAGCAGCGCCGTTTCGTCGGCACTCATCAAAGCATCCAGCGTGCCGTAGTGATGGGCCAGATCCTTGGCCGTCGCCTCGCCGACATTGCGGATGCCCAGTGCATAGACGAAACGCGCCAGCGTCGGCCGGCGCGAACGATCCAGCGCGGCCAGCAGATTCTGCGCCGAACGCTCGCCCATGCGTTCGAGCGCCGCCAGCCTGGCAACGCCCAGGCGATACAGATCGGGCGGCGTGCGGACGATGCCGCCTTCGACCAACTGATCCACCAGTTTTTCGCCCAAACCCTCGACATCCATCGCGCGCCGTGAGGCAAAGTGCAGCAACGCCTGCTTGCGCTGCGCCGGACAGAACAACCCGCCGGAGCAGCGCGCGACGGCCTCATCCGGCAGGCGCACCACCGCCGAGCCGCATACCGGACAGATCAACGGCATGACGAAGCGATCTTCGGCGCGACGGGCGCCGGGCTTGGCCACGCCGACCACCTCCGGAATCACATCGCCGGCACGCCGCACGATAACGGTGTCGCCCGGCCAGACATCCTTGCGCCGCACTTCGTCTTCGTTGTGCAACGTCGCGTTGGTAACGGTCACACCGCCGACGAACACCGGCTTGAGTCGCGCCACCGGGGTCAGCGCACCGGTGCGGCCGACCTGGATCTCGATCGCCTGCAATTCGGTCTGCGCCTCTTCGGCGGGATATTTGTGCGCGATCGCAAAACGCGGCGCGCGCGAAACAAAGCCCAGTTCATCCTGCTGCGCCAGGCTGTCCACCTTATAGACCACGCCGTCGATGTCGTAGGCCAGTTCGGCTCGGCGCGTCCGCATGTCGGCATAGAACGCATGCAGACCCGACGTACCCTGCACGACACGGCGATCGCGGGACACTGCGAAGCCGAGTTCGGCCAGAGCATCGATCAATCCACTTTGCGTCGGCGGCAACGGCATGCCTTCCACATGCCCCACCCCATAGGCAAAAAAACGCAGCGGGCGCCGCGCAGTGATGCGCGAGTCGAGCTGCCGCAGACTGCCGGCGGCAGCGTTGCGCGGATTGACGAATTCCTTGTCGCCGCGTTCACGCTGCGCGACGTTGAGCCGTTCGAAATCCTCTCGCCACATTAGCACTTCGCCGCGCACTTCCAGCACCGCGGGCGATTCGGTCACGGGCAGGCGCAGGGGAATGTTCTTTATCGTGCGCAAGTTCGCGGTGACATCCTCGCCGGTATAACCGTCGCCTCGCGTTGCGCCCTGCGCCAGGCGGCCCCGTTCATAGCTGAGGTTGATGGCAAGCCCGTCGAATTTCGGCTCGCAGTAGTAGCTCACCGTCTCGATGCCGAGCATGTCGCGCACGCGTCGGTCGAAGGCTTCGATGTCCTCGTCGCTGAAGGCGTTGTTGAGCGAGAGCATCGGCACGCGATGCTTCACCGGCATGAAGGCGCCCAGCGGCGCGGCGCCAACACGCTGGGTCGGTGAATCCGGCGAGATGAGTTCCGGATAGCACGCTTCCAGCGCCTGCAGTTCACGGAACAACGCGTCGTATTCGGCGTCGCTGATGCTCGGTGCATCAAGGACGTAGTAACGGCGGTTATGATCCTCGATGTCGTGCCGCAGGCGGGCAGCCCGGGCGCGGATCTCAGCGGGAACGGACATCGCTCATCAAGCGAACAGACGGCGCGCCGCCGCACTCCCGGCCGGAATGCCGCCCGCGCTCATGGCATCGTAAATGGTGGACAGTTGCGCGCCGACCTGTTCGATCGCGCGCTCGCCGATCGGCTGCTTGTTATCGTCGACCAGCGTTCCGTCCAGTGCTTCAGCCAACTGGCGGGCGAATTTGATGTAGCTGCGAAACGTGACGGACGCTCCCGGCGCGCGCGGCACATTGAGCAGCAGGGTCACGCCGCGCGTGGTCAGCGTGCGAATGGTTTCGATATGGAACGGCATCGGTTCCATATTCGACAGCATGTACAGTTCCAGGCCGTCTTCGTCGTAACGATGGTAGCGGCCGTCCTTGCTCAGGATGAAACCCGCGCTTTCCGCCACGCCGCGAATCTTGGTGCCCGGGATGGTGTGCGTCTCGTCGGTGATCACCGACAAGCCGACCTGCACGTCGAAATCGGCGCAGAACTGGTCCAGGCGCGCGGCCTGCTGCATGGCCGCCTCGGTGTCGACAACATTGACGTCGGCCGACAGGGCCAGCGCCAGTTCGACGCTCGATGAGGCGAACGATTCGAGCTGGTACTGCGACACCGCGCCGGCCTGAGTGGCAAGCTGAAAACCCAGACGAACTCTGGTGTACGCCTGATCCGGCAGCACCGCGCCCCAGGTTCCGTCGGCCTCGTCGAGGCCTTCCCAATGCACGCGTCGCGCGACTTCGTCATCGAACAGCGGCTGCGCACGCGCGGCGATGCGGTCGCCACCGACCGCAGTGGGGCATTCCAGCGTGGCGATGCAATCGAGCGCTTCATTGAGTACCGCAAAGGGCAATGCATCCGCCGCTGCGGGTTCGGATACTGCGGGTTCGATCGACGAGTCGACATCGCCCAGAACGTGTTCGACTCGCACCTCCTCGAATTGCTCGGGCGGCGCTTCGTATGGCGTCGGCGCGACGATACCTTCGTCGATCTCGTACGATGCCGCCTTGGCGCCGCCGAGCAAGACGTCTTCATGGACGGTCGCGAACGCGCTCTCCGTTCTGCGGCGCAGGCGGTTTTCCTGCCATTTGTTATAGACAATCACCGCGATCACGACCAGTGCGCCGATGATCAACAATCCGAGCTGGAGCTCGCTCATGCGTTGCTTCTCCCTGCGTTCTTTTCGACGGACATCGCGACGGCAAGTTGGCGTTGCGCGGCAATCAGTTTCACGCAGCCACGGATTCTTTCATGCGCAGCGCCTCTTCGATATCGACCGAGACCACGCGCGATACACCCTGTTCCTGCATGGTGACACCGACCAGTTGGTTCGCCAGTTCCATGGTGATCTTGCTGTGGCTGATGAAGAGGAACTGCGTGTTCTCCGACATCTTGCGCACCAGATTGCAGAAGCGCTCGGTGTTGCTGTCGTCCAGCGGCGCGTCCACCTCGTCGAGCAGACAGAACGGCGCGGGATTCAACTGGAACAGCGAGAAGATCAGCGAAATGGCGGTGAGCGCCTTTTCGCCACCGGAAAGCAGCTGGATGCTGGAATTACGCTTGCCCGGCGGTTGCGCATGGACTTCGATGCCTGCGTCGAGGATTTCGTCGCCGGTCATGATCAGCTTCGCTTCGCCGCCGCCGAACAGCGCGGGAAACATGCGGCCGAAATGCCCGTTCACTTCATCGAAAGTCGTCTGCAGCATCTCGCGCGTTTCACGGTCGATGCGACGAATTGCGTTCTCCAGCGTTTCAAGTGCCTGCGCAAGGTCGGCCGATTGCGCATCGAGGAAGCTCTTGCGCTCGGTTGACGCCGCCAGTTCATCCAGCGCGGCCATGTTGATCGCGCCCAGATCGCCCATCAATTGATTGAGGCGGTTGATCTCGCCCTGCAAGGCACTGGGACGCTGCTTGTTGGCTTCGGCCATTTGCGTCAGCGCAGCTTCGTCCGCTCCGGCGACACTGAGCTGTTCCGCGTACTGATCGAAATTCAGTCGCGCAGCCTGCTCTTTCAAGCGCAAGTCGCCGATGCGATCGCGCAGCGGCGGCAGATTCTGTTCGCAACCAAGTCGTTCTTCGTCGGCCGCGCGCAGCACCTGCGTCAGTTCTTCCTGACGGTCGCGCGCTTCGGTCAAAGCCTGTTCGCGTTCGCCACGCTGCTCCAGCACTACCTGCAATTGTTCGCGCAAGCCGCCGTCATGTATCTCCTGCAGCTCGGCGCGCGCGCTTTCGCGCGTTTCCTGACCGCGTTCTATCTGATCGGCCAGACCTTCGATGGTCCGCTCGATCTCGCCAACCTTGTTGGCGCATTCGCGTTCGGCAAAATTCGCTTCCTGCAATTCGCGCTCGGCGGTCTGCACCGTCTGCCGCTGCTGCTCGAGCGCCTGGCCGGCCTGATCATGCGCGGCCTTCACGGTTTCGTGCCGGCTGTACAACTCGTCGATTTCGGCCTGCTGTCGTTCCAGATTGGACTCGGCTTCGACCTGCCTGCCCTGCTCGGTTTCTTTTTCGCTGCGCAGTTCTTCCAGTTCGTGATCGATCTGCGCGGCACGCTCGCGCACACGGGCCACGCCCTCATTGAGCTTGAGCAGTTCCATCTGCTGCGTGTGCCGCTCGCGATTGTTGGCTGCTTCGCGCGCCTGCAATTCGGACAACATGAGGCGACGATCCGCGAGTGCGCGGTTGCTGCGTTCGTGTTCGGCCTGCGCCGTATCGATACGTGCAGTGCTGAGCGCAACTTCCTCGATCAATCCCTCGATTTCTCGCTGCCGCGCGAGAATGCCGGCATCGCCGGAATCAGGACCGTGGAAGGACACCGCGTAACGCGTGAACTGATGTCCTTCGCGATTGACCAGCACGGCGCCGGCGGGCAACGCCAGGCGCGTCATCAGGCGCGGAATGCCTTCGACGACGTAGATACCGGTCAGCCAATCTTCGAGCAACGCGCGCACCGCCTCGTCGGTGCAGCGCACCAGCGCGCAGAGCGGATTGAATTCGCCGTGCGGCTGTGCCGGCGCCGTGCCGCTTTCGCGCGCGTACACGCTGACTTTGCCTTGCGGCGCATCGTCGAGCAGGCGCTGCAGTAAATCCGGATCGGACAGTTCGAGCGCGTGCAGCCGCTCGCGCAGAATCGATTCGGCCGCTGTTTCCCAGCCGGGTTCGACCGTGATCTTCTGCCACAAACGCGGCAGATTCTGCAGTTCGTGCTTGTCCAGCCAGTCCTTGATCTTGCCGTTCTGTTCGACCTGCGCCTGGATATGCTGCAGGGCCGTCAGGCGGCCTTCGAGCGTATGGCCCTCGCGCTGCAGTTCCTGAAGTCGTTGCAAGGCTTCGCCGCGCGCCGCTTCGAGTTGCGGCATCTCCTCGCGCAGCGTGCGGATGCGCTCGGTGCATTCGGCCAGTTCGGCCTCCGCGAGTGCGATGCTCTCCTGCAACTCGGTCACTCGCTCCTGATCCGGCTCGACCAGCGCGCCGCGCTCGGCGATGAGGCGTTCCTCGCGCACCTCGAATTGCTGCAACGCTTTGCCGATGTGCGAGAGGTGCGTCTGCTCGACCTGGAAATCCTGCTCGGCCTGTGCGATCGCATCGCGCGCCTCGCTCAGTTGCGCCTGCACGCCACGGAAGGTCTCGTCGGTTTCCGGCAGTCTGGCTTGCTCCTCGTCGACGCGCGCCTGCGCCACCGCAATGCGTTCGGCCGCGCTTTCGCGACGACTACGCCACATGCCGAGCGCTTCGCCCAGATCTTCGCGCTGTCGCTGCCACTGCTCGACCTGCATGTCGAGCTGTGCCGACTGCGTTTCGAGCCGCTGGCGTTTTTCGCCGACATAACGAATTTCGGTTTCCAGCCGCGAGACTTCGCTATTGACGCCGTAGAACTCGCCCTGCGCGGCATTCACCGCATCGGCCGCGGCGTAATGCTCGGCGCGAGCTTCTTCGAGCCGCGCCTCGATTTCGCGCAATCGCGCGGTTTCGGCTTCGAGCGCATTGACCGCCTGCTCGATGTCGCGCTGCATGCGCTGCGCATCGGCTTCGGCGTCCTGCTTGCGCAGAAACCACAGCAGATTCTGTTTGTCGCGCGCCTCGACCTGATAGGTCTTGTATTGCTGCGCCACTTCGGCCTGCAGCGAGAGCTTCTCGATCTGCGCGTCGAGTTCACGACGGATATCTTCCACCCGCGCCAGATTCTCGCGCGTATCTTCCAGGCGGTTTTCGGTTTCCCGGCGACGCTCCTTGTATTTGGAGACGCCGGCCGCTTCTTCCAGAAATACGCGCAGTTCCTCGGGCTTGGCGTCGATGACGCGCGAGATCATGCCCTGCTCGATGATGGCGTACGCGCGCGGACCGACCCCGGTGCCGAGGAAGATATCCTGCACGTCACGCCGGCGCACCTGGGTGTTGTTGATCCAATAGGTCGAGTCGCCTTCGCGCGTGAGGATGCGCTTGACCGAGATTTCGGCGTATTGCGACCACTGCCCGGCCGCCTTGCCGAGGCTGTTGTCGAAGATCAGTTCGACGCTCGCCCGCGCGACCGGCTTGCGCAGGGTCGAGCCGTTGAAGATGACGTCCTGCATCGATTCGCCGCGCAGTGCCGACGCTCTCGATTCGCCCAGTACCCAGCGCACCGCATCGATGATGTTGGATTTGCCGCAGCCGTTGGGGCCGACGACACCGACCAGCTGCCCGGGTACATGAATGGTGCTCGGGTCCACGAAAGACTTGAACCCTGCGAGTTTCAGTTGTGTTAGACGCACGTTGGATCGAAGCCGGTCAGGCGCGCGAAGGGAGCTTTAATCACCAGGGTCGGCGCTTCGCAGAGCGCCCGGATCAGCCGCAAGTCGCTCCTCTCCTCGCGGGCAGCCTATGCCACGGTTTTACAAGCTTTTCCTCGGTTGCGCTTCTTAGTGGGGCAGTTAGAAAGCGGCCCGTATAATACCACCCGCTTTCTTATCCGCTTCACTCACAATCGACCAAATGCCGAGCAAACAGAGCACGTCCCTGCAGCACTTCCCCAACCCCGCGCCGAACCGCGATTTCCTCATCCACATGGAGATCCCGGAATTCACCTGTCTGTGCCCGGTCACCGGCCAACCGGATTTCGCCGTGCTCTATCTGGATTACATTGCCGACAGGAAATGCGTGGAGTTGAAAAGCCTCAAGCTGTACATCTGGTCCTATCGCAACGAAGGCGCCTTCCACGAGGCCGTGACCAACAAGATTCTCGACGATCTGGTGAAGCTGCTGGCGCCCCGTTTCATGCGCCTGACCGCCAGATTCTTCGTGCGCGGCGGCATTTTCACCACTGTCGTGGCCGAACATCGCAAAAAGGGCTGGAAAGCGGAAATGGCCCTGCCCGCGTTCGCAACGCAATCGAACATCCGCTGAGGCCCGAACCTAAAATGAATCCCGATCTCGGCAAGCTGCAGTCCTATCCCTTCGAAAAATTGCGCGCGCTGTACGCGCAGGTCGTTCCGAACGAAAGCTACGCTCCGATCAGTCTGTCGATCGGCGAGCCGAAGCACCCGACGCCCGAATTCATCCAGCGAGTGCTGGCCGACAATCTGGCCGGCCTTGCCGCCTACCCTGCCACCGCCGGCGCCGATTCGTTGCGCATCGCCATCGCCGAATGGCTCCAGCGGCGCTACGGCCTGCCGCACGTCGACCCTGCCACGCAGGTCCTTCCGGTCAACGGTTCGCGCGAAGCGTTATTCGCCATTGCGCAGACGGTCATCGACCACACGCGCGATCCGGTGGTGATCTGCCCGAACCCGTTCTACCAAATCTATGAAGGCGCGGCGCTGCTCGCCGGCGCCACGCCGTATTACGTCAATGCGCGACAAGAGAACGACTTCGCCATCGATTACAGCAAAGTGCCGGCCGATATCTGGCCGCGCGTGCAGCTGCTTTATTGCTGCTCGCCCGGCAACCCTACCGGCAGGGTCATGAGCCTGGACGAATGGCGCACGCTGTTCGATCTATCCGATCGGCATGACTTCGTCATCGTGTCGGACGAATGCTATTCGGAGCTTTATTTCGACGAAGCGAATCCGCCGCTCGGCGCGCTGGAGGCGGCACACAAGCTCGGCCGCGACGGTTTTCCGCGTCTCATCGTGTTTTCCAGCCTGTCGAAGCGTTCGAACGTCCCCGGCATGCGCTCCGGCTTCGTCGCCGGCGACGCGCAACTGATGAAGCAATTCCTGCTCTATCGCACTTATCACGGCAGCGCCATGAGCCCGTCGATACAGGAAGCGAGTGAAGCAGCCTGGCTCGACGAAACGCACGTCGTGGAGAACCGCAAGCTCTATCGCGAAAAATTCTCCGCAGGCCGCGAACTGCTGGGCGCGCCGCTGGAGACCGCGATACCGGCGGGCGGCTTCTACTTCTGGATTCGCACGCCAATCGACGATGCCGCTTTCGCTCAGGGTCTGTACGCCAACTATAATGTCGCGGTTTTACCGGGCAGCTATCTCGCACGCGAAGCGCATGGGTTGAATCCCGGCGCGCATTACATCCGCGTCGCGCTCGTCGCGCCGCTGGACGAATGTCTCGAAGGCTTGCGTCGCCTCAACGCCTACGCGCAGACGCTCTAAGAACCTGAGCCGTTCGTGGTGAGCGCGCGGAGCTTAGTCGAACCATGAACGGCGAAAGAACTTGATTCAGGCAGACCTCCAAGTTCACCCTTCGACTCGCTCTTCGAGCGGCTCAGGGCGAACGGACTTAACCCGTTCGTGGTGAGCGCGCGAAGCGCAGTCAAACCATGAACGTCTTCTCGAAATTTCCCTACCTTACTTACATAGCGGTCCACTTATGCAACAACTGCAAAGCGTCATCGATCAAGCGTGGGAAAACCGCGCGCAAATCTCGCCTGCTTCCACCGACACCCAGTTGCGCGAGGCGGTGGAAGCGGTTATCGCCAGACTCGATCGCGGCGAATTGCGCGTCGCAGAAAAAAACGGTGGTGTGTGGCAGACGCACCAGTGGATCAAGAAAGCGGTGCTGCTGTCGTTCCGCCTGAACGACAACAGCATCATCCCCGGCGCTTCGACCAACTATTACGACAAGGTGTCGGCGAAATTCGCCAGTTACGATTCCGCCGACTTCGCCGCCGGCGGCTTCCGCGTCGTGCCGCCCGCCATGGCGCGTCGCGGCGCATTCATCGGCAAAAACGTCGTGATGATGCCCTCCTACGTCAACATCGGCGCCTACGTCGACGAAGGCAGCATGGTCGACACCTGGGCCACGGTCGGCAGTTGCGCGCAAATCGGCAAGGGCGTGCATCTTTCCGGTGGCGTCGGCATCGGCGGCGTGCTGGAACCCCTGCAGGCCAATCCAACCATCATCGAAGACAACTGCTTCATCGGCGCGCGCTCGGAAATCGTCGAAGGCGTGATCGTTGAAGAAAACTCCGTGATTTCGATGGGCGTGTTCATCGGCACCAGCACGCGCATTTACAACCGCCTTACCGGCGAAACGCTGTACGGCCGCGTCCCGGCGGGATCGGTAGTAGTTCCTGGGAACCTCCCCTCAGCCGACGGAAAATACAGTCTCTATGCTGCCGTCATCGTCAAGCAGGTCGATGCCAAGACCCGCGCGAAGACAAGCATCAACGAACTGTTACGCGACTGAGAGCGCGACTGATCCAGGCCGGTTCTGACGGCATGGCTCCCGGAGAACCCGCATGGCGATGAAGCGACTGTTCGAACTGATGGCGGAGAAGAAAGCCTCCGACATTTTCATTTCGGTCGGCGCACCGATCAGCATCAAGATCAACGGCAACACCATTCCGGTCAACCAGCAGATCATCAAGCCGGACATGGTCCGCGCGATGATGGGCGAGATGCTGAGCGAGCGACAACTGGCCGAGTTCGACCAGAACTTCGAACTCAACACCTCGTATCCGATGCCCGGCCTGGGCAGCTTCCGCATCAGCTGTTTCATGCAGCGCACGACACCCGCGGTGGTGGTGCGCTACATCCCCGGCGAAGTGCCGCCCTTCGACAGTCTCGGCCTGCCGCCGATCCTCAAAGACATCGTGCTGGAAAAGCGCGGCCTGATCCTGATGGTCGGCGCGACGGGTTCGGGCAAATCGACCTCGCTGGCGGCGATGCTCGATCATCGCAACGCGCTGATGTCCGGTCACATCATCACCATCGAAGATCCAATCGAATTTCTGTTCAAGCACAAGCGCTCGATCGTCAATCAACGCGAACTCGGCACCGACGCGAAATCCTATCAAGTCGCGTTGAAGAATGCGCTGCGTCAGGCGCCCGACGTGATCCTCATCGGCGAGATCCGCGATCGCGAGGCCATGAGCATGGCCATTGCCTATGCGCAATCCGGCCACCTGTGTCTGGCGACGCTGCACGCCAACAACAGCTATCACGCTCTCAACCGGATCATCAGTTTCTATCCGCTCGAGAACCGTCCTGCCCTGTTGCAGGATTTGTCGGCTTCGCTCAAATGCGTGGTATCGCAGCGGCTGGTGCGGAACACCAAGGGGGATCGCATCCCGGCGGTGGAAGTGATGCTCAACACCCGCCATATCGCCGAGATGATCGAAGACGGCCATGTCAACGAGATCAAGGAAGCGATGGAAAAGAGTCTGTCGCCGGGTTCGCAGACGTTCGAGCAATCGCTGTTCAAGATGTATCGCGACGGCGTGATTTCGCAGAACGAAGCGCTGACCAATGCCGATTCGTCCAACAACCTCATGTGGTTGATGAACAACAGCGAAGCTGAGAGCGCGACGAAGCTCAAAGTTCAACTCGCGCCCTCGCTCTCGCAACCGGTCGAGATACTTCCCAGCGGCGCGTCGTTCAGCGAGTTCAAGCTCAAGCTGGGCAACGAATAAACGGCTCAGTCCCGCTCTGGCGTTCGTCCTGAGCCGTCCAGCTCCGTTCGTATTGAGCCGCCCGCGCAGCGCGAGTCGAAGGGTGAACGGCCCATAGAGCCTTTTTCACACGTCGTTCATGGTTCGAGTACTTCGCCCTCACCACGAACGGCTAAAAATCTGCACGCCTACCCGCTCGGCTGGCTCGCATACAATCCTGCCCCATGAAAACTGCTCCCAAGCTCTACGGCATCCCGAACTGCGACACCGTGAAAAAGGCGCGCGCCTGGCTCGCGGAACATGGCGTCAATTACGAGTTCCACGATTACAAAAAACTGGGTATCGACGCGGCACGTCTCGACACTTGGTTCAAGAAAACGGATTGGCAGCAACTGCTCAATCGCAACGGCACAACCTGGCGCAAGCTCGACGAAGCGCACAAGGTGTCCATCACCTCCGCCGCCGCAGCGAGTGCGCTCATGTGCGAACAGCCGTCCATCATCAAGCGCCCGGTGGTCGAAGTTGGCGCTAAACTGCTGGTCGGCTTCGACCCGCAGCGCTATCAAGACACATTCAAATGAACGAAACGCTCGAATTGGTGCGCGCACTCGTTGCGTGTCCCTCCGTTACGCCCGATGACGCCGGGTGCCAGGATCTGATCGTCGAACGCCTGCGCCCGCTCGGGTTCGATTGCGAATTCCTGCTGAGCAACGGCGTGAGCAATCTCTGGGCGAGACGCGGCACCAAAGCCCCGCTCGTCTGCTTCGCCGGCCATACGGATGTGGTCCCCACCGGGCCGCTCGATCAGTGGCACTCCGATCCGTTCGTGCCGACCGAGCGGGACGGCCGGCTGTACGGACGCGGCGCGGCCGACATGAAGACCTCGATCGCCGCGTTCGTGACCGCAATCGCAGCCTTCGTGACGGCCAGCCCGGAACACCAGGGCTCCATCGCTTTGTTGATCACCTCCGATGAGGAAGGCGTCGCCACCGACGGCACTGTGAAGGTCGTGGAGATGCTGCGCGCTCGAGGTGAGCGCATCGAATTCTGTATCGTCGGTGAGCCCACTTCCGGCGTGAAGCTCGGCGACATGATCAAGAACGGCCGACGTGGCTCGCTCTCCGGCACGCTGCGTGTGCGCGGCATACAGGGTCATATCGCCTACCCGCATCTGGCGCGCAATCCGATTCTCCAGGCCTTACCCGCTCTCACCGAACTGGCGGCGATCGAGTGGGATCAGGGCAACGAGGATTTTCCGCCGACGAGTTTCCAGATCTCGAACATCCATGCAGGCACCGGCGCGAACAACGTCATTCCCGGCACGCTGGAGGTGCTGTTCAATTTCCGCTTCTCGACCGAGTGCACGGCCGACGAACTGAAAGAACGTGTGCATGCGGTCCTTGACGCGCACGGGCTGCAATACGATCTGGAATGGTCGCTCTCCGGCAATCCGTTCCTCACCCAGCGCGCGACCCTGGTGAACGCGGTGTCCGAAGCCATTCAGGACATCACCGGCCTCACCCCGGATATTTCGACGACGGGCGGCACCTCGGACGGCCGCTTCATCGCTTCCATTTGTCCGCAGGTCATCGAGTTCGGGCCGATCAACCAATCGATCCACAAGCTCAACGAGCACGTGGCGATCGCCGATATCGAACCGCTGCACCAAATCTATCTGCGCACCCTCGAGAATCTGCTTGGCCAAGAAGAACGCTGATCACTTGGGCGGCACCGTCGCACAACAGATCGAGAACGCCGCAATGCGCTTCGAGTGCGCCGGCCTGTTCTACGGCCATGGCACCCACAACGCCTACGACGAAGCGGCCTGGCTGATGCTGCACGCACTCAGCGCACCGATCGATGCGCTCGAATCCCAGCTGGATCGAGTACCGGCGCCGAAACACGCTCAACGCTTCGAGCAGTTGGTCGCGCAGCGCATCGAAAAACGCATCCCTGCGTCTTATCTCATCCACGAAGCGTGGCTGGGGGAGCATCGTTTCCACGTCGACGAGCGGGTGATCGTGCCGCGTTCATTCATCGCAGAACTGCTGGCCGAAGAATTCGCGCCGTGGGTTGTCGATGCAGACAAGGTTTCTGCAGTGCTGGACATGTGCACCGGGTCGGGCTGCCTCGCGATACTCGCCGCTCTGACCTTTCCGAATGCAAAGGTGAATGCCGTCGATCTGTCCGACGACGCGCTGGCCGTCGCGCAGCGAAATATCGCCGATTACGACCTGCAGGATCGCGTGAAACTCGTTCGCTCGGACCTGTTCCGCGGCCTGCCGCGCAAGCAGTACGACCTGATCATTTCGAACCCGCCCTACGTCGATGCGACGAGCATGAAAACCTTACCGGACGAATATCGGCACGAGCCCGCCATGGCACTCGCCTCGGGTCGCGACGGCCTTGATGCCACGCGCACCATCCTGCGCGAAGCCAAGCACTACCTCGCCGACAACGGCTTGCTGGTGGTTGAAATCGGCCACAACCGCGCGCAACTCGAACGTGCGTTTCCGCATCTGCCCTTCACCTGGCTGGAAGTCAGCGCCGGCGACGAATACGTGTTTCTGCTGGAACGCAATCAACTGCCCTGATCTCTGCCCGCTCGTCCCGAGCCGCTCACTACTCCGTTCGTACTGAGCCACTCACTCCTAATCAGGCTCACGGAGCAGCTTACGAAAAACATTTGAAGCAACTCAAAAAACGTCTCTCAAACGGCCGTTTGGATTGACCATACAGCGGGCAAAACGTACACTAGCGGCCCTTCGGGGTGTAGCGTAGCCTGGTAGCGCGCCTGGTTTGGGACCAGGATGTCGGGAGTTCAAATCTCTCCACCCCGACCAGGTTTGAAATCGTCTGCGTCAACGCGCAAACGATGGCAGTATCCGACGGAAGTGCCCGTAGCTCAATTGGATAGAGCACCAGCCTTCTAAGCTGGGGGTTACAGGTTCGATCCCTGTCGGGCGCGCCAAATAGCAGTTCAACGGTGGCTGTAGCTCAGTTGGTAGAGTCCCGGATTGTGATTCCGGTTGTCGTGGGTTCGAGCCCCATCAGCCACCCCACCGCTTTCTTGAGAGTCTCTGGCGCTTGCGTACTCGCCGGTCTCTCGCAAATCCTCACGCTTTCTCCCGTCGACGGCATTCCATGCCTCGGCTTGCGCACGTGCCGCTCATCATCGTAGCTGCTTGGCTGCCCGGTCATCGCCGTGAGTCCCATAGAACCGGTTCGCATTCTCAACATCGAAACGAGACACAAGCGATGCACGTGCTTGCAATCGTTTTGTACCAGACCCGACTGACGGCATATGGATTGCTGAAAGTCAGTTCGGGCTCGGAATTTATTGGAGATGCCACGATCATGAATTCGCTAATGAAGGACTACCCTGCTGTTCTCCTCGGCGATCACGAATCCCCGTGCCTCTCGCTCTACCAGCCGACGCATCGTCAGCATCCGGAGAACGAACAGGACCCCATCCGGTTCCGCAACCTCGTGAAGCAGATCGAAGCATCCCTCCGTCAAAAATACCCGACGCGTGACGTTCGACCACTACTGCAGCCATTCGAGACCCTGGCTGAAGACCGCGATTTCTGGAATCACGCCACTGACGGGCTCGCCGTGCTTGGCGCACCTGGGTTGTTCCGCGTCTATAAGCTGCAGCGGCCGGTTATGGAACTGGCAGTCGTCGCCGACAGCTTTCATACCAAGCCGCTCATGCGCATCCTTCAATCGGCCGACCGATATCAGGTTCTTGGCCTGAGCCGGCACGCTTTCAAGCTTTTCGAGGGCAATCGCGATGCGCTGGATGAGATCGAACCTATCGAAGGCGTGCCACAAACGGCCGCGGAGCAATTGGACAAAGAATCGGGAAGCCCCGAGCGCGCCACCCGCACATACGGCCCTGCGGGCGCCGGTTCCATGACGCGGCACGGCACGAATACGAAACAGGACGCAATCGATAGCGACACCGAGTCGTTTTTTCGCGCTGTCGACCAAGCTGTGCTGGAACACCATTCACAACCATCGAGGCTGCCCCTGATCCTGGCGGCGCTACCTGAACACCACAACCTTTTTCGCGCCATCAGCCGCAATCCATTGCTCATGAACGAAGCCATCGACATTCATCCGGACGCCTTGCCGGTCGATGCGCTGCGCGAACGCGCGTGGCAAATTGTTCAGCCGTATTACCTCGAGCGACTGGCAGGTCTCGTGGAAGCATTCGGTGCAGCAACCTCGAAGGGCCACGGCGCAAGCGATCTTGGCGACATCGCCAAAGCCGCAGTCGCCGGGCAGATCGAAACGCTGCTGATCGAGGCCGACCGCGTGATTCCCGGTTGTATCGATGTCGCAACCGGGGAAATCGCTACCGGCGATTTGAGCCACCCGAACGTTGACGATCTGCTCGACGACATCGGAGAGAAGGTGCTCAGAAAAAGCGGCGAGGTTGTGATTGTCCCCGCCGAACGCATGCCAACTCGGACAGGCGCCGCGGCGATCTATCGTTTTTAATGCGTTTGAAGTCGTTCAACGGCAAAAAAACCGCACCGAAAACGACAAGGCACTCAAAACAAAAACGCCCGGACAAGCCGGGCGTTTTTTGGAACAGCTGAGTCGCTTACTGCGGCGCGTCGCCGGCCGGCGCGGGTGCCGGTGCAGGCGCGGGCTCGAGCAGCGCTTTCATCGACAGACGCAGACGGCCTTTCTCGTCGGCTTCCAGCACTTTCACTTTGACCTGCTGGCCTTCCTTGAGGAAGTCGCTCACCGCGTTGACGCGCTGGTTGCTGATCTGCGAAATGTGCAGCAGGCCGTCCTTGCCGGGCAGCACGCTGACGATCGCGCCGAAGTCCAGCAGGCGCAGCACGGTGCCGTCGTAAACGCGGCCGACTTCGACTTCGGCGGTGATCTCTTCGATCTTCTTCTTCGCCGCTTCGCCGCCTTCCGAACTGACGCAGGCGATGCTGATGGTGCCGTCGTCGCCGATCTCGATGGTCGTGCCGGTTTCTTCCTGAATGCCGCGGATGACCACACCGCCCTTGCCGATGACGTCGCGGATTTTCTCCGGATTGATCTTCAGCTTGATGATGCGCGGCGCGAAGGTGGAAATGTCCTGACGCGAACCGCCGAGCGCATCCTGCATGAGGCCGAGGATATGCAGACGGCCTTTGCGCGCCTGCGACAGGGCGATCTGCATGATCTCCTTGGTGATGCCCTCGATCTTGATGTCCATCTGCAGCGCGGTGATGCCTTTGTCGGTACCGGCCACTTTGAAGTCCATGTCGCCGAGGTGATCTTCGTCGCCGAGGATGTCGGTCAGCACCGCGAAGCGGTTGCCTTCCTTGATCAGCCCCATGGCGATACCGGCGACATGCGCCTTCATCGGCACGCCGGCGTCCATCAGCGCAAGGCTACCGCCGCAGACGGAGGCCATCGAGCTGGAGCCGTTCGATTCGGTCACTTCGGACACCACGCGCATGCTGTAGCCGAACTCTTCGGCCGGCGGCAGCATCGCAACCAGCGAGCGCTTGGCGAGGCGACCGTGGCCGATCTCGCGCCGTTTCGGCGCACCCATGCGACCCGTCTCGCCAGTGGCATAGGGAGGCATGTTGTAGTGCAGCATGAAGCGATCTTTATACTCGCCCTGCAGCGCGTCGATGATCTGTTCGTCGCGGCCGGTACCCAGCGTGGCCACAACGATGGCCTGCGTTTCGCCGCGTGTGAACAGCGCCGAACCGTGGGTGCGCGGCAGCACGCCGACGCGAATGCTGATCGGACGCACGGTGCGGGTATCACGCCCGTCAATGCGCGGCTCGCCGTCGAGAATCTGGCTGCGCACGATCTTCGATTCGATATTGAAGAAGATGTCCTTCACCACATTGGCGTCGAGACCTTCGTATTCGGCAAGCACCTTTTCCAGCAAGTCGCGACGGATGTCGTTGAGGCGATCGTTGCGCTGCTGTTTCTGTTTGATACCGAATGCTTCACGCACCGGGCCTTCGGCCAGTTCGGTGACGCGCGCGATAAGCGCTTCGTTGCGCGGCGCCGGCTGCCAGTCCCACTGCGGTTTGCCGGCTTCGTCGGCCAGTTCGTTGATCGCGTTGATCGCGGTTTGCATCTGTTCGTGACCGAACACGACCGCACCGAGCATGACGTCTTCGGGCAGTTCGTTCGCTTCGGACTCGACCATCAGCACCGCATGTTCGGTACCCGCGACGACGAGATTGAGTGCACTTTCCTTGATCTGCGAGGCCGTCGGGTTCAACACGTACTCGTTGTTGAGGTAGCCGACGCGCGCGCCGCCGATCGGGCCGTTGAACGGAATGCCGGCGATCGTCAATGCGGCGGACACGCCGATCATCGCAGCGATGTCCGAGTCCACTTCGGGGTTGATCGACATCACCGTCGCGACAACCTGCACTTCGTTGTAGAAGCCTTCGGGGAACAGCGGACGAATGGGGCGATCGATCAGGCGCGAGGTCAGCGTTTCCTTCTCGCTCGGCCGGCTTTCGCGCTTGAAGAAACCACCGGGAATCTTGCCCGCGGCATAGGTTTTCTCGACGTAATCGACGGTCAGCGGAAAGAAATCCTGACCGGGCTTGGCATCCTTGGAAGCCACCACGGTGCACAGCACCACGGTGTCGTCCATGTTCACAAGCACCGCGCCGCTGGCCTGGCGAGCGATCTCGCCGGTTTCCAACGTCACCTGGTGCGCGCCGTACTGAAATGTTTTCTTGAAGGAATTCAACAACGCCATCTCCTTATTCGTTCAAATGGCGAACGCGCGCGTCCAGCGCAGCACAAGGTGCAGCGGACACGCGCGACGTGATTCGATGAGATCGACTACAGAACAAAACGCCCACGCGGTAAACCGAACGTGGGCGTTTGCCGGGATGTTACTTGCGCAGGCCAAGCTGTTCGATCAGCTTGCGATAGTTATCGGCGTTGGTGCGCTTGAGGTAATCAAGCATCTTGCGCCGTTGGCTCACCATCTTGAGCAGGCCGCGACGGGAATGGTGATCCTTCACGTGAGCCTTGAAATGATCGGTGAGTTCGTTGATGCGGGTGGTCAACAGGGCAACCTGGACTTCGGGCGAACCCGTGTCACCGGCCTTGCGTTGGTAAGTCTGGATGAGTTGCGCTTTTTGCGCGGTGGTCGCTACCATGCCTATCTCGGTTGATTTTGTCGCTTGGAAAGCGCGGGATTTTACCCTTGTATCAGGGACTTTCACAAGCTTTACGTGCCCGGCCGCAGGTTCCTCAGGCACCCGTGCGCAACAATCGCTTAGCGCGCAACACGCCGGTCTCGTCGCCTTCACCCACGCCGAGGAAATATTCGCCCAAATAGACGCGCACGCGGCCGGTAATCGGTTCCACATCGGCCAGCGCCTGGCCCATGTTAAGACGTCGCGCCTGATCGACGCTCAGATCCAGTCGCGGCAGGTGGCGGACCAACAGGTCGACCGGAAGGAGCTTCGCGTCGCGTTCCTCCGCAGTGAGCTGTTCGAGGTTTTCGAGCGTCAGTGCATCCGCAACGTCGAAGGGCCCGGCGCCGGTCCTCCGCAAACCCGCCAGATGCGCGCCGCAGCCGAGCGCTTCGCCCAGATCTTCGCCAAGCGTCCGGATATAAGTGCCCTTGGAGCAACGCACGTTCAGCACGGCGCACCTGCCGTCGAATGCTTCGATGCGCAACGCATGAATGGTCACCTCGCGCGCGGCGCGTTCGATGTGTTGTCCGGCGCGGGCATAGTCGTACAGCGGGCGCCCGGCGTGCTTGAGTGCCGAGTACATCGGCGGCACCTGCCGGATCGGCCCGATGAAACGTTGCACCGTGGCTTCGAGCTGCGCCGGGTTGACGTCTACCGGCCGCGTGGCAAGCACTTCTCCTTCGGCGTCCCCTGTCGCGGTGGACACACCGAGAGCCACTTCGGCCAGATAGCGTTTGTCGCTGTCAAGCAGTTCGCCGCCGAATTTTGTGGCTTCCCCGAACAGCACCGGCAGCAGGCCGGTGGCAAGCGGATCGAGTGTTCCGCTGTGTCCTGCCCGTTCCGCGGCGTAAAGGCGTCGCGCCTTCTGCAACGCCATGTTCGAACTCATGCCGCGCGGCTTGTCCAGCAGCAGCATGCCGTCGACGCGACGGCGCGCGATCTTCGCCGACGGCCCGGTCATTCCTTGCCGTCGTCGGGCGCGCTGTGCTTGACGGCTTCGTCGATGAGATTCGACAGCCGCACGCCTTCTTCGATGGAAGCGTCGTACTGGAAATGCAGTTCAGGGGTGTTGTGAATGCGCAGGCGCGGGCCGAGCTGGCTGCGGAGAAAGCCGGCGGCGCGCTGCAAGCCGTGCAGCGTCTCCTCGCGGTCCTGATCCTGTGTCGCCAATGAGGTGTAGTACACCTTGGCATGGGCGAAGTCAGGTGACACCTCCACGCCGGTCAGCGTCACCATGCCGACGCGCGGATCCTTCACTTCGGTGTGCAGCAACTCTGACAGCTCGCGCTGGATCTGGTCCGCCACACGGCGTAGACGGGTCGGGTTAGCCATATCGGAATACTCTTTGAAATCAGTGCGCAACGGCGAACGAGAGAATGCTATAGCCGTTCGTGCCAAGGCCTGCCCGCACCGTTTGTCGTGAGGTTCAGCTTCACCGTTCGTGGTGAGCGCGAAAGCAGTCGAACCATGAACGGTCTCCACCTCAGGCCTCGTCCATCCTTCGACTCGCCCGCTTCGCGGCCGGCTCAGGACGAACGGAAAAACAAAACCGTTCGTGGTGAGCCTGAGCGCCAGCGAGCAGTCGAACCATGAACGGTTCGCGTACCGCTTACAGCGTACGCGCGACTTCCTGGATCTCGTAAACCTCGAGATGGTCGCCGACCTGGATGTCGTTGTAATTCTTCACCGACAAGCCGCACTCGAAGCCGGCCTTCACTTCACGCACGTCGTCCTTGAAGCGCTTGAGCGAATCCAGTTCGCCCGTGAAGATCACAACGTTGTCGCGCAGGATACGGACCAGCGAACCGCGGCGCACCAGCCCCTCCTGCACATAGCAGCCGGCCACCGTGCCGATCTTGGTGATGCGGAACACTTGGCGAATCTCGACCATACCGAGGATGTTCTCGCGCTTCTCGGGCGCGAGCATGCCGGACATCGCCGCTTTCACTTCATCCACAGCGTCGTAGATGATGTTGTAGTAGCGAATGTCGACGCCCGCGCTCTCTGCCAACTTGCGGGCCGCCGCATCGGCGCGTGTATTGAAACCGATGACGACCGCTTTCGAAGCCAGCGCGAGGTTGATGTCCGATTCGGTGATGGCACCGACGCCGCCGTGCACGACATTCACTTTCACCTCGTCAGTGGAAAGTTTGGTCAGCGAATGCACCAGCGCTTCCTGCGAGCCCTGCACGTCGGCCTTGATGACCAGCGGCAGCGTGCTTGCCTCACCGATCTGATCGAAGATGTTCTCCAGCTTGGCGGCCTGCTGTCTCGCCAGCTTGACGTCGCGGAACTTGCCCTGACGGAACAGCGCGATTTCGCGCGCCTTGCGTTCGTCACCCAGCGCCATCAACTCGTCGCCGGCATTCGGCACGTCCGAAAGACCCTGCACTTCAGCCGGAGTCGAAGGACCGGCGCTCTGTATCGGCTTGCCGTCTTCGTCCAGCATGGCGCGGATACGACCGAACACCGCGCCGACGAGAATCATGTCGCCACGCTTCAATGTGCCGGACTGCACCAGCACGGTCGCGACCGGGCCTTTACCCTTGTCCAGGCGCGCTTCGATGACGATGCCCTTGGCCGGCGCTTCGACGGGTGCTTTCAATTCCAGCACTTCCGCCTGCAACAGCACGTTTTCGAGCAGGTTGTCGATGCCTGCGCCGGTCTTGGCCGACACTTCGACGAATGGCGAATCGCCGCCGTACTCTTCCGGCAGAACGTTCTGCGCCACCAGTTCCTGCTTCACCCGTTCGGGATTGGCATCGGGCTTGTCGACCTTGTTGATCGCCACCACGATCGGCACTTCGGCGGCCTTGGCATGGTTGATCGCTTCGATCGTCTGCGGCATCACGCCGTCATCGGCGGCGACCACCAGAATGACCAGATCGGTCACTTTGGCGCCGCGCGCGCGCATCAGGGTGAACGCTTCGTGGCCGGGGGTATCGAGGAAGGTGATCATGCCGCGCGGCGTTTTCACATGATAGGCGCCGATATGCTGCGTGATCCCGCCCGCTTCGCCGGCCGCAACCTTGGTGCGCCGGATGTAATCGAGCAGCGAGGTTTTGCCGTGATCGACGTGGCCCATCACAGTGACGACCGGGGCACGCGCCAGCAACTCGGCTTCGGTGTGCTCGATGTCCTCCACCAGGAACGCTTCTGGATCGTCCAGTTTGGCGGCGATCGCCTTGTGGCCGATTTCCTCGACCACGATCATCGCCGTTTCCTGATCGAGCACCTGGTTAATGGTCACCATTTGGCCAAGTTTCATCAATACCTTGATGAGTTCGGCCGCCTTGACTGACATCTTGTGCGCCAGATCGGCGACGGTAATGGTCTCCGGTACATGGATGTCGCGCACGACCAGTTCGGCCGGCGCGGCATTCGCGCTGACTTCGCCGCCGCCACCGCGATGGCGACCGCCTTTGGCATGCCAACCGGATGCACCCGAACTGTCGCCGCGCGTCTTGAGGCCGCGTTTCTTGGCGCTTTCGTCTTTCCAGACCGTGACCGTCTTGGCCGGTTTCTTAACGGTCTTCTTGTCGCCGGCCGGTGCGGTCTTCGGGCGATGCAGCGTCGTTGTCGTGGTAGGGCTTGCCGGTGCGGCGGCCGGTTGCGGCTCGGCGGCCTTGCGCGCCTGCTCCTCCGCCGCGCGTTGTTCGGCGCTGCGCTGTTCGGCATGTTTGCGGTCGCGCTCGAGTCGTGCGGCAAATTCCGCCGCCTGGCGCGCGGCCAATTCCTTGTGCCGGCGCTGCTCTTCCTTGCGCAGTTCGATTTCCTTGGGATCGAGCATCGATATACGCGTCGATGCGGGCTCGGGTGCCGCGGCCGGTTTGGCGGCAGGCACAGCGACCGGCTCGGGTGCTGCAGCTTCGGGCGCAGGTGCAGGGGCCGGCGCGGATTCCGGCGTCGGCACCGGTGCGGCGACTGCGGGAGTCGGCTCGGGGGCCGAGGTGACAGCGACCGCTTCCACGGCTTCGGCCGGCGCCACGCCGCCCTCGCTTGCGTCGCGCTTGACGAACACACGCTTCTTGCGCACCTCGACCTGAATGGTGCGCGACTTGCCGCTTGAATCCGCTTTCTTGATTTCGGAGGTCTGTTTGCGTGTCAGGGTGATCTTGTTCTTCGACTCCCCAATGCCATGCCCTTTGCGCAAATAGTCGAGAAGCTTCGCCTTGTCCTGCTCGCTCAGCACATCTTCGGCCACGCTTTTATCGACCCCGGCAGCGCGAAGCTGCTCAAGCAGCACCGCCGGTGCCACTTTGAGCTCGCCTGCAAACTGAGCAACGCTGGTTTGTGCCATTCAACAACCTCCAATCAAGGCTTGCGACCTTGATTCATCAAAAACCTGAAGCTCTAGCCGTTCATTTTTCGAGCTTCCTGATAGTGGGCATACACAAGGGTTGTCCCCTTGCCTCTGCAAATCCTTAAGAAAACGCTGATCAAGGTTGTTCGATCAAGGCCATTGCCAGTTCGTTTCGCATAAGCGATCGACTGCTTTGTCCTCGCTCGTACAGCTTCGCGCACTCGCGACCATCCTCGTCACTTAATCAGACATTCCCTAACCTTGTTCCTGCTCGAACCAGTGCGCCCGCGCCTTCACGATCAACGCCTTGGCACGGTCCTCGTCGATACCGGTCATTTCGGTCAGCTCATCGACGGCAAGATCGGCCAGATCGTCGCGCGTCTTGATGCCGCCCGCGGCGAGTTTCGCCGCCAGTTCGCTGTCCATACCTTCGAGTTGCAGCAATTCCTGATCGACGTCCTGCACCTGCTCTTCGCTGCGGATCGCCTGCACCAGCAGCGAGTCACGCGCGCGGCTGCGCAGTTCGTTAACGATGTTTTCGTCGAACGATTCGATCTCCAGCATTTCGGTGATAGGCACATAAGCCACTTCTTCAACCGAAGTGAAGCCTTCCTGGATCAGGATGTCGGCGACTTCCTCGTCCACATCGAGCTTTTCCATGAACAGCGAACGGATGGTGGCGCTTTCTTCTTCGTTCTTCTGTTTCGATTCTTCCTCGGTCATGAGGTTGATCTGCCAACCGGTGAGCTCGGAGGCGAGGCGCACGTTCTGCCCGCTGCGGCCGATCGCGATGGCGAGGTTTTCCTCGTCCACCACCACGTCCATGGCGTGCTTCTCTTCGTCGACAATGATCGAAACGACATCCGCCGGCGCCAGCGCGCCGATCACGAATTGGGCCGGATCGGCCGACCACAGCACGATATCGACACGCTCGCCCGCCAGTTCCTGCGTCACCGCCTGCACGCGCGAACCGCGCATGCCGACGCAAGTGCCGATCGGGTCGATGCGCTTGTCGTTGGTGAACACAGCGATCTTGGCGCGCACGCCCGGATCGCGCGCTGCCGATTTGATTTCCAGCAGCCCTTCCTCGATTTCCGGCACTTCGAGGCGGAACAGTTCCATGATGAATTCCGGCGCCGTGCGCGACAGCACCAGTTGCGGCCCGCGCAGATTACGGTCGATGCGCAACAGATAGGCGCGCACTCGGTCACCCACGCGCAGATTCTCCTTGGGAATCAGTTGATCGCGCGGAAGAATCGCTTCGACGCGACCGGATTCGACGATTGCGTTGCCCCGTTCCATGCGTTTGATGGAGCCGGTCACCAGCTTGTCGCCGCGGCCGAGAAAGTCCTGCAGGATCTGTTCGCGCTCGGCGTCGCGGATTTTCTGCAGAATGACCTGCTTTGCCGCCTGCGCGCCAATGCGGCCGAACTCGATCGGCTCGAGCGCCTCTTCGATGTAATCCTCGGGCTCGATATTGGCGTCGTCTTCCTGCGCATCCGACAATTTGATCTGCGCCGCCGGATTCTCAATGGCTTCATCCGCGACCACCTGCCAGCGCCGGAACGATTCGAAGTCGCCCGTTTCGCGATCGATCGCGACACGCACGTCAACGTCCTCGCTGAAGCGCTTTTTCGTTGCCGAAGCGATCGCCTGTTCGAGCGCGCCGAAGACCACGTCTTTCTGTACGTTCTTTTCGCGTGCCAGCGCGTCGACTAATAGCAGCAGTTCGCGGCTCATGCTCTAAATCTCCTACCAATGTCCGATGCAGTAGTGCCGACGGCCTACAGCTTCGGCACCAGCCTTGCCTTATCTAAATTCGTGAAGGGAAAGTTAAACACTGTCCCGTCTATATTCAGTTCGAGCGCTTCGTCGCTCGCGCCCTGCACCACGCCGGTGAAGCGGCGCCGGCCTTCCAGCGGCACGCGTAATCGCACTTCGGCCCGCTCGCCCGCGAAGCGACGGAAATCCGCCGGCTTCTTCAATACCCGGTCCAGCCCCGGCGAGGACACCTCGAGCCGGTCGTAGTCGATCCCCTCGACCGGCAACACCCGTTGCAGTTGGCGCGTTACCAGCTCGCAGTCCTCGACCGTGATGTGCGCGTTTTTTTCGGCCGGGTGATCGATGAACACACGAAAAAAGCCGCGCGCACCGAATTCAAGGTCCACCAGCTCGTAGCCGAGTCCGGTTACCGTCGCTTCCAGCACTTGTTCAACGCTTGCCATGTGATGCAATCACCTACGGGGCCGGCGCACATCGAAAACGGCGGCCTTAAAACCAAAATGCGCGCAAACGCGCGCCACAAACAAAAAATGGGCGCGAAGCCCATCCCTCAAAAAGCGCAAGGAGTTTAGCAGACAAGCCCCGTCAGGACAACGGGATAGCAGCGATCAGGCGCCCGTTTCGCCGGTGTCGGCAACTGCTTCGAGCAGCGTGCGAACCTCATCGCGGGACAGTTCCACATGCTGGCCGCGTTTGAGTCCGGGAGGCAGCGCGATCGGGCCGTAACGCACCCGCATCAGGCGACTCACCGTAAGTCCCATCGCTTCGAACATGCGCCGCACCTCGCGGTTCCGCCCTTCTTTGATGACCACGCGATACCAGTGGTTGAGGCCACGCCCGCCCTCGTCCGAAACCTGCTCGAAAAAGCCGGGGCCGTCCTCAAGCTGGATGCCTTCGTACAGTTCCTGCATCTGCGCGGCGCTGAGCTGGCCGACGACGCGCACGGCATATTCGCGCTCCAGTTCGTAGCGCGGATGCATCAGGCGCGCGGCGAGGTCGCCCGACGTGGTGAAGATCAGCAGGCCGCTGGTGTTGAAGTCGAGCCGTCCGACCACGATCCAGCGATTGCCCTTCATACGCGGCAGGCTGTCATAGACGGTGCGGCGATCCTCGGGATCGTCCGCGGAAACGATCTCGCCTGCCGGCTTGTGATAAAGCAGCACGCGCGGCGCGGCGTCGGCAAAACGTAGGTGGATCAGGCGACCGTTGACTTTGACCCGATCGGCCGGCCCGACGCGCTGACCCAGGTGGGCCGGCTCGCCGTTCACGCTCACGCGCCCGGCCTCGATCCAGCCCTCCATATCGCGACGCGAACCGAGGCCCAGCTGGGCCATCAGCTTCTGCAATTTTTCGCTGCGACCGGGCTCGACCTGCGCCGCTTGCCGTTCAGTAGGCCGGGCTCCGCTCGCGATCCTGCTCGTCGGCCGCATCGGGCCCGTCGTCCGTTTCGGCCTCCCGCGCGGGGTGACCCGCTGGTTCGGATCCGTTGCGCCCTTGCGCTTCCCCCGCTGCGACGTCGTCGCCGGCAGCGAACGAGTCGGTTGCGAAGGTGTAGTCGTCCACCGGCTCGTTTCGCTGTCCGTCGTCGGACGGCTGTGCTCCTGCGAGCGCGTCGTCGGGCGCGGCGGACGGCTGCGCGTCTCCTGAGCCGTCGAATCGCGCGTCGCCGTCGACGGGCGCTTGCGATTCGCCGTGGAGGTCGGGCGTTGCGACGGATTCGCCGTCGCCCTCGACTCCGTCGTGCGCTGCGTGCTCGAACCCCGCCGTTGCGTCGTCGCTGACGGGCTGCGATCGCTGCGACTCGTCGTGGGACGCTGCGAGGGCGCCTGCGGCCGGCGCCGCTGTTTCGAGGGATTGGCTGATTTCTTCAAGCGGCGGCAACTCCTGCAAAGATCGCAAGCCGAGATCGTCCAGAAACGCCTTGGTGGTGGCGTACAGGGCCGGCTTGCCGGGGGCATCGCGATGACCAACCACGTCGATCCATCCGCGCGACTCAAGTGTTTTGACAACGTTCGGTGATACGGTGACGCCACGGATATCCTCGATATCGCCGCGCGTCACGGGCTGACGATAAGCGATGATGGCCAGCGTTTCCAGCACGGCGCGCGAATAGCGCGGCGCTTTCTCGCCGTTGACGCGCTCGAGGTACTGCTGCATGTGCGGGCGGGTCTGGAAGCGCCAGCCGGTGGCCAGATTCACCAACTCCACGCCACGCTCGTTCCACTGCTCGCGAATCTCGTCGAGCAGACGGCGAATGGTATCGGCGCCCACGTCGTCTTCGAACAGCTTGCGTAACGCGCCGATGGACATCGGCTCCTGCGTGGTCAGCAGCGCCGTTTCGAGCACCGTCTTGACTTCACCGGGATTCAACATCGAAACACCCCAAAAGCGTTATGAAAACTGTAACAAGGCTCCGCGGCACGGCGCATTGCCGGTTTGAAGCCGGCTTCGTCAACGCTCGTGCAACGGAATTCATCCGGATTTTGCCTATATGGAGTCGTCGGCAAGCTCGAGGCCGGCCAGTTTGACGTAAATAGGAGCAAAGGGCTCGGCCTGCGTCACGTCGATCATGCGTTCGCGCGCAAGTTCGAGAATCGCCAGAAAACTCACCACCAGTACCGCCGCCCCTTTCCACGGGTCGAACAGCGCAGTGAATTCATGGAACACACCTTCGGTCAGCTTACGCAGAATCAGCGTCATATGTTCACGCACCGATAATTCGTCGCGCCGGATGGTGTGATGCTGCCGCACACGCGCCTGCGCGAGCAGAGTGCGCCAGGCGTTTTCCAGGTCCTGCACGTTGACGTTCGGCAACCGCTTCACCAGCGATTGCTCGATCCACACTTCCACCGAGCAGAAATCCCGACCGCGTTGCGGCATTTCATCGATACGTTGGGCGGCGAGTTTCATCTGCTCGTATTCGAGCAGGCGGCGCACCAGTTCCGCGCGCGGGTCGAGTTCGTCGTCCTGCGCCTGTTTCGGGCGCGGCAGCAGCATGCGCGACTTGATTTCGATCAGGATCGCGGCCATGACCAGATACTCGGCCGCGAGTTCGAGATTCTTGCGCCGCATCGCCTCGACGTATTCGAGGTACTGCGCGGTCACGCGCGCCATCGGAATGTCGAGAATGTCGACATTCGCCTTGCGGATGAGATACAGCAGCACGTCGAGCGGCCCCTCGAAGGTATCGAGGAAGATTTCCAGCGCGTCCGGCGGAATGTACAGATCGGTCGGCATCTGCAGCATCGGCTCGCCGCGAACTTTGGCGATATGGTGCGGCTGCGGCACCAGTTGCAGCAGATCGTCGTTCGTCGATTCGACACTCATGAATAGTCGAGCCCCATCGCATCGCGCACGTCGCGCATGGTTTCGCGCGCGAACTCGCGCGCCTTGTCGCAGCCGTCGGCGATGATGTTTTTCACCAGCGTCGGATCGTCGAGATAGCGCTGCGCGCGTTCGCGCATCGGTCCCTGTTCGGCGAGCACCTTGTCGATGATGGGTTGTTTGCATTCGAGGCAACCGATGGTTGCATTGCGGCAGCCGTACTGCACCCAGTCCTTGGTCTTGTCGTCGGAATAGACGAGATGGAACTGCCACACCGGGCAGCGCTCCGGCTCGCCTGGGTCGGTGCGTTTCACGCGCGCCGGATCGGTCGGCATGGTGCGGATTTTTTTCGTCACCGATTCGGGGTCTTCGCGCAACCCGATTGCGTTGCCGTAGGATTTCGACATCTTCGCGCCGTCGAGCCCCGGCAGTCTGGAAGCTTCCGTCAGCAGCACCTCCGGCTCGGCCAGGATCATACGCCCGCCGCCTTCCAGATAACCAAACAGGCGTTCACTGTCGCCGACCGAGAGATTCTGCGCCTCGTCGAGCAGCGCCTTGGCCGATTCCAGCGCGCCTTCGTCGCCCTGTTCCTGATAGCGCGTGCGTAACTGTTTGTAGAGCTTGGCCTTGCGGCTGCCGAGTTTTTTCACTGCGTCGAGCGCCTTCTGCTCAAAACCCGGCTCGCGTCCGTAAATGTGATTGAAGCGCCGCGCCATTTCGCGCATGAATTCGATATGCGGCACCTGATCTTCGCCCACCGGCACATATTGCGCCCGATAGATCAGCACATCGGCCGCCTGCAACAGCGGATAGCCGAGAAAGCCATAGGTGGACAGATCGCGGTCGGTGAGCTTCTCCTGCTGGTCCTTGTAGGTTGGGACGCGTTCGAGCCAGCCCAGCGGCGTGATCATCGAAAGCAGCGTATGCAACTCGGCGTGTTCCGGTACGCGCGACTGGATGAACAGCGTCGCCTGCGAAGGATCGACCCCGGCGGCGAGCCAGTCGATGACCATTTCCCAGACGTTGTCCTCGATGACTTCGGGGGTGTCGTAATGCGTGGTCAATGCGTGCCAGTCCGCGACGAAGTACAGACAGGGATATTCGCTCTGCAGGCGGACCCAGTTCTTCAGGGCTCCGTGGTAATGCCCGAGGTGCAGACTCCCTGTGGGTCGCATGCCGGAAACGACGCGCTCCGCGTACATTCGCTCTTGTCCTTTAAAGTTGAAACAAAGCGCCGATCAGTTGATACGACACGATGATCATCGGCGTCAGAATCACGGTCAACAGATTGGTCACCAACAACAACAACAGAATCGGAAAACCGTAAGGCTCGATCCGGGCGAACGACCCCGCCAGTTTATTCGGCAGCAGGCCCACCGCGATACGTCCGCCGTCGAGCGGCGGAATGGGCAGCAGATTGAGCACCATCAAAATCACGTTTATGAATATGCCGGCCGAAGCGATTTCGTAAAAGTAATTGCCTTCCGCCATGCCGTTCACGATAGCGAACTTGAGCGCGACGGCCCAGCCCAGCGCCATCAGTGCATTGGCGCTCGGGCCGGCCGCGGCGACCCACATCATGTCCCGCTTGGGGCGGCGCAGCGCGTGATAGTTGACCGGCACCGGCTTGGCCCAGCCGAACAGCAGCGGGCTGCCGCCCAACAGTTTGCTGGCAAGCAGGATCAACAATGGCACGAGTATGGTGCCCACCGGATCGATATGGCGCAGCGGATTCAGACTGACCCGCCCAAGCGCATAGGCTGTGGAATCGCCGAACCACTTCGCCACATAACCATGCGCCGCTTCATGCAATGTGATGGCGAAAATGACCGGAATCGCATACAGGGCAATGGTCTGGACGACGTTCAATTCCATCAGGGCTCGGAGAAATGTTCGATCGAGTGTCGGGCGCGAGCGCAACGCGCGAGGGTCGGACGCGAAAATGTTCCCATTGCGCGACGGCGCGCGCCGAGTCGGCTGATCGGAGTTCCCCTTCGCATAAGCGCGCGATTTTAGCAGAGCCGCCCGCTTGACCCGGTGTCTCAGTGCGCGATCTGCGCGATGGAACCTTTACCCTTGCGCAGAATTTCGACCGTTTCGCCGGTGAGATCGACCACAGTGGTTGGTTCAATGCCGCACGGACCGGCATCCATGACGAGATCGAGTTCACGTTCCAGCCTGGCGCGAATGTCGGTTGCTTCGTTCAGCGGAAATTCGTCGCCGCTCAACATCAGCGTCGTCGACAGCAGCGGCTCGTTCAGTTCGGCGAGCAGCGCCTGTGCGACCGGGTGCTCGGGAACGCGCAGTCCGATGGTCTTGCGACGCGGGTGCAGCAGGCGGCGCGGCAATTCGCGCGTGCCTTCCAGAATGAACGTGTAACTCCCCGGCGTCAGCGCCTTGATCAGACGGTATTGCGCGTTATCGACGCGCGCGAACACGGCAATTTCAGACAGGTCCCGGCACATCAAAGTGAGGTGGTGGCTATCGTCGACGTGCCGGATGCGCCGTAATCGCATCATTGCCTCCTTGTCCCCCAGATGGCAGCCGAGCGCATAGCACGAATCGGTGGGATAGGCGATTACGCCGCCGTCACGAACGATCTCCGCCGCCTGCGTGATCAAGCGCCGCTGCGGATTGGTGGGGTGAATGACAAAATACTGTGACATGTGCGATTGGTTCTATTCAGGGACATGCCGCTAAGCGCCGCGATTCGCGGCACGCACCGTTGTGTTTCGAATCGATGGTCACATATCGCGCGCGTCGTCCGACCGCAAACCGGTGCATCAGACCCAGTCGCGCCAGACAGGCTTCACATCGCGCGGCAGATCAGGCAAGCGCCCGAGGTCTGCGCGCGTTTCGCCGGGACCGTGAAAATCAGATCCGCGCGAAGCGAGCAATTCGAAATCCCGCGCGCGGCGCGCATATTCGTCATATTGCTCGGGTGAATGACTGCCTGTGACGACTTCGATACCGGTGCCGCCCGCTTCCTTGAACTCGCCAAGAAACTGCGTCATCTCATGGCGATTCATCTTGTAGCGTCCCGGATGCGCAACGATCGCCTGGCCGCCGCTCGCGCAAATCCAGCCTACCGCCTCCGTCACAGTGCACCACTCGTGCGCGACATAACCCGGCTTGCCTGGAACGAGAAAATGTTGAAACACCGATTTCACATCCGAAGCATAGCCGTGCGACACCAGGAAGCGTGCGAAATGGGTGCGGCTGATCAGTTCGGGGTTCTCCGCATAAGCGTACGCACCTTCCAGGCTGCCGTCGATCCCGACGCGATCGAGTTCCACGGCGATCAGTTCGGCGCGCCGGCCGCGGCTGCTGCGCACATGTGCGAGGCCGTCTTGCAACGCAGCGTTTTCGTGGTCGATGCCCAGGCCGACGATGTGGATGGTCAGCTCGTTCCAGGTTGTGGAGATCTCTACACCAGGAACGAAACGAATGCCGCTCTCCTGCGCTGCCAGCGCAGCTTCGCTCAAGCCCGAGACGTTGTCATGATCCGTCAACGCCAGTGCATTTACGCCGTTGGCCGCAGCGCGACGCAACAAGTCCTGCGGCGACAACACGCCGTCGGAAAAAGTCGAGTGACAATGCAAATCGAGGTTGAGTGCCATGATCTTTTCGGTGGGTCCGCCACGATTTCTGTCGATCGCCGACGGTCCGCCATAACGCGCAATAGTACCACGCGCCCCTCGCTTCTCAGGGCGCGAGGAACGCATCGATCAGTCCGGCAAGTGCCTCCGGCTGCTCGTGATGCAGCATGTGACCAGCGTCGGCGACGGTCTCGCAACGCAGCGACGAGAAACATGCGCGACGCGCAGCAACGTCCTCGGCGCTTAGGTTGAGCCGCTTCGCAGCGCCGGAGTCCGCGCCTTCGACCCATAGGACATCAGCGGTGACCCGGCGCCAGCAGGCCATCGCTTCGGCCAGCCGATAAAGAATCGGATTGACACGTTTGTGCGCCGGGTCGCCACGCAGCACCACACGACCTGATTCGTCTTCCCTGCCCCAATGTCGGGCGAGAAAATCAGCGCGCGCCGCAGTCAGACGCGGAGTGCGCTGCATGAGACGCTGAGCGAAGGCATCGAAGCTTTGATAGGAATTGAACCGCGTCGGCGCGGCGAGTTCACCCAGCCAACGCTCGTAGCGCGCCACCGCCTGCTCGGGCGGTTGCATGGCGACGCCCAGACCTTCGAGGTTGATCAATCTGCCGACGCGATGCGGCCGGACACCGGCATACAGGCAGGCGACGTTGCCGCCCATGCTATGCCCCACAAGACGAACCGGCACGGCGGGCTGCAGGCGATCGAGCAGTTGATCCAGATCAGCCAGATAGTCAGGGAACCAGTAACTCTGTGCGCCGCTCCATTGTGTTTCGCCAAAGCCGCGCCAATCGGGCGCCATGACGCACCAATCGCCTTGCAAGGCATCGACAACGAACTGAAACGACGCCGAGACATCCATCCAGCCATGCAGCATCCACAGCATCGGCGCATCGACGTCGCCCCAGCGCCGCACGTGATAGCGCAGGCCGCGCACATCCAGAAACAGGGACTCACTGCTCTTCATTGCTTCACGCCCGAGTCGACCGCATCGACCGCATGCGGTATGCAAGGTTTTCTTGATCTACGGCAAATCCATGCGC
This sequence comes from Nitrosomonadales bacterium, assembly GCA_036676355.1. Classification (GTDB taxonomy): domain Bacteria; phylum Pseudomonadota; class Gammaproteobacteria; order Burkholderiales; family SG8-39; genus ZC4RG42. The sequence goes on along the minus strand of JAKFDA010000017.1, from coordinate 12,898 downwards.
AGGACAGCGTTTTATATTGTTGTCGCATAAGTATTTTCCATGTTCCCCACGTTTGAAATGGGGAGCCGAGTGGGCTAATCTTGCTTCGTTCACGTCGCCTTTATGCGTTGTGAATACGCTGCTTGAAACGGCGCGCGGCAATAGTCGAAATGCCGATTTATCGAATTCATATTCAGGACCCATCATGCCTCACGTTGTTACCGAATCCTGTATCAAGTGCAAGCATACCGACTGCGTTGATGTATGCCCGGTCGATTGCTTCCGCGAAGGCCCCAATTTTCTGGCGATCGATCCGGACGAGTGTATCGACTGCGCCGTCTGCATCCCGGAATGCCCGGTGAACGCGATCTACGCAGAGGAAGATGTGCCGGAAGACCAGCGCAATTTCATCGCGCTGAACGCCGAACTGGCGCGCGAGTGGCCCGCCATCACCGATCGCAAGGAAGCGCTGCCTGACGCCGAAGAATGGAAAGACGTCAAAGAAAAACTGCATCTGCTGGAACGCTGATCGGCAGGCCGGTCTTGCTAAACGATCAGCCGCCCCCATTTCTTCTGCAAGCCCTCATCCTCCAGCCTCTGAGCGCGCGAAACATGCACGTTGAACTCGCGCGCCGGACACCTAATGCTCCGACTCGCTCATAACCTGCAGTTTGCCGATCTCTATCGCCGCGAAGGCTTGATCAAGCTTGATGCTCACTTCGTCGATTTCGTCGGCGTCGCTGCGCCGGCACTGAAGGGCCGTCTCCTCTCCGCTCGCGCCAATCCCGGCGCCGTCGCGATGAAGGAGGAATCCACGCTGCTACTCGATCTGGCGCCGTACCTGGATCGCTTTCTAGCACAACTGTTCGGCATCACCGATGCAGTGATGGCGCTGGCCGCCCGACACGACGCGCTGTCGCCGCTCTACGCCGTCAAGCGCCAGTTCGTGCAGCGCCGCGCGGCAAGCAAGGTCAAACCCGCTGAAGCGGAAACGCTCGACGGCCCCGCGCTGGCGCGCGAACTGACCGAGTTGTTCGGCGGACACTTCGATGAATTGACGTTCGCCACTCATGTCGAAGCGTGGCTGAAAGATGAGCCGGCCCATGCACGCCAACTGGATCTCGCGCTTAAATACGCCGGCTGGGCACTGCACACACCGGTCGGTCGGCGCGCGCACCGCGACGGCGTGCTGTTCAAGCAGCCGGCGAAAACCGATCCATACAACCTGCTGCTGCACGCGCAGCGCAAGGAGGAAGACGGCGTCACGACGTTCAGCATTCAGCCCGAACATCTGCGCCGCCGCGAAGGTTTCAAGCTGACCGATCAGGGCACCGACCTCACCGGCGCGCTCGATCAGACCAACTACTGCATCTGGTGTCACAACCAGGGCAAGGATTCCTGCTCCAAGGGGCTGCGCGAAAAAGCACCGGTCGAGGCACCGCAACAGGTCACGTTCAAGAAAAGCGTTTTCAACGTGACCCTTGCCGGCTGCCCGCTGGAAGAAAAGATATCCGAGTTTCACAGCGCGAAATCGCAGAGTCTCTCGCTCGCCGCCCTGGCAATCATCGCCGTCGACAATCCGATGGTCGCAGCGACCGGCCATCGCATCTGCAACGACTGCATGAAAGCATGCATTTATCAGAAGCAACAACCGGTCGACATTCCGCAGTCGGAAACGCGCACGCTCAAGGATGTACTGGAGCTGCCCTGGGGTTTCGAAATCTATTCGCTGCTGACGCGTTGGAATCCGCTCAATATCCGACGCCCCTATCCGGCCGCGGCAACGGGCTACAAGGTTCTCGTCGCCGGCATGGGCCCGGCCGGCTATGGCCTGGCGCACAACTTACTGAACGACGGCCACATCGTGGTCGGCATCGACGGCTTGAAAATCGAACCGCTCGATCCCGCCCTCGGCGGTGTCGCCCCCGACGGCAGCCGTGCGCCCTTCGAGCCTGTACGCGACGTCGAGTCCTTGTTCGAAGCGCTCGATGAACGCATATCGGCGGGCTTCGGCGGCGTGGCGGAGTACGGCATCACCGTGCGCTGGAACAAGAACTTCCTCAAGATTCTGCGTCTGCTGCTCGAACGTCGCGAGCACTTCGCCATGTTCGGCGGCATCCGCTTCGGCGGCACGATGACGCTGGAAGACGCCTATGCCAACGGTTTCGACCACGTCGCGCTGGCGATGGGTGCAGGCAAACCGACCGTGCTCGAAATTCCGAACGGCCTCGCGCGCGGCGTGCGCACCGCCTCCGACTTTCTCATGGCGCTGCAACTCACCGGCGCGGCCAAGCGTGATTCCATCGCCAACATGCAATTGCGTCTGCCTGTCGTCGTGATAGGCGGCGGCCTGACCGCCATCGACGCTGCGACCGAATCGCTCGCCTATTACGTGGTGCAGGTCGAGAAATTCCTGCGGCGCTACGAAGCCCTCACCAAGGAGACCGGCGAAGACGTCATTCGTGAACGCTGGGACACCGAAGAGCGCGAAATCGCGGAAGAGTTTCTCCATCACGCGCGCGCGATTCGCGCCGAGCGCGCCAAAGCGCAGAGGGAAGAACGCGAACCACGCATTCTCGAAATGCTGCAGGAATGGGGCGGCGCGACGATCGCCTATCGGCGGCGCCTGATCGACAGTCCCTCCTACACGCTCAACCACGAAGAAGTCGAGAAAGCGCTGGAAGAAGGCGCTGTGTTCGCCGAGTGCCTGAATCCCGTCGCAATCGATGTGGACGAATACGGCGCCGTCAACGGCATGCGCTTCACCAGACAGCACCTCGGCGAAGACGGCAAGTGGGTCGCCGACGGCGAACACTCATTGCATGCGCGTTCGATTTTCATCGCTGCCGGCACGCAACCGAATACCGTGCTCGCACGTGAAGACGCCGCACATTTCAAGCTCGACGGCAAATACTTTCAGGCCTGCGACGAAGCAGGCGAGCCGATCAAGCCGCACTACGCATTGTCGAAGCCGGCGAGTGCGGACGTATTGCTCTCGCGTCAGAGCGACGGCCGTTTCGTGTCCTACTTCGGCGATCTGCATCCATCCTTCTTCGGCAACGTGGTGAAGGCGCTCGGCTCCGCCAAGCAGGGTTTTCCGGTAGTGAGTCGCGTGCTGGCGCAACGCGCGCCGGTCGATGCGCGCACGCCCGCCGAGTTCTTTGCCGAGTTGAATCACGAGTTACGCGCCACCGTGCACGAAGTGAAACGGCTGACACCGACCATCGTCGAAGTCATTCTGAAAGCGCCGCTGGCGGCGAAGCGCTTCGAGCCGGGTCAGTTCTATCGCCTGCAGAATTTCGAATCGCTCGCCCCGCTCTCGCTCGATACACGCATGGCGATGGAAGGAATCGCACTGACCGGCGCATGGGTGGATCGCGAACAAGGCCTCGTCTCCACTATCACGCTCGAAATGGGTGGCTCGTCAAGTCTATGCGCCGCACTGCAACCGGGCGAACCGGTCGTCCTCATGGGCCCGACCGGCACACCGACGCACATCGAAGCGAATGAAACCGTGGTGCTGGTTGGCGGCGGTCTCGGTAACGCAGTGCTGTTTTCCATCGGCCAGGCGTTTCGCGCGAAAGGCTCGAAGGTGCTGTATTTCGCCGGCTACAAGAAAATCATCGATCGCTACAAGGTCGAGGAAATCGAAGCGGCGGCGGACATCGTGATCTGGTGCAGTGACGAAGAACCCGGCTTCATCCCGACGCGCCCGCAGGATCTGAGCTTTGTCGGCAACATCGTGCAAGCCATGCAGGCTTATGCGTCCGGCCGGCTTGGCCCGACGCCGGTGCGCATGGAAGACGCCGATCGCATTATCGCAATCGGCTCCGATCGTATGATGGCCGCGGTCGGTCGCGCCCGCCATGACGGCCTGAAGGCGCATCTCAAACCGCATCACTACGCCATCGGATCGATCAACTCGCCGATGCAGTGCATGATGAAAGAGATCTGCGCGCAGTGTCTGCAACCCCAGCGCGATCCGGAAACCGGCAAGGTGACCTACGTCTTTTCCTGCTTCAATCAGGACCAGCCGCTCGATGCGGTGGATTTTCACGGCCTGTCGGAACGTCTGAAGCAGAATTCACTGCAGGAAAAGCTCACCGTGCAATGGCTCGCTCATTGCATGCACGACCTGCGGCGCCAGCGCAAGATGGTGTAAAGCAGTCGGCCGGCGCGGCTTCGAGGCCCTATGCTTCAAGGCCGCTCTTGTCGCCCCGTCTGATGGCGGACTCCCCTTGCGCATCGCTACCCTCACGCCGACGGGCATCGCATCCGCCCGTCGCATCGATATCGTTCGCAGCCGGGAGAAGTCGTGAATCGCGAAAGCATCGAACGCGTCTATTCAACTTACGCACGCATCTACGACCGTGTTTTCGGGCGTGTTTTTCAGGAAGGTCGGGAAGCCGCCATGGCGCAACTCGCGCCCGATGCGGGGGAGAAAATACTGGAAGTCGGCGTCGGCACCGGCTTGCTGCTGCCGCTCTATCCCAGGCATTGCGACATCGTCGGCATCGACCTGTCCGACAAGATGCTCGACGAAGCGCGCAAGCGCGCAAGCGCGTTGCAACTCGACAACATAGCGCTGCATCACATGGATGCTTCGAACATGGCGTTCGAGGACAACAGTTTCGATACGGTGGTGGCGGCTTATGTGATTACCGCCGTGCCCGACCATCGCGCCGTCATGCGGGAAATGATCCGCGTCTGTCGACCGCGCGGGCGAATCATTCTGCTGAATCACTTCACCAACGGCAACCGCCTGCTCTCCGCGTGCGAGAAGGCAATTTCACCGCTATGCACGCATCTGGGTTTCCGCACCGATTTATCGGTGAATCAGGTGCTCGACGGCTGGCCGGTGGATGTTCGGGTCGATGCGAAAATCAAACCGCTGGGAATGTGGCATCTGGTGGAATGCAGCAACCTCAAGCATGGCGTTGGGCGCAATGCGACGCGATCGTCAGACCGATCCGGTGCGACGTCCGCGACGTACTCCATGCCCCGATCGCGGCAATAAGCGACCTACCGTGACGCGGTGTCCTGCTATCTGGACGAAACGCCGAGCGCCGCCAAGCGATCCGCCGCCCGCGCATCGATTTTGCGCAGCACCTCGACCACCTGCTCGTACTCACGATGCCGATCGAGGCGCCAGTAGGTCTGTCCCAGCGCATACCAGGCTTCGGTGAATTGCGGATCGCGCTGTGCCGCCTGCTCGTAATAAGTGACCGCCCGATCGGGACGCTCGAGATCGCGAAAGCTTTCGCCCAGCAGAAAATACGTCATCGGCGATTCCCGCGACACACGTAGTGCATTGTCGAAAGTGCGAATGGCGCGTTCGGGCTGCCCCAGCGCACGATAGGACTGTCCCAGCATATTCCACGCATCCATGTTGTCCGGCGACAGACGAACGGACTCGGCGAACGCCTGATTGGCGCGCGGATACTGTTTCAGTTGGGTGTGGGCATAGCCGGCGACCATCCACCAATCGGCGTTGGTAGGGTCGATGGCGAGGTTCCGCTCGGCGAACCGGGCGATGCCCGCCCAGTCGTTTTGCGCCGCAAGTTCCGCCAGCTGCTTGCGATTGGAATCTTCCACCCCCTGCAAATTGCCGAGCAGAGTCGAGAAGGTACCGTCGGGAATGAGTGCGAGCGCAATGCTTGCCGCCGGCGACAAGCAACCGGTCAGCGCCGTGCACAGTACCGCCGCGATGAACGCACGCCGTATGGCGGCGGCGTACGGCGCCACCTTAGTAATTCTGATACACGTAGGACGACTGTTTGACCTGCGATTCCTCGTTGCGCTTGAGCGTATCCTGGTCGAGTTTCTTGTCCCACCACATGGAGCGGCCGCGCTGCCGCTCCTCGAGAATTTGCGGTTTCTTTTCCAGCAGATTCTTGATCATCTGCGTCGTGTCGGATTCATAGCCGGTCTTGATCTTCTTGCCGAACATGGTTTGCACACTGAATGAATAGTGGTGGGATTATAAGCCGATGCGGCGCCGGTTGACGGGACTCCATCGGGCAAAAGCGTCTGCCGGCCCCTTTGCCGGCATGGCTGTTGCAGACCGACGTCCGTACCGCAAAGGAACACGGCATGTCCCTGGCAACCATCTTGCTGATCGTGCTGGTGCTGCTGCTCATCGGCGCCCTGCCCGTCTATCCGTACAGCAGCGGCTGGGGCTATGCGCCGAGCGGCATTCTGGTCGTCGTACTCGTGATTGTCGCCCTGTTCATGCTCCTTTAAGGCAGCTCGCACCCCTTGCCTCTCGAGGCAGCCCTGTATATAATAACAGTGCTTTTTCTGCTGCTGAGGGCAGCACGCGCCCGCGACCCTTAAACGCTCTATATCCATATAAAGCACACCATACGCAATGAAAGAACTCACTGCCCGCCAAGCCGAGATTCTGCAACTGATCCGCGACACCATCGAGGAGACCGGCTTTCCGCCCACCCGCGCCGAAATCGCCCGCATTCTGGGCTTCGCTTCGGCCAACGCAGCCGAGGAACACCTGAAAGCGCTGGCGCGCAAAGGGGCCATCGAACTGATGGAAGGCACGGCGCGCGGCATCCGCCTGGCGCAACCGCCCGGCGTTCCCTTGATCGGGCGTGTGGCTGCCGGTTCGCCCATCCTCGCCGAGGCGCATATCCAGAGCCGTTATCAGATCGACCCCGCGCTGTTCAAGCCGCGCGCGGATTATCTCCTCAAGGTGCGCGGCATGAGCATGCGCGACGCCGGCATTCTGGACGGCGATCTGCTGGCGGTGCATCGAACCGATGAAGTGCGCTCGGGCCAGATTGTCGTGGCGCGCCTGCAGGACGAAGTCACGGTGAAGCGCCTGCGTCGGCGTGGCGCCAGCGTGGAACTTCTGCCGGAGAACCCGGACTTCGAACCCATCGTCGTCGACACCCGCAACGAGGCATTTGCCATCGAGGGGCTGGCCGTCGGCGTGATTCGAAACAGCCGGATGCTCTGAAGATGCGGCACCCCGGCATTTGATCAGCGCACTGCAATACCGCGCTAGGCCCCGTTCCACCAAGGCTCGTTCATGTCTCATCGTGCCCAAGCGTTCGCTGAACTGCTTGCTCGTCCGGACATCCGGCGAGCCACCGATCTGGCGCATGTCACGAAGCCGAGCGTCGGCACAGGTTTCACCGCGCTGGATATCGAATTACCGGGCGGCGGCTGGCCCAGTGCCGCGCTGACCGAAATTCTTCCCGCGCATGAGGGCATCGGCGAATTGCGTCTGCTGGGGCCGGCGCTCGCCGGACTTTCGCGCAAAGGTCGCCGTCTGGCCTGGATCGCACCACCCTATTTGCCCTACGCGCCGGCATTGGCTGCGGCAGGCATCGATCTCTCCACGCTGCTTATCGTGCGCGCGCAGTCGTTCGCCGACACGTTATGGGCGACCGAACAATGTCTGGCCTCGGCGGCCTGCGGCGCAGTGCTGCTCTGGCCGCAACGGCTGCAATATGCCGAGTTGCGCCGCTTGCAGTTGGCTGCGGAAGGCACCAGCGCGCTTGCGATCCTGTTCCGCCCGCCGCATGCCGCATCGGACGCCTCCCCGGCGGCCTTGCGTATCGCGCTTTCCACAACGAGCGATGGCCTGGCAGTAAAGATACTCAAGCGCCGTGGCGCGGCGCTCGATCGACCGATCGTGGTGCAGATCGGACCACCCCAGGCAAACGTCCCTACGACGCATCGTCCGCCCGCAGGCACTGTCACGCCGGCTTAGCTCGATTCGACCCTCGGGCGTCCGGCATTTCGTTTCCCAAGATTTCAACCATGTTGTGGATCGCGCTTTATTTCCCTCATCTCGCCGACCCACCGGCTACCTCGGCCACGGCCGCTATCGATTTGAATAATCTTGCCGCCTGGGCCGGGCGTTTCACACCGAATGTATCGCTGGAGAAGCCTTGCGGCTTATTGCTGGAAGTCGCCGGCAGCCTGCAACTGTACGGCGGCTTGCCGGCGCTGGTCCGCAGCGTACGCGCCGATCTGCGTGATATGGGCTATCGGGTTCAGCTTGCCGGCGCGCCTACCGCGCGCGCCGCATGGTGGCTGGCCCTGGCAGACCACCCGCGCTTCGTCACCGAACTGCCGTCCCTCACCGCAGCGCTCCGGCCGCTGCCTTTGCGCACACTCGAAAGCGGCGACAAGACATTTGCACTGTTAAGCCGAAGCGGCATTCGCACGCTCGGCGAGGTCTGGCAGCTGCCGCGCGACGGGCTGGCGCGACGTTGCGGACAGGATCTGCTTGACCGACTCGATCGTGCGCTGGGACATCTGCCCGAACCGCGACCTTATTTCCAACCGCCGCTGCAATTTCATGCTCGTCAGGAACTGGCCGCCGAGGTGTGCCACACCGAACCCTTGCTGTTCGTCGCGCAACGGCTGCTGCTCCAACTCGAGGGCTATCTCGACGCGCGTAGTGCCGGCATCGCGAGTTTCGAATTCGTTCTTCTACATCGCAACAATCGGCGCACCACGATACCAATCGGTTTGGTGGCGCCCAATCGCGACGCCACGCATCTGCTGAATCTCCTGCGCGAACGACTCGTACGCGTGGCTTTGCCCGAAACGGTGCATGAAGTAATGCTGGCAGCCGACGACATCCGGCCGCTGAGCGCCGACAACATCAGCCTCTTCGACGACGAAATCAGTACAAGCAAGGAGTGGCCAAAGCTGGTGGAGCAGCTGCGTGCGCGGCTCGGCACAGATAGCGTACGCGGGCTTGCGATCGCTGCCGAACATCGACCGGAGTACGCCAGCATAGTGAGCGAAATTGGCACTGCGACGACTGTCGCAGCAGGCTTCGGCCTGCGACCGTTCTGGTTGCTTCCTGCGCCGCAGGCGCTTGCCGAGCGACATGGCGTCCCGCAACTCAATGGTCCGTTGAAGTTGCTCATCGGACCGGAGCGCATTCAGTCCGGCTGGTGGGATGGCCCGTATGAAGGGCGCGATTATTTTGTCGCGCAAACCTCGACGCAAGCACTGCTGTGGGTCTATCGCATTCCTGCGCGTGCCTGGTATCTGCACGGCTGGTTCGCATGAATGCCAATGTTCTGCCGGGTTATGCCGAGCTGCATTGCCTGTCGAATTTCAGCTTCTTGCGCGGCGCATCGCACGCGGAAGAACTCATCACGCAGGCACATGCACAAGGCTACGCCGCCCTCGCCATCACCGACGAATGTTCGATGTCCGGTGTGGTGCGTGCGCATGTGGCAGCAAAAGAAGTCGGGCTCAAGCTCATCATCGGCGCGGAACTACGCCTCACATCAGGAATAAAGCTGGTGCTGCTGGCGCAGAACCGGAACGGTTACGGTCATCTGTCCGCACTGATTACACGAGGGCGACGCAAGGCGGAAAAGGGTAGCTACGCGCTCACCATGGATGATCTGGATGCCGGCCTGCCCGACTGCCTCGCACTGCTGATTCCGGCGCACGATGCCGGCGACACTGCGACGCCACGCTGGCTGGCCGCCTGTTTCCCCGGTCGCGCATGGATCGCAGCGGAATTGCTACGCGGCCCGAACGATCGCGCGCGCCTCGCTGCTCTGCAGGAACTTTCCCATGCGACCGGTGTTCCCCTAGTGGCAGCGGGCGACGTGCATATGCACGCACGATCGCGCCAGCCGTTGCAGGACATGTTGACCGCCATTCGCTTGGGCAAACCGGTACACGAATGCGGACACGCGCTGTTCCCCAATGCCGAACGCCATCTGCGCTCACGCGTTCAACTCGCACAACTTTATCCGCCCGAATTGCTCAGCGAAACGTGGCACATCGCCGATCACTGCAATTTTTCATTGGACGAGTTGAAGTACGAATATCCGGACGAAATCGTTCCCGCAGGCCAAACAACCGCGAGCTATCTGCGCCAGGAAGTGGAAAAAGGTTTGGCTCGCCGTTACGGCGAGCAGGTACAGCAAAGCGTACGCCAGCAGATCGAGCACGAACTGGAGTTGATCGCCGCCAAAGCATACGAGCCCTACTTTCTCACGGTGTACGACATCGTCAACTTCGCCCGGCGGGAAGGCATTCTGTGCCAAGGACGCGGTTCGGCTGCCAACTCGGCCGTGTGTTATGCCTTGGGAATCACCGAAATCGATCCTGCGCGCAGCAACATGCTGTTCGAGCGTTTCATTTCACACGAACGTGATGAGCCGCCCGATATCGATGTCGATTTCGAACACGACCGGCGCGAAGAAGTCATTCAATACGTTTACCGCAAATACGGCCGCGATCGTGCCGCGCTCGCCGCCACCGTCATCCACTATCGTCCGCGCAGTGCGGTGCGTGACCTCGGCAAGGCACTCGGCTTCACCAGGGCGCAAGTCGACCGGCTGGCGAAATCGCTCGCCTGGTGGGATAAGCCCGAAGCGCTTGCGCAACGGTTGAACGAAGCGGGCATCGCCGCGGATGAACGCCGGATCGAGCTATTACACAATTTCACCCAGACGTTATGCGGCTTCCCGCGCCATCTTTCCCAGCATGTCGGTGGCTTCGTCATTGCGCGCGGCCTGCTTTCTCATCTGGTGCCGATCGAGAACGCCGCGATGCCGGAGCGTTGCGTCATCCAATGGGAAAAGGATGATCTCGAAGCGCTCGGTCTGATGAAAATCGATGTGCTTGCGCTCGGCATGCTGTCGGTGATCCGCCGAACGCTGGCATACATCGGCGCATTTCATGGCCACCCCATGCGGCTGCAGGATATTCCGGACGAGGATCGCGAAACCTTCGAGATGATTCAGGCGGCCGACACCGTGGGCGTTTTCCAGATCGAATCGCGCGCGCAGATGAACATGCTGCCGCGCCTCAAACCTCGGTGCTATTACGATCTGGTCGTCGAAGTCGCCATCGTCCGCCCGGGACCAATTCAAGGCGGCATGGTGCATCCCTATCTGGAGCGGCGGGAAAAGCTCGCCAGAGATGGCGCACTACCGTCTGAAAACTATCCCAGCCCTGCCGTGGCGGCAGTGCTGCAACGCACCCTCGGCGTACCGATTTTCCAGGAGCAGGTCATGCAACTGGCGATCGTTGCCGCCGGATTCACGCCTGGCGAAGCGGACCAATTGCGTCGCTCCATGGCGGCATGGCAGCGCAAGGGCGGGCTGGATCAATTCGAACACAAGCTCATCGCCGGCATGCACAAGAACGGCTACCCCGATGAATTTTCGCAGCGCCTGTTTCAGCAAATCTGCGGCTTCGGCGAATATGGTTTTCCCGAATCGCACTCGGCTAGCTTCGCCCTGTTGGCGTACGACTCCGCCTGGCTCAAACGTCACTATCCGGCGGCGTTTCTGGCCGGATTACTGAACAGCCAACCCATGGGGTTTTACGCCCCGGCACAACTCATACAGGATGCGCGTCGCCACGACGTTGAAGTGCGATCGATCGATGCATGCGTCAGCGAATGGGATTGCACCCTTGAAGCCGACGAGCGTGGCGAGGCGGCAGTACGTCTGGGGCTGCGCATGGTGAAAGGCCTGTCGGAAGCGGGCGCGAGGCGAATGATCGACGCGCGGCGAGTGCGCCCTTTTCTCGACGTCACCGAGTTGGGCCGGCGCGCCGAGCTCGCACAGCGGGACATGCAATGTCTGGCTCGTGCTGGCGCGCTGAACAGCATGGTCGGACATCGGCACAACGCACACTGGCAAGCCGCCGGTGTGGACTCGCGCAATCATATGCTCCGCAATGCCCCAAACGGCGAAGTGCAACCCGTTCTTGCAGTTCCCAGTGAAGCAGCGGACATCGTTGCGGATTACGCCAGTCTCGGCCTGACACTGGGACGCCATCCCGTCGCGCTGTTGCGCCCTAGGTTACAACGCCTCGGTTGCCTGTCCGCAAATGAGTTGCGCCTGCATCCAGGCAAGCATGTCCGCGTCGCCGGTCTGGTAACCGGCCGTCAACGACCTGGCACCGCTTCGGGTGTCATTTTCGTTACGTTGGAAGACGAAACCGGCAACATGAATGTGGTGGTGTGGGCGCGCCTGGCGGACCGACAAAGACGCGAACTGCTGGACTCGCGACTCCTTGGCGTCCATGGCATTGTCGAGTGCGCGAACGATGTGGTGCAACTGGTTGCCAACAAGCTCGAAGATCACAGCGCGCTGCTTGGCCCATTGCCTCTTCGATCCCGGGATTTCCATTAGGGGGAAGTCCACACATATTTCCGTTACTGCGGGCTTCTCAGCAGGCACTGGACTGAATATGATGCACCCACGGGAGGGGGTAGGCCTACGTGCCTCGCGCCAGCCAGTTCGTCTATACTGCGCGCTGGAAGCCAGCTTCCGAGTGGTTTGACGAAGGCTCTACACAACAATTGGAGGAGATATTGTGAAGAACGTTAAGCAGTTGATCGCTGTACTCGCCTGCACCGCTTTCATGGGCGGTTGCGCGGGCATGATGGTGGACTCGAATGACATCAACAAGCGTGTCGAGTCGGCTCTGAAGTCGGACGCAGAACTAGGTAAATTCCCCCTTAAAGCCAAAACCGATTATGGCCACGTGACCGTGACCGGAACCGTCAACAACGACTGGCAGAAATTCAAAGTCGGTGACGTCGTCAAAAAGATCGACGGCGTTAAAACGGTTAAAAACAGCGTAAAAGTCGCTGAATAATTATTCAAGACTCCAACGAAACGCCGGACGATTGTCCGGCGTTTTTTTTTGCGCCGCGACGTGGTGTTTATGAGTTGTTGAGTTGTTGAGTTGTTTGTCGGTGATTGTCGACATTGGGATGCTTGTCTGCGCGTTGTCGTCGCGCAAGCGGGCGATCTGGGCCAGAGTCACTGCGGAAACTAAAAAGCCCAGGCACGAGGCCTGGGCTTTTTAGTTTATAGGGTCCTGACGATGACCTACTTTCGCATGGGTAATCCACACTATCATTGGCGCGACGCTGTTTCACGGTCCTGTTCGG
>JAKFDA010000016.1:0-75216 GCA_036676355.1 Nitrosomonadales bacterium | reverse complement strand
GCTGCTGGACATCAACGGTCAGCGTGAACTGCTTGCCTGCAACCCTTCACTCGCGCGCTCCATCCGCAACCGCGTGCCGTACATCGACCCGCTCAATCACCTGCAGGTGGAGTTGTTGCGTCGGCATCGTTCCGGCAAGAGCGATGAGCGTATTCACCGCGGCATCCACCGCACCATCAACGGCATCGCGGCAGGCTTGCGCAACTCGGGTTAGCCGCTATCGAAGGAAAGCCGTTCGTGCTGAGCGCGCGTAGCGCAGTCGAGGCATGAACGGCCGGCACAAACCGCGATGATTACAACCGTTCACCCTTCGACTCGACGGCTGCGCCGTCGGCTCAGGGCGAACGGGTAAAGCCGGCGCTCAGCCCTGCGCCTCACCGCACGCTGATCAACGTTTTCAACAGCGGCCATTGTCGTCGGCTGACAGGCAGTTTCTCGGCGCAGCCGTCGAGCACGACCGCCCAGCCGGCGCCTTCGCCGTCCGGGTCGGTCGTGCGTTCGCAGCCGCGCAAATGCTGGCGCGCGACCAGACACGAGCGGTGCACGCGGACGAATACATCGGCGAATTCCTGCTCCAGGCGGGTCAGCGATTCCTCGAGCAGATACTCGTGCTCGCGTGTGCGGACGGTGACGTATTTGAGTTCGGCCTTGAGATACAGCACTTCCGCCAGCGGAATGAGTTGGATCCGGCCGCGCTCGCTGACCGATAGAAAACGGCGCGCGACCTCGCCGGCCGCAGCGGCCGCATTCTGCAGTTGTTCCTGCGTCGCCATGCGCGCCTTGTGCAATGCCGTCTGCAGCCGCGCCGCACGAACCGGCTTCAACAAATAATCGAGCGCGTTCACTTCGAACGCATGCACCGCATGCTGATCGTGCGCCGTCACGAAAATAATGCCGGGCGGCGTCTCCATGCGCAGCACATGGCGCGCGAATTCGATGCCGCTCATTTGCGGCATGTGGATGTCGACAAGCACGATATCGACCGCTTGCTGTTGCAGGAACGCCAGCGCTGCAGGCCCGTTGGCGGCCTCGGCCACCACCACGTGCGGCACGGCGCCGGCGAGATCGCTCAGCACTTCCTTCAGCCGCTCGCGCGCCGGCGCCTCATCGTCCACCACCATCAGACGCAGCATGTTCACGGCCGTGGCCCCTTCGTCAACGGCGCTAACGTGAGCGGACCGAGCGTCAGTACCTGGGAGCGTTCGCTTTCTTTTTTGTACGGCAGCGAGATTTTGATTTCGAACGCGTCGCCGCGCACGCCCGATTCAAGTACGGCTTCCACATCGAAGTGCAACGCCAACCGCTCGCGAATGTTCGCCAGTGCCATGCGGTTGCCTTGTCGATGCTGATGAGCGGCGTGATAGGGATTACGCAAGCGCACATGAATGCGATCGCGATAACGGGCGATCGCGATTTCGATCGTGCCCGGGCCGATGCCCGGCTCGATGCCGTGATAGACGGCGTTTTCGACCAGCGGCTGCAACAACAGCGGCGGCACCAGCGCATCGTTCGGCGCCTTGTCGATGCGCCAGTCGATCAGCAAACGCGCGCCGAGCCGCAACTGTTCCAGATTGAGATATTGGCGTGTAAGCGCCAGTTCACGTTCCAGCGGGATGAGTTGTCTGTTGTCGGCCATCGCCACCCGATAAAGGTCGGCCAGATCCTCCAGTGCGGTTTCCGCACGGCGCGCATCCTTGCGTATCAGCGACAGCACCGCATTCAGCGTATTGAACAGGAAGTGCGGGCGAATGCGCGCCTGCAGCGCCTGCAGACGCGCTTCGGATAAGGCGGGCGAAAAGGCGCGCTGGCGCAGATGGAAATAACCGGCGAGCAATCCGGTCGCGAGCAATGCATAGGCGACGCCGCGAATGTAGATCTGCGGCGATGCATCCATGCTGGCAATGAACCGCTGCACACCGACGGTCAGCAACATCGCGATAGCCGCAATCAGCGCCAGCCCGCGCCAGTACCGCAAGCGCTGCAGCACAGGATTAAGCGCCCACAGGCACACCAGCACAGCGATGAGCACCGGTTCCACGGTCAACGCGATATCGAGCATGCGCTCGACCAGTTGCGCGAAGTGGTCGGCGCCGACCGTTGCGACGAAAAAAGCCGCGCCGTTCACCGCAATGAGAATGCGCGCCAGCACGCCCAGATTGCGCAGGTCGGGCAAAGCCTCGGGAATCGTCGCGTGCGGTACCTGTGCCATGCCCGCCTCAGCGCGCCGCGTTCGACGCACGCCGCGATGTGTCGCGTGAGTGCGCGCCAACCACGCGGTCAAAAAGGTCGGGCGAGCGGCAGTGCTTTTGTCTTAGAATCGGCACAAGTCGTTGGCATAACAGCGCGTTTTGAACGTCGCGCCGTGCGCCGATTCTCGAACCCCACTTCTCTTTTTACAAGCAACGATGCCCGGTCCGAAGGAAAACCATCACGCCACCCAGACCTGGTCGGGTCGGTTCAGCGAGGCCGTGGACGAACGCGTGAAGCGTTACACAGGCTCGGTCTTTTTCGATAAACGATTGGCGCTGCACGATATCGCCGGCTCGCTCGCGCACGCGAAAATGCTGACCGCGACGGGCATCATCACGGCGGCGGACCTGGCCGACATCGAACGCGGACTCGCCGCCATACGCGACGAAATCACCGCCGGGAAGTTCGAGTGGTCGCTCGACGCGGAAGACGTGCATCTCAACATCGAGCGCCGCCTCACCGCGCTGGTCGGCGATGCGGGCAAGCGCCTGCACACCGGCCGCTCGCGCAATGATCAGGTGGCCACCGACATCCGTCTGTACATGCGCGAAGCGATCGACGACATCGGTTCGCTGATCGCAACCCTGCAACGTGCGCTGGTGGATCTCGCGGAACGTCACGCCGACACGGTGATGCCCGGCTTCACCCATCTGCAGGTCGCGCAGCCGGTGACCTTCGGTCACCATCTGCTGGCGTACTACGAAATGCTCAAGCGCGATCGCGCCCGTCTGGCCGACTGCCGCAAGCGCGTAAATCGGCTGCCGCTCGGCGCGGCGGCGCTGGCCGGCACCTCGTTCGCCATTGATCGCGAATATGTCGCGCGCGAACTGGGCTTCGACGGTGTGTGCGAGAACTCGCTCGATGCGGTATCCGACCGCGACTTCGCCATCGAATTCTGCGCCGCCGCCTCGTTGATCATGATTCACCTCTCGCGTTTCTGCGAAGAGTTGATCGTGTGGATGAGCCCGCGTTTCGGTTTCATCACGCTGCCCGATCGCTTCTGCACCGGCTCGTCGATCATGCCGCAGAAGAAGAATCCCGACGTTCCGGAACTCGCGCGCGGCAAGACGGGTCGCGTCGTCGGCCATCTCATGGGCCTGCTCATGCTGATGAAGGCGCAACCGCTCGCCTACAACAAGGACAATCAGGAAGACAAGGAGCCGCTGTTCGATACGGTCGATACGCTGGTCGACACGCTGGCGATCTTCGCCGAAATGGTGCCGGGGATTGCGCCGCAGGCCGATGCGATGCGCGCTGCCGCGCTGCAAGGATTCGCGACGGCGACCGATCTGGCCGATTATCTGGTCAAGCGCGGCACGCCTTTTCGCGACGCGCACGAAGCGGTCGCACGTGCTGTGCGCGCGGCCGAAGCGCGTGGCTGCGATCTGGCCGATCTGCCGCTCGCGGAGTTGCAGCAGTTTGCGCCGACCATCGATCAGGACGTGTACCAGGTCCTCACTGTCGAAGGCTCGCTTGCCGCCCGCAATCACCTCGGCGCGACCGCGCCCGCGCAAGTGCGGGCCGCCATTCTGCGCGCCCGTGCGGAACTTGCCTGATTTGCGCGCATTGCGTGCTTGAGCAGCTTCGCCTGCCTTTGGTACACAGAAGCCTGGGTTCGACTCATCGGTCTGTTTGCGTTCGCGAACGGCGATCCGGCGAACCGACATGTGATTTCCTGCTTCCTCCTCCATGGACCGCATCGGCAAGTACGAAGTCGCGCATAAGCTTGGCCAGGGCGCCACGAGCGAGGTGTTTCTGTGCCATGACGAGTTCGCCGGTCGCGACGTGGCGGTCAAAGTCGTCTATCAGGACAAGCTGAACGAAACGGCCAACGGTGGTCGCGTCTATCGCAAACTGTTCGTCACCGAGGCCTCGCTGGCCGGCAAGCTCGCGCATCCGCACATCATCCAGATTTACGACGCGGTCGTCGGCGACGAGCTCTCCTACATCGTCATGGAGTACGTGTCGGGCGGCACGCTGGAGCAGTTCTGCGAACCCGACAAGCTGCTGCCGGTCGACAAGGTCGTCGAAATCATTTTCAAGTGCACGCGCGCACTCGGTTACGCGCACAAGCACGGCATCACGCATCGCGACATCAAACCTGCGAACATTCTTCTGGCCGGCGGCACCGACATCAAGATTTCCGATTTCGGCGCCGCGATCATGGAGTCGAGCGGCGACACCACCATGGTGGTCGGCATCGGTTCGCCGGCTTACATGTCGCCGCAGCAGATCAAGGAACAGACGCTCGATCATCAGACCGACATCTACTCGCTCGGCGTGGTGATGTATCAACTGCTGACCGGCCACCTGCCGTTCAATGCGACCAACAACTTCAGCATGATGTACCAGATCACGATGGTGGAACCGCCGCCGCCATCGAGCCATCGCAGCGAAATACCCGCCTCGCTGGATCAGATCGTCAAACGCGCGATGCAGAAAGACATCAAGCGGCGTTACGCCTCATGGGACGAGTTCGCGCACGATCTCGCCGAGGCCTTTCGCACAGAACGTTTGGCCCGGCAGCGCGAAGTCGCGGACAGCGAAAAATTCAACACCTTGCGCGCCATGCCGTTCTTCAAGGAGTTCACCGACGCCGAACTCTGGGAAGTGATGCGCATCAGTCACTGGCAGGACGTGCAGCCCGGAACAACGCTGATGCGCGAGGGCGACTCCGGCGAATTCTTCTGCATTCTCGCCTCGGGCGAAATGCGCGTGGCGAAGCACGCCAAGCTGTTGAATCGCCTGCGGCCCGGACAATGTTTCGGCGAAATGGCTTATCTGTCGCGCGCTTCGAATGAACGCACCGCCGATGTGAGCGCACTCAAGGCTTCGCGTGTCATCACCATTCGATGCGACGATCTGGCGAATGCGTCGGATGTCTGCCGGCACCGCTTCGACCGCGCCTTCATGGACATCCTGGTCGATCGTCTGAGCCTGGCAAATGTGCGGCTGACCGCCGTCTGAGGCACACGGCTTTCCTCGCCACAAAAACAAAGAGGAGGCCATGCCTCCTCTTTGTTTTTGCCGACTTAGATCAACTCTGCAGCAACTTCTGCAGTTCGCCGTTCTGATACATCTCGCGCATGATGTCGGAGCCGCCGACGAACTCGCCTTTCACATACAGTTGCGGAATGGTCGGCCAGTTGGCGTAGTCCTTGATGCCCTGACGAATGTCAGGATCGTCGAGCACGTTGACGGTATGCAGATCCGACACGCCGCAGGCCCGCAGAATCTGCACGGCGTTGGCGGAGAAACCGCATTGCGGGAAGTCGGCGGTCCCTTTCATGTACAGCACGACGGGATGCGAAGTCACCACTTCGCGAATTGCCTGTTGAGCGTCCATCAGCTTTCCTTCTATAAGCGGCGCGTGCGGCGCGCCGACAGGTTCAAAAAAATCCAGTGAAAATCACCTCTGGTGCCAAGTCTGGTGGCATACGCGTGATTGTACGATCAAGGACGACGCGAACAGTTCACGGGTTTGATCGAAACCGGGACCCGGTGCCGCGAGCGCATTCAACGTCTACGCTTGCAGCCGCCGGTCACGCGCGGGATGCCGGCCAGATCGGTCCAGCTGGTGACGTCCTGATAGCCGCAAGCATGGAGCAAATCGCGGCAGCGCGCCGCCTGATCATAGCCGTGCTCGAATAACAGCCAGCCGTCGGGCTCCAGCCGTTCAACCGCTTGCGCGACGATGGTGCGTATGCATTCGAGCCCATCGGGGCCCCCGACCAGCGCCCCCCTCGGCTCGTGGCGCACATCGCCTTCCTCCAGATGCTCGTCCTCGGCCGCGACATACGGCGGATTCGACACGATCACATCGAAGCGGCCCAACGGTACGTCGCCGAACCAGTCGCTGCGCAGGAAGCGCACTGCGGCATTGTGACGCTCCGCATTGTTGCGCGCGACATTCAGCGCCTGAGCCGATACGTCGCACGCCCACACCTCGGCATCCGGCAAGTGCTTCGCCAGAGCGATCGCCACCGCCCCGCTGCCGGTACCGAGATCGATCACGCGTCCGGCACGATTGGGCGCCATTTCGATCGCCAATTCCACCAGCAGCTCCGTTTCGGGGCGCGGGATCAGCACATCCGGCGTAATCCCCAATTCGAGGCTGAAGAATTCGCGTTCGCCGGTGATATAGGCGATCGGCTCGCCGGCATGGCGGCGCGCATACAGCCGTCGAACCAGGTGTATTTGCCTTTCGTCGGCCTCGTCGTCCAGATGCGCAATCAGCCAGGCACGCGGCCGGGCGGTTGCGGTTTCCAGCAGAATCTTCGCTTCCAGTTCGGGCAGATCGCTGGATCGCAACAGGCGGCGATAGGTCTCAGCCATGTTTGCCGGATGGTTCAAGCGGCGACTTCTTCGCCGAGCGCGGCCAGTTGTTCCGCCTGATATTCGGCGGACAGCGCATCGATCAATTCTTCCAGATCGCCGTCCATGATGGCGGCGATCTTATAGAGGGTCAGGTTGATGCGGTGATCGGTCACGCGGCCCTGCGGAAAATTGTAGGTGCGAATGCGCTCGGAACGTTCGCCGCTGCCCACCAGCGATTTACGCGTCGCCGCCTCTTTCGCCTGCTGCGCGCGCGTCTGCACATCCTTGATACGCGCCGCGAGCACGGCCAGCGCGCGTGCCTTGTTCTTGTGCTGCGAACGGTCGTCCTGGCATTCGACCACGATTCCGGTGGGCAGGTGAGTCACGCGCACGGCGGAATCGGTTTTGTTGATGTGCTGACCGCCCGCACCGGAGGCGCGAAAGGTGTCGATGCGCAACTCGGCCGGATTCAACACCACATCGCCGACCTCGTCCGCTTCAGGTAGCACCGCGACCGTGCAGGCCGAGGTGTGAATGCGCCCCTGCGTTTCCGTTTCCGGCACGCGCTGCACGCGATGAGCGCCGGACTCGAATTTCAGTCGCGAATAGGCCCCGTTGCCGATGATGCGCACGATCACTTCCCTGTAGCCGCCCAGATCGGAGGGGCTCTCGGAAATCAGCTCCACCTGCCAGCGCTGGCGCTCCGCGTAGCGCGAATACATGCGCATCAGGTCGCCCGAGAACAGCGCGGACTCCTCGCCGCCGGTCCCCGCGCGCACTTCCAGAAAAATATTGCGATCGTCGTTCGGGTCTTTCGGCAGCAGCAGTTTCTGCAGATCGAGCTCGATTTCGTCCATGCGCGCCTGCGCCGATTCGAGTTCGCTTTGCCCGAAGACACGCATCTCCGCATCGATCAGCATCTCTTTCGCAGCCTGCGCATCGCCAAGCGCGGCGCGGTAGTCGCGATAGCGTTCAACCACGGGAGTGATTTCCGCATGCTCGCGCGAGAGCTTGCGGTACTCGTCCATATCGCTGGTTGCCTGCTCGGACGACAGCATCGCGTTCAATTCTTCCAGCCGACGGGCGAGCTGTTCGAGCTTGAGACTAAGGCTTTTCTTCATGAGGTGCGGCTAATCCCGCTCGTCCAGACGGTAAACGCGCGTCAGCAGACGTTGCAGTTCTTCGCGCTCGACGGCGCTGGCATCGTGCAACGCCTGCGTCGGCGCATGCAGCAATTTATTGGTCAGGCCGTGCGACAGGGCTTCGAGAACGGTTTGCGGCGATTCGCCCCGCGCCAGCAATCGCAGCGCGCGTTCCACCTCCTGCCGGCGCGCCGCTTCGCCTCGATCGCGTAAACCGCAAATCACCGGTACGACCGCGCGCCCTTCCATCCAGTGCAGGAAGGAGCCGACTCGCGCATCGATGATCGCTTCGGCCTGCGCGACATGCGACTGGCGTTCATCCATGCCGACGCGCACGATTTCGGCGAGATCGTCGAGCGTGTAGAGATAAACATCATCGAGTTCGCCGACTTCCGGCTCGATGTCGCGCGGCACGGCGAGATCGACCATGAACACCGGTGCGTGCCGACGCGACTTGACCACGCGCTCCATCGTGCCCTTGCCGAGGATCGGCAAGGTACTGGCGGTACAGGACACGACGATATCGTATTGCGCCAAACGATCGGGCAATTCGGACAGCGACAGCACTTTCGCGCCGAAGCGATTTGCCAGCGTCTGCCCGCGTTCGAGCGTCCGGTTGGCCACCGCCATTTCGCGCGGCAACTGCGCCGCGAAATGCGTGGCCGCGAGTTCGATCATTTCGCCCGCGCCGATGAACAGCACGCGCTGATCGCGCAGGGACGGATAAATGCGACCGGCGAGTTTGACCGCGGCGGCGGCCATCGAAACGACGTTGGCGCCGATGCGCGTCTGCGTGCGCACCTCTTTAGCCACGGCGAAGGAGCGCTGAAACAGGCGCGACAGCGTAACGCCCATCGTCCCGATTTCTTCGGCCGTGCGCACCGCGTCCTTGAGCTGGCCGAGGATTTGCGGCTCGCCCAGCACCATCGAATCGAGCCCGGACGCCACCCGAAACGCGTGCCGTACCGCGTCTTCGCGCGGCAACGTATAAAGATGCGGCTTGAGGTCGTACGCGTCGACGCCGTGATAGGCGGCAAGCCAGTCCAGCGCCTCGCGCGGATCACCGGACGCGCAGTACAGCTCGGTGCGGTTACAGGTCGACAGAATCGCCGCTTCGCGCGCCGGACGCGCACGGAAAATCTCCGCCAGGGCATGCCGAAGCTGCTCAGCGCCGAACGCCACGCGCTCGCGCATGGCGAGCGGCGCGGTCTGGTAGTTCAAGCCTAAGGTAAAGAGCTGCTGCATATGGGGATCGATCGCCACCGCGATTATACCGGACGACCGCGCCGCTTCCGTCGATTCGGCGCCGTTTTCGCGTATGGGACAAGGACTTGCGCGGATCGGTGACGCCGCGGCGCAGCGTCCGGCGCGGATTGCGGACTTTCCCACGGAGCATCGCGGAAAGCGCGGCCCCCTCAGGGAATCCCGATCAGCTTGTGCGTCTGCAGGCTCAGACGCCATTTGGGATGCTGCAGACAATATTCGACTGCCTTCGCCGTATTGTCCGCGCGCAGCGCGTTATCCAAGGGCTGCAGGAAGAAATGTTCGAAATTCCAGTCCGCGTACGCGGCGGGGTCGACGCCTGCTTGCGGATAGACCAGTTTCAGTTCGTTGCCCGAGCGCTGCACGACCGCGCTGTCCGCCTTCGGACTGATGCACAACCAGTCGATGCCCGCGGGCGCCGCGATCGTGCCGTTCGACTCCACCGCGATGCGAAAACCACGGGCGTGCAGCGCGTCGATGAGCGCCGTGTCGAGTTGCAGCAGCGGCTCGCCGCCCGTGCAGACGACGAAGCGTTCCGCACGCGGACCGCGCCACAGTTTCCCGATATGCGTCGCTAACGATTCGGCCGTCGCAAAGCGTCCGCCATGGATGCCGTCGGTGCCGACGAAATCGGTATCGCAGAACTGGCACACCGCCTTGCGCCGATCTTCTTCACGCCCGCTCCACAAATTGCATCCGGCGAAACGACAGAACACCGCCGCGCGCCCGGCGTTGGCGCCCTCGCCCTGCAAGGTGAGAAAGGCTTCTTTAACGGCGTAGGTCATATTTGCCGCTGGCGCAGCAGGGCGAAATCGATGGTGGTTGAGTATACGTTGGCCTGCGAGTGGCGCGAGGCGCTGATATTGCTAAGGTGTCGACATGGTCGGATCGCGACCGCCTCGACCACTGCAGGAGAGCCGCATGAAAACCTTAGCCCGTTTCGCCATCGTCACCGCCTCACTGCCACTCGCAGTCGCCCATGCCGAAGCGGTGCGCACCGAGCGCAATATGTCGCTCGAACTGGCGAACCAGATCGCCGCGGCAACCGTGGCTGCGTGCCAGGCCGACGGCTACGCCGTAACGGCCACGGTGGTCGATCGCGCCGGCGGCGTGCGCGCCGTGCAGCGTGCCGACAATGCCGGTCCGCACACCGTCGCCGCAAGCCGGGAGAAAGCATTCACCTCCGCATCGGCCCGCAACAACACGCAGGCGATGATGGAAGCCGCACAGAAGAATCCGGGGGTGGCGAACCTCGTTCATATCCCCGGTTTTCTGCTGCTTGGCGGAGGTGTGCCGGTGCGCGCGGGTAACGACGTGATCGGCGCCGTGGGCGTGGCCGGAGCGCCCGGCGGCCACCTCGATGAACAGTGTGCGAACAGCGGCCTCGAAAAAGTGACGGAACTCCTCAAGTGAAATGCCTCGCCGCGGCGGTGCTGATGCTCACGTGGGCCGCCACGGGCCTGGCACAGGTACCGCCATCGTCGGCGGAAATCGCGGCGTATACCGGCCTGCATGCCGCAGCACACCACGGCGACCTGCCTACGCTGGTCCGGCTCGCGGCCCAGCGCGACGCGCTGCGCCAGACCGACGGCCACGGCCGCACGCCGCTGCACGTGGCCACGTTCGCGCGCCAGCGCGAGGCGGTGAAAGCCCTTCTTGCCGCAGGCGCCGATCCCGACGCACTTGAGAAGGATCGCTACGACGCCGTGACCATCGCCGCGGTCGCCGACGACGAAGAGACGTTGCGCGTGTTGCTGGCGAACGGCGCGAGCGCGAAGCTCATCACCAGCCCTTACGATGGCACGGCCCTGATCGCAGCCGCGCACCTCGGTCACGATGGCATCGTGCGGCAGCTGATTGCAGTCGGTGCCCCGCTCGACCATGTAAACATCCTGCACTGGACTGCGTTGATTGAAGCGATCGTCTTGGGAGACGGGGGGCCGCGCCATCAGGCTACCTTGCGCGCACTGCTCGACGCCGGCGCGAGCACCAGGCTCACCGACCGCGCCGGCCGCACGCCGCTGCAACTCGCGCGCGACCTCGGGTATACCGCGATGGTCAGGATGCTGGAGTCCGCTGGTGCGAAGTAGCCTGCGCCGACGGCCGGGAATGCCTTACCGCGTCAACGCGACGACGCGCCGGCCATCTCTCTGATAGCGCGCGACGCGGCGCCAGCCGGAATCCAGCGAGCCAAGTCCGACCATAAGCGCTATCGTGGATCCATGGATTCCGCACAAGCAAAAACGCACGCAAGCAAGCGCACGCAGTGCGCGTGAATGGCCTGCTAGAGAATTAGGGAGAGAAGGGAAGGTTATGGTGGCCAAGGGCGGAATCGAACCACCGACACAAGGATTTTCAGTCCTCTGCTCTACCAACTGAGCTACTTGGCCGTCCGGACTACGGAATTGCCGGGATCGGAATCGCGGACTCACAGACCAGCCGAGCCAACGATGTCGAAAGGAGCGCGGATTATAGCGGGGAAGGCCTTCTGCGCCAACAGAATCGCGCCGCTTGCAATCGTGAACGCACAAAACAAAAGCCCCGCTCGCGCGGGGCTTTTGTCGTTCGGTGTGAACCGGACACGTAGCAACGCGAATCGCGCTGCTTACATATCCATGCCCATACCGCCCATACCACCCATGCCGCCCATACCGCCGGGCATGCCACCGGCCGGCTTGTCTTCAGCCAGTTCGGTGATCGCCACATCGGTCGTCAGCAGCAGCGCCGCGACGGAGGCCGCGTTCTGCAGTGCGGTGCGAGTGACTTTGGTCGGATCCAGCACGCCCATTTCAACGAGGTCGCCGTATTCTTCGGTCGAAGCGTTGAAACCGTAGTTGCCTTTACCTTCGGCAACTTTGTTCACCACCACGGACGGCTCGGCACCGGCGTTGGCGACGATGGTACGCAGCGGCTCTTCCAAAGCGCGCAGAACGATCTTGACGCCCGCTTCCTGCTCGGGGTTATCGCCTTTGAGGTTTGCAATAGCGGCACGAGCACGCAGCAGCGCAACACCGCCGCCGGCCACGACGCCTTCTTCGACTGCAGCACGGGTCGCGTGCAGCGCGTCTTCAACGCGGGCTTTCTTCTCTTTCATTTCGACTTCGGTCGCGGCGCCGACTTTGATCACCGCAACGCCGCCGGCCAGCTTGGCCACGCGTTCCTGCAGTTTTTCGCGATCATAGTCGCTGGTCGCTTCCTCGATCTGAGCGCGGATCTGCTTGACGCGCGCTTCGATGTTTTTCGCATCGCCGCCGCCATCGATGACAGTCGTTTCTTCCTTGCCCACTTCCACGCGCTTGGCCTGGCCGAGATCGTTCAGCGACGCTTTTTCGAGCGTCAGGCCGACCTCTTCCGCAATCACGGTGCCACCGGTGAGGACGGCGATATCTTCGAGCATCGCTTTGCGACGATCGCCGAAGCCCGGCGCCTTGACGGCAACGGTCTTCAGAATGCCGCGGATGTTGTTGACCACCAGCGTCGCGAGCGCTTCGCCTTCGACGTCTTCGGCGATGATCAGCAGCGGACGGCCGGCTTTGGCCACTTGCTCCAGTACGGGCAGCAGGTCGCGGATGTTGGAGATCTTCTTGTCGTGCAGCAGCACGAACGGGTTCTCCAGCACGGCGATCTGGCGATCCGGATTGTTGATGAAGTACGGCGACAGGTAGCCGCGGTCGAATTGCATACCTTCGACCACATCCAGCTCGTTGTTCAGGCTCTTGCCGTCTTCAACGGTGATGACGCCTTCCTTGCCGACCTTGTCCATCGCGTCGGCGATGATCTTGCCGATGTCCGGGTCGGAGTTGGCGGAAATGGAGCCGACTTGCGCGATTTCTTTCGAGGTCGTGCAGGGCTTGGAGATTTTTTTCAGCTCTTCGACCACGGCCGTAACGGCTTTGTCGATGCCGCGCTTGATGTCCATCGGGTTCATGCCGGCGACGACATATTTCATGCCTTCGCGCACGATGGCCTGGGCCAGCACGGTGGCGGTGGTGGTGCCGTCACCTGCGACGTCGGAAGTCTTGGAAGCGACTTCCTTGACCATTTGCGCACCCATGTTCTCGAGCTTGTCCTTCAACTCGATTTCCTTGGCCACGGAAACACCGTCCTTGGTCACGGTCGGCGCGCCGTAGGAGCGCTCGAGGATGACATTGCGGCCTTTCGGGCCGAGAGTGGCTTTGACTGCATTGGCAAGAATGTTCACGCCGGTAAGCATTTTCTGGCGGGCTTCTTCCTGGAAGCGTACGTCTTTAGCTGCCATGTTTCTGAACTCCTATATCCGTATCGAATTCGGTTAATTAGGCGACGACGCCCATGATGTCTTCTTCGCGCATCACGAGCAGTTCTTCGCCTTCGACCTTGACGGCCTGGCCTGAGTACTTGCCGAACAGCACGCGATCGCCGACCTTCACGTCCAGCGGGCGCACCTTGCCGTCTTCCAGGATTTTGCCGTTGCCGACGGCGAGAACCTCGCCCTGATCCGGTTTCTCGGCGGCAGCGTCTGGAATGACGATACCGCTCGCGGTTTTGCGCTCTTCTTCCAACCGCTTGACGATCACGCGGTCATGCAGGGGACGGATTTTCATTCGAGATACCCTCCATCAATTAGTGTGAGTTAGTGAGTGCTTTCATTTACTGAAGCGCCCACATTGAATTCGAGTCGGCCGAGTGTTTTAGCACTCAACTCCGACGAGTGCTAATGATAGGGGCGGCCCTCACCGATTTCAAGAGTGGGCGCTGCCATCGCCATAAAGATTTTTCGACGCCGGCAAAAGCGCTGCCGCCGACGCAGTCTTTGCCGAGTGGCGGCTGCGCGGGATCAGAATGCCGTCGTCGGAAGGGCAACGGGCCGCTTACGCCCCGCGGCACGCGGCCTGCCCTAGCGTAGAGCCGCGTGCTGCAGCGCCCAGTCGGCAGCACCCCCGAGCGTCGCAAAGTCGCTTAACGCACGTACCGCTACGTGGGGCGCCCGCTCCAAAAGCATGCGGGAAAGTGCTGTGCCGGGGCCCAGTTCCAGCGCGGTGGTCACGTCCAGCTCAACCAACGTTTCCAGCACCGTCTGCCAGTCGATCGGTTCAGCAAGTTGTCTGCTCAAAGAATCAATCGCGTCGGTCTTGGATCGCACGCTGCGGCCGTCGATTCCCGCGATGACCGGCACATTGAACGCACCCCATTGCAGCGTTGAAAGCGCTTTGTGGAATACCGGGACAGCCGCATTGAGGTGAGCGGTGTGCGCCGGCACGGTAATGGGCAATCGAACCACATGCGCGTTGAAGCGCTGTCGAATTGCCTGTTCGACTTGCGCGAGCGCGGCACGTGGTCCGCCGAGAACCGCATGGTCCTGGGCATTGCGAATGGCGATCTGCGCGTCGCTGTGCGCTACAAGCACCTCAATATCCCGCAATCGAACACCGCGCACTGCCAGCATTCCGGAATCTGATGGTGTTGCCCCGTCCATGGCCTGCGCGCGCGCCAAAGCCGCGCGCAGGACATCGCTGCCGGCCAACGCACCGTTCACTCCATAGGCCGCCAACTCCCCCACGCTGTAACCGGCGACCACATCGGCATGCAATCCTCGCTGCGACAACGCCGACCAAACGCTCATTTGATACAGACAAATAAGCGGCTGTGCGTAGCGATTCAGCGTGGAACGTTGCTGGTCGCGCGCTAGATCTGCCACGTCCCACGGCAGGTTCGATGCCAACATGGCGCAGGCAGTCCGATAACGCTCGTCGCCTTTCCAGCGCTCCAGCATGTCAGGGGTTTGACCGCCCTGCCCGGAGCAAAGGATCGCAATGCTCACGGACGTTCGAGTCGATGCATGAACCAGGCACACGCCAGCAGATCCGCACTGCCGCCCGGACTCAGCCCGCGCGCAACGAAGCCGTCACACATCGATTGGAGCCTCGCTTCCCAGGCGTTCGCAAATACGCCACCATTGGATATGAAAGCATGCGCAGTGGAATGCACCCAGCGCAACGATTGCACACCTCCGCGGTGAATAATATTCGTGTCCGGCAGCACGGCGATCGTCGCAACCAGCGCATGCAGCAGCGCGCGGCGCGGAGTGCCACATCGCAATCCCGTGCGCAGCGCGGGCAAAGTGACCGAGTGAAGAATCGGAAAGCCGGCCGCCGCGTGCTCGCGCGCGCCGGGAATGTTATCGCGCAACAACACGCGCTCGCCATGGGTCGACGCGAACGAGGCGGCGCGTATTCGCCGTATATCGGCGTGCAGCGCTTTGCCCCAGCGAGCAGAAACAATCGACGCAATGCAGCCGGCATGCGTTCTTCCTGCGGGCAACGATTGCAATCCGCAGGCGGCGCTCAGCAAACCGAGCGAGAAGATCGCGCCCTTGTGCGTGTTGACTCCTCCCGTGGCGCAAAACATTTCCGCCTCCGCCGCGAGACCGCGCTTCTGCAACGCCCGTAGCGACGCATTGCGACGGCCGAGCATTACGCAATCGCCGAAATAGCCTTGCAGCGCTGCGATACCCGCAGCCAAAGTGTGATGATCCATATCGGTATGGCTACCGCGACTCGTCGGTGTCACGAGACCGGGCTTCGGATGCAGCGACAACTCGACTCGCAAGGCTTCGATCGCTGCGTGGTCGATTTCCGCTGCAGTGAATGACCGGCCCGGCCGCGAGCCTGGCGTGCCGGTCAGCAAGGCGCGTTCAACCTGCATCCGCGAACTCCGATGCATATGCTTCGGTATCGATCAGTTCCGCACCGTGCAAATATTTGCATAGCAAACGCGACGGGCGTTGCGACAACTCGCGCCACGCAACCGCCTTGCCGCTCGGCGCTCGAATTTCACCATCGATACGCCGGCCCCTTTCGTCGACGCTCATGCACGCCAGCGTATCGACCAAAAGCATCACATCCGGCCATGCCGCAGGACTGAAAAGCAAATCGAGATCCGAGCCGTCGTCCATGCAAGCTTCTCCGGTGAGCGCCTGCATGGCAGCCGATCCGTACACGCGTGGTGCGGCCGCGGTAACTTGAGATGACGCGAGCAGTTTATCGACGGTCGGTTGCCACGAGGCAGGCATTGCATGGCGCACCTCGGACAACTGCGGCGGCAGACTCAAGCGCGCTATGTGCACACGCGGAATCGAAAACGCGAGGCGCCGCTTACTCTGAGCAAGGGGCAGAGGAAGACCGAGCACAACGCGCTCTGCACCACGTCGATATCCTGGTGGCTGGCGTGCGACAATTAGCGGCCGTTCAGCACGCAGCCAGACGCCCAGCAGATTAATCGCTTCCTCTTCCGGTGTGCAGCCGCTTTGAACCAGACGGGCAGAACACGCCGCATCGCGCGCGCACCAGGCGAAATGATGTCGCTCCGGCTCAGGCGCCGTGTTCCACACGCTGCGCGACTTCATAAGCGACACAACGACCACCACGCTGTTGCCCCAGCGCCATGCGCTGATCGGCCGGCACCGCCTCGCGCATGCGCGAAAGCGCATGCGCAAGTCTGGCTGCCAATTCTCCGTCCCAGATTTCCTGCAGATGGCCCATCTGCGCGTAATTCGCCACGCCGGGCGAAAACACCGGCGAGTGTTCCGAAAGTTGTTCGAGATGTTCGAGCGGTATCCTGGTAATGCGCGCCATCGAGGGCAGGTTCATGACCTGAATCTGCGCATCGCTCAATGCATAACAGGCGTCGGCCATCATCCCGGTCGCGAGGTAGCCCCCGCTTACCGCCTCGCCATACACCAGGCTGAGAATCGGATGATTGCGCGCGCGCGCCAACTCGACGCATTTTGCGAGATGCGCCATGTAGCCGTTCAATCCAAGCAACTCGTCACGCTTGCGCAGCCGCTGGCCCTGGGTATCCAGCAGAAAAAGGATCGCGCGCTGCGCATGCTGCTTCACGGTATCGAGCACCAGCCGCGCCATTGCGAGCGCCTGATCGACGCCCACTTCAGTGGCGTTCTCCACGCCGATGTAGCGAATCGATTCGCCGCTGCACATCCCCGTGCCGGCGAAACCGTTATCGAACTCGGCGTCGTCTTGCCAGCCGGATGGAAACAGGCGTTCGAGCGTGTCGCGTCGCGTCATGGCCGCTCCCGGACATTTTCCGAGGCGCGCGTAAATTCTTCCGTGCTCATAAGCGCCATGCGAGTGACATCCGGGATGCCCAGGCCCGCCCATATATCGCGCGCGTCATTCGCGTCTGCAAAACGGGACCAACGTCGCGCCAGCATGTCATGTTCGCGCTCGAGTCCTTCGAGCGAAAACTCGGCCGGCGCTTCGAGCGCCCGCGCGATGGCGGCGCGGAACTGCGCAACATCGTCGTCGACGAGCATGTCGACTTCGCCGATCAGATAGCGATGCTTGCCACCGGTGACCCGCCATACCAGCGCGCGATCGCGTGAATCGAATTCCTCGACACCGCGAACCGTTTCGATCACTTCCGGTCCGGACATTCCCAGTCTGCCTTCCTCCGACATGAGGAGCACATCACAACAACGCGCCACCAAGCCCATGCCGCCGAAGCAGCCGCAACTGCCGCCGATGACGCCGACGAATTTTACGCCTTGCACGCGCGCACGCAGGATCGCCCGCATGATTTCCGAGACGGCGATCAGACCGGCGTTCGCCTCATGCAACCGAACCCCGCCCGAGTCGAGCAGAAGGACTACGGCGGACGGCCGGGTCTTCACGGCGCGTTCGATCAGTCCAACCAGCTTCGCGCCATGAACTTCCCCCACCGCGCCACCGAGAAAGCGACCTTCCTGCGCTGCGATCAAAACGTCCTTGCCGCCCAGCCGGCCGGCGCCGACGACGATCCCATCGTCAAATGCAACGGGCTGATCGAGCAGCGGCAAATGGGGACTGGTGATGCGTTCCGACGGCGGAATGAACTCGCGCCACGAGCCGGGGTCGATCACACCGCGGATGCGATCCCGTGCGGACGCTTCGTAATAGCCCTTACGCATCGCCGCTCTCCCAGGCTTCGATCGCCTGATAAAGACGCAGCGTCACAACCGCGGGCGTCGCGCCGACATCGTTGATTTCGACGCGCAGACCGCCGGCATTACGACGTATGGCGAAGTCCTCGATCACCCGCCGCCAGATGTCGGCGAATCCATGCGCGGCCGTATGGATCGTTGCAACGCACATCGCGTCGGCCGTTGTCGCCTCGAGCAACACCTCGCAGTTCCCGCTACCGACAACACCGACGAGCACGGCGTCCCGACGTTGAGACTGCGCGCGACTCGGCACTTGGAATTGCAACTGCTCCATTACGAACTCCGACGCGCTGAGTTACCAGTTACGGAAGCGCGTGGGCGGCTCATACAACCCGCCCGACGCGAGTACCAGATCCTTGACCGAACGCGCGGCCAGCAAGTCGCGCGTCGCCTCGCGACGCGCAACGCCGATATCCTCCGGCCGCCGAATGACACCGCGGTCGCGCAGGTTCTCCACCATGCGAACATCGCGCGCCAGGCCGACCGGCGTATATCCGGCAATGCCGCGAATCGCCTGCTTACGTTCCTCCGGCGTATCGCACAGCAGCAGATTGGCGATGCCTTCTTCGGTAATGATGTGTGTCAGGTCTTCACCGTAAATCATCACCGGCGGTACATCCATGTTCGCGCTCTGCACAAAATCCCACGCATCGAGTCTTTCGACGAACGTCGGCGTCATGTGTTCGCGAAAGGTTTCGACGATCTGCACCACGAGCTTCTGTCCGCGCGGCATGGCTTTGTGGCGCCGCGCTTCACGCCCCGCGCGCAACCACGTTTCAGATGCGTGACGTCGACCCCGCGCATCCGAACCCATGTTCGGCGCGCCGCCGAATCCGGCGATGCGTCCCCTGGTCGCGGTCGAACTGTTGCCCTCCAGGTCGATCTGCAAAGTGGACCCGATGAACAGGTCGCATGCGTAATGTCCGGCAGCCTGACAGAACGCACGATTCGACCGCAGCGAGCCGTCGCGTCCGGTGAAAAACACGTCGGGCCGCGCGGCGATGTAGCGCTCCATGCCGACTTCGGAACCGAAGCAATGAATCGATTGCACGAACCCGGCCTCGATCGCGGGCATGAGGGTTGGATGCGGATTGACCGCCCAGTGCGTGCAAATCTTGCCGCGCAACCCGAGCGACTCACCGTACGTCGGCAATAGCAATTCGATAGCCGCGGTATCGAAACCAATGCCGTGATTGAGTCGCGTCACGCCGTATTCGGCGTACACCCCTTTGATCGCGATCATCGCCATCAAAATCTGAATCTCAGTGATCTGTGCCGGATCGCGCGTGAATAGCGGTTCGATGTAATGCGGTCTCGGTGCAGGCACCACGAAATCGACCCAGTCGGCCGGTATGTCGACACGCGGCAGGGTATCGAGTACCTCGTTGACCTGCGCAATCACGATTCCGTTCTTGAATGCGGTCGCCTCGACGATCGCTGGCGTGTCTTCGGTGTTCGGCCCGGTGTAAAGATTTCCCGCGGTATCCGCGGCTTGCGCGGCAATCAGCGACACATTAGGCGTAAGGTCGATGAAGTAGCGCGCGAACAGTTCGAGATAGGTGTGGATCGCGCCGATGCGAATCTTGCCGCGCTCGACCAGACGTGCAAGTCGCCCGGCTTGCGGTCCTGAGAAAGAGAAATCGATGCGACTGACCTGGCCGCGCTCGATCAACTCCATATGCTCCGGCAACGCAAGGACCGACTGGACCAGATGCAGATCGTGCACGCGCGCGGGATCGGTGTGCACCAGGCTTGCGGCAAGAAAATCCGCCTGCTTTTGATTATTGCCCTCGATGCAAACCCGGTCGCCCGGCTCCAGGATGCATTCCAGTAGCGCCGTCGTCTGCGGCGCTTCGACTCGCTTGCCGACGGCGAGCGCCGCCGCGCGTTCGAGCCTTGCCGCTTTGGATCTCACACCATCGTGCCAGTCCCGGGTCGAAGTGTTCACTGTCGGCGCGTCCATCGCTCATGCGCCGTGGTATCGCGAGGGCAGCCACATCGCGATCTCAGGGAACACGCACAGCAGAACGATGCCAAGCACCATCAGCAACAGGAACGGCACCACTCCCCACATGATTTCCTTTAGATGGATGTCCGGCGCGATGCCATTGATCACGAACAGGTTAAGTCCGACCGGTGGATGAATCAGGCCCATTTCCATCACGATGGTCATCGTCACGCCGAACCAGATGAGATCGATATTCAGCGCCTCAAGCGCCGGCATCAGAATCGGCATAACCATCAGAATGATCGCAACCGGAGGCAGGAAGAAACCGAGCACGATGAGCAGAATGTTCACCCAGAAGAAGAATTCCCATCTGCCCATTTCCAGCGATACGAGCCAATGCGCGGCGGCCTGCGTGATGTGCAGGTAGCTCATCACATAGGTATAGAGGAAAGACATTGCGATGATCAGCATGATCATCGTCGACTCGCGCGCCGTACCCGAGAGAATCACCTTGAGATCGGACCAGCGCCAGCAGCCATAGACGATCATCACCATCACCAGCGCGCCGAAGGCACCGACGCCTGCGATTTCCGAGGGCGTCGCCCAGCCACCATACAGCGCAACCATGACGAGCAGGATCAGCAGCACGAAGGGCGTCAGACGCGGCAGCGTTTGCAAGCGATCACGCCAGCCGTAGGCCTCCTGCGCCTCGAAAATGCGGGCGGCCTCGGTGTTGCCCGATTTCAATGCGGCCCTTTTTTCGCGCGAGAATCGCAACATCACCCACGCCGCGAACAGAATCGTGAGCATCAGACCCGGGCCGACGCCGGCCATGAACAACCTGCCGATCGATTGTTCGGTCGCCAGGCCGTAGAGAATCAGCGTCAATGAAGGCGGGATCAATATACCCAGCGTGCCGCCCGCCGCGATAAGACCTGTAGTCAACCGTTCGGAGTAACCGCGCTTACGCATCTCGGGAATTCCGGATGAGCCAATTGCGGCGCATGTGGCGGGCGACGATCCGCACATTGCGGCGAATACCGAGCAGGCCAAGGTATTTGCGACGCCAAGCCCACCGGGAATTTTGTAGAGCCAGCGATTGAGTGAGTTGTAGAGATCGGAGCCCGCACGCGACTTGCCGATCGCCGCGCCCATGAGAATGAACAAGGGAATCGTCAGCAGCGTGAAACTGTTGAGTTCGGAGTAGATCGTTTCCGCCACAAACAGCAACTGCACCGGCGGCATGAAAAAGAACATGAACAGCAGCGCGACGGCACCGATGGCGAACGCGATCGGCATGCCGGAAAACAGGAAGACAAACGTCGCGATTGCATACAGGACGCCGATGTACGCGGTGCTCATTGAGCGCTCTCCTGCGCCACCGCGTCTTGTTCGGCCGCTTGCACTTCCGCGTCATGGTGCACCGCCGGTTTCCGCGAGCGCAGTGCCCCAGGCAGCGAATCGTCCACGAACTGCATCAATGTCTGCAGCACAAGCGATGTCATCCCCAGCCCCATGATCCCGAATACCGGCCATAGCGGCGGGCCCCAGGCGGTATCACTCATGCGCCCCTCGATCCAGCTTTCGTGGAACAGCATCCAGGATCTCCAGGCAACGAAAGCGCAGAACAAAGCGGAGGCTAAATCGGAGAAGGCCAGTCGCCAGGCGGTCCATGCCGCCGGCGTGATAGCGTCCAGCACTTCAATCGTCACATGCCCGCGCGTCAGTTGCGTATGCGCCGCCGCGAGAAAGGTCGATGCGATGAGGAGCATGATGCAAAACTCGATTTCCCAGTCGGTCGGCCAGGAAAACAGGTAGCGCACCGAGATTTCGTAAACGAGGATGATCGACGCCAGCACGATCAACACGGCCGCGAGATAGCCGGTCATCACACTGAACCGTCTGACCAGCCGACTGAGAAGCGATCCTTGATTCATGAGCATCCGCGCAGATAAGCGATAACGATCCGGAGGCGGGCGCCTCCGGATCAGAAAGTGCTTATTTGACGTCGATTGCCATGTCGAGCAGCGCCTGGCCGTTTTTCACCCGCCCGGCGAAATCCTTGAAGGCGGTCTGCTGCGCGATCGCCCGCCATTTCGCAAAAGCCGCCTCGTTCAGGTCATGCACCTTGGCACCGGCTTTGCCATAAACTTCGGCCATGCGCTGATCGTCCTTCTTGGATTCTTCCATACCGAAGTTCTCCAGGCTGGCACCCACGTCCATGATGATTTTTTGCTGTTCCGGCGTCAGCCCATCGAAAGCGGTTTTGGAAATGAGCAACGGTTCGAACATGAACCAAAACGTCTTGTCGCGCGCGGTGGTGACGTTCTTGGAGAATTCATACAGGCGATAGCTGATCAACGACGTGCTCGAAGTCAGTGCGGCGTCCAGCACGCCCGACTGCATCGCGCTGTAGATCTCCGAGGACGGCATGCTGGTAATGGCCGCGCCGGCTCCCTTGAGCATCAAATCCATTTCCTTGCTGCCGCCACGGAACTTCAAGCCTTTCACGTCGCCCGGCTCAATGACCGGGCCCTGATTCGAAGCGATGCCGCCGGCCTGCCAGATCCAAGTGACGATCTTGATGTTCTTGGCGTCGAGGACGCGTTCCAGTTCCTTGCCGATCGGAGCCTGCTTCCAGCGCAAGCCCTGCTCATAGCTCGTGATCAACGTCGGCATGAGCGTGATGTTCACTTCCGGGATTTCGCCGCCGCCGTAAGCCAGCGGCACAAGGCTCATATCCAATGCACCCTTGCGCAGCGCACCGATCTGGCTGGTCGCCTTGACCAGCGAGCCCGCCGGGTAGATTTCAAACTTGAGGCTGCCCTTGGAACGTTTCTCGACTTCGGCTGCGAAGCGACGGGACAAGCGATCGCGGAAATCGCCCTGCTCGTCCGATGCGGCGGGAAACTGGTGCGAAATCTTCAATGTGACCGTATCTGCGGCCAATACGGGATGACTGAGCCCGAAAACCGTCAGCGCGGCAATCAGGCTGCTGGCGAAAGTACGGCGAGAAAGCATCATTTCGATCCTCCTATGGATGGGCATTCGCTGCATCTTTGAATCGATGTTGTGGCCCGTTCGGGCTCTAGCCGCCGTACTTCAGCGTGTATGCAACATTACAGAATTCGCATACAAACGGTCAACGATTACATTTGTTGAATCGATTTTTGTACTATCAAGGTCACTGGAGGGACCCCTGTGTCATCGAAGCGCTCAGACCTGCTCGCGGAAGCCATTGAAGAGAAGATTGCCACTGGGGTGTACGCCCCGGGAAGCAAGCTCGACGAGGTCGTGTTGGCCGAAGAATTCGGCGTATCGCGCACCCCGGTCCGCGAGGCGCTGATTCAACTCGCGCCGATGGGGTTGATCGAACTGCGGCCGCGGCGCGGCGCGATTGTTGCGAAAGTAGGACCGCAGCGGCTTTGGGAAATGTTCGAAGTAATGGCCGAACTTGAAGCCATGTGCGCGCGCCTCGCGTCGCGGCGCATGACAGAGGCGGACCTCAAAAAGCTGAACGATGCGCATGCGGCATGCGAACGGGCGCATCGTCAAAGCGACTCCGATCTGTACTACCGCTGCAATGAAACGCTGCATCAGGCGATCTACGCGGCCAGCCATAACAGCTTCCTGGAAGAACAGTCCATCGCGCTGCAGCGGCGTTTACGTCCGTACCGAAGGCTGCAATTGCGAGTTCGGAACCGGATGAGCAATTCGTTCGCCGAACATGCGGCAATCATTGAAGCAATCAAATCGGGCGATGGGGAACAAGCATCACAGCAACTTCGCGAACATGTCGTCGTACAAGGAGAGCGTTTCGCCGATCTGGTGGCGTCGCTGTCTGCCATGGAATCGGCGACCACGCCGGCCTGACGTCGCCGGGAGGATCATCGGCCACGTATGCTGACTGTGGACTGGCGTGGAGATGAAAGCTCAAACCATAGAGCGACGAAGCAATCGTGCCGCCGGCGCGAAAAGACCGCCATAATCGTCAGCGGGAACACAACCGGCGCGGCACGATCGCGCTCATGTCGCGATTCATGCGAGAAAACGCACTCCGTAACGTGCTGATGATCAAGGCGATCGAGGAGTCCGATCGCGCCGGTACGTTGATTCCGCCGGCGGATCGCGCCGCGGCGACGAAAGCGGCGCTGCGCGGCAGCGCAGACAAATCAATCGCCGCGGGCGGTCCGCTCGACGCAAAAGCGTTGCGCATGCTCTCGGCGCGCGCCGACATTCTTCTGCGGCAGGTGGTGACCCGGTATCCGTTCGTCGAAGCCGTGCTCGCCCAGCGTGGCACGACACTGGCGGGCGGTCTGCTGATTCTGGCGAGTCTGCTCATGGGGTTTTCGCTCTCGGCGCTGGACGGCAGCCGCAGGGTCGACGTTCTCGCCCTGCCGTTGCTCGGTCTGATTTTGTGGAACCTCGCCGCCTATGTTTTCGTGGCGATCAACGGCGTCAGATCACTCACGCGCAAAATACGCCGCCCGCCCTCTCTCGCAGGCCTGCTCGTCACGGCGGCGTCAGGCCGCATCAAGCGCTTGATCGCAAAATCGGCTGCCTTCAACGCAGTGCTCGCCGAAGCGCTCGGACGCTTCCTCGGCGAATGGGCCACGGCGACCAAACCGCTGTGGATTGCACGGACCGTGCGCTTGCTGCATCTGTGCGCCGCCGCCGTCGGGATCGGTCTGATCGTGGGGTTGTACTTGCGCGGCGTCGTGCTGGATTACCGTGCCGGGTGGGAAAGCACCTTTCTCGGTGCCGGGCAGGTGCAGGCGATTCTTTCGCTGATCTACGCTCCCGCATCCGCGCTGACCGGGATCGCGATTCCGGACCAGGCGCACATCGCAGCCATCCGGATCGTCGACGGCGTCGGCGGCGAAGGTGCCGCGCCCTGGATTCATCTGCTCGCCGCAACCACCGTTCTCCTCGTCGTGCTGCCGCGGCTGGCGCTGGCCTTCATGCAGAGCGCGGCAATCGTGCGTCACACGCTGCATGTCTCCGTTCCGCCGTCGCTGATCATCTATTACCGCTCGGCATTCGGCGCCATCGAAGGCGGACACGCTGTCGCCGCCGTGATGCCCTATGCATACGAACCGTTCGGCGGCGCCACTGCGGCACTGCGGCGGCTGCTGTCGAACGCATTCGGCGAATCGCTCGTCATTACGTTGCATGCCGGCACGCGTTACGGCGAGGAAGAACGCTTCCTGCAGCAACTGGCCGAACGCGGCGATGACAGCGCGGACATTATTGCGCTGCTGTTCAACCTCGCAGCGACACCGGAGGACGAAAACCACGGCGTCGTCATCGCCGGGGCGCGCGACCGGCTGCAGCGATCGCAACGTCACACACGCCTGCTGGCGCTGGTGGATGAGCGGCCCTATGCCGCACGCATGGCCGCATCGGGCGACAGCCGTCTGGCCGAACGACGTGACATCTGGCGCAACTTCGTTGCCGCGCATGGAATGACCGCCTGTTTCGTCGACCTTGGTCAGTCGAATACTTCCGCGAGCGGCACGGAGAACGCCGAGCGTCTGCGCAACGCCGTGTGGCAACCGGCGACGGGCTGAGCCGATGCCAGGCACGCCCTCGACGATTCAACTCAGTCTCGTCTCGCACACGAATGTCGGCAAGACCACGCTTGCGCGCACGCTGCTTCGGCAGGACATCGGCGAAGTGCGCGATCAACCCCACGTCACCGATCTCGCCGAAGCGCAACGTCTGATCGATACGCCCGAAGGCGACGTGCTGCTGTTGTGGGACACGCCCGGCTTCGGCGACAGTGCGCGACTGCTCAAGCGCCTGCGCAAAAGCGAAAACCCGCTCGGCTGGCTGCTGACCCAGGTATGGGATCGCATCGTCGACCGGCCGTTCTACAGCAGCCAGCAGGCGATTCGCGCGGCGCGCGATCAAAGCGACGTAATCCTTTATCTCGTCAGTGCCGCCGAAGAGCCTGCATCGGCCGGCTATGTCGAAATCGAAATGCAAATCCTCGGCTGGCTCGACAAGCCGGTATTGCTGCTCCTCAACCAGACCGGCCCGCCGCGCGCACTTGCACAGGAAAACGCGGACGAAGCCGCATGGCGCGCCCATCTCGCGCAGTTTCCCTGCGTGCGCGGCGCGCTGACGCTCGATGCCTTCGCGCGCTGCTGGACGCAGGAGGACGAATTGCTGCAAGCCGTAGGGAAGGTGCTGCCGCAAACGCAGCATGATGCTTTCGCCCGTCTGCGCGCCGCGTGGCGCTCACGCAATCTGGACGTATTCGATGGATCGGCGCGCGTATTGAGCGCCCAGCTTGCGATCACGGCAACCGATCGCGAAGCATTGCCGCCGTCGAGTCTTAAAGACCAGGCGGGACGTTGGCTCAACTCGCTTTTTATCGGCAATGAGCGCCTCGATCCGGTCGCCGAGCGCGCCATGCAGACGCTCGCAACACATCTCGACGACGCAGTGCGTGACGCCACCGACGAGTTGATTGCGCTGCATGGGCTATCGGGCCACGCCGCCGATGAAATACACGCGCGCATGGCCGAGCAGTTCAGCATGACGCGCCCGGCGGATGTGGGCAAATCGGGCGTGATCGGCGGGCTGGCATCGGGCGCACTGGGTGGACTTACGGCGGATCTGGCCGCCGGTGGATTCACTTTCGGCGCCGGCGCGCTGCTCGGCGGCATCCTGGGCGCACTCGGCGCGGGTGGCGTCGCACGCGCCTACAACCTGGCGCGCGGCACGGAAAGCGGCACGGTCGGCTGGTCGGCCGAATTCCTGAACGAGTGCTTTGCCATGGCGCTGTTGCGCTATCTGGCGGTTGCGCATTTCGGACGCGGACGCGGCGACTGGGTGACGGGCGAATATCCGCCGCACTGGCGATCGCTCGTCGACGAGGTTGCCGAGGCGCACCGCGATGCGCTCGGCCTGGCGCGGCAACGCGCCGCCGACCGGGCGACATGCGATGAACTGGAGCGCGAGCTGCGACCTACAGTCACTGCGGCGATGCGCGAACTGCTATCGCGTCTGTATCCGCAAGCCGCCGATCTGTGGACAACAACAGCCGGCTGACTAATCGCATCGGGAACGGCTTGGCGTCGTCCGCAGGGAACCGAATCCGTTTAGGCGCCACCAACTCCGTACAATTCCGACACCGACACGCGCCGACCGAGGCGTAAAAGGAAACGATACGAATGAACGAACAGCGATTGGGCCTGACCGGCAACACGCCGAGCGTTTTGACCAAAATCCTGACATTTGCAGTGGGCGCCGTGCTGCTGATCGTGGCGCTGATGTTCTCCGCGCTGCTCTTCGCCACCGCTCTGACGGTCGGTCTGCTCATCTGGGGCCGCTTGTGGTGGAAAACCCGCGACTTGCGCAAGCGCATGCGCGAGCAGGCCGCGGCCGGCTATGCCTTCGGACAAAGCCCCCCGGGATCGAACGGTCGCGTCATTGAAGGCGAAGTGATTCGCGACCAACGTTAACACGTTCTAAAAAACGTCATAAGTTGCGAAGATACGGCTTACTTATGGTGCGATGCAATAATTCATTTTGCAGCGCACAAGTCATACGTCCAGAATGCGTTCCATGGCAGCACGGTGCTGCCTTACAAGGAGCGAAAAATGGACATCGTATCTCTCGTGCTGCAAGCGGCCGGTATCGCAACTGTGGTGTACGGTCTGGTGCTCGCCGCCGGTAATGGCCTGGGTCACGCGCTGATTAACCGCCCCAAGGTGAACCTTGCGGCCTGAAGTTTCGATCTGTCGAAGGGGCCAACTCCCCCGACGCAAGGTCGAATGGCAGCAAGCCGATATCAACCACTCATCCGACCGCATTCGAGCGGACGGAATACCTCCTGAAGGCCGGACTTGTTTCCGGCCTTTTGTTTTTCAGAACCTCTGCAGCCCGCCGTAAATCACGCCTGCCGCTGGCCTTGATAAACGCCGCAAGCGCGCGCATGTTCGTAGCTATGATGATCGCTGACCATTATTGCGCGCTGCCATGAAATACAAGGACTACTACGCCATTCTGGGGGTCGAGCGCGGTGCGAGCGAGGCCGACATCAAGAAGGCCTATCGCAAGCTGGCGCGCAAATACCACCCCGACGTGTCCAAGGAGGCCGGCGCCGAAGACAAGTTCAAGGACGTATCCGAGGCCTACCAGACCCTGTCCGACACCGAAAAGCGTGCCGCCTACGACCAGTTGGGCAGCTATCGGCCCGGCGAAGACTTTCGCCCGTCGCAGGACTGGGAAACACGCTTCGGTCGCGAAGGCTTCGAGGACTTCGATCTGGGCGACCTGTTCGCGCACTTCGGCGGCTACAGCAGACGATCGGGCGGCGCGCATGCCGGGCGCGGCTTCAAGATGCCGGGACAGGATTACGAGGCGACGGCCACGCTCACGCTGGAAGACGCCGCACGCGGCACCGAAGTGGAGCTGAATCTGCCGGGACCGGGGGCGAGCGGGAAAACACGCGTGCGCGTACCCAAAGGCGCGGTGGACGGTCAGCGATTGCGTGTGCCGGGCAAGGGCGGCGCCGGAATCGGCGGCGGCCCGGCCGGCGATCTCTATCTCAATATCAAGCTGCGCCCGCATCCCTTATTCCGGCCGGCGGGGCACGATCTTTACCTCGAACTACCCGTTGCGCCGTGGGAGGCGGTACTCGGCGCCCAGATCGAAGTGCCGACGCTGGGCGGCCGCGTCAACCTGAACATTCGCCCCGGCAGCCGTTCGGGCCAGAAGCTGCGACTGACCGGCAAAGGCCTGCCCAAACCGGGCAGCGGCGCCGGCGATCTCTATTGCGTGCTGCAGATCGTCACGCCGGCCAAGCTGTCCGAGCGCGAGAAAACGCTGTACGAGGAGCTGCGCAACATCTCGGATTTCAATCCGCGCGCCGATCGTGGAGGAGTTGCATGACATCCGCGCCACTCTATTTTCTCGATGACGATACCTTGATCGCACTCGACGAACTGACCCGGGCGTCGGGATTGGCGCAAAGGCAGATTGTCGAACTCGTCGAATTCGGCGTCTTCGAAGCGCACCGTCAAGCCGACGATTTGTTGTTCAGCGCGCGCTGCATCGTCAAGGCGCGGCAGGCAGCGCGTCTGCAACGCGATTTCGATCTGGACAGCAACGGCCTCGTTCTCGCGCTGACTTTTCTCGATCGCATCGAAACGCTGGAGCACCGG
This sequence comes from Nitrosomonadales bacterium, assembly GCA_036676355.1. GTDB lineage: Bacteria > Pseudomonadota > Gammaproteobacteria > Burkholderiales > SG8-39 > ZC4RG42. Next base: position 46,143 of record JAKFDA010000016.1, on the reverse strand, counting down.
TTACGCGAGCTGGAGTGTCAGCTGTTGCGCTAACGCGTCGTGCACGCCGGCGCCGGTGGCATACTTCAAGCCACCTCCCACGATTCGCACTCTCATGATTCGTCGCTTCGTCGCCGCGCTGGTGTTGTTGTGTCTGATGCCGATCGCGGCGTATGCGAAGCTCCCCGTACCGGTCGCCCAGGCGCTGGCGCGTACCGGCATTCCCGCCTCCGACGTCGCGCTGACTGTGCAGGATGTGACCGCGCGCAGACCGCTGCTCGCGGTCAACGCCGATCGAGCCATGAACCCGGCCTCGGTGATGAAGCTGGTGACCGCGTTCGCGGCGCTCGAACTGCTCGGCCCCGCCTATACCTGGCGCACCGAAGTCTATCTGGGCGGTCCGCTCAAGGATGGCATGTTGGAGGGCGACCTGATCGTCAAGGGTTACGGCGATCCGAAGCTCACCGTCGAACGATTCTGGCTGCTGCTGCACACCCTGCGTGCGCGCGGACTGCGTGAAATTCGCGGCGATCTGGTGCTCGATCGCAGCTACTTCGATCCGGGCCCGCACGATGCCGCCGAGTTCGACAATGAGCCGCTGCGACCGTACAACGTCGGCGCCGATGCGCTGCTGCTCAACTTCAAAACCGTGCGCTTCGGCTTCGCGCCGGACGCGATGACCGGTCAGGTGAGTATCTTTCCCCAGCCACCGCTGGCGCAACTGAAACTCGAAAGCAACGTCGTGGCGATCGACGGCGACTGCGGCGATTGGCGCGCCGGACTGACCCGGCTGGTGGCCGAGGAAAGCGACGGCGTGAGCGTGCGCTTCAGCGGCACGATGCCCGCCAGTTGCGGCGAGCGCTATTGGGCGCTGTCGCTGCTGTCGGGCCCGAAGTACGCGTGGGGAATGTTCCACGCAATGTGGCAGGAACTGGGCGGCAGCCTGGCGGGATCGGTTCGCGAGGGCCTTGCGCCGCCCGGCGACCCATTCGCCACGGTGGAATCGGCGACTGCCGCCGAAGTCGTACGCGACATGAACAAGTACAGCAGCAACATCATTGCACGCCAGATCTTCCTGACGCTCTCGGCGGAGAAATGGCAGGCCCCCGGTCGCTACGAAGCGTCGGCGCAATTGATCCGCGCCTGGCTGGCGCAACGCGGACTCGACATGCCGGAGTTGCTGCTCGAAAACGGGTCGGGACTGTCGCGCATCGCGCGTATCAGCGCGACGAACCTGACCGAATTATTGGTCGCCGCCTATCGCAGTCCCGTCATGCCGGAATTCATCGCCTCCCTGCCGTTGGTCGCTGCCGACGGCACCATGCGTCAGCGATTGCGCGAAGATTCCGTCGCCGGTCAGGCGCATGTGAAAACGGGGTCGCTAGCCGATGTGCGCAGCATCGCCGGCTATGTCCATACCAATGAGGGTCGCCGACTGGCATTCGCGTTCATCGTCAACCACCCCAATGCAGCCGCCAGCCAGCCGGCACAGGATGCATTGTTGAAGTGGCTGCACGAATATGTCGGACCGACACGCGAACGCGCGGGTCGCTGAGACTGCCGCGCGGGCTCAGCGCCTGGCGGTCACGTAGCGCTTGCCGCGCAACTGCTCGTAATAGCCAAGCACACGCGGCACGTAAGCGCGCGTTTCGGCGTAGGGGGGAATACGCTGGCCATGGCGAAGCACCGCGTTTTCCCCAGCGTTATAGCCCGCCAGCGCAAGCTCGACATCGCCGTCGAAGCGATCCAGCAGCCAGGCGAGATATTGCGTGCCGATGCGGATATTCGTGTCCGGCTGACGCAACGCTTTTGCCGTGACACCAAAACGCGCGCCGGTGGTCGGCATGACCTGCATCAGCCCGATCGCGCCCTTGGGCGACAGCGCCATCGGACTGTAATTGGATTCGGCCCTGATGACGGCATGGATCAACGCCGGATCGAGATCATTCGCTTTCGCCGCGGCAAGGACGTGCTCGTGATACGGGCGACGCTGCAGGGTCGGATTTACGAAAAGGCCGCCGCCCGGTAAACGTTTGTCGAGCGTCGCGCGCACGCGGCCGGCTTTGCCGGCAGGCGTGCTCTGTTCGCGCATATACAGCTTGTAGCGCGAATCGTCCGGCACGTTGGAAAAGCGCACCCGCCCGTCGGCGTCGATCATGGAGTAGACGTCCGCCTGCACAGCAGCGCACGACAATGCCGTTGCTACTACCAATACGAGGCGGATTGTCGTGAGTGCTTTCATCAGACGTACATGGGTTTGTGATCGCCCAGCCGCAGCCAGCCGCGCGCAATTCGATAGATCAGCCAGAACGTCAACGCGATCAATACCGGAAACCCGATCACCGCGCCGACGATCGTGACCACGAGAATCGTTCCGATCGCTGCCCACAATAACGCATACCAGAAGGTGCGAATCTGCCAGCGATAGTGCGACTCGGCCCAGGTGCCGCGTGCATCGCCGCGCTTGACGTAGTTCAGGATCACCGCGGCAATGGACGGAATACTGCCCAGAAAGCTGCCGAGCACGGTTGCTGCGCCGACTACGCCGACGACAATGGCGAAGCTATGCAGCGCGTAAACGATCGCTGCAATCGTGACGACCGACGACATCGGCTCGATACGCCCTTCACTATCTACCGTCACCACATCTCGTTGCTCAGCCATCCGATTTCCCCTGCGTCCGGTGTCAGATCAGCGTCGAAGGAAGCGGCTGCCGATCATTGAGCGCGAGCCAGCCCTTCACAATGCGATAAATGCCCCACACACCGACGGCAACCAGGATGAGCCAGCCGATGAAGATGAAAAAAGTGATCCAGCCGACAATAAAACCCGCCAGCCCTACCCAGAACGTTTTGATTTGCCAATCGAAATGCGATTCCAGCCAAGTGCCGCGGACATCTTCGCGCTTGACGTAGTTGACGATCACCGCCGCGATCCAGGTCAGACCGATAAATAATCCGACAGCCTGCAGCACATAAACCAGCAGGGCCAGGTCTTTCAGCTTCTTTTCTTGAGTGTCTTCCACCGTACTCTCTCCTGTTCGGGGGCATGCCGGCCGGTCATTCCCCACATCGTTTGAGCTTGCGCCGGATTATGCCAAGGATGCCGCACTTGCATGTCGTGGACGGCCATTAGAATTGGCCCTTGCTTTGTGCGCTTTCGCACCGACAGGAATCAATGATGAGCCATCTACGTTTCGCAGCCGTTGTCTGTCTGTTCGCTCTGATCCAGGGTTGCGCCACCGAAGCGACCCGCAAGAGCGATGCCGAGCCGCCACTCGCTTATGGCGTCACTCAGGTGCAGGCCGTGCATGTCACGCTGACTCCCGAAGTGCAGGGCCAGCTTTATTACAACGACAGCATCAAACCCGGCCGGGTGCTGGGGGCCATGAAACGCAATCTGAAAGCGCGCGACATGCTCGGCAAACCGTCCGATCGCCACTTGCCCAGCATCGAGATCGTCATCAACGACATCCGCGCACGCTCGCGAGGCGCCTCGATATGGGTTGGTTTTCTGGCAGGCGAAGATCGCATCGTCGGTGACGTCATCGTGCGCGACCCAAGCGGCAAGGAGATCGATCGCGTCAGCGTGAAATCGACTTTCGCCTGGGGCGGCCCCTTCGGAACCGACCCCGAGCGCATGAACTATCTCTACAACGCCTTCGCCGAACATGCGGCGGAACTGCTCACCGGCCGCAGCCTGCCGCGCGAGACGCTCGACAAAATCGCCTCGTCACAGGTTTAACTGCGCCCACAGTTCGTCCACGCGACGCTTGACCGCCTCGTCCATGGCGATGGGGCGGCCCCACTCCCGGTTCGTTTCGCCAGGCCATTTGTTGGTCGCATCGATGCCCATCTTGGAGCCCAGCCCGGACACCGGGCTGGCGAAATCCAGATAGTCGATCGGCGTGTTGTCCACCAGCACCGTATCGCGCGTCGCATCGACCCGCGTCGTCATGGCCCAGATCACTTCCTTCCAGTCGCGCACATTCACATCGTCATCGGTGACGATAATAAATTTCGTGTACATGAACTGGCGCAAAAAGCTCCAGATGCCGAACATGACGCGCTTCGCATGGCCCGGATACTGTTTCTTCATGCTCACCACCGCGAGGCGATAGGAGCAACCCTCGGGCGGCAGATAGAAATCGGTGATTTCCGGAAACTGCTTTTGCAGAATCGGCACGAACACTTCGTTCAGCGCCACGCCGAGCACGGCGGGCTCGTCCGGCGGTTTGCCGGTGTAGGTCGAGTGATAGATCGGATCGCGGCGCATGGTGATGCGCTCGATGGTGAATACCGGAAATCGATCCTGTTCGTTGTAATAGCCGGTGTGGTCGCCGAATGGCCCTTCCAGCGCTGTCTCGTCCGGATGAATCACCCCCTCCAGCACGATTTCGGCCGACGCCGGCACCTGCAGGTCGGAGCCGATGCACTTCACCACTTCGGTTCGTGCGCCGCGCAGCAAGCCGGCGAATTGATATTCGGACAGCGTATCTGGAACAGGCGTGACCGCGCCGAGGATCGTGGCCGGATCGGCGCCGAGCGCGACTGCGAGCGGAAACGGCTGCCCCGGATGCGTCGCGCAATGTTCTCGAAAATCCAGCGCACCGCCGCGATGCGCGAGCCAGCGCATGATCACCTTGTTCGGCGCGATGACCTGCTGTCTGTAGATGCCGAGATTCTGGCGTTTCTTGTGCGGCCCGCGCGTAACGACCAGACCCCAGGTAATCAACGGGCCCGCGTCGCCCGGCCAGCAGGTCTGGATCGGCAGACGGCTCAGATCGACATCGCTGCCTTCCCACACGATTTCCTGACACGGCGCCTTCGACACCTCCTTGGCTGCCATATGCATCACCTGCTTGCCGATCGGCAGCCAGCGCTCGTACACATCCTTGAAACCCTTGGGCGGCTCCGGCTCCTTCAGAAAGGCCAGCAGCTTGCCGATTTCACGCAACGATTCGACCGATTCGGCGCCCATGCCGAGTGCGACGCGCTGTGGCGTGCCGAACAGATTGGCCAGTACCGGTATCGAATGACCGCCCGGCTTCTCGAACAGAATGGCCGGCCCGCCCGCCTTCAACACGCGGTCGCAGATCTCGGTCATTTCGAGATGCGGCGACACTTCGACGCTCACACGCTTAAGTTCGCCGCGCTGTTCGAGCTGCGCAATGAAATCGCGCAGGTCGCGATAGTTCATGTTCTGCTTCCTCGTTATGCGCGCAGCAGATACTGCGCAGCGATGCCGGCGAATATCGCGCCGCCGACCCAGTTGTTATGCAGAAAAGCCCTGAAGCATCGCGTACGATCGCGCGTACGCACAAGGGTGTAGTGATAGGCCATCAATATGCCCGCCACCGCGAGCCCGGCGTAATAAGGCCAGGCGAAATCCAGATACACGCCGACGCCGACCAGGATGGCCTGCATCGCCGCATAGCACAGCATGATCGCCGCGACATCGAAGCGGCCGAAGGTGATGGCCGATGTACGCAGACCGAGCTTGAGATCATCGTCGCGATCCACCATCGCATACGCGGTGTCGTAGGCGATGGCCCAGAAAATATTGGCCGCCAGCAGCCACCATGCGAGCACCGGCAGGCTGTTCGTCTGGGCCGCAAAAGCCATCGGAATACCGAAGCCGAAAGCGATGCCGAGATAAGCCTGCGGGATGGCGAAAAAACGCTTTGTCAGTGGGTAGGTCGCGGCGAGAAACAGCGCGACGAATGACAGCACGATCGTCAGCCGGTTGAGAAACAGCACCAGTACGAACGCGGCCAATGCAAGCATGACCGCGAGCACCGCGGCTTCACGCTTCGACACACGACCTGTCGCAAGCGGACGTTCACGGGTGCGTTCCACGTGCGCATCGAATTCGGCGTCGGCCATGTCGTTCATTACGCAACCGGCCGAACGCATCAACGCCGTGCCGACGACGAAGATCAGAACAATCGCCCAGTGCGGCGATCCCGCCGCGGAAATCCATAGCGCCCACAGCGTCGGCCACAACAGCAACAGAATGCCGATCGGTTTGTCGAGGCGCATCAGGCGCTCGTACAGATCGATCCGATATTTGAGGGCGACGACGTTCATGGCGCTATAAAAGCTTTAAAGGTTTTTGATCCGCGCGATCGCGAGTTCGTGTGACATAAGCAATTGTTGCTTTGCCCTTGCTTAATCAGACATTCCTAATTGTCGTTGATAAACGGCGCTCAGGCCTGCATCAGTTCGGCGCGGCCGGCGGCCCAGCGGGCGACGTGGCGCGCCGCGGCGTCCGGCGCCGTCTGCAGCAACTCGTCGGCTACCGCACGCGCCGCGTCGAGCAGATCGGTATCGAGGGCAAGATCGGCGAAACGCAGCAACGGCAGGCCGCTCTGGCGTGCGCCGAGATATTCGCCGGGCCCGCGCAGCAACAGATCCTCATGCGCAATGCGAAAACCGTCCGTATGCTCGTAAATGATTTTCAGACGTCGGCGCGCGGTGTCCGACAGCGGCGTTTGATACAGCAACAGACATACGCTTTCCGCGGCGCCGCGCCCGACCCGGCCACGCAATTGGTGCAGCTGCGACAGACCGAAGCGCTCGGCGTGCTCGATGATCATCAGCGAGGCGTTCGGCACATCGACGCCGACTTCGATCACCGTGGTCGCAACCAGCAGCTGCACCTCGCCGCGCTTGAACGCGTCCATCACCGCCGCCTTTTCCTGCGGCGGCAGGCGGCCGTGCACAAGGCCCACATTGCAATCCGGCAATTCGGCGCGCAAGGCTTCATAGGTATCGATGGCGGTCTGCAATTCGAGCGCTTCCGATTCCTCGATCAGCGGGCACACCCAATAGGCCTGCCGGCCGCTGCGACAGGCTTCACGCACGCGCACGACCACTTCGGCACGACGCGTATCGTCCAGCAACTTGGTCACGACCGGTGTGCGGCCGGGCGGCAGTTCGTCAATGACCGATACGTCCAGGTCGGCGTAGTAACTCATCGACAACGTGCGCGGAATGGGCGTTGCGCTCATCATCAGCTGATGCGGCAGCGTCGCGCCATCGGCGCCGCCCTTGCGCTGCAAGGCGAGCCGCTGCTTCACGCCGAAGCGATGCTGCTCATCGACGATGACGACCGCGAGATCGGCAAACGTCACCTTGTCCTGAAACAGCGCGTGCGTACCGACCGCAACCTGCACCTCGCCCGCTTCGATGGATGCCGCTGTGCGTTTGCGCTCGGCGGTTTTCTGACTGCCCGACAACCACGCCACCGTTACGCCGAGCGGCGTCAGCCATTCGTGAAATTTGCGGTAATGCTGTTCGGCAAGAATTTCGGTGGGCGCCATCACCGCCGCCTGCCTGCCCTGCTCCACGGCGCGCAATGCCGCAAGCGCTGCAACGATCGTCTTGCCGCTGCCGACATCGCCCTGCAGCAGTCGATTCATCGGATGGTTGCGCGCGAGATCGTCGCGGACCTCCCGCCACGCGCGCTGCTGTGCGCCGGTCAACTTGAACGGCAGCGATTGCACCAGCTTTTCGCCCAGCGCGTTGTCCGCCGTAAGTGCAAAGGCCTTTTGTGCGCGCCGGGCACGATAGTGCGCGCGCATGGACAACTGCTGACCGAGCAACTCGTCGAATTTGATGCGCCGCCACGCGGGATGGCTGCGTTCCTCCAACGCGACTGCCGACACGTCGGGCGGCGGACAGTGCAACAGCCGCACCGATGCATCGAAGTCGACGAGCGTGAGGCGCATGCGCACCGCATCGGGCAGGGTCTCATCGAGCGGTATGCGTTTCAACGCCAACTCGATGTATTTGCGCAACTGCCATTGCGCCAATCCGGCGGTGGTCGGATAGACCGGCGTGAGCGCATCGGGCAGCGCTTCCTCGCGACTCAAAACACGAAAGCGCGGGTGCACCATTTCACCACCGAAAAATCCGGGGCGCACTTCGCCATATAGGCGCACGCGCTTGCCGGGAGCGAGCGCCTTCTGTTGACTGGGATAGAAGTTGAGAAAACGTGCGTACAGAATTCCGCTCTCGTCCTGCAGCTTGCTGACCAGTTGCCGACGCGGACGAAACATGACTTCGGTCGATAAGACGTCGGCTTCCACCAGTACCGGAATACCGTTGCGCGCGGCGGCAATGGGTGTCAGCCGCGTTTCGTCCTCGTAGCGCAACGGCAGATGCAGTATCAGATCGAAGTCACGCCGGATGCCGAGTTTCGCCAGCCTGGCCAACAATGCCGGCGCGGCGCTCGACAATACGATTGCGTCGGCCTGCGGCCGCGGCGCGTCTAGCGCTGCGCGTGGTTTGACCGCTGTGCTCAACGCGACAGATCGAGTACCGCGTCCGCTTCGACCAGCGCACCGCGCGGCAATGTGTTCACACCGATCGCGGCGCGCGCGGGATAGGGCTGCGGAAAATAATTCGCCATGATCTCGTTCACTTTGGCGAAATTCCCCAGATCGGTGAGATAGACATTCACCTTCACCGCGGCGGCCAGCGTTGCGCCCGCGGCGCGCGCGACCGCCTCCAGATTATCGAAGACGCGATGGATCTGCGCTTCGATGCCCTCGACCAGCTGCATCGACTGCGGATCGAGGCCGATCTGCCCGGACATATAAAGCGTATCGCCGCAGCGCACGGCCTGCGAATAAGTACCGATCGCGCCGGGTGCATCGGCCGTGCTGATGATGGTTTTTGCCATGAGATTTGAAAACCTATAATGTCGCGCCCTGACGGGCATTGGCCGGAATCTTAGGAACGCTTGCGCGATAGGGCAACCGCCTTTTTCCATTTGACGCTCAAGTCGACGAGCCACAAGCACGAAAAATGCTTCGATCAGCGCGTATAGGGAGATGATCGCATAAGCGCCGCTGCGGCATCGAAACCTCGCCATGAACAGTCCCATCCTCGCCAACCTGCTCAAACTCCTTGACACGCCGCGTGACGGTGCGCTGCTGCGCTATTCCATCGGCAACGAATATCTCAAAGCCGGCGATCCGCAGCAGGCAGCGACACATCTGCGCGAAGCAGTCGCACGCGATCCCGGCCACTCGGCAGCGTGGAAACTGCTCGGCAAGACACTCGCCGAAACCGGCGCGCTCGACGAGGCGCTGGCGGCTTACCGCGAAGGCATTGCGGTTGCCGAAAAACGCGGCGACAAGCAGGCTGCCAAGGAAATGCAGGTCTTCGCGCGTCGTATCGAGAAAAACCTGACCCCGCCGGACACAACGCCCAAGCTGTGAATCGCCCGCCTCTTCTGCGGCGTTTGTTGTTCGGCAAACCGCTCGACCCGTTCAACATCGCGTCGCGCGAACAAATAGCGCTTGTCGCCTTTTTTGCCTGGGTGGGACTCGGCGCAGACGGACTTTCATCCGCATGCTACGGGCCGGCGGAAGCCTTTCTCGCTCTCGGTGAGCACAAGCACCTCGGCCTCTATCTCGCCCTGCTGACCGCGCTGACGGTTTTCGTCATTGCGCTCGCCTACAACCAGGTCATCGAATTGTTTCCGTCCGGCGGCGGCGGATACAAGGTGGCCACACGCCTGCTCGGCCCCTATGCCGGGCTGGTTTCCGGCAGCGCGCTGATCGTCGATTACGTACTCACCATCGCCATTTCGGTGGCGAGCGGTATCGACGCATTGTTTTCGCTCCTGCCGCCCGATATCGGCACACTGAAAATACCCGTCGAACTCGGCATCGTCGGCGTGCTCGCGCTCCTCAATCTGCGCGGCATGAAGGAATCGATTCAGATGCTGCTGCCTATTTTCATGGGCTTCATTCTCACCCATGCGTTTCTGATCATCTACGGCATCATCGATCACGCCGAGCGCCTGCCGGAGCTGGTGCCGGCGACATTGGCAGAAACACAAGGGCTCGCAACGGAATACGGCTGGATGTTCGTCGCTGCTTTATTTCTGCGCGCCTATTCGCTCGGCGGCGGCACATACACCGGGATCGAAGCGGTGTCGAACAACGTTCAGGCGCTGGCCGAGCCGCGCGTCAAAACCGGCAAGTGGACCATGTTCTACATGGCCCTCTCGCTGTCCTTCATGGCCGGCGGCATCATCATCCTGTACTTGCTGTGGGATGCGAGTCACATCGAAGGCCAGACGCTCAACGCCGTCACGTTCGCGTCCATCATCGCCAGCTTCGGCTGGCAAAGCGACTTCGCCGATCATGCCTTTCTTTCACTTGTGCTCGCACTGGAAGGCGGCTTGCTGTTCGTCGCGGCGAACACGGGCTTCCTCGGCGGCCCGGCGGTGCTCTCCAACATGGCTGCGGATTCGTGGATGCCGCATCAATTCCGTCATCTGTCCAACCGTCTGGTCACGCAGAACGGCATTGTGTTGATGGCCGGCGCCGCGGCCGCGATTCTGCTCGTAACCGGCGGCGACGTGTCCATGCTGGTCGTGCTCTACAGCATCAACGTTTTTCTCACGTTCACACTCTCGCTCGCGGGACTGTGCCGCTTCTGGTTCAGCAGTCGATTCGATCGGCGTTGGCGTCGACGTCTCGCTTTGTCCGGTGTGGGTTTCGTCGTCTGCGCCGCCATTCTGGTCATCACCATTGTCGAGAAATTTCTCGACGGCGGCTGGGCGACGCTGGTCATCACCGGACTGGTCATCGCGACATCGCTGCTGATCCGCATGCACTACGCGGCCACCCGCGCCAAGCTGAAGGTCGCCGATGAACTGTACGGCGAACAGTATTTCGGCAGCGTGGCGCGGGCGCCGGAGCTCGATTCAGCCGCGCCGACCGCGGCCTTCATGGTCGGGTCGAGCCGTGGCGGCGCGATGCACGCGACGCTATGGGTCAATCGTCTGTGGCCCGGCCACTATAAGAACTTCATATTCCTGTCGGCCCGCGAGGTGGACGCGCAGAGTTACGGCGGCGAGGATGCGCTCGCAGCACTCAAATCGCGCACCGTGCAGGACCTGCGCTATTACGTGAATCTGTGCCGCAGCAACGGCATCGCCGCCACTTACTACGATGCCTACGGGGTCGATGCCGCCGACGAAATGATGCAACTGTGCGAGCGCGTTCGCGCGGAATTCCCCAACGTCGTGTTCTTCACCTCGAAGCTCGTGTTCGATCGCGAGCCCTGGTACACGCGCATGCTGCACAATCAGGTCGCGTATGAAATGCAACGCCGCCTGCAGCTCGAAGGCATGCAGATGGTCATTCTGCCGATGAAGGTCTGATCGCCAGCCATGGCGGCCCGCAATGCCGTCACGCCGGATCTGCATGGTCGCGTTAAAGCGATCGCAACCCGGAACTTTCTCACATGTCGTCGCACGCAAAACCGCATCACGCGCCGGATGGTTTCTATTCTAGCGACGCAGCAACGGCAAACGGGCGACAAGACCCGGCGACGATTCTCACCACAGGGAGAGGACCATGGACGACACGTTGCATTACCAGGCGCAACTACCGATCGCCGCATCCGATGGGGCAAAAGACGTCGCTTGCGGCCAGCTGGCGCTATCCATAGAAGATGGACGGATGATTCTGTCGCTCAGCAGCGAGCGCGGCGAAACCACCCGCTTCCATCTGGACAAACAGGCGGCGCTGGACTTCCACGAAGGTCTCGAACGGTCGATGTTTTTCCTGCAGTACATCAACTAGGACATTCATCGGCCTAAACGAAAGATTCCCGCCGAATGGCGGGAATCTTTTTTGCGATTGCGCAGTTGCCATGCGCAGCAACACGTCAGCGATATTCGATGACGCGTTCTTCGCGGCGCTCGATTCGCACTTCCTCGCGGTCGTGCCGGTCCGCAGAACGCCGGCCGGCCGAGGGATTGAACTGCTCCTCGAGCTGGTTCGCCACATCGATGCCCAGGCTCTGCGATACCTCGCGCATCACCTTGCCCTTGGAAAGATGCGCGACCTGTCCGGGCGAATTGAGCAGGCGCATGTCCTGTCCCTCACCCATGGCCGAAAACGCCGCCTTCACTTCATAGGTCTTGGTGTTGACGAGGCTAAACTCGGCAACAAGTTCCATCGACAGTGTCGCCGATGTCGCATCGGAGCCTTGCACCGGATTCAACTCGCGCCGAGGTTCGATGCTGGTGATCGTGCCGAACAGCACATAGGTGGCATTCGGAAAGTAACCTTTCTTGATGCGATCGATCACGTCATACAGCTTTTCGTTTTCCTTGGCGGTATACGGCTTGGCCTGAACAAGCTTGTAAGCACCGGCCTTGAGCAGCTCGCCTTTGATATCGCCGGTGAATTTGCGCAATTCGCCGCGTTCGATATAAACGATATCGCCCGAAAAACTCTCGTAGTCGACCTCGCTGCTACCGGACGAACGGGCCGAGCCGCGCGATGAAAAATCGCTATCGGCGTAGCGCTCGCTTTCGTGACGCGTGCTGTTGCCCTGAAAGCGGGTGTACTGAAAATAACGGGCGACCTGTTCTTCGTAGGCCAGGTCAGTCACTGCAATGCGCGGTTCCTGCTGCGCGGTCGCAAGTAACGGCAGACCGAGCAGCAGCATGGCAAGCAGACGCTTCATCGATACTCTCCCTTAGCGCTTCGAGGTTTTGCGGATATCTTTTTCTTCCGCCCATTCGATCGTGCCCGACTCGATATCGGTCAGAATCATGGACAGCTTGTAGTACACATCCTTGATATCGGAACTGCGCTTGACGATGGAGGTGATCTCGCCTTCGAGACGATACTGGGCGCCTTCCATCCTGCCCATCTTGGCGGTCTTGCTCTTCTTGTACAGGCCGGACTGATTCTGGCGCGCCAGTTCGTCGGTCTGCGCTTTCATTTGCGCAATGTCCGTGGCGAAGCGCACATCGCCGCTCTTCAGCAATTGCGTGCGCACGGTGTTGGTGATGGCGCGCGTGTCGATATATTCGCCGGTCTTGTTCTTCACATCCGCAACGGTGACCAACGGACGATCCTTGGCCCGGGTAATGACGCGCGACTGCAACATCGAGCGCGTCATCGCTTCGGCCATGGTCTGCAGGTCGGTGGAGCCGAATTCGTTGGTGACGGTTTCAACCGCCTTGGCATCGCCGTACTGCACGTTGCCGCCGACGATCGGCGAGTTGGTGGCACAACCACTGACGACGGCGCAAATGCCGACGAGGGTGACCAGGCGAGCGTTCATATGTTTTCTCCGTTCAGGCTTTTATTGATCGTCGTGTGACGATTGCAGGTAAGCGTTGTTTTCCGGACTCTGCAGTTCGATCTTGAAGTCGGCGGCGCGGCGCGAGGGCGCGACGGTCTGGAAGGTTCTGCGCTGCCTGCCATGCAGCAGTTCCTGTTTCCACGGTTCGTCGCCGCCGACCTGGAAGCCGTCCGCATCCAGCCAGCGCACGCGCCAGTGCGCGACCTGCTGGTTGTGTTCGTCGTTATAGAGTTCCATCTGAATCATCAGCAAGCCGTCGCGCACCGTGCTTTTCAGTGCAGCGACCTTTACGTGATCCATGAGTCCCATCTGTTCGATTTTCGAGTCGAGACTTTGTGCGCCTGCGACAAGCGGCAGGCATAGCAGCATTGCGAGCAGCGTTTTTTTCATCGTTTCTCCTTTAGCGGCCTGCGGCGCGGGCGGCATTACGCGCCTTGACGCCGGTTTTTTTCTTCACTCGCGTTTTGGCAGGCGCGACTTTCGGCTCGGGCAACGCAGGTGTTGTGGCGGCGGCGAGAAAGACATTGCCCGATTCAGCCGTACGCAAAGTGACGATGGAATGCGGGCCCTGCACTTCGAATTCGACCTTATGCGGCCCATGCGTCGTGATCAGTTCCGCGCTGTGTTTTCCGGGTGGCAGGGCGACGCGCGCGATCGCAATGTCGCCCGGCAGGCTGCGCCACATCCGTTCGTCGGCCGATTCGGTGACGAAGTTTGCCGCCATCATCAGCAGCCCGCCGAAGCCGGTGCTGTCGCTCTTCGCCACCGCCTGTTGCATCGCGCCTTTGGCGACCGCTCGTATGGTGCTGCGTACGAGAATGCTGGGCAGATCGTCCTTCAGCGCCCGGCGCGCCATGCTGTCGAAGCTGGTTATGCCGGCCAGATCGTGCGTCGCACTCGCTTCCAAACGAATAGCGGATGGCAGCGCACCCGGCTGCGGTTTATCGATGGTCGGAAACGAGGCCGGAACGAGTTGAAAACCGTATGGCCCCGGCACCGGGATCGGCAGCGTGATCGATTTGAGCGCCGGCACTCTGCCGCTTTCGACCACGATCAGGGTGTCGGTCTTCGTGGCGCGGCGGTTTCGCACGCGCCGATCCAGTCCGGCCAGGCCGTCCTTGAGCATTGCCACATCCGGGCGCAGTTCGATGGCCTGCCTATAGCCTGCCGCGGCAAGCCCCGGCTCACCCATGACCTCATACACGAAGCCGGCCAGATAGTGGCCGAAGGCACTCTGGTAGCCGTTGCGCAGGCCGGCGACTTCAGGACTGTCGAGCATCTCGACGGGGTAACCCTTGAGATCCTCCAGCTGGGTCTTGATGTTCTTTGCTTCGGCTTCCTGTTTCAGCGCCTCGACTTCTTTGGCCCGAAACTCCGCGATCACCGCTTCGCGTTCATGCATCTTGCGTATTTCGATGCGGGCGTTTTCCCAGTCGCCCAGAACCGCGTGATTGAGCGCAATTCGAAAAGCGAGTGCGACCTTCTCGTAATCCTGACCGTCGTAACGGCGCGTCTTGTCGTTGATCAATACGCTGCCTACGTTGCCAAGCAGCTTTTCCGGACTGTTCTTCGCCTCGTCTTCCCACTGACGTACGTACTCGTCGGCGCTAAGCCAGGCATCGCGCGAATCGGCGTGGACGCCCTTCAGGCGCAGCAACTCGCCCTTCTCCAGAAAATAGAGAAAGTCCTTGCTGCTTTTGTTATTGGACTCGAGCGTAGCGAGTGCCGTATCGACCTGCCCACTCATGGCGGACTGGATCGTGGTACTCATTTCGGAATCGTGGCTGCGCAGCACCCCCGCACAGCCGGATAGCAGGAGCGTGACCGCCCCCACTAGAAATACGAACTTCATCTATCTACCTCCCCGAGCGTCTATTTATTACGCTTATGGGGTGGAATTATAGATATCTATTGCAGACTGTCACCGCTGCACGACATCCCGCGTGCCAACTTTGGCGCTAGCGCGGCATGATGCCGAGCCAGAGCGGGCGCTCTATATCGTCCTGTTCAAACCATACCCACACGCCGGCACCTTTGGCCGGCGCTTTGAATCGCCGCCCGCCCACGAGCGGCCACGCCCAAACCGCACGATCGCCCAGCACATCGGGGACTTGCAGTTTCAAACGCAATTCGCCTTGCGGATCGTGTGTATCGACTACCTTCGCGGTGTGAAAGCGGGACACGTCGGGTTCCTTGTTTTTCGCTTATTGAAGGAAAGAAAACAACTCGTATGACGCTGCGCGCATTTCAATGCGAAATGACAGCGTCGACCACGTTCTGAGTCGGATGGAGTTTGTTGATTTTCGCGCGACGCCGCGGTGCAAAAAATCACCGCGAGCTTTGCGCAGGGCAGCCTTTTGGTTGCGAGTGCGACTTATGAAACGTTTGCGGCAGAGGCCGTTTACGGGGCATGCCACCCTGCTTGCCGATGCGAAACGTTCTCGATTCGAGCGTCCTGGCCTTATAACCGGCGAGTGAAGGTGCAACAGCGCTTACGTCGCGGTGGCGTTTTCGACTGCGAACACCCACTCACACTCGATATGGCCATACCAGTCTTCAATCTGGATGCGGCTGGGGCGCACGGATTCGGCGATGTTGCGTGCATATTGAACCGCGCCGGCGCGATCATCGAAGCAAAGCGGCTCGTCGCATGCCGGCGATACGACTTCCCACCCCAGCAAGGCGGACGGGTAGACAACAATCAGGGCTGAACCTTCCATTTGCACGACCGCTTTGAACTGCGAACCGCAATGACGTGCAGCGAAAACCGGGCCTGTATTGAAGACCCCCGGTTTGGGTCGTGCGTTTTGTTGCCGATATATGCGTGCGCGGCAGAAATTCTCTGAAAGTTCAATAACTGGCGTCGCGATTGCGTCCGGCGTTGCACCCAACCGACCTTGCGTTCGGCAGAAAGCAAGCGCCACGCTATCGAAGAATCGTGACGAGACGCCAACGGAGATGGCGACAACCAGGCGCGCATCCAGGCGCGCATAAAAAAAGCGCGCCTGCCGTGACCGGCAAGCGCGCGTTTCGAGCTTTTACTGCTTGGCGCGAAAAATCAGTCGAGTTTCTCGCTGCCGTTCATCGCGCCGATTTCGTGGTTGCCCGCGATTTCCGCGGCACGCACCATTGCCGAGTGATCCCAAGCGGCGCCGCCGTGCGCCGCGCAGGCCTGGAATTGTTGTTGCGCGAGCGCGGTGGCGGGCAGGCTCAGGCTGAGCGCGCGCGCACCCTGGAGTGCGAGGTTCAAATCTTTCTGATGCAACTCAATCCGGAAGCCGGGATTGAACGTGCGCTTGATCATGCGTTCGCCATGCACTTCCAGAATTTTCGAGTTGGCGAAACCGCCCATCAATGCCTGACGCACTTTTGCGGGATCCGCGCCGGCTTTCGACGCGAACAGCAGCGCTTCGCCGACGGCCTGGATGTTCAGCGCGACGATGATCTGGTTCGCGACTTTGGTGATCTGGCCCGCGCCGTTATCGCCCACCAGCGTAATGTTCTTGCCCATCAGTTCGAACAGCGGCTTCACCTTGTCGAAGGTTGCCTGCTTGCCGCCGCACATGATGGTCAGACTCGCCGCCTTGGCGCCGACTTCACCGCCGGATACCGGCGCGTCGATGTATTCGCAGCCCAGATCGTTGATGCGCTTGGCGAAAGCCTTGGTCTCCAGCGGCGCGATCGAACTCATGTCGACGACGATCTTGCCCTTGGTCAGACCGTCGGCAACGCCATCCTTGTTGAACAGCGCGGCTTCCACGTGCGGGGTATCCGGCACCATGGTGATGATGATGTCGGCGTTTTGCGCGACTTCCTTGCCGCTCTTGCAAGCTTTACCACCCGCCTGCGACAGATCCGCCGGGAGAGTGCGCACGTCGTACAGATAAACCTCATGACCGCCTTTGATCAGGTTGGCCGCCATCGGGGCGCCCATGATACCTGTGCCGATAAATCCGACTTTCATGGTTGTCTTCCTTTTCCTTGAAAACCTAAAGCTTGATCGCCGAGAACGTCGTGCGAAGAAAGGGAAAACACCTTCCTTCCTTTGCTTTTGCTCCGCGCTCTCTGCGGTCTCCGTATTTCAGTCAGCAGTTCAACCGAGGTACTGCTTCGCCCAGCCCAGACCCGCAACAGTTTCCGTTTTCGGCTTGTATTCGCATCCGATCCAACCCTGATAACCGATGCGATCGATGAAACCGAACAGGAAGTCGTAGTTGATCTCTCCGGTGCCCGGTTCGTTACGACCGGGATTGTCCGCCAATTGCAGATGGGCGATGCGCGCAAGGTTGGCTTCGATGGTTTTGGCCAGTTCGCCCTCCATCCGCTGCATGTGGTAGATGTCGTACTGATAGTACAGATTCTTCGACCCCACTTCGTCCAGGATGCCGAGCGTCTGCTTGGTCGTGCTGAGGAAGAAACCGGGAATATCGAAGGTGTTGATCGACTCGATCAGCAGCTTGATGCCGGCCTTCTCCAGTTCGCCGGCGGCGTAGCGCAGATTCGATACAAAGGTCTCGTGCACCTTGGCGGCGGCGACACCCTGCGGCGCGATGCCGGACAGGCAGTTCACCTGCTTGCAACCGAGTGCGGTTGCATATTCGATCGCCTGCGCGACCCCCTTCTTGAATTCATCCACGCGGTCCGGATGACACGCGATGCCGCGTTCGCCCTTGGCCCAGTCGCCGGCGGGCAGGTTATGCAGGACTTGCGTGAGACCGTTCTGTTTCAGTTTCTCGGCAAGTTGTTCTTTGGGATAGGCATAAGGGAACAGATATTCCACGCCCTTGAAACCACTCTTCGCGGCCGCGGCGAAACGGTCAAGAAAATCGATTTCGTTGTAGAGCATGGTCAGATTGGCGGCAAGTTTAGGCATTGCATTGCTCCTGACGCGATGTAATTCAGTGTAGAGGCCGCCGGCTTGCGCCGGCGGCCTTCGATCATAAAGGGCGTGGTCCCGTCTCGCCCGTGATACGTCTTAGGCGAACTCTTCCTGGGTATCCAGGCTGATTTCCGGCTCGAGATCGATGACCGGCTCGAACTCGTTGACGGCGTTGATTTCGGTGCCCATCGAGACGTTGGTAATGCGCTCGAGAATGATCTCGACCACGACCGGCACCTTGAACTCCTTCATCATTTCCTGCGCCTTCATCAGCGCGGGATAGATGTCGGTGGGTTTGAACACGCGAATGCCCTTGCAACCCAGCCCTTCGGCAACAGCGACGTGGTCGACGCCATAGCCGTTCATTTCCGGCGAGTTGATGTTTTCGAACGACAACTGGACCTGGTAGTCCATCTTGAAGTTGACCTGTGCCTGACGGATCAGGCCGAGGTAGGCGTTGTTCACCAGCACGTGGATGTATGGCAGGTTGAAGTGAGCGCCGACCGCGAGTTCCTCGATCAGGAACTGGAAGTCGTAATCGCCGGAGAGCGCGACGACCTTGCGCGTCGGATCGGCCACGACCACGCCGAGCGCTGCGGGGATGGTCCAGCCAAGCGGGCCGGCCTGGCCCGCGTTGATCCAGTGACGCGGCTTCTGCACGTGCAGGAACTGCGCCGCGGCGATTTGCGACAGGCCGATGGTCGAAACATAGCTGACATCCTTGCCGAAGGCCTTGTTCATCTCCTGATACACGCGCTGCGGCTTGATCGGCTCCTGATCGAAATCGCTCTTGCGCAGCATGGTGCGCTTGCGCTCCTGGCACTGCTTCACCCAGCGGGCACGATCAGGCAGTTTGCCGGCCTTCTTGCGTTCTTGCGCGATCTGCACGAACAGTTCGAGCGCTGCCTTGGCGTCGGAAACGATGCCGTAATCCGGGCAGAACACGCGACCGATCTGTGTCGGCTCGATATCGACGTGCACGAACTTGCGGCCTTGCGTGAATACTTCGATCGAACCGGTATGGCGGTTGGCCCAGCGGTTGCCGATGCCGAGTACGAAGTCCGATGCGAGCATCGATGCGTTGCCATAACGATGCGACGTCTGCAGGCCGACCATGCCGGCCATCAGCGGGTGATCATCGGGAATCGCGCCCCAGCCCATCAGCGTCGGGATGATCGGCACGCCGGTGAGTTCGGCGAACTGCACCAGCAGGTCGGAAGCATCGGCGCTGATAACACCGCCACCGGCAACCACCAGCGGGCGCTTCGATTCGCACAGCATGTCGAAGGCTTTTTCGGCCTGGGCGCGCGTCGCGGCGGGTTTGTACACCGGCAGCGGGCTATAGGTATCCGGATCGAATTCGATCTCGGCCACCTGCACGTCGACCGGCAGATCGATCAGCACCGGACCGGGACGACCCGAACGCATGATGTGAAAGGCCTGCTGAAACACGCGCGGCACCAGCGCCGGCTCGCGTACGGTGACGGCCCACTTGGTCACCGGCTTGGCGATCGATTCGATATCGACGGCCTGGAAATCCTCCTTGTACAGACGGGCGCGCGGCGCCTGACCGGTGACGCACAAAATGGGGATGGAATCGCCCAGTGCGGAATACAGGCCGGTGATCATGTCGGTACCGGCCGGACCCGAGGTGCCGAGGCACACGCCGATATTGCCGGCTTTGGCCCGCGTATAGCCTTCGGCCATATGCGAAGCGCCTTCGACGTGGCGTGCAAGCACATGCGCGATGCTGCCGCGGTTTTTCATTGCGCTGTATAGGGGGTTGATTGCCGCACCGGGGACACCGAAGGCCTGATCGATGCCTTCCAGCTCCATAACACGAACGGCAGCGTCAACTGCTCTCATCTTGGCCATACTGGGACTCCTAGGGGATTCCGGGCCCGCTGAGGCGCGAGCGCTTTCCGGATAGTGAAACGATATCTTTGCTGAATGCAATGTTCAGCGACGGCGCCTGCGCTTGTCAAATTTCAGAGGACACGTTGCACGATCCGGAAAGCGGCACGACACAGGTCATCCGGTGATCGGCATGCGTGTTTCACCCGACGACGCGGCCGTGGCAGCGCCTGTATCGCGTGCATTCAGCCGGACCGCAGCCTCTTGCTGCGCCAGCACCTGAGCGAGCAATTTCACGCACGCATACACCGCATCGAGCGTGGGTGTCGGCGTGTCGGTAATACGTCCGAGTTCGATCACCGAACCGAGCAGCGCATCGATCTCCGGCTCACGACCGCTTTCGACATCCTGCAGCATCGAAGTCTTGTGCGCGCCGACTTTCTCCGCGCCCGCGATGCGTTGCTCGACATCGACGCGAAAATGGGCGCCGACTTTGTGTGCGATCGCCTGCGCTTCGAGCATCATCGAGCGCGCCAACTGGCGCGAGATCGGGTATTTGCAGATGCCTTCCAGCGTCGCGTGGGTCAGCGCGCTGATGGGATTGAAACTAAGGTTGCCCCACAGTTTGAGCCAGATTTCACTACGGATATCGGGCAGGATCGGCGACTTCAGTCCGGCTGCCGTGAGCGCACCCGAAATCGACTCTGCACGCTCGGTCGTCTGACCATCCAGCTCACCGATGGGGAAACGCGTGCCCTCGACGTGGCGCACCACACCCGGCATCTGCAGTTCGGCCGCCGGATACACGACGCAACCCACGATACGCGCCGGATCGATGGTGCGGGCAATGACACCACCCGGATCGACCGACTCGACCGCACGCCCCTCATAGGGGCTGTTGATGCGCTGAAAATACCACCACGGGATACCGTTCTGCATCGGCATCAGCACGGTATCACCCTGCACCAGCGCGGCGAGATCTTCGACCAGCGGCGCAACCTGGTGGGCCTTGACCGCGAGGATCACCACATCCTGTTCGCCCGCCTCATGCGGCGCCGATACCGCGCGCACCTGTACGCGCGCTTCATGCTCACCGTCGTGATTGAGCAGTTCAAGGCCTCGTGCTCGAATGGCATCGAGATTGCGGCTGCGCGCAACGACGGTGACATCCTGTCCGGACAGCGCAAGCTTTACCGCCAGATAGCCACCGATAGCGCCACTTCCGACCACGCAGAATTTCATGGCAGCCTCCTCAGAGCGGGCGAAATTCAGGATCGAAACTTTGCGAGCGATCGGGCGGCAGCGCGCCGGCCTCGCATTCGCGTTTGCGTTCTTCGATCAGCGCGGCGAGTGCCGCCGGATCGTAGGCGCGCAGCAGATGAGGATGACGGTCGCGGATATAGCACTCGACACGCGCGGTCGCATCGGGCAAATCCGACAGGGCCCGGTAGTCCGCTTCACTCCAGCGCCAGGAAAATCCAAGTTGCTCGAATGCGGCGTTATAAGCCGACAACTCGCAGCGCTCCACATCCGACAGGCGCTGCTCGGATAGCGGAGAGTGCTGCTGCGCATCGCCCATGCTGCTCTCCCTGCGCGTACCGCTGATTGAAGAGAAGACCGTTTCGACGGCGTCCCGGCATAACAAACGTTATCGGCGCGAGCGACAACAACCGTGCACCGCGGTATTAATGCAGCGTCGAGCGAGCGCTTACACGGCCGGTCTAAATCCGCAGCAAGTTTGACGCCCGAACGGCGCTTGTCCGGTCAACTTATTTCTCCGCCGGGTACATGGTATCGACCCGCGTGAAACATCAGGGGTACGCGCGAACTGTCATGCGCGAAACGTTCGACATTGCCGACGAAGAGCACATGATCCCCGCCCGGATACGCGGCCGTCACGCGACATTCGAAGTGCGCCGCGGACCCTGCCAGCAACGGCGCGCCGCCGGCGCCCCGATCGAACTTCAGACCACTGAACTTGTCGGGCGTGCGCGATCCGAAACGGCGCGATAAATGGATCTGCTCCGCACTCAGGACGTTGATCGCGAAATTGCTGTTCCGCTCGAACGCCGCCCGACTGGGGGATGCGCGATTGAGCGACCACGCAACGAGCGGCGGATCGAGCGACAGCGACACGAAGGAATTCACCGTCACGCCCACCGGGGTGCCGTCAGCACCGCAAGTGGTCACAACGGCCACGCCGGTCGGAAAAACGCCGAACGCGTCTCGCAGCGCACGCAGCGCGACGGTCCTGGTTCTCGTCGCGCTCATGCTGCCAAGCGTCGTGACCGCGTTAGCGCGACGGATATCCGGCACAGCTTACTGTTCGTCATCTTCCCACTTGCGTGGTTTGAAACCCGGCGGCGGCTTGGATTTATCACGCAACAGATCCGGGATCAGCAAAAAAGGCGCGGCCACCAGCACCGCCAAAGCGATGCGCCATGGCGTACCGAGCTGATCCGTGATCGACCAGACGCCGACCAATGCGCCCAGGCCGAGCATGGCAAAGACGAAACGCATGATCGCCAGCACGCGTTCCGATGGCGGCGGAGGAATATGAGACGTATCGGGGCGAGGGTCTTCGTCCATGGCGCAAAACGACGCAAACAAGGGCAGATAGTATGAGGGCTCGACTCGCCGCTGCCAAACCGGTATGGGGCGCGGCGTAGGCTTTGCATGGATACAAAACGTGCAAGCGAGCGCACAAGCCCGGAATGACTTACGAACACGAACGCGACGATACGATTCCCATACCGGCTTATTCCGGCGAACAGCCGGCTCAGGACGAGCCTGCGCCGACCGCGGCGGCACTGAACGTCGTGTCATACAACATCCATCTCGCCATCGGCCGCGACCGCCGTTATCTGCCGCAACGAATCCTCGAAGTGCTGCAGGAAATCGATGCCGATGTGATCGGCTTGCAGGAAGTCCAACTTGGCGCCGGCGGCTTCGACATGCTGCGTTTTCTCGCCGAAGGCCTGAATTTCAGGGCTGCGGCCGGGCCGACACTGGCCCATCCGAAGCGGGGCGCTTACGGCAACGCGGTACTCTCGCGGCATCCGATACGCGCCGTACGCCACATCGATCTCAGTGTGCGACGTCGCGAACCGCGCGGGGCGCTGGACATTGAACTGGCATGTCCGACCCACTCACTGCGGGTTATTGCCACGCACCTGGGTCTGCTGCCGGCAGAGCGCCGCACGCAGATCAAGCGTCTGCTGCGCGCCTTCGAAGACGACGAAGCGATGACCACCGTTCTGATCGGCGACTTGAACGAGTGGTTTCTGTGGGGCCGGCCGTTACGCTGGCTGCATGCCTACTTCAAGGAAACGCCTTCGCCGCGCACTTTTCCGTCCGGCAACCCGCTGTTTGCGCTCGATCGCATCTGGGTGCGGCCGCGGGCCTTGCTGCACGATGTGCGAGTTCACAATTCGCGCCTGGCGCGCGTTGCATCCGACCATCTGCCCCTGGTGGGGGTGATCAATCTGTAAGCGGTAAAGTGCCGAGTCAACGCACGTCGGATGCCGCCGCGATGACACTGTCGAGCACCGCGGCCAACTGCGCTGCGACGTCCACGCGCTCATCGTCGGACCAGTGTTCGGCGGCCTGCCGTCCCGCCCGCACACAATCGTGCACCCCGGCTACGGCCTCGACCCGTTGCGCGTCGCCGAGCGTCCACCATTTGTCGCTGATTCCATACAGTTCGACGTCGGTCGCCTTGCCGAAAATACCGTACGCATCGATCGCGGCAATATAGTAGGTGGCGATTTCCACACCCCAGCCGTCGCATTGCTCCTGCTGCATGCGCGTGAGATCGCCGCTTTCACCATGCCAGCGCAAATGCTTGCGTCGATGCGCCGCGACCAGACCCTGGGCAAAGCCCAGCGCAAAGGCGGCGAACACCGGATGAAACAGCGGATGGCGGGTGAGCGGCTGCGGTTTTTCGCCGATGACCGCAACGGCATGCCGTACAGCGGCATGCAGGTCGATAAGTTGTTTGAAGGCGAACGGCACGGCAAGAAACCAGTCGTAGCCTTCTTCTTCCTGCCACAGGCGAAAGAGCAATTGTTCGGCCGCCTGCCTGAACTCGCCGTCATTCGCGCGCTTGCCAGCCGCAACATAGTCGATGTCGCGCAAGGCCGAATCGGCGACCGGCCGGCGGCGCAGGCCCAGCGTAGAGGTGAAAGAAGAACCGCTCACGAAGTATGGCAACGCGGTGACGATGCGGTCATGGAAGTTGGTCAACGATACCGGAGCGACTGCATCGCCGCCGCGTAGCGCGTCACACATGGAACAAATTGCGCACCCGCGCCGCCCACGCGGTCGCAGCGATTGCCGGGATTACGACAATCTGACGCAGCAAGGCCGGTCCGCTATCGGCACGATTCTGGCTGAAATCGAACCATGCCCGACCCGCAGGCGCCGAGAGCGCCCTCCCGACGAAACAGAATTCAATCCGGGCGCCCAAGGAAGCTCCGATCAAGGTTGTTTGATAAAGGGGGTCGCCAGTTCGTTGCGCATAAGCGATTGATTGCTTTCTCCTCGCTCGTACAGCTTCGCACACTCGCGACCATCCTCGGCACTTAATCAGACATCCCCTAAACCCTCGACAGGAAAAAGCTCTGTGTCCGAACCGCGCTCCCCGACCACCTTGTTCCGTCCTGGTGAAAACAGCTGCTCGGTGGCGCGTGCGCCACGCGTTGCGCTGCTGGTCGATGGAGACGCCTACTTCGCGGCGTTCATGCGCGCCGCCGAACGCGCGCAACGCTCGATCATGATTCTGTCATGGGATTTCGACAGCCGTACGCGGCTGCATTTCGACGCAGAGGACAAGCGCCCGAGTCGTCTGGGCGAGTTCCTCAATGGTCTGGCGCGGCGCCGGCGCCGGCTGCATATCCATATCCTCGATTGGGACTATCCGGTGATCTTCGGTACGGAGCGCGAGTTCTCGCCGATTTATGGATTGAGTTGGAATCCTCATCGGCGCGTGCATGTGCATTTCGACGATACGCATCCGCTGGCCGGCTCGCATCATCAGAAAATCGTAGTGATCGACGACAAGGTGGCCTTCGTCGGCGGCCTCGATCTCACCTGCAGGCGCTGGGATACGCCTGAACACCGGCCCGATGATCCGCGCCGCGTGGTCGACCATAAACCCTATCCGCCCTTTCATGACCTGATGATGATGGTGGACGGTGAAGCGGCCGAATCTTTGGCGCGCATCGCGCGCGCGCGCTGGTCGCGCGCCACGCACGAGACGCTGCGATCCGCGGACACCATCGGCGATCCGTGGCCGCCGCAAATCAAAGCGGATTTCACCGATGTCGACATCGGCATCGCCTGCACTTCGCCGCCGACCAATGGCGGCAAGGCAGTGCGCGACGTGGAACAACTCTATCTCGACATGATCGCGCGCGCGCGGGACTACATCTATATCGAGAATCAGTACTTCACGTCGTACAAGATCGCCGAAGCGCTTACCGCGCGCCTGCAAGAGGACGACGGTCCGGAGATCGTGCTGGTTACGCGGCTGCTCAGCCACGGATGGCTCGAAGAAATGACCATGCACGTACTGCGTACCCGCCTGATTCGCGATCTGCGCGCCGCCGATCGCAATCATCGCTTCAACGTGTACTACCCGCATATCGACGGATTGCGCGCGGGGACCT
This sequence comes from Nitrosomonadales bacterium, assembly GCA_036676355.1. GTDB lineage: Bacteria > Pseudomonadota > Gammaproteobacteria > Burkholderiales > SG8-39 > ZC4RG42. Next base: position 20,632 of record JAKFDA010000016.1, on the reverse strand, counting down.
GCATCGACATGCACTCCAAGCTGATGGCGGTAGACGACGAGTGGCTGCGCATCGGCTCTTCGAATCTGAGCAACCGCTCGATGGGCGTGGATACGGAATGCGATGCGGTCATCGAAGCCGGCGGCGACGTGCACGTGCGGGAGGTGATTCGCCGCTTTCGCGATTCGCTGCTCGCCGAGCACCTCCACGCGGCGCCCGAGCACGTGGCCCGCGCCGTGGCGCAAAGCGGCTCCATCAGCGGCGCAGTGAAAATGCTGCAGTCCGAGGCGCGCACGCTGAAGCCGCTCGACGATCTGCCGCAGTGGTCCGAAACCGTAATCAACGCCGCTGCGATCGCAGACATGGAAAAACCAGTCTCGCTCGACAGCCTGATCGAACAGTTTTCACCCGATGTCGAAAGCGATTCGCGCAAATCGCGCTGGGTGAAGGTGGGGCTGGCGGCCGGCGGCATCGCAGCGCTGGCCCTAGCCTGGCGCTTTACGCCGCTGGCCGACGTCTTCACCGCGGAAAACATTACCGGCTGGGCGCGCGATTTTTCCGGGCGGTGGTGGGCGCCGCTGGCCATCGTTCTCGCGTACATACCGGCCAGCGTCGTGATGTTCCCCCGCCCGCTCATCACACTCGCCGCCGTGGTCGCATTTGGACCATGGCTGGGATTCGCCTATTCCATGACGGGCATCGTCGTGTCGGCGGTCGTCGCCTATTGCGTCGGCCGGATGATGGATCGCGATACGGTGCGTCGCATCGCCGGCGAACGCCTGAATCGGTTGAGCAACATTCTGCGGCAACGCGGCTTGATCGCGATGACGGCATTGCGGCTCGTGCCGCTCGCGCCATTCGTGGTGGAAAGCCTGCTGGCCGGCGCAATTCGCATCAAGCTTTTCGACTTCACCGCCGGCACCGCGCTGGGCCTGTTGCCCGGCGTATTGGCCGCAACAGTGTTCGGCGACCAGATCGAAACCGCGCTCACTGATCCGGCGAAGATCAACTACCCGCTCGTCATCGGTGTCGTCCTGCTGCTGATCGTCGCTTCTTTCTTCGTCCGCCGGTGGTTCCTGAAAATGGAGCGCGAGCACATCAACGCCGCACAGAACCGGCAAATCAAGGCGCAAGGCGCCTAGCCCGCTGCCGTTCGACCCGTTTCACCTCGCCGTGAGCAGGCGAAAATTTGCCTGCGCCATCGTCTTGTCATATCGTTCGGGCCGCTCCCGCATCGCACGGCGCGCATCGTATACACGCCGGCGCCTGTCACGACATACACTGATTCCATGATTCGTATCGGCCTCGCACTCGTCTGGCTTGTTCGTCTTCTTCCCCTGCCGCTGTTGCGCCCGCTTGGTCTGGGGCTGGGACGGGTCATGCACGCACTGGCGGGACGCCGCCGCAACATCGCAGAAACGAACCTGCGCCTGTGCTTTCCAGAGTGGAGCGAGGCGCAGCGGCGCGCAGCGGTGCGGCAACTCTTCGCCGCAACCGGCGCGAGCCTGCTCGAACGCGGCATTCTGTGGTGGTCCTCGCGCGCTCGCATTCGTCGCCTCATTCGCATCGAGGGACGCGAGCATCTGGAGGCTGTGCGCGACCAACCCGTCATTCTCCTCGCGCCGCACTTCGTCGGTCTCGACATGGGCGGCGTGCGGCTCACGCTGGACATCCCCGTTGCCTCGGTATACGGCCCGCAACGCAATCCCGTGGTCGATCGGTTGCTGCTGCACGGACGCACCCGCTTCGGCAATGTCAATCTCATTTCGCGCAAGGAGGGCGTGCGACCGATCATCGCCGCATTGCGCGACAAGTGGCCGCTCTACTACCTGCCCGATCAGGATTTCGGCCCGCGTAACGCCGTGTTCGTTCCTTTCTTCGGCGTGCCTGCCGCGACCGTGACCGGACTGCCGCGTATCGCCAAAATGGCTCGCGCCGTGGTCGTACCCTTCGTCACGCGTCAGACCAGAGACGGCTATGTCGCCAAGTTCTACCCTGCGTGGGACAATTTTCCGAGCGCCGACGTCGAAGCCGATACCGCGCGCATGAATGCCTTCATCGAATCCGTCGTGCGCGAAATGCCGGAACAGTATTACTGGCTGCATCGGCGCTTCAAGACTCGCCCGCCGGGCGAATCGAAGCTGTACGACTGACATGGCTCCGTCCCGACGGGCCGACCCCTTACGCAGCGCATCACCGCCGCTGCCGTTCGAACTCTCCGTCAACGGCGCGACGCTACGCTGCACCGAATTGCTGCGTCATCTCGCCGGAAAACGGCTGGTATGCGGCGGCACCCTCGACGATCGCGAGATTGTCGCAAAGATTTATGTCGACCCGGCGCGCGCGCGCGTGCATGCGGAACGCGAAGCATACGGTGCGCGTGCAATGCTCGCCCGCGGCATACGCACCGCCGATCTGCTTGCAACGGCGTGTGTCGGCGCAGCGCACATCGTCGTATACGAACGCATCTCCCCCGCCCGCACCGCCGCCGAAGTCTGGGGTGTAACGCTGCACGAATCCGAACGTGAGGACCTGTTTCGCAAACTCGCCGAAGCAGTGGCGCGACAACATAATGCCGGCTTGATCCAGGAAGACCTCCACCTGGGAAACTTCCTGCTGCGCGGCGAAGACGTCTATACGCTCGATGCGGCCGCAATCGCCGTTCAACGCGACCCGATCGGCAGAGTCAAGGCGCTCGACAATCTTGCCTTGCTGTGCGCGCAATTGCCGCCGGAACATGATCGTGCCGCTCTGGCCGCTTTTGACGACTACGCACGCGCGCGGAGCTGGCGCGTCACGCCGCCGGACCGCGCTGCGCTGGGACGCGCAATCGTCCGACGGCGCGATCGCAGAGAGCGCATCTACCTGAAGAAAATATTCCGCGAATCGTCCGCTTTCGTCAGTCGCAAGCACTTCGATCATTACTACGTCTGCGACCGTCGCGACTACAGCGAGGCCATGCAAAAGGCGCTTGATGATCCCGAATCGCTATTCATCAACGCGCGTTATCTGAAACGCGGCAACACCGCCACCGTGGCCGTCGCCCAAATCGATGGGCGCGAAGTCGTAATCAAACGCTACAACCTCAAAAACGTGGTCCACAGCCTGCAGCGCGCGTTCCGACCCACCCGCGCGGCCATCTCTTGGCGGAATGCACAACGCCTGCGCTTCTACGATATCGCCACGCCGCGGCCGATCGCGTTGATAGAGCAACGCATCGGCCCACTGCGACGCGTGGCGTATTTTCTTGCCGAACACTCGCAAGGTCAGGACTGTGCGCGGTTTTTGATGCGCGCCGACGTTTCCGAACAGCGTCGAACCGCCGTGGCGCAACGCATCGTTGCGCTGATCGAGCGTTTGCGCGCCTTGAATCTAAGCCACGGCGACATGAAAGCGACGAACATCCTGATCACTGCGGATCAGCCCGCTTTCATCGATCTGGACGCCATGCGCAAACATTCGAACGCGATAGCAGCGTCCGGCGCATTGCAACGCGATCTGCGGCGGTTCATGCAAAACTGGAACAACGACCAGGCACTGAGCCAAATGTTCAACGCGCTGCTGGAAGCGCATGACCCGGCCGGTACGACGAGCGATACAATTGCCTGAGGCGCCCGCTGTTGTCGAATATCAAAATCTGACCGAGGGCGGCAAGGCGCTCGCGCACGACTCTGCATCATCCGCTTCGGGGAAGACCGTGCCGCGCTGAACCATTCGGCGTGGAGCGCTTTATGTCGCACGACACATCGGCCGACACGTTCGCCCCGCGCCACAGTGCTTATCCGAGGATTTCTTTCAAGAACCTACTTTCAGGTCCGAGACCCTGAAAATCAGAACACGGTCGTTTCGCTCGTTGCTGAACGATTGGATCATCGGTGCATCGGCGAGCGCTTTGGGAATGACATCCTGGCGCTTCACCACCACAGCCACGTAATCGTATGTCCGGACATTCTCGTCGAGGCGAAAATCCTCAACTGGCGAGTCGTTTTCCCGAGTAACGCTTCCTTTGCCGGCGTAATAATTAATGATGGCGTTGTTACCGTAAATTCGCGCATCCGCCGCTGTGTTCGCCTGCAGCCAACGGCCGGCCTCCTTCAGATACCGCCCGGACGGCCCGAACGACCACAAGCTGTCCACCACCATGAAGACGATGAGCAGCATTGCGACCGGGAAAAGCCATTTTCCTTCGGCTCGTTCATGGGCTCGCGCTTCGCTCCACCGTTCATGAATACGATTCAAACCGAACGGAACGTACAAAGCGAGGGTCAGCGCAAGCGCCATCACATATCGCCCGGTCAGAAAGAACTGCTCAGTCACAAAAACGATCAGCACGGCGAAGTTCAGCGCGATCAGCCACGACAGGCTTCGCTTGATCTCGGTCGACACCGGCATCGCCCGGTTGATCCACGCATAAGCGGTTGCGACGACACCGAGCAGGCTCAAGCCCTTGACTGCGTGCGTGACCAGAATGAGCAGCAGGATGACCAGTACGCCCGGCATCGCAAAATCTTCCGAATAGGCGTTAAGAAGATGCTGCGCCAGGAGCTCCGCCTTCCCCGCCAGACCGCTGGTGAGTTGTTTGCCGAACAGTTCCAGCCAAAGCATCGGCTCAAAAAGACGGCCGGATAAGCGTTCGCCTCCTGCGCCGCTGAACCATGCCGCCGCCGCGAACAAACCTGCGAGCGCCACGGCGTGCAGTCGAGCAAAATCCGCTAACGCCCGTTTCCACTTGCGCCCGGGCCGCCATAGCACAACCGTCGGCAGCAACAGCAGGAAGACAATCCCTTCGATGCGAAACAACGTGGCCACCGCCATGGCCATTCCCCACGACAGCGCGCGCGCGAACGCCGGTTGGAGTTGGAATCTGAAAAACGCCAGCAACGCGAGCAGATAAAACGTCCAGAAACCGATGTCCCGGATCACGAAGGACCGATAGCCGTTAAGCGAAGGAAGCACCAGAATAAAAAGCGCAGCCAGCCACAGCGTTCTATTGTTCGCATTGAGCGTCCGGACTATCGCGATGAAAGACCAGACCAGAATCGCGTAGAGCAGCGTGTTGAGGACATACGCGGCCGAGTCGCTGCCGAGACCGGCTGCTTGCTGCACTACCGAAATCAGCCATGCGTACAGCGGCCATCGATAGATCCCGACGGCGGTTTGCCAGTCCCCGCGTGCAAAACTTTCGGCGCTGGTCAGATACAGCACGCCGTCGCTGTTGATGACATCATCGAGGTAGATCAGCCATAGCGAAAGCAGCAAGCTGACCAAAACGGCAACGGATTCGACTCGATAGCGCGTCAACCACACGCTCAATGTCCGCTTGATCATTCCTGGTATAGCCTCAGCGCGCGGCGCTTCACATCGCTCCATAAAGCATTCTCTTGGTTGAGTAATTCGCGCAGCGACCGACCCGCATAAATTCTCATGAATCGGAACAGGTCGCGCTGCGTCAGGCCGATATCCATGGCGGAGAAATACAAACCGCCGATATCCTTGACGATCCAGCGACGAGGCGTTACCCGACGAATCTGAGCGCGGTGCAGATCGATCACGATAAGACCGGTATCGGTTCCGGAAAGCGGTCGCAGAAGATGACACAGATAGTAATCGCGGTGATTTACGCCGCCCTCGTGCAGCGCCTTGGAAATCAGCGCCACTTCGCGAATAAGGTCTTGCTTCTGCGCAAATCCCGGTGGCGCATTCCGCCACTCGCGACAGTAATCCTCGAGCGAAATCGACGAACCAACATCCTCCGTCACCAGGAAAGACTCTCTGGTGGCAGGATTCGATCCCCTCACGCCGTAAGCCGCAATGGTCGGCGCCTTGAGGCCCAGCGCCTCCACGCGACGAATAGCGCGCCATTCGTTTGTGGCGCCCAGCACAGGTAAGCGCAGGGTGAAGAGATTCTTGAAAATTTCGCGCCAGCCGACGCCGTAGTGCGCCTTCACGAAATAAGCCTTGCCGCCTGCTTCGAAACGCACCGTACGCCGACGCTCGACCTGCCGGAACACCTGGCCGGGCATGTTGAGCAAGGTATCGAATGCCACTCGCCCGCCCAGCGCGTCGCGCAACTCGGGCGTTATGAAGAAATCGCTCATCGGGCAGTAGCGCGGGGCATCGGCGTGCGTCGGGCAGTTTGCTCGATCACATCGGCTGCGGACCGCGCGCGCAAACCGAGCGGTAACCGGCGCATATAGCGCAACCCGTTCGCGCCCCACTCCTCTCGCTCGGATGAGCCAAGCATGGCCGCCAGCCTATCGTTCAACGCATCCTGATTGAATGGCGAGTCAAGCACTTCGCCCGCCTTCGCGCGCGTTATATGAACTGCGAAGCCGCATGTATCGGTCGCCAACACCGGCAGCCCATGGCCCATCGCTTCGAGCAGCACAGTGCCCGTCATTTCGTGATACGCGGGATGTATCAATAAATCTGCAGCCAGGTAATAGGGTTCGACATTGCTTTGTCCTCCGGTGAATTCGACCCTCGCCGAAACGTTGAGCGCTCTGGCAAGCGCACGATACGACGCCGCATTGTCTTCGCCCACCACCACCAGGCGTGCGTGCTCGCGCAGCGACTCCGGCAAGGCCGCGAGCGCACGAATCGCACGATCGACGCCCTTGGCCTTGAAGCCCGATCCGACCATGAGAATCAGACGGTCGACGGCCCGCAGCTTGAAGCGATCCCGCGCCGATATCCGGGCAACGCTTCGATCGCCCGCAAAAAGACGATCCGCGGGCATGTCCGGCGGCATGATGTGAAAGCGATGCGGCGGCGTGCCGTAATGGCGCGCGTAATCGTCCTGCTGACTTTCCGCGAGCAACACGATTTCAGTCGTGGATGTCGGCCCGAATACGGCTCGCTCGAACGCGAGGAGTCGTCGATAGCGAGGCATGGCACGCTTGACCGGCGACAACGGCAGCACCCGCTGCGCGTAAGAGACATCACCTGCGTAATACACGTCCAGCCCGGGCATTTTGTTGAACCCGACGACCGCGTCGTAAGCGCCGGCCGGCAGGCGCGCCAATACGTTCCGCGCGAAGCGGACGTTGACGCCGTGATTGGTGAGCGCGCGGGATGGAACCAGGACCACTGAAATATCATCCGGCATCGGTCCGTCCCATTCTCCCGTATACAGGTCGACAATGTGTCCCCTGCGCTGGCATTCGCGTACCAGTTGCATGCAGTCGCGCTGCAGACCGCCATAGGGGAAATACGCGAAGATGCAGAATGCGAATTTCATCCGCGCGGCGCCGAATGGCCACTCCGACCGCTGCGGGCAATGAACCGCAAGCGCCCTGAAACCGTGGACGAGGAGATCAACGCGGCAATGGACATCACGCTTCGAATCAACTCCCAAGCGCCTTCATGTTGGTGGGACACGCATTGCAGCAACGGGATCAGGGCCCCATTGCTCCGTTCTACGAAGGCACATGCAAAAAACAAAAGGGGTTCGCCGAAGCGAACCCCTTTTCGATACTGGTAGGGCGTGCGGGATTCGAACCTGCGACCAACGGATTAAAAGTCCGCTGCTCTACCAACTGAGCTAACGCCCCAAAAGAGGCGGGATTTTAAGTTACCGCCGCCGCTCCGGTCAACGTTTCAACGCGCAAAATTCGATTCAGGCCTCACGCATGAGTCGCCAGTACTGGTATTTCATCGTCAGCGCGGAGCCCGTCACGATAGCGGCGAAGGTCAGAATCGAGCCGAGCGCGAGCGTCGAAAATCCGCTGATGCCCTGACCGATGGTGCAGCCGAGCGCGGTGATACCGCCGAAGCCCATCAGGGTGCCGCCCAACATGTGATTCAGCATATCCCCTGCGTCGCGGAACGATTCAAGCCGGAACGTGCGACTCATCAGTGCATAGGCCAGCGACCCGGCGATCACGCCGATTGCTGAAGCAATGCCGAACGTAATCAGCTTGCTGGAATCGGTCCAGAACATCAGCCACTCGAGCGTGAACGCTTGCGGCGCGACGAACGACAGCGACTCCATGCGCCCGGTGTTGGTCGCAACCCACGCTTCCTGCAGCGATTCCGGATCTTCCGGGACGTAGCCCATCGTACCGCTGACGTACCAGCCGCCGACGATGACCAGGCCGGTGACGATACCGCCGAGCATGACATCCTTGTTCCAGCCTTCGCGCTTCACGAAGACGAACGCCAGCAACGCTCCGGCGACGGCCAGTGCGGCAATGAGGGCAAAGGCATCGCGACTGCCGCCGAATATGGTCGCGAACAGCGAGGGCACGTCCTGGTTCGCGGGCAACTGCACCGCCACAACATCGAGCACATTGGCGCGGAAGGCGCCGAACAGACCGCGCAGCGTCATGTACGCCGCGATCGCCATGAATACCAGCACGATGAGCGATTTAAGATTGCCCGTGCCGACGCGTATCAAGGTCTTGGAGCCGCAACCGGACCCGAGCGTCATGCCGATACCGAACAGCAAACCGCCGACGAGATGCGACAGCCAGATGAAATTGGGCGAGGTGTAAATCGAATTGTGCGTATCGATCAGACCGGCCGCGCCGAGCGCATACGTGCCCAGGATGGCCACGGCGATGGCGAGCAACCACATGCGCATGCGCGACCAGTCGCCCATGTTGACGATGTCGGACACCGCGCCCATGGTGCAGAAATGCGTTTTGTTGCCGACGAAGCCGAAGATGAAGGCAAGCGCGAAGCTGCCCCACTGCACATAGGGAATCAGGCTGCCGGGATCGACTTCGTTCATGAAAATACTCTGGGAACGTGGACGCGCGGAGGCGCATATATGAGATTAAAGCACGTAGCGCGTCGGGTCAGGTACGCCTGCGGCCTCGAAACCGGCGCGACGAAGCCGACAGGAATCGCAACGTCCGCAGGCACGCCCCTCGGCATCGGCCTGATAGCAGGACACGGTGAGCCCGTAGTCGACGCTCAGTGCAGTGCCACGGCGGATGATGTCGGCTTTGCTCAGCGCAATGATCGGCGCATGGATGGTGAGGCGCTGCCCTTCGATGCCTGCCTTGGTGGCCAGGTTAGCCATCTTTTCGAAGGCTTCGACATAAGCCGGGCGGCAGTCCGGATAACCCGAGTAATCCACCGCATTCGCGCCAAAGAAAATGTCGCGTGCGTTCAGCACTTCGGCCCAGGCAAGCGCCAGCGATAGCATGATGGTGTTGCGCGCCGGTACGTAGGTGATCGGGATGCCTTCGGTCGCGACCCCACCGGTCGGCACATCGATCCGCTCGTCGGTCAACGCCGAGCCGCCGAAGGCCGATAGATCGACCGCCACAATTTTGTGCGCCTTCGCGCCCAGTGCCTGCGCAACGCGCGCCGCGGCGATCAACTCGACGCGATGCCGCTGTTTGTAATCGACGGAGAGCGCGTAGCACTCGTAGCCCTGCTCGCGCGCCATGGCGAGCACCGTGGCCGAATCGAGACCGCCTGAAACCAGCACGACGGCTCGGCAGGGGCGCTGATCGATATTTTTCAACATGTCACGTCACGAGTTCAAAACGATAAGGACAACGGCTTGAATTGTCCTCGCTAGCAGGATTTCGCGCACTCGCGACCATCCTCGGCCCCTTGCAATCGGGTGTTCCCAGGCGGTGAACTCGATGGAAGTTCAGAAAAAAATCACGAGCCGCATGTGCGGCTCGTGATTTATCAATTGTGCGATCAGCGCTTGGCCAGGCGTTGCTTCGCCTGCTCGGCTGCCGGGCTTTTAGGGTATTTCGCCACCACCGCCTGCAGCGTCTTGCGCGAACCGGGCAGATCACCCGATTCCGCCTGACTGCTCGCCATATTGAGCAGTGCATCCGGGGCCTTGGCATTATCCGGCCACGTCTTCACGACCTTGTCCTGTGCCGCGATCGCCGCCTTGTAATCGCGCAGGGCGTAATGAGCGTTGCCGATCCAGTACTGTGCCGAGGGCGCCAGTGCGCTTTCCGGATAGGTTGTCAGGAAGGACTGCAGACTCTGTATGGCCGCCCCGTAGTTGTTCGCCTTGAAGTGCGCCAACCCTGCTTCGTACGCTTGTTGCTCGGCCGCCGCCGCTTGCGCGGCACTGTCATGCTCGGCCTGGTTCTGTTCGAATTTGCGCAGTCGATTGTCGAGATCGACGTACAAATCCTTCTGCCGCTTGTCGAGCAGATCGATACGGCTGTGCAGCACTTCGACCTGCCCGCGCAACTCGGCGATTTCACGGCGCAATGCATCGATGGAGTCGGCGATGTTCATTAACGCACCGCCGCTGGCCATCTGCTCAATCTGCCGTTGCTGCTCATCGACGCGGGCGCGCAAATCGAGCACACCGCGTCGCGCCTCGTCATCCGCAAAGAGGGCCGCCGGCGCTGTCGCCGCGTACACGGCCAACAGCGCGGCAATCAGGAATTTGGAGTAACGCACCATTTCCCGCTCCCCTTCCAGATTCGCGTGATCTTAGTAAACCAGATCGCCGCGACGGTTTTCGCCATAGCAGGTTTCGGTCGCTTCGGTGCAGCGCGGCTTTTCTTCGCCGAGGCTGGTCGATTCGATCTGACCCGCATTCGCGCCCAACAGCGTCATACGGCTCTTGATTGCGTCGGCACGGCGTTGACCGAGGCCCAGGTTGTATTCGCGGCTGCCGCGCTCGTCGGCATTGCCCTGGATCAGGACTTTGCGGTTGGCGTTGTCACGCAGAAAACGGGCGTGCGCCTCGACCACCGGCACGAACTCCGACTTGATGGCATCGCTGTCATAGTCGAAAAACACGCTGCGGGCCTGCAGCGATTTGTACAGCGGATGGTTCGGATCATTCAGCGGATCGCCTGCGACACTGCGACCGTCTACCGCGCCGGCGCTCGGACCGGACGGTGCGGTTCCTTCCTGCACGGGCGCGCCGCCGTCGGTAGTCGGCGTGCTGGAACAACCTGCGATCAACATCGCAAACGCCGCAACGGCGATAATCTTCTTCATCTAATTCTCCATTGATTTAGTTCGAGGGATAAGGGCCCCAAGCGGGCTCGCGTACATCGGCTGCAGGTACTGAAAGCCGCTGTGGGTTGACGCGACCGTCGCTCGACGTGATGGATAACACACCACGCCCCCCAACTTCAGTCGCGTACAGAATCATCTTGCCATTGGGTGCGAAGCTGGGCGACTCATCGCGCTGCGTATCCGTCAGCACTTGCGATTGTCCGCTCGCCAGGTCGAGCACGGCAACTTGGAAACGCCCGCCTTCGCGGGCGATATAGGCCAGCGTGCGGCCATCGGGGCTGACGCGCGGGCTTACGTTGTAACTGCCGGACAGCGTCACGCGCTCGGCGCGACCCCCGCTGACCGGCGTGCGATAGATCTGCGGCGAACCGCCGCGATCGGAGGTGAAGTAGATCGATCGCCCATCCGGCGCGAAAAACGGTTCCGTGTCGATGGCGCGCGTTCTCGTCAGTCGTTGTACGCCCGGCCCATCGGCGTTGATCAGATAAATCTGCGTTCCGCCTTCTTTCGACAGGGCCACGGCCAATTGCCGGCCGTCGGGCGACCAGGCCGGTGCGCTATTGGAGCCCGGGAATTTCGCCAGTGCGCGCCGCTGACCGGTCTGCAGGCTGTGCGCATACACCACCGGGCGCTTGTTCTCGAACGAAACATAGGCGATCTGGCTGCCGTCGGGCGACCAGGCGGGGGAGATGATCGGCTCGCGCGAACTCAGCGCGGTCTGCGGATTCACGCCGTCGGCATCGGCGATCTGCAACTGGTAGTTCGGTCCCGCTTTGACCACATACGCCATGCGCGTGCTGAACACACCGCGATCGCCGGTCAACTTTTCGTAAATGTAGTCCGCGATCCGGTGCGCCACCGGGCGAGTCTGATTCGGGGCCACAGTGAAGCTCAAACCACCCAGCGAGGCCTGGCGTGGGACGTCATAGAGCTTGAAGCGCACCTCCACGCGCCCGCCGGCTTGCGGATAGACGCCGCCAACGGCCAGTGCATCAGCGGTACGGGCGCGCCATGCGCTCAAGTCGACGGCGGTAGCGTCGGACAACGCCGGATTCTGCGGCGGGACGAACAAGGTGCGAAAACGGCCGCTGCGCGCCAGGTCGGCTTCGATGACCTGTGTGATTGAAGCAGGCAAAGCGCTCTCGCCCGCGAACGGCGCGATCGCGATGGGGATCTGATTTGCACCGCCCCCAGTAATTTCAATATTGAGTTGGGCGTGTGCTTGCCCGGCCAAGAGCAACAGGCCGAGGGATAAAACTCTAATAAGTAAGGTCACGTGTTCTTAGGCCGCGAGATAGCGGCGGATTATAGCGGGTCACACAGAGAAGCCAAAACAATGCCCCGTCTGGATGACCCGACGGTTACTCGACGGGTCGGAAAGTCAGATTGAGTCTCGGTTCAAACAGTTCCCGCCGATCGGGCGGCGGCAGCGGTGAAGATTTCCAGATCGCTCGCTCCACGGCGAGATCATAGCTTTTCACGCCGCTCGATTTACGCAATTTAACGTCGACGACTTCACCGGTCGGCAGCTGCTGTACATCGAACAATGCCTCGGGGTTGCCCGGAATGTCGGCGGGTAAAATTATGTTGCTCCGTATTTTTGCGCGGATCTTGTCCACATAGCCGGCGCGCGCATGCGGGTCGCCGGGGGTCGGTTTCCCCGTCAGAGGTCCGGAACTAGCCTTTGGCTCCTCAGTCGGGCCAAGTTCTTTGTTCAATTCTGCGAGCATACGCTCTCTATTTTGCTTGATTCGCTCGGCACTGCGTTGCGCTTCCTCTTTCTTGCGTTCCGCTTCCGCAGCTAATTTTTTCTTCCGTTCCGCTTCTGCGGCTTCTTTCTTCTTGCGCTCGACCTCCTGCTTTTCCTTCAACGCCTTTTGCCGCTCGAGTTCCTCCTGCCGCTTCAACTCCTCCTGACGCTTGCGCTCCTTTTCCTTTTCGAGCGCGATATCGACTTTCGGCTCGGGCTTAGGCTCCACCTTCGGCTCGGGTTTGGGTTCGGGCTTTGGCTCGGGTTTGGGTTCGGGCTTTGGCTCGGGTTTGGGTTCGGGTTCGGGTTTCGGCTCCGGCGGGGGCGCTTCGGGCTTCACCACCGGCTGCGGCTGCGCCTTGGGAATCTCGCTCCACAGTTCGGCCACCATAGGCGTGGGATGTTCGGATGCCCAGCGCACGCCAAAGAATAGAAACAGCGCCAGCAGCACGTGCACGCCGATAGCGAGAAACAGGGCCACACGGCGCCCCGGGGCGGCGCGATGCTCTTGCGGTCCCATCAACCGTTCGCCGGTTTCACCATGAGGCCGATGCGCTTCACGTTCTGTCGCTGCAGCTCGTCCATCACTTTGAGGACGGCCTCATAGCGCACATCCTTATCGGCCGAAATCACCACCGCCTGTTCCGGCGACGATGCCTGCTTTGTCTTCACCACATCCACCAACGCGTGCATGTCCACATCGCGATCGACGGACTTTCCCTGCAGCCGCTCGCGCAAAACCATCGATGCATCGGATTTCACAATGACTTCAAGCGGCGTCTCCGGCACCTGCGTGGACTTGCCCACGCTCGGCAACTCGACGATGGTCGGATTCAACATCGGCGCCGTCACCATGAAAATGACAAGCAGGACGAGCATCACGTCGATATACGGCACGACGTTGATATCGTTCATGAGTTTGCGTTGGCGCATACCTGTCCGATCAACGGCTGATATGGGGGATATACAAGGGGGCATCGCCCTCTTGTACGTACATTCGCACGACGTTGATATCGTTCATGAGTTTGCGTTGGCGCATGGCGCTCACTTCACCGCCTGAGGCGACATCGTATGGGTCAGATTCGGTGTCTGCGAATGCTGCGTTTGATGCAGCTGGTGATGCGCCTGTCGCTGCAGGATGTTGGAAAACTCTTCCATGAAGCTCTCGAAATGAATCGACAGCCGATCGATATCGTGCGAATAGCGGTTATATGCGACGACTGCCGGAATAGCGGCGAAGAGGCCGATCGCGGTGGCGACCAGCGCCTCCGCGATACCGGGCGCCACGGCCGCCAGCGTCGCCGACTGCACGTTCGAGAGTCCACGAAACGCATGCATGATGCCCCACACCGTGCCGAGCAGACCGACATAGGGGCTGACCGAGCCGACCGAGGCGAGAAAGGCGAGATGCGATTCGAGATAATCGATTTCGCGCTGATAGGTGGCTTGCATCGCGCGGCGCGCGCTGTCGACCAGATCGCTGGATTCGACGTTCTGCGAGCGCAGTTTCACGTAATCGCGAAAGCCGGCCTCGAAAATCCGCTCGAGGCTGCCGGTGCGATGGCGCGCATTGGCCGCGCTTTGATAAAGCGCATTCAAATCGGGGCGGCTCCAGAAGGAATGCTCGAATTCCTCGGTCTGTTTGCGCGCCGTGCGGATGAGGAACATCTTGCCGAAGATGTAGTACCAGGAGATCACGGACACGCAGAGCAGCAGCGCCATGATGGCCTGCACCGCCCAACTCGCGTTGACGATCAGTTCCAGGATCGAAAGATCTTGACTCACATTCATTGTCGTTCGGCTCGATGGCCGCCTTTACTGCTGTTGAACCTGACTGCGCAGCCGATCGGGCACCGGCACGGGCTTCATGGTTTGCGGATGCACGGTCGCGATACTGACGTCGGCTGTGACGAGTGTCTCGTCGACGCGCACGACTCGCTGCTCGAAAATCAGCCGGGCACCGCCGACGCGCCGTACCGACACGGTGATCTGCAACGAATCATGCAGCCGTGCCGGCTTGCGATATTTCAGCTCGAGCCCATACACGACGAACAACACGCCGTCTTCGGCGTGCTGCAATTCGGCGACGTTATAGCCGAGTGATTGCAGATACTCGGTGCGCGCCGCTTCCATGAAATGCAAATAATTGCCGTGGAAAACGATGCCGCCCGCATCGGTGTCGTGGAAGTACACCCGAACCGGCCAGACAAACGGCCGGTGTTTCGCTTCACTCATCCTTGAACAGTTCCCCTGGCGCACTACCGTTCGCGCTCTTCGGCGCGGCCAGGCCAAAGTGACGATAAGCGCTTAGTGTCGCGGTGCGTCCGCGAGGCGTGCGCTGTAGATAGCCTTGTTGAATTAGATACGGCTCGAGCACATCTTCAATCGTGTCGCGCTCTTCGCCGATCGCTGCGGCGAGATTATCGACTCCTACGGGTCCGCCGCCAAATTTTTCGATCACAGCCAGTAGCAATTTACGGTCCATCACGTCGAGACCGAGCTTGTCGACATCGAGCATGGACAGCGCGGCGTCCGCGACGTCGCGCGTGATCCTGCCTTCCGCTTTCACCTGCGCGTAATCGCGCACCCGGCGCAGCAGCCGATTCGCGATACGCGGCGTCCCGCGCGAACGACGCGCCACTTCGAGCGAGCCGGGCGCATCCATTTCGACGTTCAACAAGCCCGCCGAACGGGTGACAATTCGTTGCACTTCCTCGGCCGTGTAGAACTCGAGCCGCGCGACGATACCGAAACGGTCGCGCAGCGGATTGGTCAGCATGCCCGCGCGCGTCGTAGCGCCGATCAGCGTGAACGGCGGAAGATCAAGCTTGACTGAACGCGCGGCCGGCCCCTCGCCAATCATGATGTCTATTTGAAAGTCTTCCAGCGCGGGATAGAGAATCTCCTCCACCACCGGCGACAGACGATGAATCTCGTCGATGAACAACACGTCGTTCGGTTCAAGATTCGTGAGCAGCGCCGCGAGGTCGCCCTGCCGCTCGAGCACCGGCCCGGATGTCTGGCGCAGATTCACGCCCATTTCACGCGCCACGATATGCGCCAGTGTGGTCTTGCCCAGCCCCGGCGGTCCGAACAGCAGCACGTGATCGAGCGATTCCTGGCGCGTGCGCGCGGCCTCGATGAAGATTTCCAGTTGCGCGCGAATCTTTTCCTGGCCGACATAGTCGTCCAGCTGCTTCGGCCGCAGCGCGCGCTCGAGCGCCTCCTCCGGCGCACTGGCAGGTTCGGGCGAAATAAGGCGGTCGGTTTCAATCACCATGGGCGCGGATTATCGCACTGATCGAAGATCGATCCACGGCGGAAAGCTAAGCCTTCGACAGCAGCTTGAGCGCCTGCTTGATACCGTCGGACACCGATATGCCCTCGGACATCTGCTTGACCGCCGCAACCGCTTCGCGCTCGTTGTAGCCCAGCGCAAGCAACGCATGCAGCACGTCGCTCGAGGCGGGCTGTGCGCGATTCACCGCGCCCACGCCGCCCAGATCGACACCGAGCTTGTCTTTCAACTCGAGCATCAGGCGCTCGGCGGTCTTCTTACCGATGCCGGGAATCCTGGTCAGCCGCCCCGCTTCCTGCAGTGTCACCGCTTCTGCGAGGTCGCCCACCGACATGCCGGACAGCACGGCCAGCGCAGTCCGCGCACCGACGCCGCTGACTTTCACCAATTGACGAAAGGTCTTGCGTTCGGCTTCCGAGCCGAAGCCGAACAGCAGGTGAGCGTCTTCGCGCACCACCATATGCGTGAGCAGCGTCACGCGCTCGCCGTTCTGCGGCAGGTTGTAGAAGGTGCTCATCGGCACCTCGACGTCATAGCCCACACCGCCACAATCGACCAGGATTTGCGGTGGATTCTTTTCCAGCAGGACGCCTTGAATACGGCCAATCACGCCTGATGCCTCATACGAAATTACTCAGAATCGCCAGCGAGAGCGCCAGAAATGCGGTTCCGAACGCAATCAGGCTGACCCAGCGCGCGCTTTCTATGCGCCGTCGCAATGTATCGCGTTCCTGCGTGACATCGGCGCGTTGCTGCTCAAGCGTGGCGATCTGTTGCTTCAATTCGGCGATCACGCGCTCGTTCTCCGTCGCGCCCGCTTCGACGGCGCTCACCGTGCGCTGCATTTGCTCCGCGAGTGCCTTGATCGCTTCGGCGTTGCGCTGGGCGACCTGCTGCAGTTCGGCGATTTGCTGCGCCGTCAGTTCGGTCGCGCTTTTCGCCTCGTCCTTGCGATTGGTAAACACCGGCACCCGGTCGGCGACGATGTCGGCCACGTACGGCAGCCCCGCCTTGAGCAACGTGAGCCATGGAACCATGTCGATCTCCTCCTTCGCTAGACGGTACTGCGGCGGCGACTGCGCCCTTCAACCAGTCGACCCCCCCGCACGCGAAAGCCGCTGGTGGCCAGAGCACCCAGTCCCTGGCCGCCATGCGCGTGAGCGATGGCGCAGGCCAGCGCATCGGCCGCATCGGCGCCGGGATGGCCGGGCAGTGCGAGAAGACGTTTGACCATCTCCTGCACCTGTTCTTTTTTCGCATGACCATTGCCGACCACCGCCTGCTTAACCTGCAGCGCCGTGTACTCGCACACCGGCAGTTGCGCCAGAACGGCCGCGCAAATCGCGGTGCCGCGCGCCTGGCCGAGTAACAGGGTGGATTGCGGATTGACGTTGACGAACACTTTTTCGACGGCGACCTGCGTGGGGCCATGCGTCGCGATAACTTCGCCGAGCGATTCCAGAATCACCTTCAACCGCTCCGGCAGCCCTTCGACATCCGGCGAGCGAATGCAACCGCTGGTGACGTAGCTGAGCTTGGTGCCGAGCTTTTCGATGACGCCAAAGCCCGTGATCCGCAGGCCGGGGTCGATGCCGAGGATGCGTATCGAATCCAACTCGGACTACTCGCCGTCATTCCCGCGAAAGCGGGAATCCAGTCCAGCCCTTCGTCGTGCGTTTCCCTGGATTCCGGGTCTCCCCCGGCTCGGGGCCGGGGTCGCCCGGAATGACAACCAAGTCTTAAAGAAGCTCCGATTAAGGTTGTTCTGATCAAGGGGGTCACCAGTTCGTTTCGCATAAGCGATTGATTGCTTTGTCCTCGCTCGCACAGCTTCGCGCACTCGCGACCATCCTCGGCACTTGATCAGACATTCACTAACCATATTCGCGCTATTCCTGAATCACGGCCGTGGTGTACACCGCCTGGACGTCGTCGAGCGATTCCAGCGCGTCGAGCAGCCGCTGCATTTTTGCGCCGTCTTCGCCGCTCAGTTCGTTCTCGGTCGTCGGCTTCATGGTGACTTCGGCATAGTCGGGCTTCAGCCCTGCTTTTTCCAGCGCCGCTTTCACGGCGTGGAATTCATTTGTCGGCGGCGTGATGATCTCGATGCTGCCGTCTTCGTGCGTGACGATGTCTTCCGCGCCGGCGTCGAGGGCGATTTCCATCACCTTGTCCTCGCTCGCGCCCGGCGCAAGGATGAGCTGACCGCAATGCTGGAACATGAACGCCACCGAACCGTCTGTGCCCAGATTGCCGCCGAACTTGGTGAACGCATGACGCACATCGGCGACCGTGCGGGTGCGGTTGTCGGTCAGACAATCGATCATCACCGCCGCGCCGCCGATGCCATAGCCTTCATAGCGGATCTCTTCGTAGCTGACGCCTTCCAGTTCGCCCGAGCCGCGCTTGACCGCGCGCTCGACGTTGTCTTTCGGCATGTTGGCTTCCTGCGCCTTGTCCATGGCCAGGCGCAGACGCGGATTCATCGACGGATCGCCGCCGCCCATGCGCGCGGCAACCGTGATTTCCTTGATGAGCCGGGTGAAGACCTTGCCCTTCTTGGCATCGGTCGCGGCCTTCTTGTGTTTGATGTTGGCCCATTTGCTGTGTCCAGCCATAGTGCGCTCGCTACTTGAAGTGAATGTCGAATCGGTTCGTCGAAATGAATAATATGCGCAACGTTCCAGTCGGAAGCTGATAATTTTACACGCCAGTCCCATCCTATCCCGCCTCTTCAGGAGTGGCCATGTCCGAACCGATGATCGTCGCCAAAGCCGGCGCGACCGAACTTGCCTTGCTGCCCACACTTGCCAACCGGCACGGGCTGATTGCCGGCGCGACCGGCACCGGCAAGACCGTCACGCTGCAGGTTTTCGCCGAAGCCTTTTCCCGCATCGGCGTGCCGGTCTTCATGGCCGACGTGAAAGGCGATCTGACCGGCATGGCCGCCGCAGGCACGGCCTCGCCGAAACTGAAGCAGCGTCTCGATAACCTGGGATTCGCCGAGCCGCAATGGCAGGCCTGTCCGGTCGTATTCTGGGACGTATACGGCAGCAAGGGGCATCCGGTCCGCACAACCGTTTCCGAAATGGGACCGCTGCTGCTCGGCCGTATGCTCGATCTCAACGAAACGCAACAGGGCGTCCTGACGCTGGTGTTCAAGGTCGCCGACGATCACGGCCTGCTGCTGCTCGACCTGAAGGATCTGCGCGCCATGCTCACGTACGTGGGCGATCACGCGAAAGAGATCAAGACGACGTACGGCAACGTTTCCACCGCGTCGATCGGCGCCATCCAGCGCGGCCTGCTCGAACTGGAACATCAGGACGCGAACACTTTCTTCGGCGAACCGGCGCTGGACATCAGCGATCTGATGCAGACCGACAAGGGGCGCGGCGTCGTCAATATCCTCGCCGCCGACCAGTTGATGAACGCGCCCAAGCTGTATTCGACTTTTCTGCTGTGGATGCTGTCCGAACTGTTCGAGCAACTGCCCGAAGTCGGCGATCCCGACAAACCCAAGCTGGTGTTCTTTTTCGACGAGGCTCATCTGCTGTTCAACGATGCGCCCAAGGCGTTGCTCGACAAGATCGAACTGGTCGTGCGATTGATCCGCTCGAAAGGCGTAGGCGTTTACTTCGTCACGCAGAACCCGCTCGATATTCCCGACACGGTGCTCGGCCAGCTCGGCAATCGCGTACAGCACGCGTTGCGCGCCTTTACGCCGCGCGACCAGAAAGCGGTGAGCGCCGCTGCGCAAACCATGCGCGCCAACCCCGCTTTCGACGCCGAACAGGCGATCACCGAACTCGGCGTCGGCGAGGCATTGGTCTCGCTGCTCGATGCAAAAGGCCGTCCAACCGTCGTGGAACGCGCGTTCGTACTGCCGCCCGCGACACAGATCGGTCCCATTTCGGAAGCGCAGCGCGACACCGTCATTCGCAACTCGGTGTTGCACGGTCATTACGAAAAAGCCGTGGATCGCGAATCGGCCTACGAAATCCTCAAAGTTCGGGCCGAGGCGGCGACCGAAGCCGCCGCGGCGCCGCCCGCCAAAGCGCCCGACGCTCCGAGCCCACAAGCGAACGGCGGCTGGCTCGATTCGCTCGGCGACCTGCTCGGCGGGACCACCGGCCCGCGCGGCGGACGCCGCGAAGGCGCCGTCGAGGCGGCGGCAAAAAGTGCGGCGCGCTCCATCGGTTCGCAGATCGGTCGCGAAATCACGCGCGGCGTATTGGGCTCCATCTTCGGCAAGAGACGTTGAGCGCCGAGACAAGCTCGAACGAAAACGCCGGCAGTCGTTATCGCACGCTAGGGTTGTTGCTTGCGGCGGGCGGTGTGCTGGCGTTTTCGGTGCGGCCGATTTTTATCAAGCTCGCTTACACCTACGTGCGCGATCCGGTCACGCTGATCGCGCTGCGCATGGTGTTCTCGCTGCCTTTTTTCATCTTCGCCGCATGGTGGACGCAGCGCGGCAAAACACCCGACCCGATTTCGCGGCGCGATGCATGGGCGATCGTCGCGCTCGGCGTGACGGGCTACTACATCGCCAGCTTCCTCGATTTTCTCGGCTTGCAGTACATCACCGCGGGCCTCGCGCGGCTGGTCCTGTTCATGTACCCGACCATCGTGGTGCTGCTGAG
>JAKFDA010000015.1:0-26734 GCA_036676355.1 Nitrosomonadales bacterium | reverse complement strand
CCGGCGCGATGCGATGGTCGAGAAACTCGAAGAACATCTGGAGCGCTGGGTCGAGGACCTCACCGACGAACAAAGAGCGCTGCTCGCGCGCTTCGTCGAAAGCCAGCCGCACTTCGCTGCGCTGCGCCTTGAAAATCGCCGATTCCTGCAACGACAAACACTCGCGGCCTTGCGCGATGTTGCGGGCGGACAACCCGGCGCCGAGGACAGCCTCCGCGACATCGCAGTCAACTGGGAAAAATATTCGACGCCGCAATACCTGCAGGCGCTGCGCGAGTGGGAGCGCGGCATGATCGGGACGTTCGTTGCGCTGGATCGTCAACTGACCGCCACGCAGCGCAGCACAGCCGTCGCGCGCTTACACCAATACAGTAATGATCTGTATGTCCTGACGGACGGCGCTGCCACCCGCTCGGCAACGGCGCGGCCAGACGGCACCGTACCGGCCATGCCCTGATGCGCGACGCCGATTAACTCAAGCGGCATTCATCGCACCGCCGGGCATGAAAACATCGACCGGCCTGCCCACGACAACAGGCGCGGCGGCTGCTAATCTTGGCTCACTATGAGTCCTTCCCTTCGCCACACCTGGCAGCGTAGTCGCCACCTTCTGGCACACCGCCGTACCCAGGTCGTCGCCGTCTGGCTGATCGGACTGGCCGCGCTGTACGCCCTGCTCGGGTTCTTCGCACTGCCGTATTTCGCCAAGCCGCACATCGAGCAGGCGCTCGCCGACGCGCTGCAACGGCCGGTGGAAATCGGCTCGTTGTACACCAACCCCTTCTCGTTTTCCGCGCGCGTCGATGCGCTACGGGTCTACGCGCCGGACATGAGCGACACGGTCGCCGGTATCGACGAGTTGTACGCCAACGTCTCCATCACGTCCGTATTCCGGCTCGCCCCGGTACTGGATCGAGTGCGGGTGACACGGCCGTATCTGAAAGTCGTACGCCATGAGGATCGGCAATACAACTTTCAGGACGTGATCGACCGCTACGTCTGGCAGGAGGAAAAACCTGAAGACAAGAAACCGGCGCTCTATTCGCTCAACAACATCGAAGTGATCGACGGTCGCATCGAATTCGACGATCGGCTGGAAAAGCGCAAGCACGAAATCCGGGATCTGCGCCTGGGCATTCCGTTTCTGTCCAGCCTGCCTTACGAAACCGACATCGTCGTGCAGCCGCAATTGTCGGCCGTGGTCAACGGCGCGCCGCTGGCGATTCGCGGCCAGACCAAACCCTTCGGCGCAACGCGCGAATCGACGCTATACATCGATTTCGATCGCTTCGAACTGCCGCAGTATTTCAATTACGTGCCGATCCCGTTGCGCTTCGAACTCGCTTCGGGCGCGCTCGATGCGCGCCTGATCCTGCGCATCGTCAGCGACCAGGGGCAATTGCAGACCTTATCGGTGGTCGGCACCGCCGCGCTGAACAATTTGCAACTGCAGCAACGCGACGGGGAGCCGTTGATCGCGCTCGAATCGCTTGCCGTGGACGTGCGCGAACTCGATCTGGTGAATCGACGCCTTGCCGCGACCAGCGTGCGGGCGAAAGCGCCGCGCGTGCACGTCACGCGTTTTCGCGGCGGCAACCTCAATCTCGAATTGCTGATGCCGCTCGACACCGCCAAGCCAGCGGCGGCCACAGCCGAGGCCGACGCCGCGCCACCCTTTTCGTTCGCCATCGACGAACTGGATATCGGCGACGGCCGCGTGGAATTGGTGGACTACGCCGCGCCCAAAACATTCAAGAGCACGCTGACCGAGATTGCGCTGCATGCCGGCCAACTGAGCAACCACAACGGACAGAGCGGGAAATTCGACGCCGCCTTGCGGTTCAACGGTCAGGGCAGCCTCAAAACCGAGGGCGAACTTGCCCTCGCGCCGGTCAAGAGCACCGGACGATTGCAGATCGCCGATCTGCAACTCAAGCAATTTCAGCCCTACCTCGGTCCGGAGCGGGAACTGGTCGGCGGCACACTGAGCGGCGCGGCGCAATACGACGTTGCGCTCGGCGGCGCGACGCCGGATATCCGGATTTCCGCACTCGATGCCACCGTGCGCGATTCGCGCATCGACACCGCCATCGGCAAGGATCGCTGGCATGCGGGCTCCATCGCCGTGAGCGGAGCCCGCATCGACCTGCAAAAGCGCGACGTCGTGGTCGAACAGGCGAGCGGTAAAAATGTCGCCGCGACCGTACTGCGCGAACGCGACGGCGCGTGGCACATCACCGGGCTGCTTCACATTCTGGCGGAGCAGGCGGAGAAGGCCGAGGCAGGCGACGCACCGGCGAAGCCCTGGACCTACTTGGTCAAGAAGATCGGCGTGGAGCAATCGTCATTGATTTACGAGGATCGCGCGACGCCGAAACCGGTGACACTTCACGCAACGAACCTCAACGCGCAGCTCGACAATCTCTCCAGCGCCGACGAGGCCCAGCCGCAGCTTTCCCTCAGCGCAATGATCGGGAAGAACGGCCAGTTGTCGCTGAGCGGTCCGCTCAAGCTCGCCCCGTTCGGCGCGACATGGGATGTCCGCGCCAAAGCGATTCCGATCGCGCCGTTCGAACCCTACTGGTCCGGTGCGCTCAACGTCGACGTCACGCGCGGCGTGGTCTCCATACGCGGGCAACTGCGCCTGGGCGAAAGCAAGTCGGAATCAGGCGTGCGCTATAGCGGCAATATCGCGGTGACCGATTTCGCCGCGCGCGACGGCGCCACGTCGCGCGATCTGCTGCGCTGGAAGCGCCTGTTCATCAGCAAGGGCGTGATTCACACCCAGCCGGTGCTGCTGCGAGCCGGCGCCGTGTCGCTCAGCGATTTCTACACTCGCGTGGTGGTGCGCCCCAGCGGCAAGCTGAACCTGCAAGAACTCGCCGGCGGCAGCGGCGAGACCGCGGCACCGGCAACGGCGGAGGCGACTGAATCCGCGCCGACCGCATCGACCGTAACGGAACCGGCGCCACCCACCGCGACCGCGCCGGTCGAAACAGCCGCTGCGACGCCGCAGACCAAACCGCGCATCGAGATCGGCGACATCAGCCTGCGCAACGGTCAGTTGAGCTTCAGCGATTTCTTCATCAAGCCCAACTACAGCGCCGAAGTGGCGACACTGACCGGAACCATCACGGCGATGTCGCCGGAGCAGGCCGGCCGTATCGCGCTGTCCGGTGCGATCAACGAAACGGCGCCGGTGACCATCTCCGGCGATATCAATCCACTCGCCGCAAAGCTTTTTCTCGATATCAACGCGAACGCCAAGGAAGTCAACCTGCCGCCGCTGTCGCCCTATTCCGTGCGCTACATCGGCTACCCGATCGAGCGCGGCAAGCTGAGCATGGATGTGCATTACCACATCGAAAACGACGAACTGACGGCGCAGAACGAACTGATCCTCAACCAGCTCGATTTCGGCGAGAAGGTCGACAGTCCCGAAGCGCTCAATGTCCCGGTGCATCTGGCAGTATCGCTGCTCAAGGATCGGGAAGGCGTGATCAACCTCAACGTGCCGATCAGCGGCTCGCTCAACGATCCGCAGTTCAGCATCGGCGGCGTGATCATGCGCGTCATCGGCAATCTGTTCATCAAGGCTGTCACCTCCCCGTTCGCCGCACTCGGGGCCATTTTCGGCGGCAGCAGCGAGGCATTGAGCTATATCGAATTCGAACCGGGCTCGGCCAGGCTCGACGACGACGACATCGGCAAGCTGACAAAGCTGGCCGAAGCGCTGCGCGATCGCCCGGCGTTGAAGCTCGATATCGCGGGTCGGGTCGATCCCGAAAAAGAGCGCGACGCATTGCAACGCGCCTCGCTGCTGCGGCGTCTCAAGGCGGAAAAGCTCAAGGAGCTTGCCGAAGCCGGCGGTGAGATGCCATCGCTCGATCAGGTGGAAATCGCACCGGAGGAATACGACAAGTATCTGGAGCGCGCGTACGACGCCGCCGAATTCGATAAGCCGCGCAATTTCATCGGCTTCGCCAAGCGTCTGCCGCGTGAGGAGATGGAAAAGCTGCTGATCGACCACATCAGGATCAGCGAGAACGCCATGCGTCGCTTGGCCAACAATCGCGCCGAGGCGGCGCTGGAGTGGCTGAAGGACAAGGGCCAGGTGCCTGTCGAGCGCATTTACGTCATCGCGCCGCGGCTGAACGCCGAGGGCATCGACGACAAAGGTGCATCGACGCGCGCGGATTTCGCATTGCGGTAGCGCCCACCGCCGGCGGCTGTTCGTCTCGTACGGCGCGAACCAGAAGCCTAGCCCGGCCGCTTGCCGTCGGTGACCGTAAGCAGAATGCTGCACGGCGACACGTCGAGCAGCGTCGCGCCGACCGAACCGCGCCACCAGCGCGCGGCGAAGGAGTGCTGTTGCTTGTGGCCGAGAATGATGAGGTCGCAGCCCAGCTCACCGGCCAGACGGCTGATCTCCTCGACCGGTTCGCCTACGGCCAGATGACCGGTGACCTTGAAGCCGCGCTGAGTCAGCATCTGCAGGCCTTCATCGAGCACCGCCTGCATGCGCTTCTTCTCTTCATCGATGAGCTCTTCCGGCACGAAGCCTTCGGTGAGAAACATACTCGAAGGCATCGTGGCGACCGAGAGCAGATGCGTGTCCGAGTTTGCAAAAGCGGCCAGTTCCGCACACGCAAGCAACGCGGTGCGACCCTCCTGCGTGCCGTTGTAGGCCATCAGTATTTTCTTGTACATATCGCGTCTCCTCCTCGTCCACTGCCGGACTCAGCTTGCACAAAAGGAGCATGAGCGTCAATTGTGTCAGGTCTGCCCTTTGCTTCAGCATAGCCGAGCGCGCGCCGCATGCATCGTTGCCGGGAGGACCATGATGAGAAACTGGATTAGGGTAAACCCGATCAGGTGCGGCGTCGCGGTTGGCGAGGGACGACGCAGATTCCATCGCGCGCATCAATGGATGCATGCCGGTCAAAAATTGCTCGGGCTTGCAATCGTTGCGCTGACCTCCGCCCTCATTGCGCTGCCGGCCACTGCCCAGGACGAGATCATGAAAGAGGCGGTGGTGCTGATCGCCTCCCCCGGCCTCATGGATGCGGAATACCGTCAGACCGTCCTGCTCGCCAGAGCTACCGACAACGGCGGACATGTCGGCATCATTCTCAATCGACCGACCCAGCGTTCGCTCGCCAGCCTGTTTCCCGAGCACGGCCCGTCCAAGAAAGTCGTAGAGCCGGTGTTCTTCGGCGGCCCCTTCGGCATTACCGCGTTGACTGCGGCCGTGCACACCGACGCAAGTCCGGGCCCGGGTTCGATCACGTTGATGCCCGGCGTGTTTCTCGCCGTCGGCGTTCAGACCATCGACCGCATCATCGAGGAACGGCCGAATGACGCGCGCTATTACATCGGCCACGTCGGCTGGCGTCCGGGCGAATTGCAGCACGAACTGGAACGCGGGCTGTGGTATGTGACGAGCGCGGACGCCGACATCGTCTTTCGCAAGGACATGGACGGGCTATGGAAAGACCTGGTACGCGTCGCACGGCAGATCAGCGCGGCGATCGATCCCGCATTCGCGTACTGAGGTTCGAGGCTTGCCGCTTGCCCTGCGGGGTGAGCACCGGCGGGAATCGGCTCCAAACCGATTCCCGCTTTCTGTTTATACGGCGCGGTCGGCCTGTGGCCCAGCCGTTCGCGGCGAGTGCGAGCGCAGGAAGCAGTCGAACCATGAACGGAACGGCTCGCGATGCCGATCAAACAGCCCCTTTAATCCTTCGACTCGTTCGCTTCACGAACGGCTCAGGACGAACGGTGTTTGGGTCTTGGCGCTGCTGTTCCGCTCCCGACTCTCAGCGCTCCGCTCCCGGCTCTGCGCTTTCCTTGATGAAGCGCATCGCATCGTCGCGATAATCGACCTTGATGGTGTCCTTCGCGCCGAAACGCCCTTCGAGGATCTTCCGCGCCAGCGGATTTTCGATCTGCTGCTGAATCGCGCGTTTGAGCGGCCGCGCGCCATACACCGGGTCGAAGCCGATCTTGGCCAACTCCTCGAGCGCCGATTCGCTGATATCCAGATGCATTTCCATTTTCGCCAGACGATCTTCCAGCGCGCGCAACTGAATGCGGGCGATGTTCATGATGTGCTTCTCATCGAGCGCATGGAACACCACGATCTCGTCGATACGGTTGACGAACTCGGGGCGGAAATGCGACTTCACTTCGGCCAGCACGGCGAGCTTGATCAATGACGGATCGTCGCCGGCCATGCTTTGGATCATGTGCGAACCGAGGTTCGAGGTCATCACCACCACCGTGTTCTTGAAGTCCACGGTGCGCCCCTGACCATCCGTCATGCGACCGTCGTCCAGCACCTGCAACAACACGTTGAATACATCCGGATGCGCCTTCTCGACTTCGTCGAGCAGGATCACCGAGTAGGGTTTGCGACGCACCGCCTCGGTCAGATAACCACCTTCCTCGTAGCCGACATAGCCGGGCGGCGCACCGATCAGGCGTGCGACCGAATGCTTCTCCATGAACTCGGACATGTCGATGCGAATGAGATGCTCTTCCGAATCGAACAGGAAGCTTGCGAGCGCCTTGCACAATTCGGTCTTGCCCACGCCGGTCGGGCCGAGAAAGAGGAAGGAGCCATAAGGCTTGTTGGGATCGGACAGGCCCGCGCGCGAGCGGCGGATCGCATCGGAGACGAGGCGCACCGCCTCATCCTGACCGACCACGCGTTCGTGCAATTTGTCTTCCATCTGCAGCAGCTTGTCGCGCTCGCCCTGCATCATTTTCGACACCGGAATACCGGTCGCGCGCGAAACCACTTCGGCGATTTCCTCCGCGCCGACTTCGGTGCGCAACAGTTTCGGGCGGCGCGTCCTTTCGTCGTCGGGGTGCTTCGACGCGTCGGCTTTTTTCAGTTGCGCTTCCAGCTCGGGCAACTTGCCGTACTGCAGCTCGGACACTTTCTGCCAGTCGCCCTTGCGCTTGGCCGCGTCCATTTCCAGCTTGGTGCGTTCGAGCGCTTCCTTGATGTGCTGCGAACCCTGCACGGCGAGCTTCTCGCCCTTCCACACTTCTTCGAGGTCGGCATATTCCTTCTCGAGCCGGCCGATCTCTTCCTCGATCAGCGCAAGACGCTTCTGCGAGGCTTCGTCCTTCTCGCGCTTGACCGCCTCGCGCTCGATCTTGAGCTGAATCACGCGCCGGTCGAGCCGGTCCATCACCTCCGGCTTGGAGTCGATTTCCATCTTGATGCGCGCGGCGGCCTCGTCGATCAGATCGATGGCCTTGTCGGGCAGGAAACGGTCGGTGATGTAGCGATGCGACAGTTCGGCCGCGGCGACGATGGCCGGGTCGGTGATATCGACACCATGGTGAACTTCGTATTTCTCCTGCAGGCCACGCAGGATGGCGATGGTCGCTTCCACGCTCGGCTCATCCACCAGCACTTTCTGGAAGCGGCGTTCGAGCGCGGCATCCTTCTCGATGTACTTGCGATATTCGTCCAGCGTGGTCGCGCCGACGCAATGCAGTTCGCCACGCGCCAGCGCGGGCTTGAGCATGTTGCCCGCGTCCATCGCGCCTTCGGCCTTGCCCGCGCCGACCATGGTGTGCAATTCGTCGATGAAGACGATGGTCTGGCCTTCGTCCTTGGCCAGTTCGTTCAATACCGTTTTGAGGCGCTCCTCGAATTCGCCGCGATACTTGGCGCCGGCGAGCAGCGCCGCCATGTCGAGCGACAGCACGCGCTTGTTCTTCAGCGTCTCGGGCACTTCGCCGTTGATGATGCGCTGCGCCAGCCCTTCGACGATCGCGGTCTTGCCCACGCCCGGCTCGCCGATCAGCACCGGATTGTTCTTGGTGCGGCGCTGCAGAATCTGGATGACCCGGCGCACTTCGTCGTCGCGCCCGATGACCGGATCGAGCTTGCCCTGTCGCGCGCGTTCGGTGAGATCGAGCGTGTATTTCTTCAGCGCCTCGCGCTGACCTTCCGCTTCCGGATTGGCGACCGATTCGCCGCCGCGCACCGCCTCGATGGCCTGCTCGATCGCCTTGCGAGTGCCGCCCGCCTCGCGCACGAGGCGACCCAGTTCGCCCTTGTCGTCGGCCACAGCCAGCACGAACATCTCCGAGGCGATGAACTGATCGCCGCGCTTCTGCGCTTCGCGATCGGTCACGTTGAGCAGATTATTCAGATCGCGCGATATGGTGATCTCGCCGCCGGTGCCCTCGACCTTGGGCAGCCGCTCCACCGCCTTCCTGAGCGATTCCCGCAGGCGCGCCACATTGACGCCCGCACGCTGCAGCAACGAAGCCGTTCCGTCGTCGTCCTGCTGCAGCATGGCTTGCAGCAGGTGCACCGGTTCGATATAGGGGTTTTCATTGCCGACAGCGAGGCTCTGTGCATCAGACAGCGCCTGCTGGAACTTGGTGGTCAGCTTGTCGAAGCGCATGGTCAATCCTTTAATGCCGAATGCTCGCTAGATGCGGGCGGACATGTGACTTTCAAGCAGCTTGCGGACCGAAACAAGGCCCCCAAGCCTTCGACCTTCACAGCCCTTGGGCTACACTTCGGCCCTGCGGCGCACCCGTCCGGCCCCTGCCCGCCTTTTCTTCCCCGGCCGGGCGACGAACAAAGGTTGATAAATGAGCTACGTCGTAGCAATCGAATGCGCGGACGGCCGCGAAGTGATCGCCGGTCAACTGACGAATTTCCGCAAGGCCGAAGAGCGCGCGGCCAAGATCTGCCATGTGCTCTATCACAAGGACGCGTTCTACAACGATCTGCAATCGCAGGGCTACGATCCGCGCAATGTGATCGTGCGGGCCAAAGCCGGCAAGCTGGCGCTGGCGAGTTTCCCCTTCGATCCGGACGCCGAGCACGACTGCGGTCACGACCACGGCCACGACGACGTCTGACGACCGCTCGCCCGTGCTCAAGTTCGAACTTCAATGGCGGATCGGCAAATACCCGATCATCAAGGAGATCGGGCGCGGCGCGACAAGTCGCGTCTATCTCAGTCGCGACCCGTTCGCCGACCGGGAAGTCGCGATCAAGGTGTTCTTCCACGATGACGAACTGGAGGAACGCAATGCCAAGATGCAGCGCAAGGGTTTTCTGGCCGAGCAGGCGCTCGCCGGGCGGCTGATTCATCCGCATATCGTCGAGACCTACGATGCGGTGAATGAGGTCGAGTACAGCTACATCGTCATGGAGTACGTGCCGGGTGCCACGCTCGACAGCTTCTGCGAAGTCGACAACCTGCTACCGCTCGGCAAGGTCGTCGAAATCATTTTCAAGTGCATCCGCGCGCTCGACTACGCCTATCAGATGGGCGTCATTCATCGCGACATCAAACCGGGGAACATCCTCTACAGCGACACCGGCGACATCAAGGTGAGCGACTTCGGCGCCTCGTTTCAGGAGGCGTTGGCGGAAGAAACCACGCAGATGAGCGGCATCGGTTCGCCGGCGTACATGTCGCCCGAAGCGATCCGCATGGAGAAGCTCACGCACCAGACCGACATCTACTCGCTCGGCGTGGTGATGTACAAGCTGCTCACCGGCCGCTTGCCGTTCAGCGCCTCGAATCAGTTGTCGCTGACCTACGAAATTCTCAACATGCCGCCCACGCCGCCGTCCAGTGCGCGGCCGGATCTGCCCGAATTGCTGGACAGGATCTGCCTCAAGGCGATGCAGAAGAATC
Organism: Nitrosomonadales bacterium; assembly: GCA_036676355.1. Lineage (GTDB taxonomy): Bacteria > Pseudomonadota > Gammaproteobacteria > Burkholderiales > SG8-39 > ZC4RG42. Next base: position 17,045 of record JAKFDA010000015.1, on the reverse strand, counting down.
CGGCCAATCGTTATCAGAGCTGGATCGAGTTCGGCAAGGATCTGTCGAGCGCGTTCGGCAGCCTGCGACTGTCCGGCGAAACGCTTTCCGATTCGGAGAAATTCAACGAACTGCGGCAGCTGCCGTTCTTCTCCGATTTCGACGACGTGATGCTGTGGGAAGGGTTGCGCATCGGATCATGGCGCGGCATCGCGAAGGACACCGCCATCATCAACGAAGGCGAACAGGGCGACAGTTTCTTCCTGCTGGTGCAGGGCGAAGTCGAGGTGTACATGCACGGCAAGTCGCTCAACGTCCTGCAACGCGGCAATATTTTCGGCGAAGTGCTTTACTTCAGCGACAAACCGGCGCTGCGCACCACGACCATTCGTTCGATCACCGATATCACTGCGCTGGAAATCAAGAGCGCCGCGTTGCGCGGCGCCAGCGCAATCTGTCAGGTGTCGTTTCAACGCGCCTTCATGCGCGTGCTGATCGACCGGCTCAGTCAGGCGAACGCGAAACTCGCGGGGCGCTGAGCATTTACGACGAGCCCCGCTCGGGGAATTGCCGTGAATAGGCAGCCATCGATCGTCGCGGCGTCAGTCCGCTTCGACCCGACCGAAACTCAGGCAGCGCTTGGAACGCATCGCCAGACGACGTTGACGGCAGGGATGCGTGCTGCTGTGATCCACGGCAACCATCCATGAATTCCCCCAGAGCAAAAACAGCAAACCCTCTCCGTCTCATGGTGGTCATGGGTATCACCCAGATCCTGGGGTGGGCCACGACGTTGTACCTGCCGGCCGTGCTGGCCGGACCGATCTCGAACGACACCGGCTGGCCGCTCGGCAGTGTGGTGGCCGGACTCTCCGGCGCGCTGCTGATCGCGGGTTTCAGTTCGCCCAAGGCAGGGCGATGGATCGACCAGTACGGCGGCCGCCCGATTCTCGCCGGCGGTTCGTTGTGCTTCGCGGCGGGCCTCGCAGTGTTGGGCCTCGCGCCCAATCTCTACGTCTATTACTCTGCCTGGGCCGTGCTCGGCGTCGCAATGGCGCTCGGCCTGTACGATGCCGCCTTCGCCACGCTCGGACGGATGTACGGCCTGGCCGCGCGTACGGCGATGAGCGGATTGACGCTGATCGGCGGCTTCGCAAGTACCCTGGGCTGGCCCGCGATGGCTGCATTGGAAAACGCTTTCGGCTGGCGTGATACCTGTCTTGTGCTCGCCGCGACGCACCTTGCGGTTGCGCTGCCCCTTCATTTGCTCTGCATCCCGAAGGAAGCGCGCAACACATCCACCGCGTCGCCAACCGGGAACGGCAAGGACGCAAGACCCTCAATTGCCGCCACACGACTCCTGATTCTCGTCGCGGCGATCTTCACGACTCAATTCTTCGTGATGTCCGCGCTGTCGGTGCATGTGCTCGATATCCTCGGCCGACTCGGATTCGCCGCGGCCGTAGCCCTCGCGGTCGGCATGGTGATCGGCCCCGCGCAGGTCATGGGACGATTGGTCGAGCTGTGGTTCTTCCGCAGCATTCACCCCACGTGGTCCACGCGCGGCGCATTGTTACTTTGCCTCATCGGTGTTGCACTGCTCGTCCCCGCCGCGTCGGGCTGGGCGTTTCTTGCCGCCGCGCTCTATGGCGCAGGGAACGGCATTCTGACCATCGTGCGCGGCACGCTGCCGCTCAAGCTGTTCGGCGCGGAAGGTTATGGCGCGCGACTCGGCACGCTCGCCCGCCCGATCCTCGTTGCGCAAGCCGCAGCGCCGCTTATCGTTGCGTTGATGCTCGATGCAGGCGGCGCGCGCGTGACGCTCGGTGTGCTGTGCGTATTGTTGCTGCTCGCATTTGTCGCGAGTCTGCGGCTGCCGAGCGACGATCGATGAGAGATATAAGTCGGGCGCTAGTCCTGCTTCCCGCCCACCACGCCGTACTCCACATCGGACAGCGTGTAGAACAGGCGCAGTTTTTCCTTCGCGAGATAGTCCAGAAACGTCTCGGCCAGAATGGGCGTGGTAATGAAGCAGGCCATCATCGGCTGCGTACGATCGGCGTCGAAAAAACCTGCATCGCGCAATTCACCGCGACGGCCGTAGCCGGCCGCGGCCTGGTACATCGCGCCGCCGGCGATGCCCGCCCAACGGGCGGCACCGAACAGCCACTCCTGCACCAGCACCTTTTCGTGCTTTGCATTTTCCGGGAAGTAGATTTCCAATCGCACGCCGCGTGCCATGACTCACCGCCCTTTCCGACACGACTCCACAATGGATATATCGGACCGGGCGGGGCGAACTTTAGGCGGCGGAACGGGTGACGAAATGAACGGTCTGGATGCCCGCGATGGTCAACAGCAGCGAGCAACCCAGATGCAGTGCGATATGGGTCGTCGCCCAGCCGTACTCGCCGCGCATCAGCAGCGCAACCGATTCGGCGGAGAAGGTCGAAAAGGTCGTCAGCGCACCGAGAAAACCGGTGATGGCAAACAGGCGCAACTCGGGCGAGGCACCGGGGTTCTGTGCGAACCAGGCGATGGCGACGCCGACCAGATAACCGCCGATTGCGTTTGAGAGCAATGTACCGAGCGGCAGGTGCGTCAGCGCACCGTTGAACCAGGTGGCAAGCGTCCAGCGCGCGTAGGCGCCGAGCGCAGCGCCTGCACCGACCGCAAGCAGCGCCCAACCGATCACGCTCGACCGCTTTCGCTCGTCCAGCGTTCGGCCGCCTGATCGTCCGACTCGTGCGCATCCACCCACCGTTCACCCTGCGGGGTCTGTTCCTTCTTCCAGAACGGCGCGCGCGTCTTGAGGTAATCCATAATGAATTCGCAGGCGGCGAAAGCCGCGCCGCGATGCATGCCCACCACCACCACCAGGACGATCTGATCGAGCGGCTGCAAATCGCCGATGCGATGAATCACCGTGGCGTCGATGATGTCCCAGCGCTCTTTCGCTTCCGCGACGATCGCCTCGAGCGCCTTCTCCGTCATGCCGGGATAGTGTTCGAGCGCCATGGTGTTGACGCGGTCGCCCTGATTGAGATCGCGCACCACGCCGACAAAGCTCGCCACCGCGCCGACGTCCGGGCGTCCCTGGCGCAGCGCCATGATCTCGGCGCCGATATCGAAATCTTCAGTCTGTACGCGTACGGCCATGTCTAGCCCCCCGTCACCGGTGGGAAGAAAGCCACTTCGTCACCCTCGCGCACCGGCGTTTCCGGCTTCGCCATTTCCTGGTTGACGGAAACCCGCAGTGCCTTGGTCGGCGCAAGCACATCGCGCCAGACCTCCCCGCGCGTCATCAGGTAATGGCGCAACGCGTCGACCGTGTTGATGTGCTCGGGCAGATGGATATCCTCTCCCGCCGTACCGAGATCTTCACGCAGACGTGCGAAAAAAAGCAGCTTGACCATATCACTCACTGCAACAATTCCGCGAAGGGCAGAAAGCGCACCGTCTGGCCCTGCGCGATGGGTTTTCTGGGTGCCACGTCGATGAGGCCGTCGCCCCATACCGCCGACGTGAGCACCGCCGAACTCTGGTTGGGAAACAATTCCAAACCGCCTGCGCTGCTGATGCGTGCGCGCAAAAACTCGCGCCGCGTATCCGGTTGCGGCCAGGCGAAATCCGCCCGCATCGCGTAGCTGCGCGGCGCCACCGCCGTCGCGCCCTGCCGCTTGAGAATGAACGGCCGCACGAAAATCATGAACGTCACCAGCGTCGATACCGGATTGCCCGGCAAGCCGATAAACGCCGCATCGCCGACATGACCGAATGCGAGCGGCTTGCCCGGCTTCATCGCGATGCGCCACATATCGAGTTTGCCTTCGGCTTCGACCGCCGGCTTGACGTGATCTTCCTCTCCGACCGACATGCCGCCGCTGGTGATGATCAGGTCGTTGCCGGCCGCCGCCTTGCGAAACGCTTCGCGCGTCGCGGCCAGCGTATCCGGCACGATACCCAGATCGACGATCTCGCAGCCCAGCGTGCGCAGCAGACCGGTCAAAGTATAGCGATTCGAGTTGTAGATCGAACCCGTCGGTAAGGCCTCGCCCGGCATGACAAGTTCATTGCCGGTGAAGAACACGGCGACCTTCAGACGGCGATAGACCGGCAACGCGGCCAGCCCGACGGAAGCGGCCAGGCCGATGTCCTGCGGCAGCAGCTTGCGACCGGTGTGCAGAATCGTGCTGCCGGCGCGAATGTCCTCGCCCACACGGCGTATCCACTGGCCGGCACTCGGCGACTCGTTGACGCGCACCGTATCGCCTTCGACGGTACACAGTTCCTGCATCACGACCGCGTCGGCGCCCGCAGGGATCGGCGCACCGGTGAAAATGCGCGCCGCCGTGCCGGCCGCCAGCGCACCACCGACATCGCCGGCCGCAATGCGCTGCGCGATGCGCAGGGGCGCACCGCTGACGCAATCGCTCGCGCGCACGGCGTAGCCGTCCATGGACGTGTTGTCGAGCGGCGGCACATCGATTTCCGAACGCTGATCGGCGGCCAGCACACGCCCCGTCGCGTCGAGCGTCGAAAGCTGTTCGACGTCCTCGACCGCGTGCGCGTCCGCGAGCAACACTTCGAGCGCTTCGTCTACAGACAGCATGCCACCAGGATTCGCTTGCATCATTGGCCCCGCTACTTCTTCAGTCCGTTATACGCGACGATGAATTCCGCGATCGCGTCGTGGTCGTTCAGATCGAAAGTCGGCAGCCCGGTGTCGACCGGCACATCGGACGCGATCGCCACGATGTTCGGGTCTTCCGGGTGCAGAAACGGCTTGCCGTTTTCCTTGCGATAGATTTCCAGCTTCGGCATGGCATAACGCTTGAAGCCTTCCACCAGCAACAGATCACAGGGCGAGATGAGCTTCATCTGCGCTTCCAGACCCGGCTCTTCCGCGCCGCGCAACTCGTGCATCAGCACCCACCGCCGCGCCGACGTGACCAGCACCTCCTGGCAACCCGCCTCGCGATGGCGATAGGAGTCCTTGCCGGGCTGATCGACATCGAAGTTGTGATGCGCATGCTTGATGAGAGACACCGTCAACCCCTGCAGCGTGAAGCGGGGTATCAGTTGCTCGATCAGAGTTGTCTTGCCGCTACCCGACCATCCCGCAAAACCGAAAGCTTTCATTCGTCGAACACTCTGCTGAACCAGACGAAGAAGCTCTGGTTAGTGTAGTTAGTCTATTGCGAGGGACATCCCGACTACGGCCGGCTGAGCGATGGGCTGCCCTTCACGGCCTCGCACTTGCGATCATCCCTGGCGCTTTTCAAGATTTTCCCGATTCTACCAGCGCGCTACCCGCTTTCCTTCGTGATCGCGCTCGCGCCTTGCTTGGCTCCCTGCCATGCAGACGGTACAGTGCCGTCGAAGCCGAGGAGGAACACGAATGCTGGTCAACTGCGTCGCCTATGAGAAGGGGCACAGGATTGCCGATGTCGCCATCGAAGAGATTCCCGAATACCTCGCCAGGCCCGACTGTTTCGTCTGGATCGCGGTCAAGGACCCCAGCCCGGCCGAACTGGCGCGGATTTGCGAGCAGTTCGACCTGCACCCGCTCGCCGTGGAAGATGCCGAACACGGCCATCAGCGCCCCAAGATTGACGAATACGGCGAATCGCTGTTTGTCGTGCTGCATACGCTGGAGATGTACGGCGACGATCTGATCAAGGGCGAAGCGGCGATCTTCGTCGGCCGTAACTATGTGCTGTCGGTACGCAGCCATACGCAACGCGGCTTCGCCGACGTGCGCACGCGCAGCGAGCGCGAGCCGGACCTTCTGCAACACGGCCCGGGCTATGTGTTGTACGCCCTGATGGACGCGGTGGTCGACCGTTACTTTCCGGTGCTCGATTCGCTCGAAACGGAACTGGAACGCATCGAGGACCGCATCTTTTCCGACCAGGTCGCGCGCGACAACATCGAAGCGCTGTACGACCTGAAACAGAAGCTGATGACACTGAAACACGCCACCGGGCCGCTGCACGACGCCGCGGGCCGATTATTCGGCGGACGCGTACCGCAACTGTGCGCCGGGCTGCATGAGTACTTCAGCGACGTCTACGATCACCTCACGCGCCTCAATCAATCGATCGACAGCTTGCGTGAAATGGTGACGACGGCCATTTCGGTGAATTTGTCGCTGCTGACCATCCAGGAAAGCGAAGTGACCAAGCGCCTCGCTTCCTACGCCGCACTGGTGGCCGTGCCGACGATGATCGCCGGCATCTACGGCATGAACTTCAGCAACATGCCCGAACTTGACTGGGCATACGGCTACCCGCTATCGCTGGCCGCGATGGCGATCATCGACGGCTATCTGTTCTATCGCTTCAGACAGGCAAGATGGCTGTAGCGCTCAGGCGTTCGCCCTGAGGCACTCGAAGGGTGAACGGCCCCCGTTGCGCCTTCAATCCTTCACGGCGCAGACCAACAGCGCCAGCGCGGGAACGCGCAACACGTCGCCAACGCGGTAACGCTCGATCGCCCGTTCGACCTCGCCGACGATCGCATCGATACGCTCCGCCGGTTGTGCATTGATGACCGCTGCGGTCTGCACGGTCCCCTCACGCAGCATGTCGATCAGCGCGCGTCCGGAAGCGAAGCTCAGCAGCGCCTGCACTTCGACGATCTCGATCTGCGACGACGCGAAACCGGCCTCGCGCAGCAAGCGCCTGCAAGTCGGCCCGTCGGTCACGCTTCCGCCCGGAGGCGGCGGCAGGATTGGTTTTTCACCGCCTGCAGCGGCGATCGCGTCGAACACCAGTTTCTGCACCGGATTGACGGTCGGCGCGGCCCAGATGGTGAATGCCAGCCGCCCGCCTCGATTCAGTACGCGAAAGCTTTCCGACAGGGCACGCGGCGCTTCGGAAAAGTGATGAACGCCGAAATTGATCGCAATCGCGGCAAAACTTTCCGAGGCGAACGGCAGGCGCTGCGCATCGGCGCGCACGACCGCAAGCGTGGGCAGCGCATGTCTGGCCGCGGTCACCATGCCGTGCGCGAAATCGGCCGCGACGACGTTCGCGCCGCGCGCTGCGGCAAGCGCCGACAGATAGCCCGGGCCGCAGGCCAGGTCGAGCAACCGGCCGCTCGGCAGGGGCCCCAACGCATTCAGCACATGCTCGGCAAAGGCGCTGGTCGCGCGTTGAAAGGAGGTCGAGTAAGTCGCCGCGGCCCGCTCCCATCCGGCCCGCTCGAAGTCGCCATAAGAGTTCATGTCTCATTATGTCTTTGGAACGCCGCCCGGCATAGCGGTTGCAGAAATCGCGGCAGATCATGCTGCCGCCATCGATGCCCTGCACCCCCATTCCACCCGACCGCAGCCTCCGGCCGGCTGACCGCGCCACGGCGGACAGCGCTCAATAATGCGACGCCGGCCCGTTCTCATCGCCCTGGGCTCGATCGTGCTGACCGCACTGATCGTGCTGCTGATCGCGAATTTCAGTCTCGGCGACAAGCAGGTCGATCAACGCATCGAACCGCTGTACGGCACTCACGATCCGCAATTCGTGCGCACCCAAAGCGCCATGCTCGGACCGCCGATCCTGAACGGCAATCGCGTCAGCGCGTTGGTGAACGGCGAGGAAATCTTCCCTGCCATGCTGGAGGCGATCCGCGGCGCTCAACGCACCATCAGCTTCGAAACCTATATTTACTGGGCCGGCGATATCGGTAAAGAATTCGCCGAAGCACTGAGCGACCGCGCACGCGCGGGCGTCAAAGTGCACGTGCTGCTGGATTGGATCGGCAGCGAGAAGCTCGAGGCGGAACTGCTCGAATCGATGCAACGCGCCGGCGTCGAGGTGGAACGCTACAACCCGGCGCACTGGTACAACCTGTGGAAGGTCAACCACCGCACCCATCGCAAACTGCTCGTCATCGACGGCAGCGTCGGCTTCACCGGCGGTGTCGGCATCGCCGACAACTGGCACGGCGACGCCCGCAATCCGGACGAATGGCGCGACACGCACTTTCGCCTGGAAGGCCCGGCGGTCGGTCAAATGCAGGCCGCGTTCATGGACAACTGGGTGCAGGTCACCGGCAACGTCCTGCACGGCCCCGACTACTTTCCTCAACTTGACCCGATCGGCCCGCACAGCGTGCAGATCTTCACCAGTTCCCCGGGCGGCGGCGCCGAAAGCATGCAGTTGATGTACTTGCTCTCCATTGCCGCGGCGCGGCAATCGATTCAACTGTCCGCCGCTTATTTCGTCCCCGATAACGTTGCGATCAATATGTTCGCCGCCGCGCTGCGGCGCGGCGTCAAAGTGCAGATCATCGTGCCGGGGCCGCACATCGACGCCGAGGTGGTTCGACGCGCTTCGCGCGCCTCCTGGGGAAAGCTCCTGCGCGCAGGCGCGGAGATTTACGAGTATCAGCCCACCATGTTCCATTGCAAGGTGATGGTGGTCGACGATGTCTGGACCTCGGTCGGTTCAACGAATTTCGACACGCGTTCCTTCTCGGTCAACGATGAAGCCAACATGAACGTCTACGATGCCGGGTTCGCCAAACGGCAACGCGAAATCTTTGAACAGGATTTGCGCCGCTCGCGACGCGTGTCGCTCGAAGAATGGGAACACCGCCCCCTGCGCGAAAAAGCACTCGAGCAGGCTGCCGATCTCTTCAGCTCACAACTATAAGCCTGAGCGTGCAACCACCGCTTAGTTCTTGAATGCCTCGACGGGCGAGTGGATCCTGATTTCGTCGCCCACCACCGAAAGGGCCTTGGTCATGCCGAAGTCGCTGCGCTTGATCGTGGTCGAAATCTCCGCGCCGCACATTTCCTTTTTGAAAAAGGGATGCGCGCCGCATTTGAAATTGCTCACCGTGAGGCGGACCGGCTTCGATACGCCCAGCAGCGTCAGAAAACCTTCGGCCGCAACAAGCTCTTCGCCTTCGAAAATCAGCCTGGCCGACCTGTAAGTCATGGTCGGATAATTTTCGGTATTGAAATAGTCCTCGCTCGCCATCTGTTCATCCCAAAGCGGGAATCCCATATCCAGCGAGGCCACATCGATCACCAGATCGACACTGCCCTGCTTCGCCGCACGATCGAGCACGATCTTGCCGTTCGTCTTGTTGAAACGGCCGCGCTGGGTCGAAAAGCCCATATGGCTGACTTCGAACATCGGGAAGGTGTGATCGGGATCGATCGTGTATTCATCGGCGGCGTACGCGGGGGCCGCGAGAACACACGAGGCCAGCAACATGGCGAGGCACTTCTTCATGCAAGGCTCCTACTGCAATATCAGGCGCGAAGTCTATCCGCCCTCGGGTCTTTGGGGCAGCGCCAAAGGCGTGCCCTTTGCCGGACGCCGGATTCGCTGCGGCCAATCGGCGACGGTCGCATTGCGTGCGCGGCCGGCATCAGCGCGAGCGGCTGTCAATTTTTGTGTTGGCGTGCTCCGTTAATAGGCATTGCCTTTGTGGCGTGCCATTCTGCGCGCCGGCGGTATAGGCAAAAAACAAGGTTCCGATCGCCCCCGATCGGTACGAGTCCCGACGTGCAGTGGTTCAAGGGAGGCCAGACGGTCCAAATGACCGCGTTTGCACAGCGTTGGCTCTTCAGCGATCCGACCGAATCGGACCGCCGATCGCTTGTTAGCAACTTAGCCGTCACCGCTGGACTTTCCATTGCGCTCATCGTCGCGCTGAACACGGTCGATCTACTGCACCATCGTGCTCCCACACTCTGGATGGGTATCGCGTGCAGCTTGGCGCTGTTGATGAGCCGGGTGCGATACGCCAGGAAGGAACGCCCCGGTGTACGGTTATGGCAGAGCACCGGCATCATCTCTGCGCTTTACGCGTTACTACATTACCCATTGCTGCCTGTGCTGCCGGGAGACATGTTCGCGTCGTTGGTGTACGGAACAGTCATCGCTTTCTGGCTCATGAGCGTGCTGTGCGGGGTGGCGTGTATTCGCGTGCCCAGCCTCGCGCTGGTGCCGGCCGCATATATTTCCTGGAGTATCGCAATCGCTGCGCAGGTGACGGGCCTGCCCCGTGGCCACCCGCTTGATATCGCGCCGCTTCCCGAGGTTTCGTTCGGTCTGGCGCTTGGTTTTCTGATTCTGCGACTACATGGCTGGTTTACGTCGCGCTTCAGCCGCATTTTTCCTGCCAATTCCGCATCCGAATTTGCCCGGATCTTCGTGTTCTTTGCGATCGGCATTCATCTGGCGAACTATTTCTGGTCGGCAATCGCGAAGCTCTCGCTCGATGGGCCGCCGCTCGCCTGGGTGACGTTCAACAACCCGCTCTACCTTTACCTCGCCGCACTCGATAACGGCTACATCGTCTTTTCGGAGTTCGACTCGCTGGTGCGGCTGCTCGCGACGTTGATCGATCAAACGCACTTTGCATCCAACGCCCTGATTCTTGCCATACAGTTTTTTGCGATTGTGGGTTTCCTGATCCCGAAGCGATGGCTGATCGGTCTGCTGTTGGCCTTTGACGTCATGCACGTATCGATCTGGGTGATTGCCGGGGCGAACTTCTGGCCGTGGATCCTGCTGAATGTCGCGGTCGTTTATGTGGTTTCGATACGGGAATATCAGCAACCCAAGTTGCTGATCGGCCTGTTGGGTGCGGCGTTCATCGTCATCGCACCGAAGGTCGCGAATGTCGCATGGCTTGGCTGGTTCGATTCGGGCGCGAACAATAAAGCGTTCTTCGAAGCGGAAGACAATGCGGGGCGGCGCTACTATGTTCCGCCGAATTTCTTCGGCTTTTACTCCTATCCGATGGCGCACATGCGCTATGGCATGCCGGAGCCGGATACCGCATTCGCGACCTACCACCCGAATGGCAGCGCGTTCGACTTGTCCGTGGCGAAGGCGGGAGTCATCTGTAACAGCGCCGACTTGTTTCGTCCGCACGCACAACATGCGCTCCCTCCCGAGTTCAGCCGGTTCGTCGTGAACTATCACGAGCTCGCACGATCGATTACAAGTCGATATGGTGGCTTTCCCTACAACCTTTACGCTCACCATTTCTATGTCAATCCAACGCGGTCGGCCGGTTTCGAAAATCTTCCCATGGGCGAGATTGTGGCGTACGTCTACAAACGTGAGAGCGTATGCCTGTCGCTGCTGGATGGAGCGCCTCACCGCAAAGTGATTTCCCGAGGCGAAATCCGAATCGATATACCGAGATGACGGAAACAGGGACTCATACCCGAGGCATGACCGTGGTCTATGACGGCCAATGCCCTTTCTGCCAGAGCTATGTGCGGCTCATGGCGCTACGCGAAAGCACCGGCACGGTGACGCTGATTGACGCACGCTCCGGCGACCCGTGCGTGAAGCAGCTGCAGAAGCAAGGTTACGATCTTAATGAAGGCATGGTCGCGATCTACGGCGATACGGTCTATTACGGCAGCGACGCGCTGTCGCTCATTTCGGCGATCAGCGACCGCGACGGAATCGCTCAGCAACTGCTCTCGCGCCTGTTGGCCAATCCCCGCAGAGCCCGCTACCTGTACCCCGTGTTCAAACGAGGCCGACGAATCGCGCTGCGTTTACTTGGAAGGCCCGATATTCCGGCGATGTGACAATCCCCGCCGTGGGATTGGACCGGATGGCGCGCGCTGCGGAGCGGTTCTATTGCGCAGGCGCCACGACCAGACGGAATTTGATCGGCACTTCATCGGCAACGACCGAGGTGTCGGCCCACGCGCCGGCGCCGATGCCGTACTGAGTGCGCCGAATCGGAATGCTGCCCTCCAGCACCGCATTGGCGCCGTCAGCCTTGTACTGGAATGGCACGACGACATCGCGCGTTTTGCCCTTGATGCTCATCCTGCCGCGGGCTTCGAAGCGGTTGTCCCCCAGCGACTGGACGCCGCCTGCGTCGGCAACGAATTTCGCGGTGGGAAATTCGCGCACGTTGAACCAGCCCTTGCTTTTAACCTCATCGTTGGCGTCCCGGTTGCCCGCATCGACGCTCGCCACCTCGACTTCAATGAGCGCGCGTCCGGCCTCCGGCCGCGCGGGATCGAAGCTCACTTCCGCGGTGAACTTGTCGAACTGCCCGTCCATTGCCGCGCCCATCTGCTTCGACGTGAAAGTGATGCGACTTTGCTCCGGCAACACCTTGCCGTACTCGACCGCCTGCGCATGAGTAGCGGTCAATATCAGCGCGACAATCGAAACGAAGCGATACGCAAGCAAGCGGTTTCTCCTAGGGAAGCTCCGATTAAGGTTGTTTGATCGAGGCGGTCGCCAGTTCGTTTCGTATAAGCGATTGATTGCTTTGTCCTCACTCGTACAGCCATGTGCCGGCGCACGGAGCAGGGGCCCCTTTAGGGGATGCGACCGCAAAGGCACATGAAGGAACGCGAACGAACCGGCACATTCACAGCCCGCTGCGGGGTCGCATCCATCGAAGAAGCCCGATGGAACCTGCTTCGCCCTTCGCGGTCCCGCACTCGCGACCATCCTCGGCATTTAATCAGACATTCTCCAACGGGCGATCAACATGCGATGGAGCATTCCGTCGCGATCGATCAACTGGTGCCAGAGGGCCGCGACGACGTGGCCGACCACGAACACGATGAAAGCGTAGTTCAGATACTGATGCACGAGTTTCAGCAAATCGCCGAGGCCTTCATTCTTCGGGATGAGATCGGGCAGTGAGAGTACGCCGAACCACGCCGTCGAGAAACCGTAGGCCGAACCCATCAACCAACCGGTCAGCGGCGCAGCCAGCATCAATGCGTACAGCACGACATGCAGGCCGTGCGCGGCGCGCTGCTGCCATTGCGGCAGCGATGCCGGCAGCGGCGGCGGCGCGTGGCGCAAGCGCCACGCAAGTTGCAGCAAGACCAGGAAGAACACCGTGACGCCGGCCCACTTGTGATAAGCGTACAGCTTCAGTTGCTCCGGCGACACCGGCAGCTCCACCATGTAAATGCCGAGCGGAAACAGCGCCAATATCAGCACGGCGATTGACCAATGCAACAGCACGGCCGGCGGCGTATAGCGATCGACGTTCATGCGGAAGTTTTCTCGGGCAGGCGGCAATCGGCGCTCATATTACTTCGGCGCGCTCCTCAGCGGATTGCGCGAAACTTCATTCGTGGCGAACACGTCAGATTATGAACTGCGATTACTCCGCACCTTCATAAACGCCACCATTGAATCGCAACAGGCAGAACCCGTGACCAAATGGGTCGCTCAATGTGACGATCCGGCCCCACGCGAAATCCTCGATCGGCCCTTCCTGAAGCGCACCCGCCGCAGTCGCACGTGCTATGGCCTCATCGATATCGTCCACCTCGAAGTCCAGGTGTACCGGCGTCCAATGTCGCCGATAGCTGCGCCGCACGTTCGCGCGAGGTACCGCCAACGTGTCGTCTGCTTCCGCAAGCAGATAAAGACCTGTAGATGCTCCCCGCAGTTCCGCGACGGTTCCATTGAAAAGGCGCCGCGAACACTTGAGCGGCAGCGCGGCCTCATAGAACGCAATGCCCGTTTCCAAATCGGGAACATCGATGTTCACCAGCAGTCGCATCGGAAACCTCCTGCGCGATCTGATTCTCCACGAGCCGAGGAATTGCGTGCGATCAGGAATGCCGGCCCAGGAGTTCGACTACGCGGGCCGAGACAGAATTCCCATCGACGACCAACTCACCCGCGGAGATCGGCAGCTTGAAACGACGCGGCCCGGAGCTCCCCGGATTGACATAGAGAACGCCGTCCCGCTCTTCGACAACCGGCTTGTGCGAATGACCTGAAACAACGACGCGAACCTCGGCGGCAGAGGGCGCGATTTCGAGCTGCGCGAGATCGTGGATGGCGTAGATCGCCGTCTCGCCCACTTCCAACAACGCCGTTTCAGCCAACTGCTCTGCCCAGGATCCCCTGTCGTTGTTGCCTCGCACCACAGTCAACGGCGCGATCGCGGCAAGCGCCTGGAGAATGGCGGAATCGCCGATGTCGCCCGCATGAACAATAAAGTCGCTCCCTTGCAGGAACGCTATCGCTTCAGGCCGCAAAAGACCATGCGTGTCTGAGATAAGTCCTACGCGAAACATGGTGCGAAAGCGTTCTGTAGTCGGCAAATCCGGACATCGCCAGAATGCGCCACGTGAACGATCCACGTGACGCGCAGCGTGGCGACGCTACACGCGCCGCCACGCCCGAGTTTCGCTCAAGCCGCCAGATTCAGCCACACCGTTTTCTGATCGGTGTAGTTGTCGATCGCCGCACGACCCAGATCGCGGCCCACGCCCGAATTGCCACCCAATCCACCCCACGGCAGTCGTGCATCGGTATGACCATAGGTGTTGATCCATACTGTTCCGGCGTGCAACGCGTTCGCGACGCGATGCGCGCGCCCGACATCGCGCGTCCACACTGCGGCGGCAAGCGTGAACTCGCTGTCGTTGGCAATCCGAATCGCCTCGGCTTCATCGGCGAACGGGATCACCGTCGCAACCGGGCCGAAGATTTCTTCGCGCGCGATGCGCATGTCGTTCGACACCTCCGCGAACACGGTGGGCTGCACGTAGTAACCGAGCTCGCGACCCGCGACACCACCGCACACTGCGACCGCACCTTCCCCACGTCCGATGTCGATGTACTCGAGCACCTTCTGCTGCTGCTGCTTCGAAATCACCGGCCCCATGTTGGTTTGCGGATCGAAGGGATCGCCGACGCGGATCGATTGCGCGCGCTTGGACAGCGCATTGACGAAGCGCTCGTAAGCACCTTGCGCCACCAGAATGCGCGAACCCGCCGAGCACACCTGTCCCGCGTTGAAGAAAATCCCAGAGCTCGATGCGCGCACGGCAAGGTCGATATCGGCATCGTCGAACACCACATTGGGCGACTTGCCACCCAGTTCGAGCGTGACGTGTTTGCAGTGTTTCGCGGCGCTCGCCATGATGTGCTTGCCGACGGCGGGTGAGCCGGTAAAGGAAATCTTGTTCACCAGCGGATGATCGACCAGCGCCTGACCGGCAACCGTACCGAAACCGGGCACGATATTCAGCACGCCGGCCGGCAGCCCCGCTTCGAGCGCGAGTTCGCCGAGTTTCAGCGCAGAGAGCGGCGTCAGTTCGGCAGGTTTCAACACCACCGTGTTGCCGCATGCCAACGCGGGCGCAATCTTCCACACCGCGTTCATCAGCGGGAAATTCCACGGCACGATCGCGCCGACGACGCCGACGGGCACACGCTGCACATAGGTCAGCGCATCGGTGCGCGACGGCACCACTTCGCCCGCGATCTTGTCGGCCCAGCCGGCGTAATAACGCAGCGTGTCGATCACAGCGACCAGGTCCTGACGGCGCGTCGCGGCGAGCGGCTTGCCCGCGTTGAGGCTTTCCAGCACGACAATGGATTCGCCGTTCGTCTCGATGAGATCGGCAAGCTTGTACAGAATGCGGCTGCGCTCCGCGCCGCTCATGCGGCCCCACGGGCCTTCGTGCAAAGCTCGATGCGCGGCGTGCACCGCCGCATCGACATCAACCGCGCGCGCCTCGGCCACCATCGAAATCAGTTCTTCGGTGGCGGGGTTGATGACAGGGAAACGATTGCCGTCTTCCGCATCGATCCAGCGACCGTCGATCAGAAGTTTGCTATCCGGCAGAAAGAGATTGCTCATGGCGTCCTCCGTTTGATGCACGAAGAATGGACGGCATGGCGCATCGGCTCAAATGAGAAATCCAGGCGCCTTGATCGGAAACGCCTATCAGGGATTCGCCATCGGCTGCGACGTGACGCGCGACACTTCCGCCGTTGCCTCCACTGGCCGATAAAATAGGCAACCCGATAAAGGAGACCGTCATGGACCACCGCCTGAACGACGAAGGGATGAATCTGCTGTTCCGCGAAGCGCGGACACATGGCCACTGGCTGGACAAACCCGTCAACGACGAAACGCTGCGCGAACTCTACGAACTGATGAAATGGGCGCCGACGAGCATGAACGGCAGCCCGGCGCGCATCCTGTTCCTGCGCACACCGGAAGCGAAGCAAAGACTCCTGCCCGCCCTCGCCTCCGGCAACGTGGATAAGACGATGAGCGCGCCGGTTACCGCGATCATCGGCTATGACCTGCATTTCTACGAGAAGCTGTCGAAACTGGTGCCGCACAATCCGAAGGCCCGCGATTTGTTCGCCAACGCGCCGGAGCTCACCGAAGTCACCGCGCGACGCAACAGCTCACTGCAAGGCGCTTACTTCATCATGGCCGCGCGCTCGCTCGGCCTGGATTGCGGCCCGATGTCCGGCTTCGACAACGCCAAAGTCGATCAGGAATTCTTCGAATCAGGAAAACAACTGGACGCGAACCAGCAGGAGTTCTTCACCACCGGCGCGGTGCGCGCGAACTTCCTCTGCAACATCGGCTATGGCGATCGTTCCAAAATTCATCCGCGCGCACCAAGGTTGGATTTTGATGAGGCGTGCAAGATTCTTTGAATGCCCGTTGCTTTAACCGGCTTCGAATTCGATCGCCCGAGCAGGACGGGCCATGCCTTGAAGCCGCACCCGAACCTGAGGTGATAGACGAGTGACTGCGAACGCCCTTTGAAGCGATCTGCGAGCGGCACACCAATCGTCGGTTTCGAAGCGGTAGTCCTTATCGATCCGAAGCCACGGCGATGCTGCCGTTGTCACGCCAGACAGGAGTAACAACTGTGGCGGGATTTAGGGAAAGCCTGATTAAGTGCAAAGTATGGTCACGAGTGCGCGAAGCTGTACGAGCGCGGGCAAGGCAATCAACGCCTTATGCCAATTGAATTCGCGATAACGCTAGCCAAACGACCTTCATCGGAGCTTCCTTAGATGGACTCGTTGATCACGGCTGCGGCGCGTGCACTCGCGGCGGGTGATCCCCTCGGGGCACTGAACCGCGTCGCCCTGCGCGATGACGCGCCTGCGCTCGCGCTTCGAGGGATCGCGATGGCGCAACTCGGCGATCTGGTGCGAGCGAAAACATTGCTGCGAAGTGCTGCGCGCACCTTCGGTCCTAAAGAAACCGTGGCCCGCGCGAGGTGTGTCGTCGCCGAGGCCGAGGTCGCGCTCGCCTCGCGTGAC
>JAKFDA010000014.1:0-4627 GCA_036676355.1 Nitrosomonadales bacterium | reverse complement strand
CCGCCGACCCGGCCATACTGCTGTGCCGCGTCGGTGAAATTCAGGTAGGTGAACGCATGCGCTTGCGCGCTTCCCTTCGGGATGTTGTAGGCCTTGAGCAGGTGTTCGCCGACCAGGTGGGGCGCTCGCCCTGCCGCACTGCCGATGCCGATATTGACGCTCGGTTCGCGAAAGTACATCGGCTGCAATTGCGCATGCACATCGGTAAAGTGCATGAAACTGACGTTGCCGAAGCGAGGCATATCGTACAGCGCGCTCGCTTCATTGCGCGCTGACGCGGCATTGCACCCGAGCGGGATGCCGCAAGCGGACGCCGCGGCAAGCAATTGCAAAAATTCTCGTCGATCCATGACCGGGTGTCGCCTACTTGATGAAGCGCCCAGGAAGTTCTGATCCGCCTCGTCCGGCTTTGCGTACCGACCCGTGGTCGGGCGCGTGATCCGATTTTCCCGATCGCCTCCATTCCGAAAAAAAAAGGAGACGGAAGAACAGCCTTCCGCCTCCCTGCTCTGTTGCGCTACTTGTTCACCGGCGACGCGGGATCGAGCAGCAATGCCACAAGATCGCGCAACTGGTTTTCGGTCAGAATTTGCTGATGGCCGAAGCGCGGCATGTTGGAACACGCGTTGTACGCCTGGGAGTTGTACAGCTTCGCCCAGGTGTACTTGACGACTTCCGGAGAGTTGCCGCGCAGCGCGCCATAGCGGTACAGGCTGGGACCGATATTGCCGTAGGAGATTTCCGCCTTGCTGAGCTGATGGCACGCGTAGCAGTTGCCGCCCGCGGCGGCATCGGCCTTGTCGCTCCATTGGAAACCCCGTCCCGTCTGCGCCACTTTTTCGCCCTTGCGCCAGTCCCCCATGTAGACGCCGTCGGCGGGATATTTCACTGACGCCAGATTGGCGCTCTCCACACGTTTTGCCACCTCCGGCAGAATCGGTTTGTTGGCGTACTCGGTGCAGACCTTCTGCGTTTCATCCTGCTGCAGACGTTCCACTTTCGCAATGCCACGCGTCTTGAAAGAGGCCTGCATCAGCTTGACGGTACTCGCAGAAACATCTTTTGACGGCGTGTCGGCCGTTTGTGTCGCACAGCCACAAGCGATAAGCGCGGCAGCGGTGAGGATGGCGTAATTTTTTTTCATGTCGATCTCCTAGCGCTTCAACGCGGGCGCGTCGTATTTGCCGCCGTTCGCATTCTTCGCCAGGAACATCGACAGCGAAGTCAGTGCGTCGGAGGCGTACGCCGGCTCGGGAAAGCGCTGTTGGCGGAAACAATCCCACAACCGATGCTGCATGGTGCGAACTTCTCCCTGCGACACCCGGTATGCGGGCCAGCTGCCATAGGCGCGCTGCGCATCCTTCGGGTTCAGCAGGTTGGGAAGCTCCTGCAGCCGGATGCGTTTCCCGTCCTCCGCGTGGCAGGTCGCACAGGAAAAATCGTGCGGGCCGGCCCGATAGAAGAAGATGTTGCGCCCCTGCTCATAAGCGAGTTGTTCCTTCGGATGCTTTGTCTGCACGTTCATCAGCATGCCGCGCGACTGCCCGGTGATGAACGCGACCAGACCTTCCATGTCCGAAGTCTTACTGCCAGATCCGAACGGCCGCTTGGTCACTTCTTCCACCGTGAGTCCTTGTTGCGTCACCATGCAATGCACGAGTCGCTGCTCCAGATCCATGACTTTGTCGGCGTCCGCAAAATAGCGCGGCATTTCGACATAGGCGCCTTTGACAACGCCCGGACCTTTGCCCAGATCGCAACGCTCGAGCGAGATGTTCTTCGGACCGCGCGGCGTCTTCCAGAATTCTTCGCCGCGCATTTCCCATAGTTCGGCGGGATTGCCGTCCTGCAGGGCCGCGCGATAGGCCTCGATGCCTTTGAGCGTGTCCGTTTCTTGCGCGCCGGCCGTCATGGCCGTGAACAAGGCGGCCGAAATCAACGCTGCCCCAAGTTTTTTGAATCGCTTCACTGTGTTCCCTCCTCTTGCTGCGTGCGTTTTTATGGTCGAAGGTACGAGTACGCTTCTTTCGCCTGCAACCGTGCGACTTCCGCTACGCCGGACTGGACGATGCGGGCTTCGGGCAGTACGCGGGCCGGGTCGATATTTCGTGCTGTGAGCGTATTGCGACAGGCGACAAACTCCACACCCTTGTTGGCGAGATCCTGAATGGCGACCTCGAACGGATTTCCGTTGCGATCTTTCGCGTCCTCGATCATGAACATCACACCCTCGCCGTTCCCCACGACCACGATCTTTGCGGAGGGATCCGCATTGAGGTGGTTACGGATATTGGCGATTGCACGTTGCGCCTGCGTCAATCCTTCGACCATGTGGTAAACCACTCTTACCTCGTCGGCGGCCGAGATATTGGGCGAAATGCAGAGCAGCGCGACCGCCACGCAGAGCGTGGCGGTACGAGTAAAGCTGTTGACGAACATGATCACGGCACCTCTCCTTCGATGGGTGAAGGCAGCCCCGCACGCGAGCGAACCGCGCTGCGATTCGCTCGCCCGGAATCAACTGATGACGGCCTCGTCGCTGCGAGTGTCACCCTTGTTGTCCACCCAGCTAATGGACACCTTGTCGCCTTGCTTCGCCCCGCTCAGCTTGAAAGCAAGAAACGGATTCTTTGATATCGCCGGTCCCCACATCGCCTTCATCGTCGGCTTGCCATTGAGCGCCGCCGTCACTTCAGTGATGTGATGGGCGGGAATAACCTTGCCCGAGGCATCCTTGCGCTGCCCGGTTTCCATTTCGTGATTCATCAGCACTTTGACTTCCGCGACATCGCCCTTCATTTGAGCGCGGATACGCATTGGACTGCCCATATCGACCTCCTTGCTGAATTACTCTTTTGACGACTAACCGCCGCATCCGCCCAGCGTGACCTTGACCTCTTTCCTGGCCGTATAGAATTTCCCGTCGGCCTTGACGACTGC
This sequence comes from Nitrosomonadales bacterium, assembly GCA_036676355.1. Taxonomy (GTDB): domain Bacteria; phylum Pseudomonadota; class Gammaproteobacteria; order Burkholderiales; family SG8-39; genus ZC4RG42. The sequence continues at coordinate 1,687 of JAKFDA010000014.1, read as the reverse complement.
GATGATGTCGGAGGTTTCCCCCATCTTCACGCGCGTGTTGACCTCGGGCATCGAACCGTCCAGGAAGTAGAAGGCGCCGGCCAGCATGTTCGGGTTCTTCTCGACCAGCAACGCAATCTGCTCGGTGTTGGGGATGCGCGAGACCAGTGTCACCGGCACGACCGCGCCGTTCTCGGCGATATCGGGCGCCGTAATCACGATGTCGGTAGATGCCTGCGCTGCAGTGCCTCCGAGTGCCTTGAGCGTTTCATCGAGGGTTTTGGTTTTGAACGCGCCCTCGTTGTACGCCTCTGCCCATGCCACACCGGGCTGGACGAATCCCGCCGCGACAAGCAGAGAAAAGAACCCCATTCCAGCACCCGCTTTGAGCGCTTTCCTCCTCTCGATATGCATATCCGTCTCCTTACTCATGGTGAAAAACATGCCGCATGCGCGGCACTGGGGTGCGATGTAATCCTCGCGCTATGAACCGGTCCCGGACAGCAGCCAATTGACGATCACTTGCGCTTGCTCGTCCGTCACATAGGGTTGCGGCGGCATTGGTATCGAACCCCATACGCCGGCGCCGCCGGTCTTGATCTTGGATTGCAGATGAACGGCCGCCTTGGCATCCGCGGCATACTTGGCCGTGATGTCCTTGAAGCTGGGCCCGACAAGCTTCCTGTCAACGGCATGGCAGGCCATGCAGCCGGCATCACCCGCGATAGCGAGCGCGTCGGCCGCTGTTTTTCCATCGGAGGAAACGGACGGTGTTGCACCGCCGATCGAGGCAATAGCGGCAGCGCGAGCGAGTTTTATGGTCTGCCCGTGCGACTGGGCCACGGGACGCATGCTGTCGACGCCGCGCACCGGACCGATGACGCGATGCTGCGCGGCCAGATTGCCGTGGGCATCACGCGCATGCGGCGGCAACGTCGAAGCGATCTGGGGCGATGCGGTGCAATCGTTCATGCACGCGATGTTCTTCACATCCGGCCTGGCTTTGATGTCCCACAGCCCATGCTTGGTTGTCATGCCGTTGCGATTGGGCAGGCGGGCCTGCACCTCGCGTATGTTCTTGTCGCTCAGCACGAAATCCGCCGGGACGATTTCGCCGAGGTTGAGCAGATAAGCGGTGACCGCGTACACTTCTTCGGTCGTCAACGTCTTCGGCGCATTCCAGGGCATCGCCCGATTGATGTAGTCCCACAGCGTGGACAAGGTGGAGAGCTTCATCAGCGTCGTGCGCGCCTCGCCACGGGTGAGCGCTTGAGTCCGGCCGCTCTTGATGTCTTCGGCGGTGGTTCCGCCGGCGAGCGGCGCAAACACTTCGTTCGACTCGCCGAAAGTGCCGTGGCAGCTCGCGCATTTCGCCTCCCACACTTCCTGTCCCTTATCGACCGAACCGGATCCGGCCGGCAGACCGACGAAATCGGGCCGCACATCGATGTCCCATGCAGCAACTTCCGCAGACGTTGCCGCGCGACCGATCTCGTGCCACGGTTGCTGGGCGTGCGACGACGTGACGGCAATCGCGCACAGCAGGCCCGCAACAGCGCTACTGCGTCTGGACATTCGATACCTCGCCGCTGCTCGCCACTTGCCAGGACTGGATGGCGTTGTTGTGATAGATCGATCGCGTGCCGCGCACTTCGCGCAATTGCCTGTACGCGGGCTGCACATACCCGGTCTCGTCGATCGCACGCGA
>JAKFDA010000013.1:0-19604 GCA_036676355.1 Nitrosomonadales bacterium | reverse complement strand
GCTCGAGTTGGCCCAGGTTCTCTACGGTACTTTCCATGCGTGAGGACATCCAGATAGTGTTATGTGTGAATGGTGCGAAGGAAGGGACTCGAACCCCCACGCCGTGAGGCGCTGGAACCTAAATCCAGTGCGTCTACCAATTCCGCCACCTTCGCGAAGCGGCAATTCTACCGGAGCGCCCCCTATACTGTCAGCCAAAAGCCCCGCCCCTTCTGCGACTTAGCGGATCGATTCATGCCCGTTGATCACTACGAAAACTTCCCGGTCGCCTCGCTGCTGCTGCCCGTGCGTCTGCGCGAACCGGTCGCGGCGATCTACTGGTTCGCGCGCACGGCGGACGATATTGCCGATGAAGGGGACGCCCCTGCCGAGATTCGCCTGCGCGATCTCGATCGCTACAGGGAGGCGTTGCGCATCATCGCGTCCGACGGTGTGCCACCGTCGGCATTGTTCGAGCGTCTGCAAAAGGCGATCCGGACACACGATCTGCCGTTCGCGCCGTTCCACGATCTGCTCGACGCCTTCAGTCAGGACGTCGTCAAGAAACGCTACACCGACTTTGCGGAACTGCTCGATTACTGCCGTCGTTCGGCCAATCCGGTCGGTCGCCTGATGCTGCATCTCTATGACGCCACGAGCGTGGAAAACTTCGAGCGATCGGATGCGATCTGTTCCGCATTGCAGCTCATCAACTTCTGGCAGGACGTGGAAATCGATTACTGCAAGGATCGCATTTACATTCCGCAGGACGACATGCGACGTTTCGGCGTAACGGAGCATCACATCCGCGATCACATCGACGATCGCGCCTGGCGCGAGCTCATGCGTTTTCAGATCGAGCGCGCAGGCACGATGTTAGAATCCGGCGCGCCGCTCGCCCGCGCATTGCCCGGTCGCATCGGGCTGGAACTGCGCATGATCGTGCAAGGCGGGCGCCGCATGATCGAAAAACTATCCGCGCACGAAGGTCGGGTTTTCGATCGTCGTCCGGTCCTTTCCATGCCCGACTGGCCATTGATGTTCTGGCGGGCCGTCCGTATGTAACCCGCGCAACATGCGCGCCCCTTCCTCGTATGAGCCCAGAAGAATACTGCCAACAAAAAGCGGCACAGAGCGGTTCCAGCTTCTATTACGCCTTTCTCTTCCTTCCACCCGAACAGCGCCGCGCGATTACCGCGCTCTACGCCTTCTGCCGCGAAGTGGATGACGCCGTCGACGAAATCAGCGACCCCGGCGTCGCGGCGACGACGCTGGCCTGGTGGCGCAACGAAGTGCAGGGGCTCTACGACGGCAAGCCGCAGCACCCGGTCACGCGCGCGTTACAGCCGGCGATTGCCGCCTACGGCATCGAACAGCGGCGATTGAACGAGATCATCGACGGCATGGAAATGGATCTGCACCAGAACCGCTATCTCGATTTCGCCGCGCTGCAGCGCTACTGCTATCACGTCGCCGGAGTCGTTGGCATTCTCGCCGCGCGGATTTTCGGTTTCAGCAATCCGCAGACGCTCAAGTACGCCGAAACACTAGGCACCGCGTTTCAGCTCACCAACATCATTCGCGACGTCGGCGAAGACGCGCGCAAGGGTCGCATCTACCTGCCGATCGACGAGTTGCAGCGCTTCGGTGTCACTGCCGCGGACGTGCTGCACTATCGCGAGAGCGAAAGCTTCGACAAGCTGATGGCGTTCCAGATCGAACGGGCCGAACACTGCTACCAGGAAGCGCTTTCGCTGCTGCCCGCCGAAGATCGTCGTGCGCAACGGCCCGGCCTGGTCATGGCGGCGATCTATCGCACCTTGCTGCGCGAAATCAAGCGCGACGGTTGCAAGGTGTTGAATCAGCGCACCGCGCTCACCCCGATCCGCAAATTGTGGATCGCGTGGCGCACCTGGATTACGGCCTGAACGCCGTGCGCGTCGCCGTGATCGGCGCGGGATGGGCCGGACTCGCCGCCGCCGTCACGCTGGTTCGACGCGGCGCACAAGTGGTTGTCTTCGAAGCCTCGCGTTACGTCGGCGGGCGCGCGCGCCAGGTTGAACTGGAAGGCAAAACGCTCGACAACGGTCAGCACATTCTGGTGGGCGCCTACAGCGAGACCCTGCGCCTGATGCGCGCTGTCGGCGTCGAACCGGCGCAAGCCTTTTTGCGCCTGCCCCTGCGCCTCACCATGGCCGATGGTTTCGACCTGCGCAGCCCGCGCCTGCCCGCGCCGCTGAACGCGCTGTACGCATTGGCGACCGCGCGCGGACTGAGCCTCGCCGAACGAATGCGCGCGATTTCGTTCGCCGTCTGGCTCAACCGCATAGGGTATCGTCTCGATCGGGACGAACCGCTGGCCGATCTGCTTGAACGCCATGCCCAACGCGGACCGCTGCGCAGTTCACTATGGGGGCCGCTGTGTGTTGCCGCGCTCAACACGCCGGTCGACGAAGCTTCGGCGCAGGTATTTCTGAACACGCTGCGCGATACCCTGAACGGCGGCAACGACGCAAGCGATCTGCTGTTGCCGCGCGCGAGTCTGGGCGCGCTGTTTCCCGAACCTGCCGCCCGATATCTCGCGCAACGGGACAGCGGCGTGCGTCTGAGCCGTGCCGTGCGCGCCATCGAACTCGACGCACACAAGCTATGGGTGGACGGTGAACAATACGATGCGGTGATCATCGCCACCGGACCGCAGCATGCCGCACGTCTCCTGCCGGCACAATGCGCGACCGTGCGCGCGCAGATCGACGCGCTCGACTATCAGCCGATCTACACGTGTTACCTGCAATATCCGCTCAACGTGCGGCTGCCCGTACCGATGCTCGGATTCAGTGATGGCCCCGTGCAATGGGCCTTCGATCGCGGCGCGCTGGACGGCCACGCCGGCTTGATCGCTGCGGTTATCAGCGCGCGCGGCACACATGAATCGCTGACCAACGACGAGCTCGCTACGGCCGCATCCGCGGCATTGCAACAGCCATTGGGGCATCCCGGCGCACCGCAATGGCAACGCATCATTGCGGAGAAGCGCGCAACCTTCGCCTGTCGGCCCAACCTGGATCGACCCGATAATGCGACCACGGTCAGCGGCCTGTTCCTCGCCGGCGATTACACACGCAGCGATTACCCCGGCACGCTGGAAACAGCGGTGCGCAGCGGCATCAACGCTGCAACGCTGGTGCAATAGTCCGCGCGCGACATCGCCGCTCGTCCAAGGCGACGATCCCTGCAGTGAATGACTGAAACGCCGAAAAAAACGACTGAAGCGCTAACGCTGGACGTTATAGAAGTGATGCACCGGCCCGTTGCCCTTGCCCACCTCGAGTGCGCCGGCGTGCTCGATCGCCCGGGTGACATAAGCCTTGGCCTCGCGCGCCGCGGTCGGCACGTCCTCAGTCTGCGCCAGGCGTGTCGCCAACGCGGCCGACAACGTGCAGCCGGTGCCGTGCGTGTTCTTCGTGTCGACGCGACGCTCCGACAGTTCGATCATCCGATCCCCATCGTGCAACAGATCGATCGCCTCGTCGCCGGGTAAACGCCCGCCCTTCAGATAGACCCAGCGCTCGCCCTGATGCGTCATGAGATTGCGCAGCTTCTCGGCCACGCGCGTCATCTCGCGCAGGCTGTCCGGCGCGTTGATGTCGAGCAGCAGACCGGCTTCGGCCAGGTTGGGCGTGATCATGGTCGCGAGCGGCAGCAGCGCTTCGCGCAGGGCACCGACCGCCGATGCTTCAAGCAGCGTATCGCCACTTCTCGCGACCATGACCGGATCGAGCACCAGATGACGGGGCCGCCACAACGTCAACCGGTCGGCCACCACATTGATCACCGACTCGGCACCCAGCATGCCGATCTTCGTCGCGTCGATCGCGACATCGGCGAACAGGGTGTCGATCTGCTTGCGCACGAAGTCGTGTGCCACCGCGCAAAAATCGGTGACGCCGATCGTGTTCTGCGCGGTCAATGCCGCGATCACCGCACAGGCGTAACCGCCGTTCGCGCTGATGGCCTTGACGTCGGCGACCACGCCCGCGCCGCCCGACGGATCGACGCCGGCGATGGTGAGAATGTTCGGAATGCGAGTCATTAGAATCCGATGTCGTTACATTCTGTTGAGACAATCCATCGCGTCGCTGAGCCGCTCGATGGCCGTCACTTCAATACCTTCCACGGCCTGTCTGGGTAGGTTCGCGCGCGGCACCAATGCACGCGTGAAGCCGAGGTTAGCCGCTTCGCGCAAGCGTTCCTGACCGCGCGGCGCGGGGCGCACTTCACCCGCCAGTCCGATTTCGCCGAACACCACCAGCTTCTCCGGCAGCGCGCGATTGCGAAACGATGAAACGACCGCCAGCACGACGGCAAGATCGGCGGCGGGCTCGCTGATACGCACGCCGCCGACGGCGTTGATGAATACATCCTGATCGTGGCACGCGACGCCGGCGTGGCGGTGCAATACCGCCAGCAGCATGGCAAGCCGATTCTGATCCAGCCCCTGGGCGAGACGACGCGGATTCATGCCGTGCGCGCCATCGACCAGCGCCTGCACCTCGACCAGCAGCGGACGCGTGCCTTCGTTGGTAACCAGTACGCACGAGCCCGGCACACCGGCATGATGTTCGGACAGGAACAGTGCCGACGGGTTCGATACGCCGCGCAGTCCCTTCTCCGTCATGGCGAACACACCAAGTTCGTTGACCGGCCCGAAGCGATTCTTGAACGCCCGCACCAGGCGAAAACTCGATTGCGTATCGCCTTCGAAGTACAGCACCGTATCGACGATGTGTTCGAGCACGCGCGGTCCGGCCAGCGCACCTTCCTTGGTCACATGACCAACGAAAATCAGCGTGATGCCGCTCTGCTTCGCCAGCCGCGTGAGTTGCGCCGCGCATTCGCGCACCTGCGCCACCGAGCCGGGCGCGGACTGCAGCGCTTCCGAATAAAGAGTCTGTATGGAATCGACCACCGCGACGTCGGGTTTTTCCGCCGACAACGTCGCGGAAATTTTCTCCAGCTGGATTTCGGCAAGCAGCGCAACGTCGGCGGTTTCGAGTTGCAGACGCGAGGCGCGCAAGGCGATCTGCTCGGCCGACTCTTCGCCGCTGGTGTAAATGACTTTGCGCGTTTGCGACATGGCAGCCAGCGCCTGCAGCAGCAAGGTCGATTTGCCGATACCCGGATCGCCGCCGATCAATGCGACCTGCCCCGGCACCAGTCCGCCGCCCAGCACGCGATCGAATTCAGGCACGCCGGTCTGCATGCGCGGTGCTTCCGAAGCACGGATGTCGGACAGCGGTGTCAGTATGGAAGGCTTCGCCAGACTGCTGTAGCGATGGCCGCTCGCTTGCTCGGCAACGCTCTCGACCAGCGTGTTCCAGCCGCTGCAATGCGGACACTGGCCCTGCCACTTCGGTGACTGTCCGCCGCATTCGGTGCAAACGTAAACACTCTTGGTTTTTGCCATTACGCCTCGTTTAACTGCCGTTTTCGCATCTGGCTGCGTAACAAAAAAGCCTTCTTACCAACAAGGGGAGAGCCCGAACACAAAGAGCTCCGCCCATTGTCGTTGCATGCCCTCGGTCTCGCCGCAGCAGGCGCCTTAAAAAAACCTTTGCACCAACAAGGGAGAGCCCCTTGTATATCCCCCTGGCCCTAAGAAGGTGAAGCACTAAAAAACTGCTGCGATTCGCCTGTCGCGAAGAATGGCATCGGCAAAGCTTCTCTGCCGAATCATTCCGAATCAACCCCGTTCGACTTGCGGCACGCGCGCCGCGAGCGCGCAGAGCAACTCGTAGCTGACCGTGCCTGCTGCGGCGGCGACTTCGTCGGCCGACAGACCGTCACCCCACAAGGTCACCGGCGTACCGATCCGTGCTTCGGGAATGCCGCTGAGATCCACGGCAAGCATGTCCATCGAAACGCGTCCGACGGTGCGCGTGCGCTTGCCGTTGACCAGCACGGGCGTACCGGTTGGTGCATGACGCGGATATCCGTCCGCATAACCGCAGCCCACAACGCCGATTCGCATCACGCCCTTCGCCTTGAACATACGTCCGTAGCCCGTCGTTTCGCCACGGCGCAGATTCTGTGTCGCGATCAACTCGCTGGTAAGCGTCATGACCGGACGCAAGCCGAGTTCCTCCGCGCTGCGATCGGGGAGCGGCGAACATCCGTACAACACGATGCCCGGCCGCACCCAATCCGCGTGCGTCGCGGGAAAGCGCAGAATCGCCGCGGAGTTGGCCAGCGTGCGCGGCGCCTCGATGCCGCTCGTCGCGGCTTCGAACGCCTGCATCTGATCCGCCACGCCGGCATCGCCGTCGGCGTCGGAGAAGTGCGTCATCAAGGTGATCGAGCCGACCGCCGCACAGTGGCGCAGTCGGTCATACGCGGCGCCGAAATCGGCAACGGCAAAACCGAGCCGGTTCATTCCGGTATTGAGTTTCAGATGTACCGGCAGCCGCGTCGGCAAGCCCGCCATTTCCAGCATTTCGATCTGTTCGGTGCAATGCACGACTGTCGTGAGCGAATGCGCCGCGGCGGTCATCAGATCGGCAGGCTCGAAACAACCTTCCAGCAGCAGGATGGGCTGACGGAAATGCGCATCGCGCAAGCGCACGGCATCGTCGAGATCGAGCAGCGCGAAACCGTCCGCCTGCTCCAGCGCGCGTGCGGCACGCAACAAGCCATGGCCATAGGCGTTGGCCTTGATGACGGCCCAGACACGCGAACGATCGACGCGTGCGCGCACAAAAGCCAGATTGGCGCGCAACGCATCCAGATCGAAAGTGGCGCGAATGGGACGAGGCATGGGGGAGGATCGACTAAATACTAAGGAAGTTCTGATTAAGTTCTTCGCGGAGCTGTTCTTGGTGAGCGCGAGCGAACATGTGAGCGGTCGAACGATGAACGGATGATGGCGAGGGTTCCGTTCATCCTTCGACAGGCTCAGGACGAACGGGAATACAAAAGCGCTTGCATGCGTTTCAAGCGTTGATGTCCTTCAAACGCTCCTTGGCAAAATCGATGAAGGTGTTGATCAGTCGCGAGCGGAAACGCTCCTTCGGATAGATCATCGACAGCGAGCGCTGCAGGCGCGGCTGCAACGGCACCGCCACCAGTTCGCCGAGCTTCAACTCCTTGGCCATGGTGACGCGCGACAGGATGGAATAACCCAGGCCGGTGCTCACCACGCCTTTCACCGATTCGGAACTGCCCAGCTCCATCACAACCTTCAATTCGCTTGTCGTCATTCCCGCGTTACGGAAATAAAGATCGGTGTATTGCCGCGTCCCCGAACCGGTTTCGCGAATGATGAACGGATATTCCTTGAGCTGCTTCGGCGTCACCGATTTGAGCTTGGCAAGCGGATGATCCGGCGCCACGATGACCTGCAGTTCATCTTCGCAGCACACTTCCGCTATCAGCGCGGCATTATGCGACGTCGCCTCGATAACGCCGATGTCCAGCGTGTGTTCGGCTACCCGGCTCACAATAGATTCGGAGTTCGCCACGGTGAGCTTCGCCTGGACTTCCGGGTGCGCGGACTTGAACTGCCCCAGCACACGCGGCAGGAGGAACTCCGCAATGGTCGTACTCGCGCCGATCAGCAGCGGTCCGGACAGCCGCCCGGTCATTTCACGCAGCCGCGTGTCGAGTTCGGCCGACAACGACAGAATCCGTTCGGCATATTCGAGTACGACGTCGCCCGCGGGCGTGAGGGAAATTTTGCCGTGTCCACGTTCGAATAGCCGGGTATTGAAATGCTCTTCCAGCTGTTTGATCTGGAACGTCACCGCCGGCTGTGTCATGAACAGCACTTCGGCGGCTTTGGTGAAGCTCATCTGCTTCGCCACGGCATGAAACACCTGGAGTCTGCGATCGGCCATTGGTGTGCTTTATGGATCGAAGTAGGCGCCGGACTGGCCGGCGGACGACATATTCAACCATAAATCGGCTCATGAACGGAACTTATAGCGAAACCGGCTGCCTTGGCCTGAACGGCACGCCATGCCCGAACAAACCCGCCTTTTGCGCTTTCGGCCCACCCGAGCGCGCTGCCCGCAACCCGGATAGCGACCGATATGCAACGCCCTCGTGGTATAACAATGGCAGCCTCACGCTTAGAAGAGTCCCGTTGAAGGACTCCATTCCAGCTCGACTTCAATGAAACGCGGTTTCTACACCATCATGGCGGCGCAGTTCTTTTCGTCGCTCGCCGATAACGCCCTGCTCATTGCATCGATCCAGTTACTCAGTGAACTGTCCGGTCCGGCGTGGATGGTGCCGCTGCTGAAATTCTTTTTCACCATTTCCTACGTCGCCCTGGCGCCCTTCGTCGGCGCCTTCGCCGATTCCATGCGCAAAGGCCGAGTGATGTTCGTGACCAATCTGGTCAAGATCGTCGGCTGCGCCACGCTGTTCTTCTATGAGTACTTCACCGCCCCCGGCTGGTCGCCCGACTTCACCGTACTACTTGCATACGCAGTGGTCGGCCTCGGCGCCGCGGCTTATTCGCCCGCCAAATACGGCATCCTTACCGAGCTGTTGCCGGCCCGCCAACTGGTCGCCGCCAACGGCTGGATCGAGGGACTGACGGTAGGCTCGATCATCCTCGGCACGCTGCTCGGCGGCGCGCTGGTGAGCACCGCCGTGTCCGGTCCGCTGCTGGCGCTCGATATGCCGTTCTTCGACACGGGCGTCAATACGCCCGCGGAAATGGCCATCCTGGTCATCGCCGGCGCCTACGTCATTGCCGCAATCATCAACCTCTACATTCCGGACACGGGTGTGGATCATCATGTGCCGCATAAGAACCCGTTCTACCTGCTGCGCGATTTCCAGCATTGCTTCCGCCTGCTGTGGCGCGACAAGCTCGGTCAGATTTCGCTCGCCACGACCACGCTGTTCTGGGGCGCCGGCGCAACGCTGCAATTCATCGTGCTGGAGTGGGCGCGCATTGCGTTGAACTATCCGCTCGCCAAGGCGACCCTGCTGCAGGGCGTCACCGCCGTCGGCATCGCTGCGGGCGCGATCCTCGCAGCCAAAATGGTGCCGCTGAAACGCTCGATCCATGTGCTTCCGTTCGGTGTCGCGATGGGTCTTATCGTCATTTCCATGGTGTTCGTGCGCAGCGTGTGGGTCGCAATTCCGCTGATGGTGCTGATCGGCGCGCTGGCGGGCTTCTTCGTCGTGCCGATGAATGCGCTGTTGCAGCATCGCGGCCACATTCTGATGGGCGCGGGTCACTCCATCGCGGTACAGAATTTCAACGAGAACCTGTCCATCCTGATCATGCTTGCGCTGTATGCGCTGATGATCAGCATGAAGTTGTCGATCTATGTGGTGATCGTGATGTTCGGGCTATTTGTCAGTTGCTCGATGCTGATGGTGCGCAAGCGCCATCTATACAACCAGAGCAGGGGCGATTCGATGCACCTGATCGGCATGGAGAAACCCGCGAATCGACCCACCTCCTAGAGCCGTCAGATGACGAAGGGGCGGTTGCTCAGTTCGTCAACGTTGTGACCATGCGGCGGGAAATGCGTGGCGAGCAGATCGCTGATGGCCTGCACGCCCAGCAAAACACCGTGTTCGAATTTTCCGGCGGCGAACTCCCGCTGCATCGCGCCGCAAATCGCTTCCCAGGCGGCCGCGCCGACCTTGTGATGAATGCCGCGGTCGGCGACGATTTCGACGCGATGATCGGCGAGCAGCAGATAGATCAGCACGCCGCAGTTCTGTTCGGTATCCCATACGCACAATTCGCCGAACAAGGCCAACGCGCGTTCATGCGCGGTCATGCCGGTGAGCAGATCGCGCAACGGCAGGCCCTCTTCCACGGCAAACTGGATTTCTCCATCGTGCCGCCGTTCCTGCGCGACGATGATTTCTTCGATCGCCTTCATGCTGCGTTCCGGAAAAGCGCGCTTGACACCGCGGCCTTCGGCGAACAGATGGCGGACGAAACGGGTTAGCGACGACATCCTTCAAACGACTCCGATTGAGCTATTTCGGCGGGACCATCGCGAGCCAAAGGCGAGGAAGCCCGGTTTCTCTCTGTTCCCGTTCATACAACGGCGCGCCTTCAAGACCTTAGCTGGCGTCGAATGAACGGGAGATCGAGGCGTTGCGCTGATAGCCGTTCATGGTTCGACAGGCTCACCACGAACGGCTCCGCGAGGCGCTTGATCGTCGCTTCCTTGGTTTCACCATCTGCCCGAAGCGCCACCGCCACCGAAGCCGCCCCCACCGCCCGACCAGCCGCCGCCGCCGAAACCGCCTCCGCCGCCCCAGCCGCCGCCGCCGAAACCGCCACCACCCCAGTGGCCACCGCGCCCGACCCGGCCGCCGCGCGAAGCGCCCATGGTGAGCGCGAAAATAAAGGCCAGAATTGCGGCGCCGATGCCTGCGATGAGCGAACCTGCGATCAACCAGGCGATGGCGCCGGCGATGCCGCCGGTGATCATGGAGCCGAATATTTTGCCGAATATCGAGGCAAGCACGCCGCCACCGATGATGGTGAACATCAACAACATGACGAACAGCGATTCGTAGTTCTGACCGCGTCCCTCGTCGCGCACCGCCGCGGGCAACTGTTCGCCCTCGATCGCGCGCATGAGCGTGCGCGACGCCTCTTGCAGTCCGCCGTAGAAGTTTCCTTCACGAAAACGCGGATTCATGATGTTGCGACGAATACGATCGGCGATGACATCGGGAATCGCCCCCTCCAAGCCGCGACCGATTTCGATCCGCGCGCTTCGGTCCTGCACGGCGACCAGAATCAGAATGCCGTCGTCGATCCTGGCGCGACCGATCTTGTTCTGGTCCACCACCCGGATCGAATACTGATCGATGGTTTCGGGCTGCGTCGTCGGTACGATCAGAATCGCGATCTGACTGCCCTTGCTGCGCTCGAACTCCAGCAGCTGCTGTTCGAGCGAGCTGCGCTGCTCGCCGCTCAATACGCCGGCCAGATCGGTAACCGGACTCTTGAGCGTGGGCACGGCCTGCTCCTGTGCGTGCGCCCACGCGGCGCAGCACAGCAGCAGAACGAGAATGAAACGACTGAACTTCAGCACCGCGATGGCGCGCGGTTACTGCGCCGGCGCCGGGACCGGGACCGGCGCGGACGAAGCGCCGGGCGCCGGCTGGGCGCTACGCGGGGCGCCGAAATCCACCGTCGGCGGCTTGGCGATTTCCGCCTCGTTTTCCACCGTGAAATTCGGCTTCACCTTGTAGCCGAACAGCATCGCCGTCAGGTTGGTGGGAAAACTGCGGGTCAATCCGTTGTACTCCTGCACCGTCTTGATATAACGGTTGCGCGCGACAGCAATGCGGTTTTCCGTGCCTTCTAGCTGCGCCTGCAGATCGCGAAAATTCGCGTCAGCTTTCAACTGCGGATAATTTTCGGCGACGACGAGCAGACGCGACAAGGCCGACGTCAGGTTCGACTGCGCCTCCTGGAATCGGGCGAAAGCCTGCGGATCGTTGACCAGTTCCGGTGTCGCCTGAATGCTGCCCACGCGTGCGCGCGCTTCGGTAATCTGAGTCAGCACCTGCTGCTCGTGCTGCGCGTAACCCTTCACCGTGTTGACCAGATTGGGAATGAGATCGGCGCGACGCTGGTATTGATTGAGCACTTCGGACCATGCCGCCTTCACCGCTTCGTCCTGCGACTGAAACTGGTTGTAGCCGCAGCCGGATAGAAGCAGCGCACACAGCATCACAAGTGCAGTTTTGACTTTACGCACAGTCAACCTCCTGATTTTAGATTTCTATCAGCGCCACCCCGTGTGGCGCGAATCGCGCAGAGCTACGCGGTTTCGGCAGCGCACAGTTCCTTCATCGTTGCCCGTGCGAAGCACAGATCCTCCCAAGCCCTGGCCTTGTCCGCCAGCGTCCGCAAGAGATAGGCTGGATGGTAGGTCACGATCAGCGGCACGCCGTTGTAGTCGTGGCGCTTGCCGCGCATGCTCGCAATGCTGGCGCCGCTACCAAGCAATGTTTGCGCCGCAAAGCGGCCCATCGCGATGATGAGCTTGGGTTGCACCAGTTCCACCTGCCGGGCGAGAAAAGGCGCGCAGCGCGCAATCTCTTCGGCTTCCGGATTGCGATTGCCCGGCGGGCGGCACTTCAGCACGTTGGCAATATAGACATGCTGCTGTCGGTCGAGCCCGATGGCGGCGAGCATGTTATCCAGCAGCCGACCGGCCTGACCGACGAAGGGTTCGCCGCGCGCATCTTCTTCCGCGCCGGGAGCTTCGCCGATGATCATCCAGTCGGCCTTGGCATTGCCTACGCCGTAGACGGCCTGCTTGCGCGTTTTGCACAAGCTGCAGGCGGTGCAACCGGGAACCGCCTCGCTCAACTCCTGCCACGACATGCGCGCGATAAGCGCCTCGCGCGCATCCGGCGTGTCGTCGCTCGTCGTGACGGGCGCATCGCTCACGGGCGCCGCCGCACGCAGACGCCACACCGGCGTCAGCCCCATTTCTTCGAGCATTGCGAGACGACGCGGATTCATAGCGACAAGACGAGGACCAGCGCGTCTTCGCGCCCATCGTCGGCCGGATAGTAGCCGCGGCGCAAGCCGACCTGCTTGAATCCGCGACGTACATAAAGGTGACGAGCTGCCGCATTGGAGGGGCGCACTTCCAGACACAGCATGCTCATATTCCGGCGCTTGACCAGATCGATGAAATGTTCGAGCAGGCGCGCACCGTAACCGTTGCCTTGAAACGGCGCGGCGATACTGATGTTCAGCAGGTGCGCCTCGTCGACGCCCATCATGAGCACGCCGTAACCTATCAGCGCATCGGTTTCGGAGCGGTAAACCCAGCAGTCGTAGCCCGCACTGATGGAGTCGCGGAAGTTGCCGGGCGTCCAGGGAAAATCATAGATCTCGCGCTCGACCACGATCACTTCATCGAGATCGCGCAACTGCATCGGTTCGACACGGGGCCGGGAGGCGAGAACTGCGCTCATCGTTCGCTCGTCTTCAGCGCAACCTTGTCGCGCAGATAAAAAGGCGCCGCACTTGCGGCCTCACCGCCCTCACCCGCCGCGAAGCGCGGCAGCGCAAGGCGAATCATCGCGGTCGCAGTGGGAAAAATTTCGGGCTTCACGCGCGACAAATACCCGGCATGCCGCTGTCGCAGCGCATCCGCATAGGCCGCGAAGCCGTTGCCGCAACCGATCCAGTCATCCCCTTGCGGAAGCGGAACGCCGGCCGGCGGATAAAGACCCGGTGCCATTACCGTCGCCCATTTTCCCTGCTGTCGCCGGTAAATCGCATGGTACACCTCGCTCATGCGCGCATCGATGCACGCAATCACGCGATCTTCGCCGCTCGCTTCGGCGATTGCGGCCAGCGTGCCAACGCCGAGCACACGTGCGTCGATCGCCAGCGCGAGACCCTGCGCAACGCCGCAGGCGATACGCAAGCCGGTGAACGAGCCCGGCCCTTCGCCATAAACGATGCCATCCAGATCGCGCGCAACGATTCCGGCCTGTGCCAGCAACGACGCCGCTTCCTGCAGGATCAACTCGGCATGACGCTGGCCGGCCACGCGGTCGGACGCATACAGTTTGCCGTCGGCGGAAAGCGCGAGAGACAGTCGGTCGGTGGAGGTTTCGAGCGCGAGGATATTCATATGCAGCAGCCGGACGAGGCCGCAATTGTAACGAGCCACGAGGCCGAACAGGGGCCCCGGGCCGCGCAACCAAACGTTCGTCCCGATCGCATGGGATAATCACCGCCTTACCCGCCCGTTTGCGACCGCCTTTCCCTCATCTTGGAATTTGTTGCCGATCCCTGGTTCTATATCGTCGCGGTCTTCGCGGTCCTCATCACAGGGATATCCAAGGGCGGACTCGGGCTTGCCGGCGGTCTGTCGGTGCCGATTCTCACCCTCGTCATGTCGCCCGTGCAGGCCGCGGCGATCATGCTGCCAATCCTGGTCGTCATGGATATTTCCGCGCTGTGGGCGTATCGCCGCGCCTGGAGCCGGGCGATCATGCGGATCATTCTGCCGGCCGGCATCGGCGGCATTCTCGTCGGCGCGCTGGTCTTCCGTTATCTCAACGACGACGCCATCCGCATTCTGATCGGACTCATTTCGGTCGGTTTCGTGGTCTTCAGCCTGCGTCGCAGGGTCGCTGCCGCACGGCCGACCCCGAACGCCGGGCGTTTCTGGGGCGGCGTCGCCGGCTTCACCAGTTTCGTCGCGCACGCCGGCTCGCCGCCGCTGTCGGTCTATCTTTTGCCGCAGCGCCTGGAACCGGCCATACACGTCGGCACCGCGGTGATTTTTTTCGCGGCCATCAACGTCGTCAAGGTGGTGCCCTACTTCACGCTCGGCCTGCTCGACGAGAAAAACCTGTGGACCTCATTGCTGCTCATCCCGCTCGGCGCCTTCGGCATCGTGGCGGGCGTATGGCTGCGCACGCGCATGAGCACCACCATGTTTTTTCGCGCGTCCTATATGCTGCTGGTGCTCGTTGGCGTCAAACTGCTATATGACGGCATCACGAATCTGATCTGAGTTTCCCGCCCGTCGGCCATCGTCGCGGGTAATGGCACAAGCGTTTCCTGTTTCAATGCGCACCGGCACATCGAGGGGAATGTCATGGCAACTTCGGGCAAGACGCGCAGTTCCGCCAAAACCAGATCCGCAAAGGCGAAGCCCAAGGCAAAGCCTCTACGCAACACCGTCAAGATCGATCCGATCGATCTGCGCGACCGGCTCTACATGCCGCCGGTTCATGCGCGTCCACCGGCCCTCCTGCGACCCAACCGCTCCATAGCGGTACTGAATCAGAAACTCACCAATGCCTGTACCGGTTTCGCGCTCGCGAGCGTGGTGCACTGGCTGCAGGCCTCGAACGGCGCACGCTATGAGCGCGTGTCGCCGTTCATGATTTATTCGATGGCGCGTCGCTACGACGAATTCCGCGGCGCGGTTGCCGATACCGGTTCGAGTTTGCGCGGTGCGCTGAAGGGCTGGCATCGGCACGGCGTCTGTCGCGAGTCGCTGTGGAGAACGTTCGCCATGCCCGGCGTGCCCGACGACGTCCGCAACGACTGGTGGGCCGACGCGATGCGCCGTCCGCTCGGCGCCTATTACCGCGTCGATACGCAAGCCATCTCAGACATGCACGTCGCGCTCAACGAGGTCGGCGTGCTGTACGCCAGCGCGGCCTGTCATGCCGGGTGGGAGGAAGGCTACGACGTCGATATGCCGACCGGCGAGTATTGGGAAATACCGCAACGCAGAATCGCGCCGAGCGACGGCGGCCACGCCTTCGCCATCCTCGGCTATACGCGCGACGGCTTCATCATCCAGAACTCGTGGGGCGACGACTGGGGTGTCGGCGGGCGCGCGCTGTTGCGCTACGAAGACTGGCGCGAGAACGCGATGGACTGCTGGGTCGTGCAGATCGGCGTTGCGACGTCGCTGCACCTGGCCATCTCGCAAGCCGCTTCGCTGCGTATGGTCGGCGACAAAGTCGAACTCGCGCAGGAAAAGCGCATGCGCAACCACGAGCTTGCGCCCTACATCGTCAACATGGAGAACAACGGCAAGCTATCGGAGTCCGGAGATTTCCGCACCAAGCACGGCGACGTCGAAGCGCTGGTCAGCACCTATCTCGAACGTGCGCGCGAGCAATGGAGCCTCGGTAAAAACGATCCCGTCGACATCGCCATCTACGCGCACGGCGGTCTCACCACCGAAAAAGACGCTGCAATCACTGCAGCGCAATGGATCCCCGCGCTCTACGAACAACAGATCTTCCCGATCTTCTTCATGTGGGAAACCGGCCTGCTCTCCACGCTGAACAACATCGTGAAGGACTTGTTCGCCGAGGAACCGAAACGCGTCGCGGGCATTCAGCGCTGGTGGGACGAACGCCTCGAACGCACACTGGCCCGACCCGGCACCGCGATATGGGGCGAAATGAAAGAGAACGGCTCCCTGATCGGCGGCGCGCCCAACGGCGGCGGTCATGTGCTGTACGACTGCGCGATGCACTCCAGCGCGTTCAAACACACGCGCGACCGCATCCACCTCATCGGCCATTCCGCCGGCGGCATCGTGCACAGCTATCTGGTCGACATGCTCGCCAAACAGCGCTGGCGCTTCACCAGCGTCAACCTCATGGCGCCCGCTGCAACGCGCGCACTTTTCGACGAGAAGATGCTGCCGCACATCAAGGCACAGCGCGTCCAACAATACAATCAGTGGCACCTCTCCGATCCGCTCGAAGAGAAAGACGGCACCTGCCGGCCGATTCTCGGTTACGGCCGCTCGCTGCTATACCTCGTCTCGGAATCGTTCGAAGGCGGCGTTCGCACACCCATCCTCGGCATGCAGAAATATATCGACGGCTTCACCCAGCTACCGAACGTGAAAGTCTTCGCTGCCCAAAGCCGTGAAACCAACAGCACCACACATGGCGGCTTCGATAACGACGTAGCGACGATGCAAAGCGTCATCCGGCAGATCAAGGCGACGCGGGAACAGTGATGCGGGAGCTTCCATTGGCCGAATCGATCCGGACGGCAGTCACTTCCCGCGCGTTGGTTTGTTAACCAAGCGGACTCGTCACGCCGCGGCCACCGCGATTGAGTACATGCGTATAGATCATGGTTGTCGCAACGTTCGAATGCCCGAGCAGTTCCTGCGCAGTCCGGATGTCATAACCTGATTGCAGCAAGTGCGTCGCGAAACTGTGACGCAAGGTGTGAGGAGACGCTGGCTTCACAATACCGGCATCGCGCACCGCCTGCTTTACCGCGCGCTGAATGCCCTGATCCGTCACGTGATGTCGTCGCGTTTCGCCGGCACGCGGATCGATTCTCAGCCGTGACCCCCGGAAAAACGTACTGCCAGGCCCACTCCCTTGCTGCGTTCGGATATTTTATTTCCAGCGCATAAGGCAGATACACCGCGCCGCCGCCGGCCGCCAGATCGCTTTCATGCAGCGCCCTGACCCGTGCAAGATGATCGACGAGCGACGGCGCCAGCAAACCAGGCAACATCGTCACCCGATCCTTGAAGCCCTTCCCATCGCGCACCAGGATTTCCCGCCTAGTGAATTCCACATCCTTCACGCGCAGCCGAACGGCCTCCATGATCCGCAGCCCTGCGCCGTACAGTAAACCGACGATCAATGCGTGCGTACCTTCCAGCCGACTCAACACCGTCTGAATTTCCTCCCGCGTGAGCACGACCGGCAGCCGCTTTGGGGCACGAGCTTGCTCAACGTTATCGAGCCACGGCAACTCGATGCCAAGCACCTCTCGATACAGGAACAGCAGCGCGCTCTTTGCCTGATTCTGGGTCGAGGCTGCGACGCAACCTTCCACTGCGAGAAGGGTAAGAGCTTCCTCGACATGCTGCGCACCCAGCTGATCCGGATGGCGCCCATCAAGAAAGACAATGAAGGGCGAGATCCAGTCCACGTGAACCTGTTCCGTGCGAATGCTGTAATGCTTCAGGCGGACTTTCCCTGTCACCTGATCGAGCAAATGTTGCGATTGATCCAATGACGGACTTGCAAGGGTTATTAGGCAGTACTAAATTCGGGCAACGCCATGCGACAACTATGTTTTTATACAGCCACGTTAACCGGATGTCCGCAATGACGCTTTATATTGCGTCATTTAGGTTCCCTACTTTTAGTTCGGCATCATGAATCACGTGGAAGATGCATCAGTGTGGCGGTATATGGATTTCACCAAGTACGTGGACCTTATCTCCACTCAAGAGCTGTTCTTCTGTCGGTCAGACAAACTCGGCGATCCATTCGAAGGCTCGTACTCCGAGAAACATTTTCAGCGCCGACTTGAAGAAATCCGCGCACAAGCCAAGGACTTTGCGCGCGAAGTCCCTTTGTATCTCTTCGTGGGGATGGGCTACCGCAAGTACGTTTACGTCAGCTGCTGGCACACCAGTGAGCATGAGTCCGCAGCGTTATGGCGTCAGTACCTAAAGTCGGACGAGGGCATCGCGATTCAGACAACCCGGAGTCGACTCGCGCTCGCCACCGTAGGATCTAGCTATCCTGTTTGGAGCGTTCCGGTTCAGTACATCGACTATGACGAAGATGATCCTCCCATACCCACTCGCATGGCGGCTTTTCGGTATAAGCGAAAGAGTTTTGAGCATGAGAAGGAACTCCGAAACATTATCTATGCGGAATTTGAGGATGGTTCCGGCAACCGACTTCAACCGCCGAGCGAAAGTGGAATAAGACTGAAAGTGGATCTCTCGCAACTCATCGAAGTGGTCTACGTTGCGCCGACAGCACCTGACTGGCTTTGGGATCTCACGGCACGTGTTTCTAAAACCTATGGGTTAGTCGCGCCTGTCATTCGCTCCTCACTGTCTGGGGACGCTTCGCGGTTCATCTAACATGACGCCGAACATTTCATTCCACCGGACCGATGCAAGCTGCGCTTGCCCGGCCGGTGAATTCAACCGTTAGAACCTATGCCCACCACTCCAATTGAACGACTTTTATTCGCGCAAGGTGGAAAGTGTTTCTTTTGCCAGAGGACACTTCCACGCACAGAAGCGAGCGTCGAGCATCTAGTGGCTAGCGCCAACGGTGGTAGCAACAGTGATGGAAACTGTGTCGCATGCTGCAAGGCGGTCAATGCTC
This sequence comes from Nitrosomonadales bacterium, assembly GCA_036676355.1. Taxonomy (GTDB): domain Bacteria; phylum Pseudomonadota; class Gammaproteobacteria; order Burkholderiales; family SG8-39; genus ZC4RG42. The sequence continues at coordinate 953 of JAKFDA010000013.1, read as the reverse complement.
TTCTTGGAAGCATGTCACTCAAGGAAAAGTTCCGTGTCGTGCTAAATCAGCAAGGTTCGTTCATTTGCCCGAACGCGACGCCGCGACTCAATAAGCCGGCACCGAAAACAGTTAAGTCTTCAGCTCCTGCAGCCCCGTCCAAACGCTATGAATTGATACTAAAAAATCTCGATGGACGTGGAAATGCGAAGCCCCGGAAGTCCAAGACTCTTCGCAACTCCATTACGACTCTTTTTCCTGGCGTCACCCCCGCCGAGGTCGAAGCGCTGATTGTTGAACTCAAAGCAGCTGGAAAACTGACTGAAAACGAATCGAAGGTCACCTATGCACTTTGAAAGAGTGGCTTCTAGCATCTCCGTCAACACGGACCGTTGCAAGCGTCGCTTCGCGCCGCGTGCAACGGCCGGTTACTTCAACCGTTAGGTTGTTATGAACGCCTTCGAGCATCCTTTTATCGTTGGAGAGACATACAACCGCCGTCGGGACATTCACGGCCTGTTCAAGGGACAAATGCAGGGCGGCATTGCTACTCCATTTGGAGCGCCACTGGTCTTTCTGTTCACGGGACAGTCCGGTGAAGCCTATGGATACGAGGACGCATTCCGACCGGACGGAACGTTTTGGTACACCGGTGAGGGTCAAGTTGGCGACATGCAAATGATCCGCGGCAACGCGGCGATCGCCAATCACCAGAAAAACAAGAAGCGCTTGTTGCTCTATGAATACTTTGGGGGAAATGCTGTTCGATTTCTCGGCGAAGTCGAATGCTTTGGCCACCACGTCGAGCAACGACCTGATAGGAATGGAAGCTTAAGAAACGCGCTCATTTTCCACTTGGGGCTTATGCCGCCGACAAACCTCGGAGTGGTCGAGCAGCCGAAGGGCGACTACCGGAGGCAGGCCCCGCTACCGCGAAAGTTGTCACTGGACGAACTGCGCTTGATTGCGCTGGA
>JAKFDA010000012.1:0-1618 GCA_036676355.1 Nitrosomonadales bacterium | reverse complement strand
CACTTCCGTGCCGCACTTCTCGCAGACCACGCCGCGGTGCTTCATGCGCTTGTACTTGCCGCACAGGCACTCGTAGTCCTTGATCGGCCCGAAGATCGCGGCGCAGAACAGGCCGTCACGCTCGGGCTTGAAGGTGCGGTAGTTGATCGTTTCCGGCTTCTTCACTTCGCCGAACGACCACGAACGGATCAGGTCCGGCGACGCCAGCGCGATCTTGATCGCATCGAAGTCGAGCGCGGGACGCTGCTGGTTGAACAGGTTCAGTAGATCTTTCATTGCAAATTCTCCAGTTTGAAGAACCTTCGTCCGTGAAGGTTTTCAGGGCGCGGCGGCGGGACTGGCCCGCCACCGCGCTGTTCGTCAGGCAGCGGCGATCACTTGGTCTCTTCGAGTTCCATGTTGATCGCGAGCGAGCGGATTTCCTTCACCAACACGTTGAAGGATTCCGGCATGCCCGCGACCATCTCGTACTCGCCGTCGACGATGTTCTTGTACATCTGGTTGCGGCCCTGCACGTCGTCGGACTTCACCGTCAGCATTTCCTGCAGGGTGTACGCCGCGCCGTACGCTTCCAGCGCCCAGACTTCCATCTCACCGAAGCGCTGACCACCGAACTGCGCCTTGCCGCCCAGCGGTTGCTGGGTGACGAGCGAGTACGGACCGGTCGAACGCGCGTGCATCTTGTCGTCGACCAGGTGGTTCAGCTTCAGCATGTGCATGTAGCCGATGGTGGTCTGGCGATCGAAGCCCTCACCGGTGCGGCCGTCATACAACTGCGTCTGGCCACTGATCGGCAAGTCGGCGAGCGCGAGCATGTGCTTGATCTCGGACTCGGCGGCGCCGTCGAACACGGGTGTTGCCATCGGCACGCCGTCGGTCAGGTTCTGCGCCAGCACCAGCAGTTCGGCATCGCTGAACTGGGTGAGGTCGACGCGCTCGCCGTGCAGCTTGGTGTCGTGGTTGTAGATCTCGTCGAGGAACTTGCGCAGTTCCGCGATCTTGGCCTGGGCCTCGAGCATGCGCTGGATCTTCTGGCCCAGGCCCTTGGCGGCCCAGCCCAGATGGACTTCAAGCACCTGGCCGATATTCATGCGCGACGGCACGCCGAGCGGATTGAGCACGATGTCGACGGTGCGCCCGTCGGCCGAGTACGGCATGTCCTCGACCGGCACGATCGTGGAGACGACGCCCTTGTTGCCATGGCGGCCGGCCATCTTGTCGCCCGGCTGGATGCGGCGCTTCACGGCGAGGAACACCTTGACCATCTTCAGCACGCCCGGCGCGAGGTCGTCGCCCTGGGTGATCTTGCCGCGCTTGTCTGCGAAGCGCTTCTCGAATTCCTTCTCGTGCGTGTCGATCTGCTTCTGCGCGCGCTCGATTGCGTCGACCGCTTCTTCGTCCTTCATGCGCAGCGTGAACCAGTCGGACTTCTTCAAGCCGTCGAGGATCAGGCTCGTGACGGTCTCGCCCTTCTTCAGCCCACCGCCACCATTGGCGACCTTGCCGATCAACTGGCTGCGCAGGCGCGCGTAGATCGCACCTTCGAGGATGCGGAACTGGTCGTCGAAGTCCTTCTTGACGCGCTTGATCTCGTTTTCCTCGATCTGGCGCGCGCGCT
>JAKFDA010000011.1:0-30226 GCA_036676355.1 Nitrosomonadales bacterium | reverse complement strand
CGATAAAGGCCGATGCCGCTGAACGTCAGCATGCGGGCGCCGGTGTTATGCACGCGGTCATCGTGGAGGTCGAAGTCGCCGCGCGGATGCTGCTGAGGGTTGTCGACGAGCACAAGGTGGGCGAGATCGTCGCCAAGCTGTCGCTCGCGCAACAGCGAAAAATCGAACTCGCAGTAAATATCGCCGTTGACGGCGATGAACGGCGTGTTGCCCAGCAGCGGCAGCGCTTTGGCGATGCCGCCGGCGGTCTCCAGCGCCTCGCCTTCGGCCGAGTAACGTATCCTCACGCCCCAGCGCGTCCCGTCGCCGAGTGCCGCCTCGATCTGCGCGCCGAGATGCGCGTGATTAATAACGATGTCGATGAATCCGGCCGCGCGTAAACGTTCGATCAGATGCACGATCAACGGCTTGCCGCCTGCTTTGAGCAAGGGCTTGGGCGTGTGGTCGGTGAGCGGGCGCATGCGTTCGCCGCGGCCTGCCGCGAGGATCATGGCTCTCATCGGTGCTTGTACGAGCGCGTTGCGTTGATCAGAACGTATACCCCTGCTGCGGTGTGGAACCTTCGAGTTCGTCGAGCAGCAACAGCAACGGTTTGAAGGCGTCGTAGCGCAGACACGTGGTACGGATGTAATTGATGAAGCGCGGTGTGTCTTCCAGATAACCCGATTTGCCGTCGCGATAATGCAATCGCGCGAAAATACCGGCCACTTTGAGGTGGCGTTGCAGACCCATCCATTCGAGATCGCGATAGAAGCTGCCGATGTCATCGCTGACCGGCAGCCCCGCGCGGCGCGCTTTTTCCCAGTAACGAACGACCCAGTCGAGGACGCGTTCTTCTTCCCAGCTGAGGAAAGCGTCCTTGAACAACGACAGGACGTCATAAGCAATGGGGCCGTAGACCGCGTCCTGAAAATCCAGAATGCCGGGATTCGGCTCGCTGACCATCAGATTGCGCGGCATGTAGTCGCGATGAACGTAAACCCTGGGCTGGGCGATGTTGCTCGCGATAATGAGGGCGAAACAGCGATCGAGCACACCACGCTGAGCGGGCGTCAATTGCACGCCCAGATGCCGCCCCAGATACCACTCGGGAAAGAGCTCGACTTCGCGCCGCAGGAGAGCCGCGTCGTAGGCGGGCAGCACATCGGGGCGGCTGGCCAGTTGCCATTTCACCAGTGCGTCGGTTGCGTCGGCATACAGCCGATCGGCGTTGCCTTCATTGATGACATGCAAAAAGGTTTCGGTGCCGAGATCGGTCAACAGCAAAAAACCCTGTTCGAGTTGTTGGGCGACGAGTTCCGGCGCATTCAGCCCTGCTTCGGCGAGTAGACCGGCGACTTTGATGAACGGCCGGCAATCTTCATGTTCGGGCGGCGCGTCCATCGCAATCAGCGTGCGGGGCGTCCGATCTTCGAATGTCACGCGGAAATAGCGACGAAAACTCGCGTCGGCTGAAGCGGGTGCGAGCGTGAAGCGGTTCGACGGATAGAGGCTGCCGAGCCAGTGTTCCAGTTGCGTGCGACGATCCATGCGTTGCTATGCCCCGAAGTTTGTGCGATTTTAGCAGCCAAATTTCGCTTCCCCTTCCTCCCGATGCCTTATCTCTCCCTGCGCGCCGCAATCGCGGTGGTGCTCGCTACAAGCGTGCTCCACGCACACGGTGCATTCGCGCAGGCGCAAGGACTCAAGCTCGATCGCGCTATGGCGCCGACACCAAGCGGTGAAGAGTTACCTACTTTCGTCACGGCCGATCGGCTAGAGGGCCTCAGCGAGACCGAACTGGAAGCGATGGGCCATGCCGAACTCCGCAAGGGTGCGACGACCTTGTATGCCGATCGCGTGCGCTATCTGCAGGAGCACGACGAAGCGGTTGCTACGGGGAACGTCCGGCTGCTGGTCAAGGGCGATGAAATCACCGGCCCGCGTTTGCGCATGCGGCTCAGCGAAACACGCGGGATTTTCAATGACCCGGTGTTCAGTCTGGCACCGCGGGCATTGCTGGATGCCAGTGAAGAGGCCGATGCGGAAGTGACCGCAGTCGGCCGTGCCGAGCTGCCGAAAATCAGGAGCCGCGGGGAAGCCGTTGCGATGCGCTTCGAAGGGCCGGATCGCTATCGCATGAGCGAGGCGCATTTCACCACCTGCAAGCCGGGTCAGGACGACTGGTTCGTCAATGCCGAAGAACTCCATGTCGATATGGAGCGGGAGGTCGCCACGGCCCGCAACTTCAGCCTGACGTTTCTGGGCGCGACCACGCCCGAATTTCCCTATTTCGCCTTTCCGATCAACAACGCCCGTAAAAGCGGTTTCCTGCCGCCCAGTCTCGCGCTGAGCGGCAAGAACGGTCCCGATATCACCATCCCGTACTACTGGAATATCGCGCCGAACTACGACGCGACCATCACGCCGCGCTATATCGCCAAGCGGGGCGTGCAACTGCTGAATGAATTCCGCTATCTGCGGCCGCATCATGAAGGGATGTTGCGTTACGAGACCTTGCCGAGCGATGCGCTGGCCGACGAAAGTCGCTGGGGCGTTGCGCTGCGCGATGTATCCAATTGGCGCAATGGATGGAGCGGCCGCATCGACTATGCCAAGGTGTCCGACGATGATTATTTCCGCGACCTTTCGGGCAACCTGTCGATCGCAACGCAGACCTATCTGCGGCAGGATGGCTATGTTCAGTACAGCTCTCGTGCCGGATGGTGGAATGCGCGGGGCCGGATACAGAAATTCCAGGTCTTGCAGGACCCATTGAATCCGCTGCCGATTCCTTATGAGCGGGTGCCGCAATTCACGCTGAATGCGCTGAATCAGGATGCGCGCTTTGTCGACCTGAGCATGCAGGGCGAATTCGTGGCGTTTGAGCATTCGAGCTTACAGACCGGCCGGCGATTGACTGCATATCCCAGCGTGGCGTTGCCATTGTCCGGACCGGGAGGTTATTTCAAGCCGAAGATCGGCGTGCATTCGACCTGGTACAACCTGAGCGATTTCGAAAACGCCGAAGAGCGCACGCCGACCCGGTCATTGCCGATTGCAAGCCTCGATGCCGGGCTGTTTTTCGAGCGCGAGATGAGCTGGCTCGGCGCCGATTGGTTACAGACGCTCGAGCCGCGGCTGTACTACCTTCACGTTCCCTTCCGCCGCCAGGATGACATCCCGCTGTTCGATACGACGATCGCCGATTTCAACTATGCCCAACTGTTCTCGGAGAATTCCTTTGTCGGCGGAGACCGCATTGCGGATGCCAATCAACTGACTGCCGGCTTTACCAGCCGGTTCATTTCGCCGACTTCGGGGCAGGAAGTGCTGCGCGCGTTCATCGGTCAGCGCTATTACTTCGAGGACCAGCGCGTCACGCTCACCGAGGAGACAGAGCCGCGTACCAGCGACACATCGCCGATTCTGGCCAGCGTCGCGGGGCGCGTTGCGCCGAACTGGGCGATCGAAACGACGACGCAGTATGGCTGGAGCGAGCGCGAACTGGAGCGCTTCAATGCCGGCGTACGTTATTCTCCGGCGCCGGCCAGCGTCGCAAATATTTCCTATCGCTATACGAACGCCAACCAGACCACCATCGGTGCGATCAGTGCGATCGATTTTTCGGCGCAGTGGCCGCTCGGGCGCGGCTGGTATGGCCTGGGCCGCGTCAACTATGATCTGAATGGCGGCGGCGTAGTCGAGCAGCTGGCGGGCTTTGAATATAATGCCGATTGCTGGATTCTGCGGGCAGTGCTCCACAAGTTCCAAACCGCCACGGACCAGGAAACGAACGTATTTTTCATTCAACTGGAGCTCAACGGGTTCTCTCGCCTCGGATCGAATCCTTTCGATACGCTGCGCCGGAATATCCCTGGCTATACCGCAACGAACCTGGTTCGCCCCGGTGAAACGAACGCCTTCGATCGCGGCGAGACGGTGTCACCATGGCAGACCGACAACGACGGCAACTATGGCTATTAGTCTTGCACATCGCTTTCTCTGGATCGTGATTCTCGCGATCGGTTGCGGCACGGTACTGGCGCAACCATCCGCGCGCCGGGTGATTCTTGCCGATCGCATCGTCGCGGTCGTGAATAACGAGGTGATCACGCAGCGCGGCCTGGACGAACGGGTCGATACCGTGGCCCGCCAGCTCGAGCGCAAGGGCACGCAGCTGCCGCCGCGCGACGTCATGGAACGACAGATCCTGGAACGCATGATTGTAGATCGGGCGCAATTGCAATTTGCCAGGGAGTCGGGCATCCGGGTCGAAGATGCGGCGGTGGATACGGCCATCGCCCGCATCGCCGAGAACAACAAACTGAGTCCGGCCGAATTCCGCGCGGCGTTGACGCGCGACGGCATTCCTTACGAGAAATTCCGCGAAGACATCCGCGATGAAATGACCCTTTCGCAACTGCGCGATCGCGAGGTCAACAGCCGGATTCAGGTGAGCGAAAGCGAGATCGACAATTTCCTCGCGGAGCAGCAACGCAGCGGCATCGACGGCAACGTCGAATACCGCCTTTCGCACATCCTCGTGCGCGTGCCGGAACAGGCGACTCCCCAGCAGATCGAGCAACGCATGAAGCGCGCGCAGGAAGCGCAGAAGCGCGCGCGCGCCGGTGAGGATTTCTCGCAACTGGCGGTGGCCTTTTCCGATGCGCCGGACGGTTTGAAGGGTGGAGACATGGGCTGGCGCGAGCCGGCGAAAATGCCTGAACTGTTCGTCAAGGCGCTGACTACGTTGAAAGCCGGCGAAGTGAGCGAGCTGGTGCGCAGCCCGGCCGGTTACCACATTCTCAAGCTGCATGAACGCCGCGGCGGCAGCGTTCTGGAGGCGATGACCGTCGAGCAGACCCATGCGCGGCACATATTGATTCGGACCAACGAACTGGTGTCGGAGGCGGAGGCGCAGCGGAAGTTGGGGGTGCTGCGCGAGCGCATCGTCCAGGGCGCCGACTTCGCCGAGCTTGCGCGGCTGAATTCCGACGATGCCTCGGCTGCGCGCGGTGGCGACCTGGGCTGGATCCTGCAGGGCGATACCGTGCCGGATTTCGAGCGCGCCATGAACGCGCTCGATCCGGGAGAGATCAGCGAGCCGATCAAGACGCTATTCGGTTATCACCTCGTTCAGGTGGTCGAGCGGCGTGTTGCCGACGTGAGCGGCGATCGCAAGCGCCGCGAGGCGCGTCGGATACTGCGCGAGCGCAAGGCGGAAGAGGCCTATCAGGAATGGGTGCGTCAACTACGCGATCGTGCTTTCGTTGACTACCGGCTCGACGAAGGCTGAGCGCGCGCCGTGCCTGCCGCTGACGACTTGCCGCTGATTGCCGTTACTTCCGGCGAGCCGGCCGGAATCGGGCCGGATATCTGTCTGGCGCTGACCGAACGACGTTTCGAGGCGCGCCTGATCGTTCTCGCCGATAAGGCGCTGCTGGCCGAGCGTGCGACGATGCTGCATCGGAGCGCAGCGGATTTGCCCGTGCATCACATCGCCCTCGGTGCGCGATGCATCGCGGGGCGGCTCGATGCCGCCAACAGTCCTTATGTGCTGCGCCTGCTCGACGAAGCGATCGACGGTTGCCTGTCCAGTCGTTATGCCGCGATGGTGACCGCACCGGTGCAAAAGAGCGTCATCAACGACGCCGGAATCCCGTTCACAGGCCATACCGAGTACCTCGCGCAGCGTGCCGCGAGCGATGTCGTGATGATGCTGGCCGGCGGTGGATTGCGCGTGGCGCTCGCCACCACGCATCTGGCGATCAAGGACGTGTCCGGCGCGCTGACCGGCGACGTATTGAACCGAACAATCCGCATCATCGATACGGATCTGCGCCGCCGCTTCGGCCTGGCGCACCCCCGCATTCTGGTTGCCGGGCTGAATCCGCATGCGGGGGAAAGCGGCTACCTCGGGCGGGAAGAGATCGAAGTGATCGCGCCGGTGCTGGATACGTTGCGCGCGCAGGGCATTGACGCGCGCGGACCATTGCCGGCGGATACCTTGTTCACGCCCCACCAACTGGCCGACGCCGATTGCGCGCTCGCCATGTATCACGACCAAGGCCTGCCGGTGCTCAAGTACGCAAGCTTCGGGCGCGGCGTCAATATCACGCTCGGGTTGCCGTTCATCCGCACTTCCGTCGATCACGGCACAGCGCTCGATCTCGCCGGAACCGGCAATGCCGATCCGGGCAGTCTGTTCGAGGCGATCGAAATGGCTATCGAGATGGTGCGACACGAACGTAACGCGCGCACTTCCTGATTGATGAAAGGCCACACCCCACGTCGTCGTTTTAGTTCCGGCGTAACGCGCTTACGCGCATTAGCCTCCACTGAAACTCCGGCAACATGAAAAGTTATATTCCACGCCGTCGTTTTAGTATCGGCGTCACATGCTGCGCATATGAGCCTCCACTGAAACGGCGAAAGGGAATCGGCGCATGAAAGGCCACATTCCACGTCGTAGGTTTGGGCAGAACTTCCTAGTGGATCGTGGCGTCATTGCTTCGATCATCGAAGTCATTGCGCCGCAGCGGCAACAAATCGTGGTCGAGATCGGGCCGGGTCTCGGCGCGCTCACCGAGCCGTTGCTCGAACGGCTCGACCATCTGCATGTCATCGAAATCGATCGCGATATCGTGGCGCGCCTACAGGCGCAATATCCGCCTTCGCGCCTGACCATTCATGCCGGCGATGTGCTGGATTTCGATTTCGCCGCGCTGCCGGCACCGTTCCGGCTGGTCGGCAATCTGCCTTACAACATCTCGACCGAGTTGCTGTTCCGATTGGTGCCGCATGCAGATCGCTTGATCGACGCGCATTTCATGCTGCAACGCGAAGTTGTCGATCGTATGGTCGCCGCGCCGTCCACATCGGACTACGGACGTTTATCCGTCATGCTGCAATATCGCTTCGATATGACGAAGCTGATCGATGTGCCGCCCGATGCGTTTCGTCCAGCGCCGAAGGTCGATTCGGCAGTGGTCCGACTGCGCCCTCGTGCTCGGCATGAACTGGCCGTTGTCGATGAGGCGCTGCTCGGACGAGTCGTGACCGCCGGCTTTACCAAGCGACGCAAGACCTTACGCAACGCGCTGGAAGGCGTGATCGACGCGAACGGGCTGGAATCGCTGGGGATCAACCCCCAATTGCGCCCGGAGAATCTCGGCGTGGCGGATTACGTTGCGATCGCGAACCGCGTCGCGCAAGCCTAACGCCTACAGCTCGGGGATCAGATGGCCGCGCTCCCGCAGCGCGGCGCGAGCCGCACGATATTCCGGATAGACGCGCGCCACTTCGCGCCAAAATGAAGCGGAGTGATTCATATGCCGCAGGTGCGCGAGCTCATGCGCCGCGACATAGTCGATGAGCGGCAACTCGAAGTGCATGAGCTTCCAGTTGAGCAGAATTCGCGTACTGCCGTCGCGTTTGCGGGTGCAACTGCCCCATTGCGTCCGAGCTTGCGACAAGGCGACCTGTGGCGCGGCGACATCGAATCGAATGGCGAGCGCGGCGATGCGCGCGCGATACAGCGCAAGCGCTTCGCTTTTCAGCCATGCCAAAACGGCGTCGCGCAATGCAGCCGGCGTAAAGGCTGCGCCCAACGAGACCTGCAGTCGGTCGTCCTGCAATGCGACGGCGCGTGGCGATGCGTTGCAATGCAGAATGATTTCGCGCCCAAGATAGGGCAGGCGCGCGCCATCGTGCCACAGAAAATGCGGGCGTCGAGAACGCCGGACGTGCAGGTGTTGCAGTATCCAGCGCTCCTTTTCGCGGATGAAGGCTTCGACCTCCGCGATCGACGTCCACGCAGGCGCAGCCGCCTGCAAGCCGCGGTCGTCGATGGCAAGTCCGATAGTGCGTCGCGCCGAGCGCCGAAAATAGTACGACACGATGCGCCCGGCCAACACGATCTGGCGTTCGCGTCCGGACGGGCGGCGCAGCGGCGGCGTGGCCGTTTCATCGAGCGGCGGCTCGACGAGAAAAGGAAGCTTGTATTGCATGGTTGAAGCGAAACAGTAGGGCCGTTCAGGATTTCGCCGCATGGTCGGCGTCGAGCGTGGCTTGTGTGGCGTCGGTCGCGCGCTGCGCGGCCTCGACCAATTGTTGTACTTCGTTTTCGATCCACGTCTCCACCTGACGCATGACTTCGTCCGGCTTGCGGCCGGCTGTTTCAACGGGTGGACCGATCACCACGGTGACTTTGCCTGGGTGCTTGGCAAATGAATTCTTCGGCCATAGCAAACCGGCATTGTGTGCGACCGGCAGGACGCGCGCGCCGTTGTTGCATGCAAGCACGGCGCCGCCGTGGCGATAGGTGCCGCGCTGTCCGACCGGGATACGAGTGCCTTCGGGGTACACCATGATGGAGAAGCCCTGTTTCAGCCGTTCGCCGCCGAGTGTGATCATGCGTGCCATCGCGGCCTTGCGATTGCCGCGGTTGATGGCAATGGGACTCATCAATGCCAGCCCCCAGCCGAGGAACGGCAGCCACAGCAGTTCTCGTTTCATCACGTACACGTGCGGCGGAAAGATGGCGCTGTACGCCAGCGTTTCCCAGGCGGATTGATGCTTGGAAAGAATGACCACCGGTTCGCTCGGAATGTTTTCCCGGCCGCGCACTTCGTAGCGGATGCCGAGAATGTATTGCGCGAGCCAGGCAGCGAAGGCCGGCCATGCGGCGATGACACGATGCCGCGTCCGGCGCGGAAACGGCGCCATGGCGACCACCAGAAAACTGTAGGGAATGACAATCGCGAACAGAAGGAGCTGGTACAGCGCCGAGCGAAGAAAAATCATGGGATCAGTTCGCGCGCGACGGCGGCGAGGTCGGGATAAATAAGTGTGCCGGGCGGCAGGCTTTCATGTTGCGTCTTGCTGCCTTTGCCCGTCAGCACGAGGATTGGTTGAGCTTTCACGGCCGCCGCAGCCTGCAGGTCGCGCAGCGAATCGCCGACCGCGGGAACGCCTTCCAGCGAAGCTTTAAGACGCTCGCCGATCTCGATCAACATGCCCGGGTTCGGCTTGCGGCAGGCCGAATCCGAATCCGCGCTCGCGGGGCAGTAGAAGATCGCATCGATCCGCCCACCGGCCTGATTGACGAGTTTGTGCATCTTGTCGTGTATCGCATTCAAAGTTGTCATGTCGAACAAGCCGCGTCCGATGCCGGACTGATTGGTCGCCACCGCGACGCGATACCCGCCCTGCGTAAAGCGCGCGATCGCCTCCAGGCTGCCGGGAATCGGCTTCCATTCGTCCGGGCTTTTGATGAATTGCGGGCTGTCGTAATTGATAACGCCGTCGCGATCCAGGATAACGAGCTTCATGCCGTGTAGGGCGCTGGCTGTTATTTGCGGCGCCATTTTACGCGTGCCTTTTCATGGCCGGCTACGCCGCGAGTTTGGAAATGTCTGCAACGCGATTCATCAGTGCGTCGAGCGCGGCCAGCAGCGCGAGCCGGTTGTTGCGCAGTTGCGCGTCGTCCGTCATAACCATGACTTCGTCGAAGAAGCGATCGACCGCGGTGCGTGCGCCCGCCAGAGTCGTCAACGCTTCGGTGTAGCGCTGCGCCTGCAGGTGCGCATCGATTTGCGGCGTGAGCGTCAGCAGGGTGTCGTACAGCGCGCGCTCGGCCGCATCGTGCAACAGATCGGGCGTCAGCTCGTGCCGCACCTCGTCCGCTTTCCTGAGGATATTGCGAATGCGCTTGCTCGCTGCGGCCAGACTGTCCGCTTCGGGCAGACGACGGAACGCGTGCACCGCCTCGAGCCGTTTGACGATGCGGTCGATGCGTCGTGGCTGTTCCGCCACAACCGCTTCGATCTCATCGACGGCAAATCCCTGTTCGCGCAAATACGAGCGCAAACGGTCGAGCATGAATGCATGGACTTCGCCAATCACGCTTGGCGCGACCGCTTTACCCGGGAGTTGACGCTGCGTCAGAGTCAGCATTGCGACGAGGTCGAGCGGCAGTTCGTGTTCGACCAGGATGCGCAGCACGCCGAGCGCGGCGCGGCGCAGCGCAAAGGGATCCTTGTCGCCGGTCGGCGCAAGTCCGATCCCCCAGATGCCGACCAGCGTGTCGAGCTTGTCGGCCAGCGCGACGCTGTCCGCGATCGCCGTTTCGGGCAACGCGTCACCGGAAAAGCGCGGGCGGTAGTGCGCTTCGATCGCGGTCGCAACCTCGGCCGGCTCGCCGTCGTGCAACGCGTAATACTGACCCATGACGCCCTGCAACTCGGGGAACTCGCCCACCATGCCGGTGAGAAGATCGGCTTTGGCCAGGTGCGCCGCACGCGCGGCAAGCGATTGATCGGCTTTCAGCTGTTGTGCGATTTGGCGCGCCAGCGCTTCGATGCGTTCAACGCGCTGCAACTGACTGCCGAGCTTGTTGTGATAAACGACATGGGCGAGCTGCGGAACAAGCGATTCGAGGCGACGCTTGCGATCCTGTTGGTAAAAGAATTGCGCGTCGGAGAGTCGCGCGCGCAGCACCCGTTCGTTACCCTGCACGATTTCGCCGGCGTCGGCCGCCTGCATGTTGGAGACCAGCAGAAAGCGATTCAGCAGCTTGTTGTCCGGGCCGAGCAAGGGAAAATATTTTTGATTCTGCCGCATGGTGAGCATCAGGCACTCCTGCGGCACGTCGAGAAAGCTTTCTTCAAAGCGACCTTCGTAGACGACGGGATACTCGACCAGTGCGGCGACTTCCGCATACAACGCATCGTCGGCCGCGATGGTCGCGGAACCGGCCGCGGCGGCAAGCGCTTCCCGGATCGACGCGAGGCGGCGATCGAAACTGGCGATCACCTTGCCTTCATGCTCCAGAGTCGCTTCGTAGCGATTGGCGCTTGCGATCGTGATCGGACCGCCCGCGCTCAGGAAACGATGGCCTCGCGTCACGCGGCCGGCGTCGAGTCCCATGACGCGCGCCGGTAGGACCGTGCTGCCGTGCAGCGCGATTACGCCGCGCACCGGCCGCACGAATTCGGCATCGCCATCGCCCCAGCGCATCATCTTCGGAATCGGGAGATGTTTCGAGGCCGACTCGGTCAGCACGCCTATCGCGGCGGTCAGGCTATTGCCGCGTTCGGTTTTACGGTAGGCAAAGACCTCGTTTTTGCCGTCGCGCATGCGTTCGAGGACATCGAGGCTGGCGCCCTGCTTTTTGGCGAAGCCGAGCAGCGCGGGTGTCGGTTTGCCGTTCGCATCGAGGCCGACCTTGACCGACGGACCCTTGGCCAGCACTTCACGATCCGGCGCTTTCGCTTCAACGTCATCGACCAATACAGCCAGGCGTCGTGGTGAAGCGTAGACCGTGTAGCGACCGTCGGCCAACGCAAAACCCTGCGCGCGCAGATCGCCTACCAGTGCGTCGGCGAAGGCGTATCCCAGTTGGCGCAGCGCCTTGGGCGGCAATTCCTCGGTGAGCAGTTCAATCAGCAGTGGCGCCTTATTCATCCGTGTTCCTCAGCATCGGGAAGCCCAGGCGCTCGCGCGATTCGTAGTAAGCCTGCGCCACCTGACGGGCCAGGGCGCGCACCCGCCCGATGTACGCCGCGCGCTCGGTCACCGAGATCGCGCCGCGTGCATCGAGCAGGTTGAATGTATGGGAGCACTTCATGACCATTTCATAGCCGGGTAACGGCAAGCCGGCATCGATGAGGCGCTTGGCTTCCGCTTCGAATTCGCCGAACAGTTTTAGCAACCACGGCACATTCGCTTCTTCGAAGTTGTATTTCGACTGTTCCACTTCGTTCTGGTGGTACACGTCGCGATACGTTACCGGGCCGTTGCGGCCCTCGGCCCACACCAGGTCGTATACGTTTTCCACGCCCTGCAAATACATCGCCAGACGCTCGAGCCCGTAAGTGATTTCGCCCAGCACCGGTTTGCACGGAAGTGAACCGATTTCCTGGAAGTAGGTGAACTGGGTGACTTCCATGCCGTCGAGCCACACTTCCCAGCCGAGTCCCCATGCGCCCAGTGTCGGCGATTCCCAGTCATCCTCGACGAAACGGATATCGTGCCGCGCCATATCCACGCCGATGGTGCGCAGACTGTCGAGATACAAATCCTGGATGTTGTCCGGCGATGGCTTGAGCACGACCTGGAACTGATAGTAATGCTGCAGCCGGTTCGGATTGTCGCCATAGCGACCGTCCTTCGGTCGGCGCGACGGCTGTACGTAGGCAGCGCTCCAGGGCTCGGGACCGATGGCGCGCAAAAAAGTTGCGGTATGGAAGGTGCCTGCACCGACTTCCAGGTCGTAGGGCTGCAGCAGCGTGCATCCCTGCCTGGCCCAGTACCCTTGCAGGGCAAGAATCAAATCTTGAAAGGTTCGCATGGCGGCGGCCGCATGAGGCGCCGGAAAATCAAAGCAGCGATTCTACTTGCTTTGGACGTTGGCGAAGGATGAAGGTGTCTGAGCACCTTCACCGCCGCGTGATGCGCGGCGGTGAATTCCGGTAGGACTTGCCGGAACTTGGGAGGAGATTCAGTACTGCGTTCGGCGCTCGAGAGAGGCCAGACGGTCTTTCAAATACAGACGACGTTGCTTGAGTTGCTGTAATCGGTGATCCCCGAATACTTGCGTGGTGCATAAGCGGTCGACAAGTGAATCGAGTCGCCGATGTTCCGATTTCAAAGAGTCGATGCGCTGTTGCAATGAGTCGACTTCCGTATCCGTCATGGTGTAGGTACTCCTTTGCGCGTTGATCGGCAGCTAAAGTCTACCTTGCCGGTCCGGTTCCGGGCGCTTTGTCGATCCCGCCATACGGGAGCGTACTGCGCTAGGCGCGACGTCTGCATGCGCTTAGGGCGCACAGCGCAATCAGTACGAACGACAGGGCGACCACGGCCCAGTTGCCGAAGCGCACGTAAGGCGTGGCACCGATGTAGCCTTGCGCGACGCCGGTCAGCGCGCCTTCGGTGAAGGCGGGTAAGCGCTTCCGTACCGTTCCCTCGGCGTCGATGATGGCGGTGATGCCGGTGTTGGTGGCACGTAGCATGTAGCGGCCGGTTTCCAGCGTGCGCATCCGGGCGATGCGCAAATGCTGCTCGGGTGCGAGCGAATCGCCGAACCAGGCGACGTTGCTGACATTGACAAGCAAAGTGGCTTGCGGCAACTGGCGAATGATTTCTTCGCCGAACGCGTCCTCGTAGCAGACGTTGAGTGCAACGCGCTCGCCTGCCACGTGCAACGGTCGCTGCGTTTCGCTGCCGGGCGAAAAATCCGAGAGCGGGATCTGCAGTACGTTCACGATCCAGCCGAAACCGGGCGGCACGAACTCACCGAACGGCACCAGATGGACCTTGGCGTAGCTTTGCGTCGGCGCCTGCCCCAGGCTCACCACCGCGTTGTAATAGCGTCCGTGTTCATCACGCATGGGTACAGGCACGAGCATATCGCCCGACTGTTGCATCGCATGGGCACGCAGTTGCTCCAAGTATTCCGCTTCGACCTGATCGAAGAAACGCGGAATCGCGGTTTCGGGCAACACCGTCAGTTTGGCGGGCGCGCCTTGCGCAAGCCGGGCGTACGTTTCGAGCGTTTGCTGATAGCGCCCCGGTACGAACTTCAGTTCCTGCGGAATATTGCCCTGCAGCAGGCTGACGGAAATCGCGGCGCCGGTCGGCTGTGTCCATTCGGCCTGCCGGAGTGCAAAACCGCCGCCGATCAGCATGAAGAACAACGTCGCTCCGATCAACGCAGAGCGGCCGCGCAGTGCAATCATGGAGACGACGCATCCCATCGCCATCGTCGCCAGCAGCGTCAGTCCGTACACGCCGAGCAGCGGCGCGTAGCCCGATAGCGGAGTTTCCAGTGGCGCGTAGCCGAAGGCGAGCCAGGGAAAGCCGGTGAACAACCAGCTGCGCAACCACTCGGTCAACGTCCAGCAGGCCGGCGCCAGCATCATTAACCGCGCCGCCGGATGCGCCGCGAAGCGCGCCTGCATATAACCGGTTGCGGCGGGAAACAGCGCGAGAAAGAGGCAGAAGAGCAAAGTGGCGAACGCCGCCAGCGGC
This sequence comes from Nitrosomonadales bacterium, assembly GCA_036676355.1. GTDB lineage: Bacteria > Pseudomonadota > Gammaproteobacteria > Burkholderiales > SG8-39 > ZC4RG42. Next base: position 16,210 of record JAKFDA010000011.1, on the reverse strand, counting down.
GCCGGCATCATGCCGAAATCGTGCAGGCTGACGTAGACCCAGCTGACGCCGATCAGGAAGCTGCCCGAGCCGTATGCAAAGCCGCACCATGCCGCTTCGCGCGCCGTGACTGCGTGCAACCAGATCCACAACAGTACGGCGAAACACAGCAGAGTCAACGGCCACAACGGCAGGTCGCCGAATCCAGCCACCGAAAGCGCCCCGGCGATGAAACAGACGAGCGCCTTGCGACGTACTCCTTGAATCAAGTCGTTTCCTGCGCGCGCTCGACCACCAGCGTATGCACACGCCGGCTATCGGCGCGCTGCACCAGGAACTTGAAGCCGTCGACGGCAATGCTTTCGCCGCGTTTGGGCAGGCGACCGAACAGGCTGATGACCAGCCCACCGACCGTGTCGTGCTCGTCGTCCGGGAAGTGGCTGCCGAACTGCTCGTTGAAATCCACAATGTCGGTCTGGGCTTTCACACGCCAACGTCCGCTGCGCTCGCGCAGGATGTTGTCTTCGATCTCGTCGAAATCATGCTCGTCCTCGATGTCGCCGACGATCTGTTCGAGTACGTCCTCGATCGTGATGAGTCCGGCCACGCTGCCGTACTCGTCCACCACGATCGCCATGTGGTTGCGGCTGACGCGGAATTCGCGCAGGAGCACGTTCAAGCGCTTGGATTCCGGCACGAACACGACCGGCCGCAGCATATCGCGTACGTTGAACTCATCGTCGTTCGCGTAATAACGCAACAGATCCTTCGCCAACATGATGCCGATCACGTGATCCCGATCGCGATCGATCATGGGAAAGCGCGAATGCGCAGTGGCGATGACCTGCGGGATGAATTCTTCCGGCGCGTCGTTGATATCGATTACGCACATTTGCGTGCGCGGGATCATGACGTCGCGCACCTTCATCTCCGACACTTGCAGTGCGCCCTCGATCATCGTCAGCGCGTCGGCATCGAGAAGGTTTCGTTCGTATGCGGAGTGCAACAGATCGATGAGCTGATCGCGGTCCTCCGGCTCGCGCATGATCATCGCGCCGAGACGTTCGAGCAGACTTGGTTTGTGACTGTGGTCTTCGTCCATAATCGATCAGATGCGGAGCGCGCCGGTCTTCCGGCTATGCGCGTGGCCGGTATCCGTCTTCGTAGGGGTTGTCGAATCCGAGTTGTGCAAGGATAGCGATTTCCTTCGCTTCCATCCTGCGCGCATCGCGCGCCCGTTCATGATCATAGCCTTGCAGATGCAGCATGCCGTGTACCACCAGATGCGCGTAATGCAGCCGCAACGGCTTGCGCTGCTCCGCCGCTTCACGCGCAACGACTGGCGCGCACAGCACGATATCGCCCGTCAGCGTGCCGTCGTGCTGCCCGTAAGCGAATGTCAGCACGTTGGTCGCATAGTCGCGACCGCGATAACTGCGATTGAGCGTGCGTCCTTCGCGTCGATCCACAAGGCGGACAGTCGCTTCGGCCGTCTGCTCCAGCGCCGCAAGTGCCCAGCGACGAACGCTTCTCGCGGCGGGTAGCCCGGTGCGCGGCACCGCGTACTGCACATGCATCGTGAGTTGAGCTGAGCGGGGCACTTAGGTAGCGCGCGGCGCGCGTATGCCTGCGCCGGTTTCGTAATCTTCGTAAGCGTTGACGATGCGCGCCACGAGCGGATGCCGAACGACGTCTTCGGATTCGAAAATGGTGAAGGCAATGCCTCGAACATTGGCGAGGATATGTCGCGCTTCCACCAGGCCGCTTTTCTGGCCGCGCTGCAGGTCGATTTGGGTGACGTCGCCGGTAATGACCGCCTTGGTGCCGAAACCGATCCGCGTCAGGAACATCTTCATCTGTTCCGGCGTGGTGTTTTGCGCTTCGTCCAGAATGATGAAGGAGTGATTGAGGGTGCGTCCGCGCATGTACGCCAGCGGCGCGATTTCGATCGCGCCGCGCTCGAACATTTTGCCGACCTTGTCGAAGCCCATCAGGTCGTACAGTGCGTCGTACAGTGGACGCAGATACGGGTCGACCTTCTGCGCCAGATCGCCGGGCAGAAAGCCGAGGCGTTCGCCGGCTTCGACCGCCGGCCGCACCAGCACGATGCGTTTGACCGCATCGCGTTCGAGCGCGTCGACCGCGCATGCCACGGCCAGATAGGTCTTTCCCGTTCCGGCCGGGCCGACACCGAAAGTGATGTCGCTTTCGAGAATGTTCTGCAAATATTGGCGCTGTCGCGGCGTGCGGCCGTGCAAATCGGCGCGACGGGTCAGCAGGGCGGGCCGTTCGCCGTTTTCGATATCGGGTTTCTGTGCCTCGACAATGCCCAGTTGCACGTCGTCGATGGACAATTCGCGCGTTGCTGCGGCATAGAAATTTTGCAGCATGTCGGCCGCGCGTTGCACTTGCTCAGGCGCCCCGCGCAGACTGAAGCGATCTCCGCGCCGCGCAATGGCGACGTCGAGTCCGGCTTCCATCTGGCGCAGATTCTCGTCCAGCGCGCCACACAGATTGGCCAGTCGCTGGTTATCCGCCGGTTCAAGCGTCAGTTCGAAAGCCGTGCCCCGCGTGGCGGAGCGTGTGGGCGCCTTTTTAGTGCTCAAGCCGGCATCGCGAGAAGGTCCTCGCGCGTACGAACCCGGCCGCGCAATGAATGCGGCAAAGCGGTCTCGATGTAGACATCGACGAAATGACCGATCAGCCGTTCCGGCGCGGCGAAATTGACCATGCGGTTGTTGTCGGTGCGACCGGCCAGTTCGCTGGCATTCTTTTTCGCGTGACCTTCGACCAGTACGCGTTGAACCGTGCCGACCATCGCTTCGTTGACCGCCCGTCCGTTGGCTTCGAGTTGCGCCTGCAGGCGCGTGAGCCGTTCGAGCTTCAGCGCATGCGGTGTGTCGTCCGGTAGATCGGCCGCGGGTGTGCCGGGGCGAGCGCTGTAGATGAAGGAGAAGGACGCATCGAAGTCGACGTCGTGCACGAGCTTCATCGTCTGCTCGAAATCGTGTTCGCTTTCGCCCGGGAAGCCGACGATGAAATCCGAAGAGACGCAGATATTCGGGCGCGCTGCGCGCAGGCGCCGAATGATCGATTTATATTCCAGTACGGTGTAACCGCGCTTCATCGCCGCCAGAATGCGATCCGACCCCGACTGTACGGGCAGGTGCACATGCGATACCAGTTTGGGTAGTTTGGCGTAAGCGTCGATGAGGCGCTGCGTGAATTCCTTGGGGTGCGAGGTGGTGTAGCGAATACGCTCGATACCGGGCACTTCGGCGATGTATTCAAGCAGCAGGGCGAAGTCGGCGATCTGACCGTCCGGCATGCGGCCGAGGTAAGCATTGACGTTTTGCCCCAGCAGCGTGACTTCCTTGACGCCGCGATCGGCCAGATCGGCGATTTCGATCACGACGTCTTCGAACGGTCGCGACACTTCTTCGCCGCGGGTATAGGGCACGACACAGTAGCTGCAGTACTTGCTGCAGCCTTCCATGATCGACACGAAAGCCGTCGCCGCTTCCACGCGTGCGGGCGGTAAGTGATCAAACTTTTCGATTTCCGGAAAGGAGATGTCGACCTGCGCCTTGCCACTGCGCCGGCGCTCGGCAATCAGCGCGGGCAGACGATGCAGGGTCTGCGGACCGAATACGATGTCGACGAAGGGCGCCCGCTTAACGATGGCGGCGCCCTCCTGACTCGCCACGCAACCGCCCACGCCGATCACCAGATCGGGGTTTTCCAGTTTGAGATGACGGACGCGGCCGAGATCGTGAAAGACTTTTTCCTGCGCCTTTTCGCGCACCGAACAGGTGTTGAACAGAATGACGTCCGCCTCTTCGGGGCGGTCGGTCGGTTCGAGTCCTTCTGCGGCACGCAGTACGTCGGCCATCTTGTCCGAGTCGTACTCGTTCATCTGGCAGCCGAAAGTCTTGATGTAAACGCGCTTGGTCATTGCTGCACTATTTATCGGACTCACCGCCCTGGTTTTTGTCCGCGTCGGGCTTGACCGGCGCCGGCGACGGCACCGGCACCGGTTTTGCTGCGGTGTCCTGCGCGGCCTCCTGCGGACTGAGAATCCATGCGCGGTTCAGCATGCCCTGATTATCGATCCGATATCTCACCACGGCCCTGGCCGGCACCATGGTCGGGAGAACGATGATGTTGTTCGTGTCGCGAATAAGCGCGCCGGGGGCGAGCCGCACCTGTTTGCCATCGAGTTGCATCACGTTTTCGTGTACGTGCGTCAACTCGCCCCGTTTGGTATCGGGCGGAATGGCCCTCAACTGCGCCCAGGCACCGCATGCCACACCGCCGGCGATAAAGGCGATCACGAAACGACTATATGAAAGACGCATGGAGGCGATCCGGAACGGGGGAGCGACTATTCTAGGGAAAATACCGGGGTTGCGACTGCGCCATAAGTGCGTTGCCGTCGCCGTCGGAGCCGACATTTCCGGTCAGAGTAGAAAGTGGTGGCGAATCAGGGATTTGAACCCCGGACCAACGGATTATGATTCCGCTGCTCTAACCACTGAGCTAATTCGCCACGCGGGACGGCGATTATCCAGACCCGCCCTCGCAGGTGTCAAGGTTCAAGTCGATCTGTCAAGTTCCGGTTGACAGAAATCAAGGCAGCCCCGCATTATCGCCACATAATCTATCGCACGAAAAATCTATCGCACGAATGAGACGCTCAGCGTTCCGGGCGACTCGAATGGAGAAGCAAGCATGAAAGTATGCGTAGTCGGCGCCGGCGCGATCGGCGGATTGGTTGCTGTCAAGCTCGCGCTGGGCGGTGAAGATGTAACGGTGGTCGTCCGGGGCGCTAATCTCGAAGCTATTCGTGCCAACGGCATGACGCTGCGGGATCATGACGGCAGCGAACACGTCGCGCGCAACGTGCGCGCGTGCACCTGGGATGACGCGGGGCAGCAGGACGTCGTCATCCTTGGCATGAAAGCGCATCAGGTCGAGCCCATCCTGCCCGATCTGGACAAGCTGCTGCATAAGGACACCATCATTATCCCGATGCAGAACGGGATCCCATGGTGGTATTTCCAGCGCAACAGCGCGAACCCCAATTTCGCCGACCGCACGGTGGAGAGCGTCGATCCGGGCGGCAAGATCAAATCCGCAATCGATCCGAGCCGTCTGCTTGGTTGTGTGGTCTACCCCGCTTCGGAACTGGTCGCGCCGGGCGTGATTCACCATATCGAAGGCGAACGCTTCCCTATCGGCGAACTCGATGGTTCGACCTCCGAGCGTGCGCAACGCGTGTCCGAAATGTTTACGCGTGGCGGCCTCAAGGCGCCGGTGCTGGAGAACATCCGCTCCGAGATGTGGTTGAAGCTGTGGGGCAACCTGACTTTCAACCCGATCAGTTCGCTGACGCATTCGACCCTGGTCGATATCTGCCAATTCCCGCTGACGCGCGATCTGGCCGCCGCGATGATGACCGAGGCACAGACCGTTGCGAACAAACTGGGCATTACCTTCCGCGTGCCGCTGGAAAAGCGCATTGCCGGTGCGGAAAAAGTGGGCAAGCACAAGACCTCCATGCTGCAGGACGTCGAGGCGGGCCGCGATCCGGAAATCGACGCGCTGGTCGGCTCTGTCATCGAGCTCGCCAAAATGACCGAGACGCCGGTACCGCATATCGAAACGACGTTCGCGCTCGTCAAGCTGCTTGCACGCACCATGCAGGAAGAGAACGTTCTCATTCGCGCCCAACCGCGCGCCTGAGTCGTATAGGGGATGTCTGATTAAGTGCCGAGGATGGTTGCGAGTGCGCGAAGCTGTGCGAGCGAGGGCAAAGCCATCAATTGCTTACGCGAACGAACTGGCGATTGCCTCGATCAGGCTACCTTAATCAGAGCTTCCATAGCCGAAAGGCCGCACGGGTAGAATCGCTTCGTGCTGCCTTCGTCCTCTTCCGCTTCCTTCGACGTTCTCGTCATCGGCGCCGGTCTCGTCGGCGCGAGTTTCGCCCTCGCGCTGCGTGACGGCGGTTTGCGCGTGGGTGTCGTCGAGCCTTCGCCGCCGTCGCCACGCACCGATGCCTGGGATAGCCGAATCTATGCGCTCAATCCCGCCAGCGTCAGGTTTTTGCAAGCGCTCGGCGCCTGGCCGGCGCTGGATGCCGCGCGCATTCAGCCGGTCGCTCGCATGGACATTCGTGGCGATGCGGCCGATTCGAAACTGAGCTTTTCCGCCTACGAAACGGGCGTCGCGGCGCTGGCCCATATTGTCGAGTCCGGCCGTCTGCAGCATGCGCTGTGGGACGCGCTAGAAGCTGCGCCGAGTGTCGAGCTGATCACCGGGGCGCGCTGCATCACCGGGCAGTTCGAGCCCGACGAAGCGATATTGAAGCTCGACGACGGACGCACGTTGCGTGCCGCCTTGCTGGTCGGTGCCGATGGGGCCAATTCCTGGCTGCGCAGCGCAGCCGGTTTGCATGCCGAGGCCGAGCCGTATCAAGCGCTCGGGGTGGTCGCAAATTTTGAATGCGAGCGCGCTCACGACGGCACCGCGTTCCAGTGGTTTCGCAGCGATGGGGTGCTGGCCTATCTGCCGCTGCCGGACGCGCGCATGTCGATGGTCTGGTCCACTCCGCAAGCCCATGGACGCGAATTGCTCGATCTGGCGCCGGAACGATTGGCTGAGCGCGTTGCCGAAGCGGGACAGCAAGTGCTCGGCACGCTGCGAGTCATCACGCCGCCGCAGGCGTTCCCGTTACAGAAGCTGCGTGTGCCGGACATCGTCGCGCCGCATGTGGCGTTGATCGGCGATGCCGCGCATGTCGTGCATCCGCTGGCCGGGCAGGGCGTAAATCTCGGTTTCGGCGATGCGCAAACGCTTGCGCGACTCATTACCGAACGGGAGTCCTATCGTTCATGCGGCGATATGAGCGTGCTGCGGCGTTACCAGCGCGTTCGCGCCGAGCCGGTCGCGGCGATGCGCATGGTGACGCACACGTTAGAGCGCTTGTTCGCGGCGCGCAGTCCTACACTTGCAGCCATCCGCAATCGCGGCCTGGTTTATGCCGATCGCGCGAGCATGTTTAAAAGCCTGCTCGTGCGTCAGGCGCTCGGTTAATCCTTATTCGAAAGGTTGTCATGTTGCGCAGTCTTCTTTGTACGCTGCTGCTTGCGCTGTGTATTCCGGCCCATGCCGATGAAACGACTATCAAGAAATCGATCGAGGCCCGCATGCCGGGCGCCAAGGTCGAGAGCGTCAGCAAGACGCCCTACCTCGGCTTGTACGAGGTGCAGATCGGTAACGAAATCCTGTATACCGACGCCGCTGCGGAATACGTCTTTGTCGGCAGCGTGCACGACGGACAGACGCTGGAAAATCTCACCGAAGCGCGGCTGCGCGCGCTGAACAAGATCAACTTCGACGACCTGCCCTTCGGTCAGGCGTTCAAGCTGGTGAACGGCAAAGGCACGCGCAAGCTCGCCTATTTCACCGATCCGAACTGTCCTTATTGCAAGCGCATGGACCAGGAGCTGGTCAAAGTGCCGGACGTGACGGTCTATGTGTTCCTCTATCCGATCCTGTCGCCCGATTCGATGACCAAGGCGCAAGCGGTCTGGTGTTCGGCCGATCGCGGCAAAGCGTGGTCGGCGTTGATGCTCGAGGGCAAATCGCCGACGGCCGAGGGCAATTGCGATACGCCGATCCAGAAGAACCTGCAGCTCGGCAAGAAATTGCGTGTGAACGGCACGCCGGCGCTGTTCTTCCCCAACGGCGAGCGCGTCTCGGGCGCGATCACCGCTGAAGAAGTCGGCAAGCTGCTGACGCAGTCCGCCGCCAGGTAGACTTTTACTTCGCCACCTGCGGCACTGCGTAATCGATCGGCAGCAAAACCCACATGCGCCCTTGCTGGCGCATGCGGCCCGCTTCGGCGCCCGCCGCGGCGCCGAAACCCCAGAAGAAATCCGCCCGCACGACGCCGCGAATCGCGCCGCCGGTGTCCTGCGCCATCATCAGACGCTTGAGCGGCTCGCTCGAATTCGGTCGCGTGGTGGAAAGAAAAACCGGTGCGCCGAGCGGTACGTGACGCGGGTCGACGGCAATAGAGCGTTCCGGCGTGAGCGGGACGCCCAGCGCACCCAGCGGCCCGCCGTCACGATGCGGGAGTTCGCGGAAAAATACGTAGCTCGGATTCTGATTGAGCAGTTCAGGCAGCTTGTGCGGATGCTTGCGCGCCCAGCGCTGTATGCCCTGCATCGAGGCCTCGTGCAGCGGCATCTCGCCGCGTTCCACCAAGAGCCGGCCGATAGACTGATAGGGGTGACCGTTCTGGTCGGCGTAACCGACCCGCACCATTTCGCCGCCTTCGGTCTGAACGCGACCGGAACCCTGGATCTGCAGGAAGAATGCTTCGACCGCGTCATCCACCCAGACGATTTCCTTGCCGTTCACCGGCGCGACGCCTTGCTCGATTTCCTTGCGGCTGTAATAGGGCACGACCTTGCGCCCTTCGATGCGGCCGCGCAAGCGCATGCTCCGGGTCTCGGGTGCGACGGACGACAGATCGATGACGAGCAGATCGTCGGGTGGTGCGTAGAGCGGATAGTTATAGGGCGCGCGACGGATGCGGCTGCCGCGCAGCAGCGGCTCGTAATAGCCGGTGATCATGCCGCTTGTACTGCCGTCCTGATTGGTCAGCAGATAGGGTTTGAAACGCGATTCGAAAAAAGCGCGGATGGCCGCCGGCTCGGCATTGAGTTGCCGTGCTTCGTCGCACACATTGCGCCATTCGGGACGGGCATTGAGCCCGTTGCAGCTGCCGAGAAATGCGCTCCAAGCCTGATCCAGCGCGTCATCGGCCCAGCCGTCGACGTCATTGAATGTGGCAGGCGCCAGTGGCGGAGCCTTCGGCGCTTCTACAACCGGTGCCGGACACACTGGGCAGGGCGCCGTTGCCGGACATACGGCATCGCCGGTCTTATCGGGCGCTTGCGTGGCGCAGCCGGCGACCACCACGGCAACGGAAATAAGTGTCACCGCGTGCGCTATGATCGCTCGCGGTACGGTCGCAATATTCGAGAGAAACGAAACGATGGATAGCGGCATCTGGATCATTGTTGTGGAAGTGGCGCTCGTGCTCGTGATGGTGGCGGCGATCGTGTGGTGGACGCTGCCGAAGCGCAACAAGCGCGACGATGAGCAACGCTAGGTAGGGGCGGCGCCGCGATTGCGATTAAGGAATGTCTGATCGAGTACCGAGGATGGGCGCGAGTGCGCGAAGCTGTACGAGCGAGGGCAAAGCAATCAATCGCTTAAGCAACAAGCGCTGGCAACGATTTCGATCAATCAGCCTTGATCAGAGCCTCCTTAAAGAAATCAGTGCAGCACGCGCGGAATCGATAGCGTGAATTCCGGGATGGGCGCGTCGAAACGGGTGCCGTCCACAGCCATCATCTGATAACTCCCGCGCATGGTGCCGACCGGCGTGGCAATCGACGCCCCGCTGGTGTACTGGAAGCTTTGCCCGGGATCCAGCTTCGGCTGCTCGCCGATCACACCCAGACCGCGCACTTCCTGCACATCATGATTGCCGTCGGTAATGAGCCAATGGCGGCTAATGAGTTGCGCCGCGATCGTGCCGGTATTGCGTATCGTGATGGTGTAGGCGAAGACGTATCGGTCCGCCTGCTCGTCGGATTGATCGGGCAGATAGTGCGTCTGCACGTCTATATTGAATTCGTATTTAGATTCCACCCGCTTATTGCACAACAATTCCGTCGGCTGCACAACTCGGTCGCACAGTGAAGTTCAGAGCGGGCCATCCGAAAACATCCTCGTCGCTGAGCGCCGCTTCCCGCCCGCAAGGGTGACCGTCCTCGCCGCGATGACGCTCCGAACATTCTGCCGGCCGGATTTTCTTGCATGGGAGGCGGGGTAGAATCGGGTTCGCCCGTTTTTCGCACCCCTCATATGGCTTCCGCTCGCTACCGCATCGCACCAAGCATTCTTTCGGCCGACTTTGCTCGCCTCGGCGAAGAGATCGAGTCTGTCGTGGCGGCGGGCGCAGATTTCATCCATTTCGATGTGATGGACAACCACTATGTGCCCAACCTGACCATCGGGCCGATGGTGTGCGAGGCGATCCGACCATTGACACAAGCGACCATCGATGTCCACCTGATGGTCAAGCCGGTCGATCGTATCGTTCCCGATTTTGCCAAGGCGGGCGCCAATATCATCAGTTTCCATCCGGAGGCGAGCGAGCACGTGGATCGCACGATTGGCCTGATCAAGGATTCGGGCTGCAAAGCCGGACTGGTATTCAATCCCGCCACACCGCTGAACTGGCTGGATCACACGCTCCAGTCCATCGATCTGGTATTGATCATGTCGGTCAACCCAGGCTTCGGCGGACAGCGCTTCATCCCCGAAGCGCTCAATAAACTGCGCGACGTGCGGCGCCGCATCGAAGACAGCGGTCGCGACGTGATGCTCGAAATCGACGGCGGCGTGAAAGTGGACAACATCGCCGAAATCGCGCGTGCCGGGGCGTGTACCTTTGTCGCCGGCTCAGCCATCTTCAATACGCCCGATTACAAGGCCACCATCGACGCCATGCGCGCGCAACTCGCGAGCGTGGCATGAGCCGGCGGTTCAATGCGGCGCTGTTCGATCTCGACGGCACACTGCTCGACACCGTGGTCGACATCTCGCGCGCGGCCAACCGTATGCTCGAAACGCTGGGCCGACCGGCGGTGTCGACCGAAGACATCGGCCGTTATATCGGCAAAGGCATTCCGGTGCTCGTGCATCGCGTGCTGACCGGCGATCTGAGCGGCATGGCCGAGGCGGCGCTGTTCGAGCGCGCCCTGGCATTGTTCGAAAACGCTTATGCTGAGGAGTCTGGGCGGGCCGCGCTACTGTACCCGAATGTGATCGAGGGTTTGGGGCGCTTACGGCGGGCGAACATCCGGCTCGCCTGTGTGACCAACAAGGCGAGTCGCTATACGCACGATTTGCTGGAGCAGGCCGGCCTTGCCACGTTCTTCCCCGTCGTCGTCAGCGGCGATACGTTGCCGGTCAAGAAGCCGGATCCCCGGCCGATCCTCCATGCCTGCGCGCAACTCGGCGTTGCGCCGGCGGAAACGGTCATGATCGGCGACTCCATGAACGATGTACAAGCCGGTCGCAACGCCGGCCTGTACGTCCTTGCGGTGCCTTACGGCTATAACGAAGGGCGAAGCGCAGACCATCTGGGTGCGGACCGCATCGTCGCGGACATTGCCGAGGCCGCCGCTTTTCTGGGGGCCTAGACAGCGTTGTCGGCAGCGTAAGCCCGATGCTATAGTCGGCGTCATCAGGCAACTGATTGACACTTCCACAACGTGAACTGCTCGATCTTCAATTTTCTGTGGCAACGCAGCCGGGACAGCTGGCGCCGCTGGCGCTGAGTCATCCATGGTCCGCCGCGCGCGCCGGTCTTGCTTAGCGCGTCGCAGATTGTCTGAAGATTTTTCTGGAGCAGTTCATGACTGAAGCCGAATTCAAGCGGCTCGCCGCAGAAGGTTACAACCGCGTACCGGTCGTTCTCGAAACCTTCGCGGATCTCGATACGCCCTTATCGATCTACCTCAAGCTCGCCAATCGACCGTATACCTATTTGCTCGAATCGGTGGTCGGCGGCGAACGCTTCGGCCGTTACTCGTTCATTGGTCTTGCTGCGACTACACGTATCGAAGTGATCGGTCGGCAGGTGTCCGTGCATGTCGGCGATCGAATCATCGAGCAGGCCGATGCCGCCGATCCGCTCGAGTTCGTGCGTCGGTATCTAGGCCGCTACAAAGCGGCCGAGCGTGTCGGTCTGCCGCGTTTTTGCGGAGGCCTGGTCGGCTACTTCGGTTACGACACCGTGCGCTGGATCGAGCCGAAACTGTCGGCCGGCTGGAGCAAGCCCGATACGCTGAACAGTCCGGATGCGCTGCTGCTGCTGTCCGAAGAACTGGCCGTGGTCGATAACCTCAGCGGCAAACTGTATCTCGTGGTGTACGGCGACCCGACCTGCGTGGATGGCTACGCCACCGCGCAGCGTCGCTTGCGCGAACTGGCGGAAGGTTTGAAGCGTCCGCTGGCGCTGCCGGAAAATGGTCGGCACGCGCCGGGTGTGGTGGAGTCCAACTTCGGGGCCGAGGCGTTCAAGGCCGCGGTCGAGCGTGCGAAACGCTACATCTACGATGGCGACATCATGCAGGTCGTGCTGTCGCAGCGCATGAGTCAGCGCTACGAAGCGTCTCCGCTGTCCTTGTACCGTGCATTGCGGGCGCTGAACCCTTCGCCGTACATGTTCTATTTCGATCTTGACGATCAGTACATCGTCGGCGCGTCGCCGGAGATCCTTGTGCGCCTGGAAAACGGCGATGTCACGGTGCGGCCGATCGCCGGCACGCGTCCGCGCGGCAAGACCTTCGAGGAAGACACGGCGTATGCCGAAGACCTGCGTGCCGATCCCAAGGAGCGGGCGGAACACGTCATGCTTGTCGATCTCGGCCGCAACGACGTCGGGCGTGTAGCGCAGGTCGGCTCGGTGCGTCTCACCGAAAGCATGGCAATCGAGCGCTATTCGCACGTGATGCACATCGTCTCGAACGTCGAAGGGAAGTTGAAGCCGGGGCTTGATGCAATTGACGTCATGCGCGCATCGTTTCCTGCTGGTACGGTCAGCGGGGCGCCGAAAGTGCGCGCGATGGAAATCATCGACGAACTGGAAACGGTGAAGCGCGGCATTTACGCCGGGGCGGTCGGCTACTTCGGCTTCAACGGCGATATGGATATGGCGATCGCCATTCGTACGGCAGTGATCAAGGATCGAATGCTGCACGTGCAAGCCGGCGCCGGAATCGTCGCCGATTCGGTGCCCGAAAGCGAATGGCAGGAAACATGCAACAAGGCGCGCGCCCTGTTGCGAGCGGCGGAAATTGCGGCAGCCGGTTTCGACACCGGCAAGGAGTTCTGATCATGTTACTGATGATCGACAATTACGATTCGTTCACCTACAACCTGGTGCAGTACCTGGGCGAGTTGGGCGAGGACGTGCGCGTGTATCGCAACGACGAAATCACGCTGGAAGAAATCGAACGCCTGGCGCCGGACCGCATTGTCGTGTCGCCCGGACCGTGTACGCCGAACGAAGCGGGTATTTCGGTGCCGCTGATTCAGAAATTCGCCGGCAAGATTCCGATCCTCGGCGTCTGTCTGGGCCATCAAAGCATTGGCCAGGCATTCGGCGGCAAGGTGGTCCACGCCGGGAAAGTGATGCATGGCAAAACCAGCACGGTGCATCACACCGACGAAGGGGTGTTCCGCGGCCTGCCGCAGGATTTCCACGCGACACGCTATCACTCCCTGGCGATCGAGCGGGACAGCATGCCCGACTGCCTCGAAATCACGGCGCAGAGCGAGGACGGCGAAATCATGGGTGTGCGACACAAGGAACTGGCCGTGGAAGGCGTGCAATTCCATCCGGAATCCATTCTCACCGAGCACGGCCATCAATTGCTGCGCAACTTCCTCACGGAAACGAAGCGATGACATTCACGCCGCAGGAAGCGCTACAGCGCGTTATCGAGCATCGGGAAATCTTTCACGACGAGATGCTCGATCTGATGCGACAGATCATGCACGGCGACGTCTCGCCCGTAATGATCGCCGCCATTATTGCCGGGCTTCGAGTCAAGAAAGAGACCATCGGCGAAATCACCGCCGCATCGCAGGTGATGCGCGAACTGGCGACGAAGGTGAAAGTGCGCGATGTGAACAGTCTGGTCGATGTCGTGGGGACCGGCGGCGACGGCGCACGCACGTTCAACATCTCGACCGCCTCGATTTTTGTCTGCGCCGCTGCCGGCGCCCATGTCGCCAAGCATGGCGGGCGCGCGGTATCGAGCAAATCGGGCAGTGCGGATGCGATCGAGGCGCTGGGCGCGAATATCAACCTGACGCCGGAGCAGGTCGGTCGCTGCATCGATGAAGTCGGCGTCGGCTTCATGTTCGCGCCGAATCATCATGCGGCCATGAAGCACGCGGCGCCGGTTCGCCGTGAGTTGGGCGTGCGGACCATTTTCAATATCCTCGGCCCGCTCACCAATCCGGCCGGCGCGTCGCGACAGGTCATGGGGGTATTCCACCCTGATCTCGTCGGCATCCTGATTCGCGTGCTGGAGCGGCTCGATGCGCGCCATGCCATGACCGTCTACGGACTCGAAGGGTTGGACGAAATCTCCATCAGCGGCGAGACGATGATCGGGGAACTCAAGGATGGACGTGTCACCGAGTACACGGTCCACCCCGAGCGCTTCAATCTGCCGGTGCACGACGCGCGCACGCTGCAGGTCGCCAATGTCGAGGAGTCGCGCGCCATGGTGCTCGACGCCCTGGAGAACAAGGCCGGTGCGGCAAGAGACATTGTCGCGCTGAACGCGGGCGCGGCGATCTACGTGGCGGGCGCTGCGCCGACTTTTGAAGAAGGCGTCGAAAAAGCGCTGGAAGTCATCGGCAGCGGCGCGGCGCGGGCGAAGCTCGATCAATTCGTGGCGTTTACGCAAAAGGTCGGACGTGACTGACATTCTCGAACGCATTCTTGCCGTCAAGGCGGAGGAGATCGCCGAGGCGCAATGCGCAATTCCGCTTGCCGAAATTCGAGATCGAGCGTTGGCGGCCGGGCCACCGCGCGACTTCGCCGGCGCGTTACAAAAGCGCATCGCCGCCAAACAGCCCGCCGTCATCGCCGAAATCAAGAAGGCGAGCCCGAGCAAGGGAATCATTCGCGCGGATTTCGACCCGGCCGCGATTGCGCGTTCGTATGAGCAACACGGCGCGGCGTGCCTTTCCGTACTTACCGACCGCCAGTTCTTTCAGGGCGCGCCGGAGTATCTGCAAGCGGCGCGCGCAGCCTGTGCCTTGCCGGTACTGCGCAAGGATTTCATTGTCGATCCCTATCAGGTCTACGAGGCGCGCGCGATGGGCGCCGATTGCATTTTGCTGATCGTGGCTGCCCTCGACGACCGGCAAATGCATTCGCTCGAGCAACATGCGCACGAACTCGGCATGGCGGTGCTGGTTGAAGTGCACGACAGCGCCGAACTAGATCGCGCGTTGGCGCTCAAGACCCCGCTGCTGGGCATCAACAACCGCAATCTGCGCACTTTCGAGACGCGACTGGAAACGACGCTCGATCTGCTTCCGCGTATCCCGGCGGGACGTACCGTGATTACGGAAAGCGGAATTTCGACGGCCGCGGATGTTGCGCGAATGACCGACCACCAGATCTATGGCTTCCTCGTCGGCGAGGCGTTCATGCGCGCCCCCGATCCGGGTGGGGCGCTGAAAGCATTGTTTGGTAGCGCATCGGCACAATAAGTCAGATCTGCCCCGCTGCTTCTGCTCGGACACGAACACGATTGGTGACTACGTTTTACTTCTCTTCGGTTAAACAAGACGAAGCAAGACCTTGACGGGCGCCTTCTGGCGCCCGTTTCTATTGGGCGCAACTTTTACGGATTATTCAGTTTTTCCTCGGTTAGCTTACATATGTTGCGTATTTGCAACTAACCATCCATGTTGTTGTAAAAAAGCATGAGTTTGGCTTTGATTACCGTGCTGTCCTTAGCACAATGCGCCTGACTGTCGCCGCATGTGGACAGTCGGCCGGCGAAGACTATTGAATTTCGCCTTTGCGACGAATAAACAACTTCGAGGGGAACACTAATGCAGAAGAAACTGCTTGCTCTGGCAATCGCCGGTGCGCTCGCCGCTCCGATGGCTGTCCAAGCTCAAGGATCAAACGTGCAGATCTACGGCGTGCTGAACCCGTCCATCGATTTCATCGACAACGGTGACGACAGTGGCGCGGTCATGTCGAACAACAGCTCGCGCATCGGCTTCAAAGGTTCGGAAGACCTGGGCAACGGCCTGAAGGCGATCTTCCAACTGGAAAGCGCGGTTGACATCGACAACCGTGGTGGCCAGGGCTGGACCGCTCGTGATTCGTGGGCGGGACTGGCAGGCTCCTTCGGGACGGTGCAGCTAGGCAATATGTTCTCGGCCTACAAGACCTCGACCAACTTCGTTGATCCTTTCGGTGACACCATCGGCGACTATAACAACGTCTTTTCGCGTTCTACGTTTGGCAGTTTCGACAAGCGCTTCGAAAACGCCATCCACTATATTTCGCCGAACTTTGGCGGCTTCTCCGCCATGG
>JAKFDA010000010.1:0-12514 GCA_036676355.1 Nitrosomonadales bacterium | reverse complement strand
TGCCGCCGCCGGTGAAAGTGCCGGACGCGGCGTTGGACCCCGTGTACGCCACTGAACCCGGAACGATGCTGATGCCCGCATCGGCGCTCAACAGGCTGTTGACCATGTCTTCCGGTGTCGGGCCGCCGGCGTCCGAAATCTTGCTTACCACCGGTGCAGCTTGGGCAAACCCGGCTGCGCCTATGGCAAGGGCAGCGGCGAGCGCCGGCAAAATGCGGTGCGTGTTCATTACTCTCTCCTCGGTTCGTCGGTCTGACGCTGCGCAGGGATTGAGCAGCGGCCGTGCCGAGGAAACATTGTGTATTTTTATTAAATACTTAAGCGTGCGGCGAAGCGCTATTTGGGCATGGCGCAACAGCGCTGTAAATCGCGGCGACAACGCGCCGGAGTCGCGCCCGAGCTTTAGTGCTGTCGCATGAAATTCCAGGCGTCGCGAACGATGCTTTGCAGCGCCTGATGGCGAGGCTGCCAGCCCAGCACGTTCAGCGCCTTGTCCGGCGCGGCGACCAGTCTGGCCGGATCGCCCGTGCGCCTTGGGCCTTCGACAACCGGGATGTTGCGGCCGGTTACCGCTTCCGCGGTGGCAATGACGGCGCGAATGGAAAAGCCCGCACCGTTACCGAGATTGAACACGTCGCTGCCGGCGCCTTGCACGAGGCGATCGAGCGCGCGCAGATGCGCGTCGCACAGGTCCAGAACATGGACGTAATCGCGAATACACGTCCCGTCGGGCGTGTCGTAATCCGTGCCGAAAACGGTGATATTTGGTCGCCGGCCGGCGGCGGCCTGCAGCACCAGCGGGATGAGATGCGATTCGGGTTCGTGCCGTTCGCCGATGCGCGATCGCGGGTCCGCGCCGGCGGCATTGAAGTAGCGCAGGCAGACCGACTTCAATCCGTACGCGCGGTCGTAGTCCTGCAGCAATTGTTCGACCATCCACTTCGAGCAGCCGTAAGGGTTGATCGGTTTGCGCGGATGCGCCTCGTCGATGGGCACGTATTGCGGTTCGCCGTAAACGGCCGCGGTCGACGAAAAGACGAAGCGTTTCACTTCGTGCCGCAGCATGGCGTCGAGCAGCGTTACGGTGTTGACGAAGTTGTTGCGGTAATACCTGGCCGGATCGAGCATCGATTCGCCGACCTGGATGAACGATGCGAAATGCATGACGCCGTCGAAACGATGCGCGTCGAACAGGCGATCGAGCAGCGCGACGTCGGCAATGCTGCCTTCGACGAACTCCCCATGCAGTACGGCGTCTCGATGGCCGGCCGAGAGATCGTCGAGCACCACGACTTCGTGTCCCTGCGCACCGAGCGTAAGCACCATGTGCGAACCGATGTAGCCGGCGCCGCCGACGACGAGTATTTTCATCGCTGCCTTGTTGATCCTGTCTTTAACCGTGGCGCGCGATCATAGCGCGTCGATCGGCATGCGCATATTGCGCTGGTGCGCGATGCGGTGCTCGCTCACACATGCAGCGATTTCGAGCCGGGGGCACTGCGAGAGAGGGCGGCGTCGCAGCCGCTTGCATGAAGAACATCCTCGATCGGCGCCGGCCGGGCGAGCAGATACCCTTGCACGAAGTCGACGCCGAGCCGGCGCAGATAGGCCAGTTCCGCCGGTTGCTCGACGCGCTCGGCGATGGTCTTCATCGACAGTCTGCGGGCGATCATCTGGATGGCTTCCACCACCGGGCCGTTGACGTCATCGAGGTGCACGCCGCCGATGAATCCGCCATCGATTTTCAGAATGTCGATGGGCAGATCGCGCAACTGCGAAAGCGAGGTCATGCCCGCGCCGAAATCGTCGAGCGCGAAGCGCAGCCCCTTGGCGCGCAGGGCGCGCATCAGTTCGCCGACCTGTTCGGGATTTCTCATGGCGGCGGTTTCTGTTATTTCGAAGCACACCCGATCGAACGGTATGGCGTACTGTTCCAGTTGATCGATGATGTAGTCGGCGATACCCGGATCGCGTAGCGTCGCCGCCGACAGATTGATCGAAATGGTGCCCAGCTCGCGCCATCGATCCGGTCCGAAGCGCCCGGCACAAGCTTGCGCGGCGTGCGCGATCACCCAGCGATCGAGTTCGTCGATCAGGCCATAGCGTTCGGCGGCGGGCAGAAACGCGCCGGGCGGCACGATCCGCCCGTCGGCATCCACCATGCGCAGCAGCACCTCGAAGTACAGCGTGGGCAATGCATCGCGACCCAGCGCCGCGATTGGTTGCGCATACAGTCGCAGCCGGCCTTCGTCGATTGCCTGGCGGATGTTGCTGACCGCATTCATTTGCGAGCGTACGGCGTCGATCGCTGCGCTTTCCGGCGTATGCCGGCAGATGCGGTTGCGCCCGCTGCGTTTTGCCATGTAGCAGGCCATGTCGGCTGCTTTCTGTACCTCCACGGCGTCGGCGAAGCCGGTGTTGATCTCGACCACGCCGAGGCTCGCGCCGACCTGGAAAATACGGCCGTTCCACTCGAAGCGGAAGTCGGCGATGGTGCGACGCAGTTCTTCGGCCAGACGCATGGCCTTGTCGCCCGGGCAGCGCGGCATCAACACGGCGAACTCGTCGCCGCCCAGCCGTGCCACCGCGTCAGTTTTGCGCGCATGGTTCAACAGCAGACGCGCAAGCTGCTTCAATAACTCGTCGCCCGCCGCGTGACCGCAGCTATCGTTGACGATCTTGAATTCGTCGAGATCGAACATGACCAGCGAATGCGGGCCGTCCTGCGTACGCGAATCGAAAAGCTGCTCGAGTGCGTGCTCGTAGGCGGTTCGGTTGGCAAGGCCGGTCATCAAATCGTGGGTCGCGCGCCATTCCAGTTGCTGTGCCGCGGCGCGTTCGGCGGCGACGTTGCGAAATACCACCACGGCGCCATCGATCTCGCCGCGCGCGGCGTGAATCGGCGCGGCGGAGTTGTCGATCGGGAGTAACGCGCCGTCCTTTGCGCGCAGAACGGCGCGCGCGGAAGAAATGACCTCGCCCCTGCTCATCGCCAGGTTTGCGATGTTGCCCATCCGCTGACCGGTCGTTTCATCCTCGATGAGGAAGATTTCGTCGAACGACTTGCCGATCGCTTCGGCGCTGCGCCAGCTGGTGATTTTCTCGGCCGCGCGATTCATCGCCGCCACCGTGCCGTCCGAGGCGGTTGCGATCACGCCGTCTGCGATCGATTCGAGGGTGACTTCAGCGCGCTCCTTCTCCTGCTGCAGGGCGCTTTCCGCAGCGCGCCAGGCCGTCGCCATCTGCGCGAACTCTTCCGCCAGTTGACGTAATTCTTCGCTGCCGGAAGTGCCGATGTCGCTCAATTCCGCGGCGGGATCGCTGCGCAACCTGCGCATTTCGCTGCGCAGATAGTCGAGCGGCTTGAGCATGCGCGAAACCAGCAGCCACATCGCGGGGAACAGCAACGCGGCCAGTATCGCGCCGGCAAGCAGCATCTGTTTGGACAATAGCGACAGTGATGCATAGGCCTCTTCGTTCGCGGCCACGCCAACCAGGGTCCACTCGGCCGAGGCGACGGGAGCGAAGGCGTACAGGCTGCGCACGCCGCGATGATCGGGTCCGATCAGCGAATGGTTCTGCTGTTGCAAGCCTTGCAGCAGCGTTGCACCCGGTGCGCCGAGATCTTTCAGCCGTTTGGTGATGAAAGCCGGATCCGGGTGCATGACGATGTTTTGATTTTTGGTCAGCAACACGAAGTCGCCGCCTTTGTGCTGGCCGGCGCTGGAAGGCGATAGCAGCAGTTGTTCCTGACTGAGCGCTATCGCTCCGACGAGTACGCCACGCAGTGTGCCCATCTCGTCGTGCAGCGGATAGGTCAATGCGACAGCCGGCTCGCCGCTCAAGGCGCTGAAAAACGGCTCGCGAATAACGGGCGTGCCGTTGTTGCGTAGCGTGGCCTTGAACCAGCCTTCGTCGCCGATCGACGCGATGTCCATCGACGGGCGCGAGGCGATGAGGTGTCCGTCGGCGCCGAATACGGCAATGCTTTCGAAGCTCTGCTGGATTCCGATGCGAGAGCTTAGGAAGTAACGCAGCGCGGCGGGATCGGCCAGATGCTGGCTGGTGATGCTGCCGGTCAGTTCGCTCAACGAGGCGCGCGCAAGGCGCAATTGCCGGTCGATGTCGACTGCCACGCGCGCGGTGTAGTCCTCGTGCTGCGATACGCTTGATGCGAGCACGGTGCGTTCGGACAGGTTCGACTGCAGGCTCGTCACCAGCGCGATACCAATGGCGGCGAGCACGGCAGCCGCCAGCGCGGTTCTCCCTTTCAGTGTCTTCAGCACACTGTTTCTCTTCCCTCGCGTTTTTGTGCGTTTGTCAGGCGCAGCTTGTTTGATACGACTATCGGAGCGAATGCGCCCCGGATTAAGCGCTGGTTATACCGCTCTGCGCATTTGTGCGCAGAGCGGGACACGATCAGCGCGCCATTGCGCCTCGAAGCGATCGTATGGTCGCCAAATCCGGTCGTATTCGATGGATTGCATATCGATGTCGTCGCTACACTGTGGGGAAAAGTCGAGGCCGGAATGAAAACACCGCTTAAGTTTTGTGCATTGCTTATTGCGTTTGCGGCGGCCGGAACAGCTGCGGCGCAGGCTTATCCGCAGAAACCCATCACCATGATCGTGCCCTTTGCCGCGGGCGGACCAACCGATACGGTCGGGCGCACGGTGGCGATAGCGATGCAAAAACGCCTTCGTCAAAGCGTCGTGGTCGAGAACGTGGCCGGCGCAGGCGGCACAGTCGGCGCTGCGCGTGTGGCGAATGCCGCGCCGGACGGCTATACGATTCTGCTGTATCACGTCGGCATGGCGACCGCGCCGTCGCTCTATCCGAACCTGTCCTTCGATCCGCAGAAAAGTTTCGAGCCGATCGGCGAAGTCACCGACGTGCCGATGACCTTGATTGGGCGCCCCGACCTCCAGGCCAAGGACCTCAGTGAATTGCTTGAATACCTCAAGCGCAACAAGGTTTCCTACGCGCATGCTGGTTTCGGTTCGGCGTCGCATCTGTGCGGCATGCTGTTCATGAAATCGATCGGCATGGATCTGAAAACGATAAGCCACAAGGGCACCGGTCCGGCGATGCACGAACTGCTCGGCAGTCGCGTCGATTTGATGTGCGACCAGACCACGAATACGACTTCGCAGATTCGCGGCGGCAAGGTGATTGCGTATGGCATCACCACGTCCAAGCGCATCTCCTCGCTGCCGGATGTACCGAGCCTGCACGACGTCGGCTTGCAGGAGTTCGAAGTTGCGGTCTGGCATGCCCTCTATGCGCCGGCCGGAACGCCCAAGGAAGCGCTGGACAAGCTCAACGATGCGCTGCGTTATGCACTGACGGATACGGCCGTGAACGCGCGCTTCAACGATCTGGGCACCGATCCGGTTTCGCTCGACAAGGCCACGCCCGAGTATTTGCGCATGCATCTGGACGCGCAACTGAAGAAGTGGGCGCCCATTATCGACAAAGCGCGCAAGTACGCAGACTAAAACGGTGGCATCAGAATGGGCCAAAAAGGAATGGCATGCGAATCTTGAAAAAGAGCGCTGTATTTCTGATCGCGATACTGCTCGCGGGCGCGGCGTCGGCGCAGCCCTATCCACATAAACCCATCACGCTGATCGTCCCCTTCTCCAGCGGCGGCCCGACCGATACGGTCGCGCGCACCATCGCGGCGTCGATGGAGAAGCGCTTGCGTCAGAACGTCGTCATTGAAAACGTAGCGGGCGCGGGCGGCGTCGTCGGCACGCAACGCGCCGCGCGTGCGGTCCCGGATGGCTACACACTTCTGCTGCACCACACCAGCATGGCGGTCGTCAGAGCAGTACAGCCGCAGTCGGGCCTGGACCCCATCCGGGACTTCGAGTTCATCGGTGAAGTAAGCGATGCGCCGATGGTGTTGATCGGCCGTCGAGACTTGCCGGCCGGCAATCTGACGGAACTTCTCCGCTATTTAAAAGCGAATCCGGACAAGATCAGCTTCGCGCACGCGGGACGCGGTTCGGGCACCTATCTATGCGGCCTGCTGTTTATGGACGCGACCGACGTGGGCTTGAAGGCTGCGATCTACAAGGGCAGCGGTCCGGCCATGCATGATCTTCTCTCCGGCAAGATCGACCTGATGTGCGAACAGGCAACCACTGCGACCCCGCATGTTCGACGAGGTGACGTGGTGGCATATGGGGTCACCTCGCGCGAACGCGTGCCGTCGTTACCGAATCTGCCGACGCTGCACGAACAAGGGCTGAATGGATTCGAAATCGAGATGTGGCACGCGCTATACGTGCCGAAAGGTGCGCCGAAGGAGGCGCTGGAAAAGCTCAATGATGCGTTGCGCTATGCACTTGCCGATGCCGGGGTGAGCGCGCGCTTCAAGAAGCTGAACACAGAGTTGGAGCCGCTCGAGACGGCCACGCCCGAATATGCGCGCCGGCACCTGGAAGCCGAAATCAGGAAGTGGGTGCCGATCATCGAAAACTCGCGCGAGTACGCGAACTAACGAAGCCCCCCATCCTCATTGCGGGCGAATTGTTTGCTTGCCATGCACTGTCAACGTGCGAGGAGCAAGACATGGCTAAATACGGCAAAAAGGCCTCCGAGAAAGTGGCAGAGGCGATGCACGAAATGAAACGCGGCGAACTCAAGAGCGGCCGCTCCGGCAAGACGGTGAAGAACCCCAAGCAGGCCATCGCCATCGGGCTGTCCGAAGCGCGCGAAGAGGGCGGCAAGGTGCCACCGCCGAAGAAGAAAGCGGCAAAGAAGGCGGCGGCGAAAAAGTCAGCGTCAAATAAATCGACGATAAAGAAAACGTCAGCGAAGAAATCGACTGCGAAGAAGCCGGCTAAGAAAAAGGCAGCGACGAAAAAGCCTGCGGCGAAGAAAACCACCGCCCGCAAGTCCGCCGCAAAGAAGGCGCCGGCCAAGAAGGGCGCAGCGAAGAAAACCTCCGCCCGCAAGAGCACCGCGAAGAAGAAATCGGCTTAGCGTAAATCCGCGCGCTGCACGCGGGGCGACGGACGCTGGAGATTAGGCCAGCTCTTGCGAAGGTTGAAAATTCAGGAGCAGGGTCGCGCGAAACTTTTGCGCACGTGCTCAACCCTGGCTCTCACCATGCACTGGTCGACATGATCGTTGATGAGCCCCATCGCCTGCATGAACGCATACATCGTAGTCGGCCCGACGAATTTCCAGCCCAGCTTCTTCAGGTCTTTCGAGAGTGCAATCGCCGCTGCCGAAGTCGTCACGGTTTGCGGTTTAGCGAGTTGTTCTGAGTCCGGCTCGTAACGCCAGAGGAACGCGGCCAGCGAACCTTCGTTCTTCACCAGTTCCTGGGCTCGCTTGGCGTTATTGATAACCGCCTCGATCTTGCCGCGGTGGCGGACGATGCCCGCATCCTGCAGCAGGCGCTCGACGTCACGCTCGGTAAAGCGCGCGATCCGGTGGAAATCGAAATCATGGAATGCGACGCGGAAGTTCTCTCTCTTTTCGAGAATGGTGCGCCAGCTCAGTCCGCACTGAAAACCCTCCAGACTCAGCTTCTCGAACAGCCGACGATCATCGCCGACCGGGAAGCCCCATTCGGTATCGTGATAGCGCAGGTATTCAGTGGTGGCCACGCACCAACTGCAACGTAATTTTCCGTCGGGCCCCGCGATCGTTGTGCTCATAGGGATTCAGCGCTTGCGAGCGTCGCGCTGCTTGCCTTCCAGCTTTATATCGAAGCGCGCGCGGTCGATCACGAAGCGCTCGTGCCGTCCTTCTGAAATCAATTCAACTTCGTCGTGCGCCTGCACGCTGAAGATGAGCTTGCGGCCTTCCACCGAGAGCAGCTCCACATGCACCGTGATTTCCATGCCGGGCGGCGTGGCGGCGGAGTGGCTCACATCGATATGCGTGCCCACCGTCTGTTCGCGCGGCCAGTCGAGATGAGGCTTGAGCGCCAGGATGCACGCCCATTCCAGCAAGCCGACGAGAAAACCGGTGGCAAAGACTTCCGGCATCGCCACAAACTCTTCGGACTCGGGGTAGAGCGCAGGTACGGTCTTATTCGGCGGGACGCGAAAGCGATGCTCGAATCGCAGGCCGGGTTGCAACGAGTCTTTCAAAGAAATGCCTCCTTCGGCATAGGCGACTGCAGGAGCGGGCTTAGTACCGGTGGCTCGCAATGGCGCTGTGGCTTAGTGATGTGGGTGCAATCTAGTACAACCTTCACAAGCCGCGCAACACACGCGCACTGCGCACTTAATACTACGAGGTCGCACTCTGTGTGCGATACCACTCCGCATAGGGCGTGTTCTTCGCCAGAAAACGATTGAAATCCTTTGCGCCATCGGTCCACCATGGCGGGCCGCGCTCGCCCAGTGCAACCTTGGCGGCATGCACTGCTGCGCGTGCAGCACTTAGGCGATCCGCATCGCCCGACCGCCTGGCCGTCTTCACCGCACGGCGGGCGGTCATAAGGTTGCTGACAAGTACGGCACGGACGTCCGGTGGAAGCGTTGGATTCGTCGCACGCCAGAGGCGGCCGCGCACGATGAAATAGCGACCGTCCGGGGTATAGAGCAACGTCATCGATTAAGAAGCGGAAAGCTTTTACGCAGAAACGTCTCGGATGACGCGGCAGGGATTGCCCGCCGCGAATACGCCCTCGGGAATGTCGCGGGTCACGACGGCGCCTGCGCCGATGACCGAGCGCGAGCCGATGCGCACGCCCGCAAGTATCAGCGCGCCGCCGCCCACCCACACGTCCGCGCCGATCTCGATGGGCTTGGCGTACTCGCGCTCGCGACGCAAGGCCGCGTCGAAAGGATGCATCGGCGTAAGAATCTGCACGCCCGGCCCGAACAGCGTGTAGTCGCCGATGTGCACCTCGCACACATCCAGCACGACGCAATTGAAGTTGAAGAACACGCGCGTGCCGAGATGGATGTTCGAGCCGTAGTCGCAGTAAAAGGGCGGCTGCATCCAGGCGCTGTCGCCGCCGCTGCCGAACAGTTCCAGCACAATCCGCCGTCGTTCGGTGTGCTGGGACTCGCGCGTGGCGTTGAGGTCCTGGCACAAGTCGCGCGCACGCTCCCGCGCTGCAACGAGTTCGAGGTCCATGGGGTCGTAGAGTTCCCCCGCCAGCATCTTTTCACGTTCGGTAGGCATTGCTTCGCTCGCTTATGGGCAGAGCTCAATGACGTACAAAGTTCGGGCCTGCCTGCTTTGCGGACGAAAGCGCGCAGGGGATTCAGCCTCTTTTCAGCCCGCCGGAGACGGCCCACTGGATGGCGTCTTCGAGACGATCGTTGCCCCAGAACAACTCGTCTCCCACCCTGAAGGTCGGCGCGCCGAAAATTCCATAGGACTCGGCGTTTTCCGTTTGCGCCCTGAGGCGGTCCTTGGATTCCTGACTCTGCGCGATGGCGAGGATTTCTTTTCCCGACAGACCGAGATCATCGAGCACGTTCTCGATGACCGCGGGTTCGGAGAGATCGAGGTTCGATACAAAACTCGCGGCGAACGCGTTCTTGACGAAATTCGTCACCCATTCCGCATCGGCGAACCAGCAGGCAACGCGCGCGGCAAGCAACCCGTTCTGCGGGAACACGGTCGGCTTCCGGCACGCCAGTCCCATCGCTTCGGAGGTCCGTTCGAGGTCGCGCCACATGTAGCGACCTTTGGCCGGATAGAGATTGAACGGTGAAGTCTCCCAGCCTTGTTTACGGAAGATCGGCCCCAGCAGAAACGGTCGCCATTCAAGCGCGAGGCCGGCTTGCTGCGTGAGGCGCTCGATGCGCACCGCCGTCAGATAGGAGTAGGGGCTACCGAAGTCGAACCAGAACTGAATGCGCATGTACGCTCTCTTTCCCGTTTGCAGTCGTCCGGCTAGTTTATAGACCGCGGATTTAGTGAACTCGTGCGTTGGAGTCGATAGCGACGCCAGGCAACGTGTCACACACCGCCGTCACGCGATTGACCCGTTTCGATCATCTTGCGCACTTCCTCGGACAGTCGTTGAGCCTCTTCCTCGTTCACCGTGCCGTCATCCATGGCCGAGCGCGGGCGCTCGATGCCTCGCTGTACGGCGGCCCGCGCGCCGATCGTCTCGATCCAGCGCTGCAGATGCGGCAGATCGTCGACGGCGACGCCGGACCAACGATGCGTGCGCACCCAGGCCCAGTTCGCGATATCGGCGATCGAGTAGTCGCCGGCGAGATACTCGTGGTCTTTGAGGTGACCGTTCAGTACACGGAACAGCCGCTTCGTCTCGCCTTGATAGCGATCGATGGCCGGCTGAAGCTTCTCCGGAAAATAGCGATAAAAAACGTTCGCCTGGCCCATCATCGGGCCGATGCCGCCCATCTGAAACATCAGCCACTGCAACACGCGCGAACGCCCTTTCTTGTCCGAGGGCATCAGCCGTCCGGTTTTCTCCGCGAGATAGATGAGGATGGCGCCGGACTCGAACACGGCGAAATCGTCTTCGTCGCGGTCGATGATCGCCGGAATGCGCCCGTTCGGATTGATTTTCAGAAACCAGGACTGCTTCTGTTCATTGGCGCTGAGGTCGAGCGCATGCAGGTTGTAGGGCAGCGCCAGTTCCTCCAACGCAATGGAGATCTTGTGGCCGTTGGGCGTTGCCGCCGAGTAGAAATCGATCATTCGCTGCCCTTCATGTTTGACTCGATGCAAGCCGGCCATCACACGCTGTCGTTGCCCCTTGCGGCGCGCGCTTCGCCTAGGATAATGCCAATCGATGCGGCGAGCGTAATCGCTTCGGTACTCCCGAAACGTTGCATCCGAAGGCGCCCTTCCGTGTCGATCAAGATCGTGGTCGGCGTGCCTTGCATCTGATAGGCGCGCATGGTGAGCGGAAGTCCGTTGTCCTCCGGCTGCTTGTCGATCCCGATCGGAAAAGCGAGGCCTTGTTCACGCACGAAGACGGCGAGCGCGGCCGGCGTCATCACCTCGTGATGCTCGAAGACCGAATGCAAGCCGAGCACCGCCACTTCTGCGGGATCGAAGCTTTCGTACAGCTGCTTCGTGAGCGGGATGCTGTGGTGCACGCATCCAGCACACAGCATTTGAAAAACACTCACAACGATCACCTTCCCGCGCAGCGCTGCGAGCGAGAGCGGCTCCGGCGCGTTCAGCCATTCGGATACCTGCAACTCAGGCGCGATTCTGTGGGTAGGCATTGGGGTTTGCTCTCTCCATTTTTCCAGTGGAAGACAAGATGGGCCGACGTGTCGGCAAGCGTGAATGCTAAACCTTCTGCCGATTCTTTCGCTTGTCGTAACCTCGCGCCCATGGCTTCCCTCATCACCGCCGCGGGCGCGCGCTTGCCATCGTCGAGGTGCGCCGCTCAGATATTCGACTGATCGGCGGGAACGCCTTCGGGCAGCGTTGCGGCGCCTTCCGCATCTTGAGCGGCAGGATCGATCGCTGCTTCGAGGCCGTAGCAAGTCATGGAGATCGAGCCCATGGCATAGCCGCGCACCAGTGGCTGCAAGGGCGCATTCTGCGCGGCCGCCATACCGGCGATGTAGAGCAGCGGAACGAAATGGTCGGGCGTGGGCACAGCGGCCTTGTAGTCCGGGTGATCCATCAGCTTCAGCACGTCCTCAGGCGCTTCGGCAAGCTGTTGTGCGACGGCATCATCGAAGCGCTCCGCCCAGTCGAAGGCGGCGTCCGGCTGGTTCCATTGGACGCGGCGCAGGTTGTGAACGACATTCCCGCTCGCGAGCACCATGATTCCGCGATCGCGTAGAGACGCGAGCTGCGCGCCAAGCTCCACGTGATATTCCATCGGCTTCAGCGCATTGATGGACAACTGCAGGACGGGGATGTCGGCTTGCGGATAGAGGTGCGCGAGCACGCTCCATGTGCCGTGATCGAGTCCCCACTGATCGACATCGAGCCCGCACCAGGTCGGCTTCACCGCCTCGGCGATCTCGGCGGCAATGTCCGGTGCGCCGGGCGCCGGATATTCGAAATCGAAAAGCGCCTGCGGAAAGCCATAGAAATCGTGGATGGTGCGCGGCTGTGCCATCGCAGTCACCGCCGTCGCACCGATGTACCAGTGCGCCGACACGACCAATAACGCCCTGGGCATCGGCAGTTGCTTTCCGAAAGCGCGCCAGGCTTCAGTGAAGCCGTTGCGCTCGAGCGCGTTCATCGGACTGCCATGGCCGATGAACAATGCGGGCATGCGGGTCATCGATGTGCTCCAGTAATCGCGTCGCTGATGCGTTGTTGACAACAACGGCTGCAACGCTCAAGCCTGCCGGTACGTCGGCAGCACATCGCCGATTGCTCATAGGTATCGTTCCAGGGGGATGAGCGCGAAGAACTTCGCTTTGAAGCGACGCCACCAACCGGTTGCCGGTTCGTGCGCCCAGGTCTCGCCTCGCGAGGCCCATTGCGTGTTGCCCGCTTCATCCATGGTGACGTGCCAGCTGTTGTCCGGAGCCATGGCAAGTTCCATATCCCATGCGAGTCGCTCCGCCAGCGCCTTGCT
>JAKFDA010000009.1:0-6235 GCA_036676355.1 Nitrosomonadales bacterium | reverse complement strand
ACAAAAGGCATCCGGCTCGAAGGGGTACTTGCTACACTGCGGGCCGTTGCCTCCTCGCAGTTCACTATCCTCTGCTTCAATGATCGCCCCATCCTCCCGAGCATCCGCGCTGCGCTGGCTCGCACTGATCGCCCAACTGCCGCAGGGAGCGGCGCATACACGCATGGCCATGCTGCGCACGCTGGAAACGCTCGGCGCAGCGGCGTTACGCGAAGGTATCTATCTGCTGCCGGATACCGTTGAGCACCGACGCAGCCTGCAGCACCTCACGGAATATCTGATCGGATCGGAAGGAAGCGGTGAAGTCGTGGCCCTGGAAAGCCTGGACGCCGCGCAGGCAGCCCGCATACAGGCGCTGTTCGACCGCAGCGCGCAGTATGAAGCGTTGCTGCAAACGCTCGGCGGCATCGAATCGAGTATCGGCATGGCCGATCCCGGCGCGCTTGGGCGCGTTCTCGCGAAACAGCGGCGTGAACTCGATCGCATCCGATCGCTCGATTTCTACGGCTGTGCATCGGCGGTTCAGGCGGAAGACCGCCTGAGCGCGCTCGAGCGCCGCGTGCACGAATTGATTTTCCCCCAGAGCGAGCCGGCGCAGGCGCGCGCCAAGCGTTATTTTCATCGGAAATGGGCAACGCGCCGCCCGC
The DNA here is from genome assembly GCA_036676355.1 of Nitrosomonadales bacterium. Lineage (GTDB taxonomy): Bacteria > Pseudomonadota > Gammaproteobacteria > Burkholderiales > SG8-39 > ZC4RG42. Next base: position 5,588 of record JAKFDA010000009.1, on the reverse strand, counting down.
TCTATGCCGATCGGCTGGCGAGCGCCTGGCTGATCCGTCGCTTCATCGATCCGGAAGCGACGATGCTGTGGCTCGACCTGGCGGCGGATGCCCCGCTCGACGCAGTCACCTATGGCTATGAAGGAGCGGATTTCCACAACAGTCGCACGCACGTGACGTATGAGGAACTGCTTTCGTACTCCGGCCGCGACAGTGAACCGGCACTGATGCGCATCGGCATGCTTGTGCGCGCGCTCGATATCGGCGATCGAAACGTGGCGGAGGCGGCCGGCGTGGATACGCTTCTGAATGGCGCCAGACGGCGCGCCGCGAACGACGCCGAATTGCTGCAGGAGTGCGAAAAAACCTTCGATCTGCTGTACGAAGCGTACCTCGACGCACCGCGGCGTTCCTAAACGTGCGGTGTGGCGAGGCTCGGATGCTCTGGCAGCCGTTTCGTGACAAGCCAAAGCCGCTGCAACGGGGTACCGTTCGTGGTGAGCGCGAGCCCTTGGTCGTGGCTCAGGACAGGCTTGCGAGCAGTCGAATCATGAACGACATGCCGACGCTCTAAGCATTCGTTCATCCTTCGACAAGTTCAGGACGAACGGAAAATCAACACCGTCCGTGCTAGCGATTACGGTTTTTCACTTCCTGCAACTGCTCGGCGCGCAACTGCCGCAGGCGCGCATCCACCGCCGACAGCGTATAGAAATCCGCGTCCTTGGCTGCCTGGGCCAGCTGCAACTGTTCGATCGCACCCGGCAGACTGCCTTGTAGGTAATAGAACTCTGCCAGCTGGCGATGCTGTTCCACGCGCTGTCCCAACGCCGCATAACTCTGCGCCAGCAGTTGGTAGAGGCGAAGTTCATGCGGCCGATCGGCGCGCAAATCGCGCAAGAGCGCAACCGCATCGCGATGTTTGCCTGTCTGCTGCAACGCCTCCGCATAAGCGATTCGTACGATCACGCTGTGCGGATGGGTCTTGATCGACCCTTCCAATAACTGCATCGCGGCGGCCGGCTCTCCCTCTGCAAAATACAGCTGCGCTCCGAGCGTGTCATACATCGGATGCGCATCGGCACCTTTGTGCAGTTCGCTCCATTGCGCCCGCGCGCGTTCGAGGTCGCGCGCACGCAGCAACGCCACGACGTAACCGTAGCGCGCAGCACCGCGATCCGCATAACGCTTGTCCTCCAAGGCCTCCTTGAAAAACGCCACGGCCTCGCGCGCGTCGCCCTGTTGTGCACGCAGTTTCGCCCGCACCATCTGAAAGTCGCGACTGTCCGGTTGCAGTTTTACCTGACCGGCTTCGCGCACGCGGTTCTCCATATCCGCGATGCGCTCCGTCGTCAGCGGGTGAGTACGCAAATAACCGGGCGCATTGTTTTCGTATAGCCGTGTGTTGCGTTGCAGGCGCTCGAAAAACGTCGGCATGGCCTGCACGTCGTAATTCGCCGCGCGCAGAATCTGGTAGCCCACGCGATCGGCCTCGCGTTCGAAGTCACGGCTGTAATTCAGGAACGCCGCCACCGGCGCGGCCGTGCCGGCCACGACAGCGGCCTGTGCGACCTGGGGATTCGATTTGGCTGCCAGCATTGCCAGCGCCATGCCGACCATCGAAAGCGCACCGATCTGGCTTTGGCTCTGTAGCTGGCGCGCGATATGCCGCTGCGTCACATGCGCGATTTCGTGCGCGAGGACCGAAGCGAATTCGGATTCCACCATGGCGGCGGTGATCAACCCGGAATGCACCCCGACGTACCCACCGGGCATGGCGAAAGCGTTGATATTCGGATCGCGCACGGCGAAGAATTCGAAATCGATGCCGGCGGTTTCGGGGGTTGCCGAGACCAGGCGACGGCCGACCGCGCGGATGTACTCCGTGACCTCCGGGTCCTCGATATAGGCCGGATCGCGCCGGATTTCGCGCATGAAAGAGTCGCCGAGCTTGCGCTCCGTCTGCGGCGAAAAATCCGCCTGCGACGACTCGCCCAGATCGGGAAGGTTTTGCGGATAAACCGGCGCCGGGAACACGAGCGCCAAGGCCAGCAGCGGATAGAGGATGGAACTCACGGTTCGTATGATAGCCGTGCCGCGCGCTTGGTTCCGCTCCGAGTCGACCGGTGCCCTGCACCGCGACTCTCGTGCATAATCGACCTCCTCCCAGGACGCAGAACGACGATGAGCCTCACCCATTTCGACGCCAGCGGCAAAGCCCATATGGTCGACGTCGGCGACAAGACCGAAACGCACCGCATCGCCCGGGCAACCGGGAAGATCCTGATGCAACCGGCCACGCTCGGGCTCATCCTCTCCGGCAGCGCAAAAAAAGGCGACGTGCTGGGCGTGGCCCAGATCGCCGCGATTCAGGCCGCCAAACGGACGTCCGACCTGATTCCACTGTGTCATCCGCTGGCGCTGACCAAAGTGAGCGCTGAGTTCGAGGTCGATGAGCAAGCCCATGCCGTATCGCTGCTCGTCACGGTGGAGACGCGCGGCCGTACCGGTGTTGAAATGGAAGCGCTGACCGCGGTAAGCGTGGGCCTGCTGACTATTTACGATATGTGCAAGGCGGTTGATCGCGGCATGCGGATCGAGGGCATCATGCTGCTCGAAAAACAGGGCGGGAAGTCCGGTCATTTCGTCCACCCCGCTGCCTGAACCGCAGCTAATCACTTGTAGTTCAAAGCAAATTCCGGCGCGTAATATGCGCTGCGCGCCTTGCTCAACTGACTATTTTTTCAGTACTCTAGCGGCTTGTCCCATCGATCACCGGGCATCTCACACAAAAGCTGCTGGAAGCAGGCGCTTCCTGATTCGGGGATATGCGAGGCTCGACCTCGCCAGACATTCACAAAGGAGTCTAACCAATGGATCGAACCCGCCGCGTCGCGCTGAAAGGCGCCGGCATGTCGAGCGTTCTGTTTGCAGGCCTTGCGACCGGGTTGCTGCGCCCCACAGAAGCGCTCGCCACCGCATGGAACAAGAACGCATTCGAGGCCAAGACGGTAGCCGATGCGCTGAAAAGCCTGGAAATCCAGGCGCCTGCGGATAGCAGTGATATCGCCATCAAGGCGCCTGACATCGCCGAGAACGGCGCGGTCGTGCCGATCGACATCACCAGCAACATTCCCGGCACGCAAAGCATCACGGTGCTGATCGACAAGAACCCCTTCCCCTACGTCGGCACGTTCGATGTTTCGCATGGCGCAGTACCTTATGTCCATGTCCGCGTGAAGATGGGCGAGTCGTCCAACGTGCGCGTGGTGGTCGCGGCGAACGGCAAGTACTACCAGACCGCGAAAGAAGTGAAAGTCACGATTGGCGGATGCGGCGGCTAGCCGGGACCGTACAACTACAACGGAGGAATCATGGCCGACCCGATGAAAATACGCGCGAAACTGGCCGGCGACATCGCCGACGTGCGCGTGCTCATGTCGCACCCGATGGAAACCGGACAACGCAAGAACTCGGAAGGCGAACTCGTCCCGATGCATTTCATCAAGGACATCCATGCCGAGTTGAACGGTAAAACGGTATTCGAAGCGGCAATCAGTCAAGCCGTCTCGCGCAACCCGGTGTTCGCGTTCAAGGTGAAAGGGGCGAAAGCCGGTGACAAGCTCGCCATCACCTGGGAAGACAATCGCGGCGACAAACGCACAGACACCATTGTGTTGGGTGGCGCTTAAGCTGCTATTGCGGCGTAGACTAATTCTTAGGTTACGTCGGAGCCACAACAAGGGTGAGAAACGCACCGATCACATCACTCCCGGCGCGCCGGCTGGATTCGCGCCGATTGCGCCCTTGCGGCGGGCGGGTGCCTGCCGCACCGAGCAAATCCGGACGAGCACTGCACGCTCCCAAAAAGCCAGGCGAACAACATCGCCGGCGACTACATAACGCCTAACAGGAGGAATCGCTATGTCGGCGATATCAAAAGGCCTCGCCTACTTCGGCTGCAGCCTTGCACTGCTCGTCCCCGGCTCATTGCTCGCCCAGGAGAAAGACGCCACGGCCGCAGCCATTGAGCAATACCGCGAAATGCTCGCCGACGGAAACCCCGCCGAGTTGTACGAGTTGCGCGGGGAAGAGTTGTGGAAAACCAAGCGCGGCCCCAAGGATGTATCGCTCGAGCAATGCGATCTGGGACAAGGCCCCGGCAAGGTCAAAGGCGCCTACGCGCAAATGCCGCGCTACTTCGCCGACACCGGCAAGGTGGAAGATCTCGAATCGCGCCTGGTCAGTTGCATGACTCAACTGCAGGGCCTCGATCGAGCGGAAGTCACCAAGAAGCCCTACGGCAACATTTCGAACAAATCCGATATCGAAGCACTGGTTGCGTACGTCGTCGGCCAGTCGCGCGGCATGAAAATGGCCGTGCCGCAGAAACATGCCAAGGAACGCGAAGCCTTCGCACTGGGTAAAGAGATTTTCTATTACCGCGCCGGCCCGTTCGATTTCGCGTGTTCGACTTGTCATGGCGAGGACGGCAAACGCATCCGCCTTCAGGATCTGCCTAACCTGACGCAGAAAAAAGGCGCCGAATTCGCCTACACCACCTGGCCCGCCTACCGCGTCTCGCAAGGTGAGTTGCGCACCATGCAGTGGCGCCTGTGGGATTGCTTCCGTCAACAGCGCTTCCCCGAGCCGAAATACATTTCCGACGCAACGATCGCGCTCACCACGTTCCTCGCCGTCAATGCGAACGGCGCCGAATATGCCGGCCCGGCGATCAAGCGCTAAGGAGACACGACAATGAAAACAACAGCACTGCTTTCCGCCCTGGCGTTGTCCCTCTGCGCGGCCCCTGCGTTCGCCGCCGATAACACCAGCGACCCGAAAGCGCTCAGACAAGCCACCGAACTCATGCAGCGCGACTTCCAGACACGCGGCATCGCCAACGTCGATCGACTGAAGCAGGACGAAGCGCTCGCGCTGTGCACCAAGTACCGCAGCGACGTGCCGGCGAAAATCGCCAAGGAAATCGAAGCCGCTCAGATGCAGACCATCAAATACCCTGAAGATGGCAAGTACATGGGCGACTGGAAAAACGGCGACAAGCTCGCCAAAAGCGGCCGCGGCGCCACGTGGAGCGATAAACCGGACACGAAAAACGGCGGCGGATGCTACAACTGCCATCGCGTGTCGGGCACCGAAGTTTCCTACGGCACCATCGGCCCCTCGCTGTATGAATTCGGCAAACTGCGCGGCGGCCCGACCGAAGCCAACATGAAGTATGTGTACGGCAAGCTCTATAACTCGCAAGCCTATGTCGCCTGCTCCAACATGCCGCGTTTCGGTCTGCACGGCGTATTGAGCGACGAGCAGATCAAGGATCTCGTCGCCCTGCTGCTCGACCCCGAGTCGGTCGTGAATCAGTAGTAGATCTCCCAAGCCGTTCGTGGTGATCGTGAGCCTGCCGAACAATGATCCCCGAGCCGTTCGTGGTGAGCACCGTCGAACCATGAACGGCTATCCCTGAAGCATCTCCCTCGCATTCATGGTGAATTTGGCCGTTATTGGGAATAACGGCCGTCCATGGCGAGTCTGTCGAACCATGAGCGACTCGCTCATAATGCCTCCGTCCAGATGATCTTCTTCGGGGC
>JAKFDA010000008.1:0-50874 GCA_036676355.1 Nitrosomonadales bacterium | reverse complement strand
GCTGCGTGTGATCGCGCATCCGGGCAGGCTCAAACCCCATCATCAACTGGCGCACTGGGTCGCGCATCTGGCGCTGAATGCTGCGGGACATGCGTTGCCCTCGGCAGTGCATGGCATTGACCGTAGCGTACTCTTCGCGCCGGTGCGAGACGCCACTGCGCAACTGCGCATATTGCTGGACCTGATGTCGCACGGACTGTGCGAACCGCTGCCGTTTTTTCCGCGGGCGGCCTGGGCCTATGCGCAGGCGGCGGCGAAGGAAAAAGGCGATCCGTATGAAGCCGCGCAGAAGCAATGGCGCAGCACGCCGAATCAACGCGGCGAATGCGAGGACGAATGGTTCGCGCTGGCGTTTCGCGGGTGTGACGACCCGCTCGATGCGCGTTTTGCGGAACTGGCGTTGGCGATCTATGGACCGATGGCGGAGGCGCTGCGCGATGAGTGAACAACGCATGGCGCTGCAGCCGCTGATGCTCGAGCGCGTGCCGTTGAGCGGTCGCGTACTGATCGAGGCGAGCGCCGGCACCGGCAAGACCTGGACCATCGCCGCGCTGTATGTGCGTTTGCTGCTTGAACTGCGCCTGCCGGTGGAAAGCATACTGGTGCTGACATTCACCAATGCGGCCACCGCGGAACTGCGCACGCGCATCCGTCGGCGGCTGGTCGAGTTGCGCGATGCACTGCGCCGGCCCGGACCGGTCGATGCGGGCGATGACGCGTTGCTCGCGCATGTGCTGCGCGCTTCCACCGATCGCGTGCGCGACAGCCTGTGGCTCGAAGCGGCGGTGGAAAGTTTCGATCTCGCGCCGATCCACACCATTCACGGTTTCTGTCAACGCGTGCTGGCCGAACATGCGTTCGACAGCGGCATGGCGTTCGACACCGAACTCGTGGGCGACGATGCGCAACTGGTGGAAGCCGCGGTGCGCGATTGCTGGCGCCGGGATCTCGACGATGCGCATCCGTTGTGGGCAGCCTGGCTGCATAAGAAGAAAATCGACCCGCCCGAACTGATGTGGCGCATCGCCGCACTGCGCGCACGGTCGGAGGCGCGTCTGTATTTGCCGGCAGCGTCTTCCGCGACGCCGGAGGCCGATTACGTCGCGGCTTATGAGCGCGCGCGTGAGCTATGGCTGCGCGAAGCGGATGACGCGTTTGCATTGCTTGGCGAGTGGAAGCCGCTCAATCGCAGGGTATACAACAGCACGCGAATCGTCGAATGGAGGCAACTCGTCGATGAATGCCTGTCTCGTGCCGAGACGCATAGCGATTTCCCGGAGTGTTTCTATCGCTTCACCGCGGCGGAACTGGCTGCGCGATGCACGAATGGCGAGGCCCCCACGCAAGCGCTGTTCGACGCGCTCGGTGCATTGCTCGCGGCACGGCGGGCGCTGGAGCAGGACTTTGTCGCGCGCCTGGCGCACTGGTCGGCCGATGTGGCGCGCCGCGTGACGACGCAACTCGATGCGCACAAACGCTCGCGCCGTCTGCAGTCCTTCGACGATCTGTTGCGCAACCTCGCCGATGCGCTTGCTTCGGACGGCGGTGCCACGCTCGCCCAGGCATTGCGCACGCGTTATGCCGCCGCGTTGATCGACGAATTTCAGGATACTGATCCGCTGCAGTACGGCATTTTTGAGGCGATTTACGCGGGCAGTGCGCAGCCGCGTTATTTCGTCGGCGACCCGAAGCAGGCGATCTACGCCTTTCGCGGCGCTGATGTGCAGGCCTATCTGGGTGCGCGTCGTGAGGCGCAGGCGGCGTTCACGCTCGGCGTCAATCGTCGGTCGGTTCCCGAACTTGTCGGCGCGGTGAATGCGCTGTTCCGCCATGGCGATGCGTTTCTTGTGCGCGATATCGATTTTCTGCCGGTCGATGCGTGCACACCGGAATCACAGCTCGTCGTCGAAGGCGAAGCGCAGCGCGGCGCGTTGCAATGCTGGTTCGTCGCGCGCGAAGCAGGCGAAAAAACGATTGCTAAAGGCGTCGCCGGAGAACGCGCGATCGAGGCGACCGCGGACGACATCGCGCGTCTGCTGCGGCTGGCCGGCGCGGGCAAGGCGGGCTTGCAAGGCAAGCTGACGCGCTCGCTCGCCGGTCGCGATATCGCCGTGCTGGTCAATACGCATCAACAGGCGCGACGCATCAAGATGGCGCTTGCGGCGCGCGGCATTGCCAGCGTCACTTACGGTCAGGACAGCGTTTATCACAGCGAGGAAGCGATCGAGATGGCGCGCGTCCTCGCCGCCGTTGCGGAGCCGACACGCGAAGTGCTGCTGCGCGCGGCGTTGGCGACCGAGATGCTCGGGCGCGATGCTCGCGCGCTCGATGCGCTTGCGGATGACGGCGCCGAGTGGGAAGCGCTGCTTGACCGCTTCGTGTCCTATCGGCGCCTTGCGCGCGAACAGGGCTTCATGCGCATGTGGCGCAGTCTGCTGGTGGACGAACAGGTTGCGGCGCGCGTGCTGGCATTGCCCAACGGCGACCGGCGCATGACCAATCTGCAGCATCTGGCCGACCTGCTGCACCAGGCCGCCGGCGAAACAGGCGCGGATCTGGAGAGCCTGGTGCGGTTGCTCGTGCAAGCGCGCACGCGTCCGGTCGGCGAAGCCGAGGCGCAACAGTTGCGCCTGGAATCGGACGAGCATCTTGTGCAGGTGCTGACGCTGCACGCGGCCAAGGGGCTGGAGTTCGCAATCGTTTATTGTCCGTTTTTGTGGGATGGTCGCCTCCACAGCGACCATGACGAGTGGCTGCGTTTTCATGACGAGCAGGGCGCGCTTGCTTTCGACCTCGGTTCGGTGCAACGCCAGACGCATCAGCGTCGCGCGCAGGAAGAGGAACTGGGCGAACGTCTGCGCCTCGCATATGTCGCGCTCACTCGTGCGAAACATCGCTGCGTGCTGGTGTGGGGCGGCATCAACGACGCCGATACTTCCGCACTCGCGTGGCTCTTGCATGGTGACGCTGCTGTGCCGAGCGATCGTGTTGCGGCGTTGAGCGCGCATTTCAATACGCTGACCGATGCCGAAATGCGCGCGGCGTTGATTGCGCGCGGCAAGGCAAGTGGCGGCGCACTGACGCTGCACGACATGCCGCTCGCAGCCGCGGAACGCGCGGCCAGTGCAACGACCGTCTCGGTCGTTGCACTGGCCGCGCGCCGCTTCGATGCGACGATTCCCGCGCCGTGGCGCGTGTCGAGTTTCAGCGGACTGATTGCCTCGCATGAGCGTGAGGCGCCCGATTATGACGCGCTACCGCATGCGGGACGGCGTGGCACGCTCGAACCGGCCGCGCCCGACACCCTTTTCGCGCTGCCCGGCGGTGCGCATATCGGTACGCTCGTGCACCAGTTGTTCGAAGGCATCGACTTCAGCGACGTACAGAACGCTCAGGTGGCGACACTGGTGCGCACTAAGCTTGCGGAATTCGACGTGGACGCCCGCTGGGCGTCGCTGCTGGAACGCATGCTCGTCGACGTGGTGAGCACGCCGCTCGACCAATCCGGTGCGTTGCGGCTGGATCGCATCGGTGTCGGGCAGCGCCTCGTCGAATTGGAATTCGTATTTCCGGTCGGCGACCCGCACTTGCGCGAACTGCGTGATGCGCTCGATTCGCTGACCGCATCGGGTTCCCGTCTGCCGGAGTCGATCGGCCGTCTGGTGCTCGCGCCCGCGCGCGGCTTCATTCGCGGTTTTGTCGATCTGGTATTCGAATTCGATGGGCGCTATTACCTTGCCGATTACAAATCGAACTGGCTGGGCAACCGATATGAGGATTACGCGCCGGCGCAGCTTGCGTTGGCGATGAGCGAATCGTTCTACGACCTGCAGTATCTGCTCTACACCGTGGCGCTGCACCGCTATCTCAAGTTGCGCATTCGCGACTACGACTATGACCGTCATTTCGGCGGCGTCTACTATCTGTTCGTGCGCGGCATGCAACCGCAACGCGGGCATTCGAGCGGCGTGTATGAAATACGCCCGGATAAAGCGCTGATCGAGCGTCTGGATATGCTGCTCGCGCGCACGGAAAGCTGTCTGGTATGAGCGTGCCGAGCGAAAAAATCGCCGCGATGTTGGCAGGCTTGCGCGAGGCCGATGCGATCGGCGAACTGGACGCGCATTTCGCCGCATTCATCTGCCGCAGCGCCGGAGAGGCGACGCTTGGGCTGGCGTTCGCCGCGGCGCTGACCAGCCGCGCCACCACGCAAGGACACGTCTGCATCGATCTGGCGCGCCATGCAGGCCGGTGCGTGGATGAGACGGATATCGTGATGCCGCGGCTCGCCGCATGGCTGAGTGAATTGTCGGCCTCGGGGGCGGTGGGAGAGGCGGGCGAACGCAGACCGCTCGTCCTCGAAGGCACGCGACTTTATCTCTATCGATACTGGCAGTACGAGCGTGCGGTCGCCGAGCAATTGCGCGCGCGCGCGGCGCTGCCGCCGGATACGAATAACGATGCGGCCGTACGTGCGGCGCTCGATCGCCGCTTCGCCACCGGCGCTGAAACGGACTGGCAGAAGGTCGCCGCCGCGCTTGCGGCAACAGGGCCGCTGACGATCATCTCAGGCGGCCCAGGTACCGGCAAGACGACGACGATCGTGCATGCGCTCGCGATTCTGGCGGAAACGGCGGACGCGCCGTTGCGCATGGCGCTCGCCGCGCCCACGGGCAAGGCGGCGGCGCGTTTGCAGGAAGCGCTGCGGCAGGCGCGCGCCTCGATGCAGCTCACGCCGGAGATCGATGCGCAATTGCCGCGCGAAGCAGCCACGCTGCATCGCCTGCTCGGCGTGCTGCCGGGTCGTACGCACTTCAAACATGATCGCGCGCGGCCGCTGACGCTCGATGTGCTGGTGGTCGATGAAGCGTCGATGATCGATCTGGCCCTGATGGCGAAACTGCTCGACGCGTTGCCGCTGCATGCGCGTCTCATCGTGCTGGGCGACAGGGATCAGCTCGCATCGGTCGAAGCGGGCGCGGTCATGCATAGCATCTGCGCCGGCCCGGATTTTTACAGTCGCGCCGCGGTCGAGCGTTTGCGCAAGCTCACCGGCTACGCTTTGCCTGCGGGCGATTTGTCGTCGCCGCTCGCCGATGCCGTCGTGCAATTGCGCAAGCGCTATCGCTTCGCCGCCGGCAGCGCGATTGCGGCGCTCGCCGATGCGGCGCGGATCGGCGATGCCGATGCGGCGTTGCGTGTCCTGGCCGAAGCGAACGGAGCGGAAGTCGCCTGGAATGCCGACGCCACGCATGCGGCCCTGGTCGACACGCTGGCGGATCGCTACGAACCGTTGTTGCGCTTGGCGCAAACGCCGGTCGAGCCGGAGGCGGTGTATGCGCTGTTGCGCGCGCGTGGCGTGCTGTGCGCCCATCGCGTCGGAGCGCATGGCGCGGCAACGCTCAATCGCGCGGTGGAAAATGAGTTGCGCCGGCGCGGCTCGATCACGGAGCAGGGTGCATGGTTTCGCGGTCGGCCGGTGATGATCGCGCGCAATGATTATGCGGCGCGGTTATACAACGGCGATCTTGGTGTGACGCTGGTCGACGCGGACGGTCGCATCGGCGTTTACTTTCCCGACGAAAACGGCCGGCTGCGCCGTTTCGCGCCGGCGCGGCTGCCGGAGTGCGACAGTGCATTCGCGATGACCGTACACAAGTCGCAAGGCTCGGAATTCGAAGAGGTCGATTTTGTCCTGCCGGGCGATCCCTCGCCGGTGTTGACGCGCGAATTGTTTTACACGGCGGTGACGCGCGCCACTCGCAGCGTAGAGATATGGGGCGCCGCGGAAGTCATACGTGCAAGTCTTACCGCCGGGGTGGTGCGAGACTCCGCCCTGGCCGAACGGCTGTGGCCGGTGCCGACTGCAATTCCGCCCGCACAAGGCCTTCTTTTTTAAACGCTTTGCCGGGCGTTCCCGCGGCCGGGAAGAAAAATCCGCCAAACGGCGCTGTTTTTGCTGAAGCCTTCGGTTGCAACAGGTATCGTTGCGACTTGGGACGGCAGCCCTTTCCCAATTCCGTATTTCCGTATTTCCGCATTTCCGCATTTCCGAAATTCCGCACGTCCACGCGTTCCAGGAGACTGGCCCATGGCAGCGAGCTTCGATTTTCCGCAACCCGATCGCGCAGTGCCGCCGCCGCATGCCACTCGCGTGTGTCGCCTGGATCGGCTGGTCAATCGGGCCGTCGAGCGCGCTCGCCCGCATTTACGTGCGCGCTCACAGCATCTGCACGTCGAAGCGCTATCGGCGCCGATTCACTTGCGCGGTGACATGGAGGAACTGGTCGACGCTTTGGCGCAGTTGCTGTGCGCCGGTTCGTTGGCGGCGGGAGAGCGCGGCCTGATTTTTCTGTCGGTCACGCAGGTCGGGTGCAATGCCACGCTGATCGTGCGTGCCCAGGCCGGCGAATCCGGCGCGGTCGTACATGGACCGTATTTCGACGATAGACAGTGCGACTGGCCGGCCATGGAACGTCTCGTCGCGCGGCATGGCGGCGCGATATCGGCGCATCGAAACGAGGACGGGCATACGGAATACGCCCTGGTCCTGCTTGCCGTATGCGACGACTGTGGCCCGGTCGGGCGGCGCGCACCCTGGATCGGCGGTCCGGAGCGCCCGGTATGTCGCGTGCTCGTGGCCGACGACAACCCGGACGCGGCCGACAGCATTGCGTGTCTGCTGTCTATACGCGGCCATGACGTGCATGTGGCCTACGACGGACCCAGCGCCCTCGACAAAGCCATCACGCTCTGTCCGGACATTGTGCTGCTCGAAATCGAACTGCCCGGGATGGACGGCATCGAAGTTGCGCATGCGCTGCGCGCGCGGGCCGCCGGCCGATGCCCTACATTCATTGCGGTGAGCGGTTACGGTGAATGCGCGGAGAAATCGCTGTTCGATCTGCATCTCACCAAGCCGATCGATCCTACCGTGCTGCTGCAATCGGTGGAGCGATACGCCGGTGTCGCGCTTTCGCTGCAGCCGCATGAATTGCAAAGGTGAAACACGGTTGCGTGATGCGAGATCGTTAGTCGAACAATAGGATTGCACCGGGGCGTTCACACGGTCAGAATCGGTTGCATGATTCATTTCTCGCCGCGATGTGAAAGAGGAGTACAAGACGATGATGCCGAAGCGTTCCGTACCGTCGTCCGCCGAGTATGTGCACGCGCGTGTCATCGAGCGGCCCGATGGCTACTATTGGGTAGACGAGTCGAATAGCGAAAATGGCCCTTTTTACACGCTTGCCGAAGCGGTAGCGGACATGGAAGCGAGCGGCGACACCGAGTCGGACGTGCCGGATTACGAGTCACTGGAAGAGGCCGAAGCTGAGTTGGGCTTGAACTGGATCGACCCGATGACCGGCGAACCGGGTGAGGAAGGCGCGCCGCGCATTGAGGATCATTGAACCGCCGATAAGTCATCGACGGTCGTTACCGAACTGACGCGAATGGGCAGACGAGCGCCGAAGCGCGTCAACTCGGCAAGGTGTCGGATGAGGGCGAGTTGGAAATATTGCACGTATCCCGAACGCTTGCCGGTGGCAGCAATGCAAACTCCGTCGCACTCGGGCGGGTGCCTTGTGACGGAAGTCTGATCGCCGTGTGGATGCAATGCATCGTGGCATGCGGCATGCACAAGAGCTAGTGCTTTCGCCGTTCCCTCCTCCTTAGGCGGAAGCTTAGTCGGCGGCTTAGGGCCGCCGTTTTCTTTTGTGGCGCGGCCGATTGCTCGCGCCGCGTGCGCCGGTCTTCGCGTGGCCGTTTCTCAACGGCACGTCAAAGGGTGGGCGTAGGTGCGCTGGCGTAGATGCGTTCGTATTCTTCCTGGCAGCGGATGCATCGCATCGCGGTCGGTTGCACCTTCAGTCGCGCAGGTTCGATTTCATTGCCGCATTTCGCACATATCCCGTAGCTGCCGTCCGCGATGCGCGCAAGCGCGTCCTCGATCGCCCGCAGTTCGTCCAGATCACGCCGGCCCTCGGCCAAGCTGGTGTGCGATAGCAGATCGGCGATCGCCGCGTCGCCTTCTTCGATCAGTTCATCGGCCTGCTCCGAACTGGTCGGGTCGCGCGCGGCCTGCATCTTTTCGCGCACTTCATCGAAAAGCGCTTTGCGGCGTTGCCGCATGCCCTGTTCGATCTCCTCAAGTTCCCTGGTGTCGAGCATAGCGGTTCCTCTATGGATGATGAGCCGGTTCGCTGCAAGGGGCGCGCCCGCGCACAGGTTGAATCCAGGCGCGATGCCCTCATAATTAATGCGATAGAAACGGAGTCGATCGATGAGTGAATTTTCCTTTGAAGCAAGTATGCAAAGTTTTGCCGGCGATGTTCTGAATGCGTCGCATGCGGTGCCGGTGGTGGTTGATTTCTGGGCGCCGTGGTGCGCGCCCTGCCGCGCGTTGAAACCGGTTCTCGAAAAACTCGCGGACGAGTACGGCGGGCAATTTCTGCTGGCCAAGGTCAATACCGACGAACATCCGGAAGTATCGACGCAGTACGGCGTGCGCGGTATTCCGAACGTGAAGGCTTTTGTCGACGGCCGCATGGTGAACGAGTTCACCGGGGCGTTGCCGGAGGCGGCCGTCCGCCAATTCATTGAAAGCATCCTGCCCCAGCCGAGCGAGCGGGCGCGGCGCGCCGCGCATGCCGAACTCGACAATGGCGATTTCGACGCAGCGGAACGACGTTTGCGCGACGCGCTGCAATTGGACGAGCGCAACGATACAGCGCGTATCGATCTGGCCGAATTGTTGGTCGCGCGCCAGGCGTATGAAGAAGCCGAGCGCATGGTGCGAGAACTGTTGCCGATCCATCGCGATCCGCGCGTGGAGCAGATCGAGGCGCGCATCGCGATCTGGAAGAAGAGTCAGTCCTTGCCCGATTTGAGCGAACTGCAGGCGCAGATGCGGGCGCATCCGGAGGATCTCTCCACGCGTCTGGCTTATGCCCAGCACCTGGTTGCCGACGCGCGATACGCCGCCGCCCTGGAAGCGTTTCTCGAAGTGGTGCAGGGCGATCGCGGCGCGCTGCGCGACCAGGCACGCCAGGGCATGCTGGATGTGTTCAATCTCGCGGTCGAGAGTCCGGCGATCGTGAGCGATTACCGGCGCCGGCTCGCCGCCGCCCTGCATTGACGCGGCGCGCTATTGGCAACGGTGCAAAAATTGCGGCACAATCTGCGGCGATTGCCCCGACGGACGCCCGTTCCGGCAGAGGAAGGTCTCGACAGACATAGGTCGTAGCATCGAAGCGTCAGCGAAGTGTGAAGCTTCGTCGCCGCGTCCCTTGCGCGGACTTGCGCCTGAAGACGCAGTGATCCTTGCCGCTTCGCGTCCGGGGCGCACCTGGAGCGGCGAGCAAGGATGCCCGGTAATGTTCCGCTGATTCTCACGCTGGACTACCACGGTGTTCCGCATCGCTGGGTGACTTGGCAGCAGGCTTGTTTCTACTATGCCAAGAACCTGGTGGCGTGGACGCTGGGGGATGTCGCGTTCACCGTCTACGGCGGCGTTTCGCGAATGACCGGCGAACGCTCCAGTATCAGCGGCCACTCCATCATCGCCATCAAGGGCCGGGCGATGGCGATCAGAGCCTTCAACCAGGTTCCACCGCTCAATAATCGCGAGCTATTCCGCCGCGATCGCCATTTGTGCGCCTACTGCGGCGGCGAGTTCGGCTTCCTGCGCCTGACGCGCGATCATATCCGCCCGGTTTCGCGCGGCGGTCGCGATACCTGGATGAACGTCGTCACGGCCTGCCGGCACTGCAACGGCCTAAAGCGCAATCGCACGCCGGAGGAGGCGGGTGTGCAACTGGTATACGCGCCATATGTGCCGAACAAGGCCGAGTATCTGATTCTCACCAACCGCAGGATTCTGGTCGATCAGATGGAATTTCTGGTGCAGCACGTGGCCGCCAACAGCCGCGTGTTCGATCTGAGCACCCATCCTGCGTCACAAGAACTGGTTGCCTGAGGTGCGTCATCGACCGGGGCGGCGCGTCGCGCCTGCACTCGTTAGCATCACCGTGCTTTCCCCGCGCGCTGTCGCGCGCCATCCATGAATGATGTTTCGGCCAGCCCCGCCCGGCATCTCGTGCCGCCTTACTGGGCCGAGGCGGAGCACGCGCTGGCGCAATGCGACCCGGTGCTCGACGCGGTCATTCGTGCGCATCCCGGCGTGACGTTGCGCAGTCGCGGCGATCCGTTCAATACCCTGATGCGTTCGATTGTCGGCCAGCAGATATCGCTCAAAGCGGCTGACAGCGTGTGGGCGCGAATCTGTCTGGCCACCGAGCCGATGCCGGAGCAGGTCGTGGCGCTCGGGCGCGAGCGTCTCGCCGCCTGCGGGTTGTCGCAGCGCAAGGCCGAGTACATCCTCGATCTTGCGCAGCACTTCGTGAACGGCGCTTTGCATGTCGAAGAGTGGTCGCACATGGACGATGAGGCGGTGATCGCGGAGTTGGTGCAAGTGCGCGGCATCGGTCGCTGGACCGCGGAAATGTTTCTGATGTTCAACCTGCTGCGCCCGGACGTGCTGCCGGTCGACGATCTCGGGCTGCAGCGCGCCGTGAGCCTGCTGTACTTCGGCGGCGAACATGCCGGGATCGAACCGGTGCGGCATGTCGCGCGCGAGTGGGCGCCGTGGCGCTCGGTGGCAACGTGGTATCTGTGGCGCAGTCTCGAACCGGTGCCGGTCGAGTATTGAGGGCGCGACGCCCTCCCGATCGGCGCAAGCACGAATGGGGAACGCATCGGAAAACCGACGCAATTGCGCCGGGTTCCGTGCAGAAACTGCCAGATAATCGCCCTCTCCCGGCCGCTCGATTCTCGGTCGGGTGCGACTTCCGTTAGAATTCGGCTCCATTCCAAACCGCATCGGCCGGCTGCGCGGAGCGCTTATCACTTCGCTCAAACGTGCGGCACTATGAAATCGACCTTCCTAGAATTCGAACAATCCGTCGCCGAACTTGAGGCGAAAATCGAAGAACTGCGCTTCGTGCAGGATGATTCCGCAGTCGACATTTCCGAAGAAATCGGCCGCCTGCAGAAGAAAAGTCAGGCGCTGACCAAAGACATTTACGCCAAGCTGTCGCCTTGGCAGACGGCGCAAGTCGCCCGGCATCCGCAGCGTCCCTATACGCTCGATTACGTGAACATGCTGTTCACTGATTTCGAGGAATTGCATGGCGACCGGTCCTACGCCGACGACCCGTCGATCGTCGGCGGGCTGGCGCGCTTCAACGGCCGATCGGTGATGATCATCGGTCATCAGAAGGGGCGCGATACCAAGGAAAAGATCTATCGCAATTTCGGCATGCCGCGGCCCGAAGGCTATCGCAAGGCGCTGCGCCTGATGCGGCTGGCCGAGAAATTCGGCCTGCCGGTGCTGACCTTTGTCGATACGCCGGGTGCATATCCGGGCATCGGCGCTGAAGAACGCGGCCAGTCGGAGGCGATCGGCCGCAACCTGTACGTCATGGCCGAACTCAAGGTGCCGATTGTCAGCACCATCATTGGCGAGGGCGGTTCGGGGGGCGCGCTCGCCATTGCGGTGGGCGACGTGGTGATGATGTTGCAGTACTCGACTTATTCGGTCATTTCGCCCGAAGGCTGTGCCTCCATCCTGTGGAAGAGCGCCGAACGTGCGGCGGAGGCGGCCGAAACGCTCGGTATCACGGCCAATCGTCTGAAGACCTTCGGTCTCATCGATCGCATCGTCTCCGAACCGTTGGGCGGGGCGCAGCGCGATCACGCCGCAGCGGCCCAAAACCTCAAGAAAGCGCTGCAGGACGCGTTGCGTGAAGTCGACGACCTGAGCACGGCGCAACTGGTCGAGCGCCGCTCCGAGCGGCTGATGGCCTATGGCAAATTCAAGGAAACCGCAGTCAAGTGATGTTGTCGCGCGCGTCGAAGCCGTTCTCGCGGCGCATGTTCCGGCGGGCGCACGGCTGACGCTCGGGTTCTCCGGCGGCATCGATTCGATCGTGCTGCTGGATGTGCTGGCTGCGCTCGCCGCGCGCCGTCCGTTTCGGCTTTCCTGTCTGCACATTCATCACGGCCTCAGTCCGCATGCCGATCGCTGGGCCGATTTTGCGCAACGCGTCGCGCGGCAATACGGCATCGATTGCGGTGTGCGCAAAGTAGAGCTCGATGTCCGTTCCGGCCTGGGCCTCGAAGGCGCGGCGCGTGCGGCACGTTACGCGGCCTTCGACGAGAGCGATTGCGATTTTGTGGTGTTCGCCCATCAACAGGACGATCAGGCCGAAACCCTGTTGCTGCATCTGGTGCGCGGCGCCGGCGTGGCCGGGCTCGCGGCAATGCCGGTCGTGCGCCGCCTGAACGAAGCGCGCGCGCATCCCCGGCTTCTCCGCCCGATGTTGGACGTGCCGCGTAGCGATATCGAAGCCTACGCCCGGACTCATGCGTTGCAATGGGTCGAGGACGAGAGCAACAGCGATGTGTCGCTGGCGCGCAACTTCGTGCGCCATCGCATCATGCCGCTGCTGGAGTCGCTCAATTCCGCGGCGAGGCCGAACATTGCGCGTGCCGCGACGCACCTGGGCGATGCGGCCGCGCTGCTCGATGCCGTGGCGCGCGACGATCTCGCTGCCGCGGGCGACGGCGAGAGCATCGACCTCGCCGTGCTGCGCGACATCGGTCAAGTGCGCGCGCGCAATATGCTGCGTCTGTGGCTTGCACTACATGGCGTATCGGCCCCCGACACTGCGGAATTGCGCGAGGCGCTGCGGCAGTTGTATGGCGCGCGCGAGGATGCGGCACCGCTGATCGATTTCGGCGGCTATACATTGCGCCGATTCAAGGGCCGTGCTTACCTGGTTGCGCAAAAACCCGCGCTGCCGCGCGATTATGTCGCCCGCTGGAGCGGCGAGATGACATGGGAACTGCCCGAACTCGGCGGTTGTCTGCGCTTCGTGCCGGCGCTTGGCGGCGGTATCGCGGCCGGTGCGCTGCATCCGGCGTCCACCACGATTCGTCTACGCCAGGGCGGAGAACAATTCCGGCCCGATGCGCGTCGGCCGCGACGCAGTTTGAAGAATTTATTGCAGGAACATGCAGTCGCGCCCTGGCTGCGGGAGCGCTTGCCGCTGCTGTATTGCGCCGACCGCCTGGCCTTCGCACCGGGGGTCGGCATTGCGGCGGAATTGCAGGCCGCCGCGGGCGAGCTGGGTGTGCTGATCGCATGGGAGCCGAGGTCCGATGCGATCGTGCAACGTCATTAATGCTGCGGGAACAGCCTAAACAAAGGTAAAATCGCGAGTTATTTCAAAGCCTAGATAAAGGGTGCTCGCATGGCGGTCGAACGTACGTTGTCCATAGTCAAACCCGACGCGGTCGGCAAGAACGTGATCGGGAAGATTTACTCCCGCTTCGAAACGAACGGCCTCAAGATCGTCGCGGCCAGAATGGCCTGGCTGTCGCGCCAGGAAGCGGAAGGTTTTTACGCGGTTCATCGTGAACGGCCCTTTTTCGGCGAACTGGTCGATTTCATGGTGTCCGGGCCAGTGATGGTACAAGTGCTGGAAGGCGAGAACGCCGTCGCGAAAAATCGCGAACTGATGGGCGCGACCGATCCGAAAAAAGCCGATAAGGGAACCATTCGCGCCGACTTCGCCGAGAGCATCGACGCCAATGCCGTGCACGGTTCCGACAGCGCCGAAAACGCGAAGATCGAAATTGCATACTTCTTCCCCAGCTGTCAGGTTTATTCCCGTTAAGCTGTTTCGCACATGAGCACGAATCTACTCGGCCTCGACGCCGCGCAACTGGAAAGCTATTTCGCCTCGCTGGGCGAGAAGCCGTTCCGCGCGCGCCAGGTGATGCGCTGGATGCATCGCTATGGCGAGGCCGATTTCGCGCAGATGAGCGATCTGGCCAAAACGCTGCGACAGAAGCTGGTCGAGTCGGCCGCCGTGGTGCCGCCGCCGATGATTCAGGACAGCGTCGCGGCGGACGGCACGCGCAAGTGGCTGCTCGATGTGGGCAAGAGCAATGCGGTCGAAACCGTGTTCATTCCGGAGACGACGCGCGGCACGCTGTGCATTTCCACGCAGGCCGGCTGCACCATGGACTGCAAATTCTGCTCGACCGGGCGGCAGGGTTTCAATCGCAACCTTAGCAGTGCCGAAATCATCGGCCAGCTCTGGCATGCCAATCGCGCGCTCGGGGCGGAGCCGAACGGCGATCGCATCATCAGCAATGTCGTGCTGATGGGCATGGGCGAGCCGTTGCTCAATCTCGACAACGTGATTCCGGCGCTGAAACTGATGCTGGACGATCACGCCTACGGCCTGTCGCGTCGCCGCGTAACCGTGTCGACGTCCGGTATCGTGCCGATGATCGATCGCCTGCGCGACGAATGTCCGGTGGCGCTGGCGGTCTCGCTGCATGCGCCGAACGACGCGCTGCGCGACCGCATCATGCCGATCAACCGCAAATATCCGCTGGCTGAACTGCTCGCTGCTTGTCGTCGTTACCTGGATCGCGCACCACGCGACTTCATCACTTTCGAATACATCATGCTCCAAGGCGTGAACGACAGCGTCGAGCAGGCGCGCGAATTGATCGCCTTGCTGGCCGATACGCCGAGCAAGGTCAACCTCATCCCGTTCAATCCATTCCCCGACGCGGGCTTCGAACGCTCGCCGCGCGATGTGATTCAGCGTTTCAGCAATCTATTGAACGAGGCAGGCATAGTGACTACCACTCGCAAAACGCGCGGCGACGACATCGATGCCGCATGCGGCCAACTGGCCGGCAAGGTGCACGACCGCACGCGCCGTGAACTGCGTATTGTCAGGGCCTCTGCATGAAGCGTTACGTCTTGTGTTGCCTGAGCGCGGTGTTGCTGGGTGGTTGTCAGACCGTTCCGCATGACCAGCAGGAGCAGGTTCAGGCTGCGAGGGATGCGATCGCGGCGGGCGACGAACTGGTGGCCTTGCCCGCCGATGCCCGCACGCGTGCGAAGGCGCACGTTGACCTGGCCGCGGCTTATTACGAATTGGGCAACATGGGTGTGGCGCTGGAAGAAACGCGCATTGCGCTCGCTTCCGATCCCAATTACGCGCAGGCCTACAACATTCAGGGTCTGGTGCGCATGGATCTGCGCGACACGGCCGGTGCCGAGGAAAGCTTCAAGCGCGGCTTGAAACTGGCGCCGCAGGATCCGGATCTAAATCACAACTACGGCTGGTTCCTGTGTCAGACCAATCGCGCCGACCAGTCGGCGCAATGGTTCCTGAATGCCGTGAAGAACCCGCTGTACCGTACGCCGGCGCGCTCCTACGTGGCGGCGGGACGTTGCACCGCGCACAGCAATCCGAAGGACGCAGCCGATTATTACGAGCGCGCGCTGCGTCTTGAACCGAATAACGCCGGGACGGTGCTGCCTTATGCGGACCTGCAATATCGCCAGGGCAATCTGACCGAGGCGCGTGCGTTGATCGCGCGCTACAACAGTCTGGTTCCCGAACCGACGGCCGAAGCGTTGTGGCTCGGACTGCGCGTTGAGCGCAAGTTGGGCGACAGCGGCGCGGCACAGAATTATGCCGCGCAGCTGCGTCGCCGCTTTGCCGGCTCGCCTCAGTATCAGGCGATGCAGCGCGGCCAGTTCGAGTGAGCGTGTCGAAAAAAAGCGTAATACATTTTGTGTTTTCCCGATCAGGAAGCTGCGGGCGCGAAGCGCGCGGTGCAGTCGAATCTTCCGGATGATTAAGGTTTTTATTCATGAACGACGTGCAGGCGGATAGTCCGGTCTCCGCATTTCAAGGGCCGGGCCATGCCCTGGCCGAAGCCCGCGAGGCGCGCGGCTTGTCGATTGACGACGTGGCGATGCGGTTGAAGTTCGCGCCGCGCCAACTCGAAGCGCTCGAGGCCGATCAATACGATCAGTTGCCGGGCATCGCCATTGTCCGCGGCATGGTGCGCAACTATGCGCGCGTGCTCGACGTCGACGCGGCGCCGCTGGTCGTCGCACTCGAACAGCGACTGCAATCCGGGCCGAACACCGTTCGCCCAAGGGACATGCATGTCCCCATCATGGAAAATAAAAAGGACAGCCGCGTTTTGCTCGTGCTGTCGCTAATTATCCTGATCGTGGTGGCTGCGTTTGCATTGGAATGGTACGTGCGCGACCGGCGGGCGGCCCAGCCGGCGCATGTGACGCAAAATACGCAAGCGAACTCGGTGGTGAAACACCTGGATCCCGCCGTGAAGTCGGTGACGGTGTCGCAATCCGATGCACCGGCCCCGATACCGGAGCCGCTACCGGCCGCGCCGGAGCCGGAATCTGTTCCGCTGGTCGAAACGCCTTCGCCCGCCGTTGTGGCGGCGGCGGAGACGAAAGAAACCATCGCCGCGGCCGCGCCGTCCGTCGTGCCGGACAGCGAACCGGCAAGCGCCGCGGCGGCCAAACCCCTGCAAATGCGTTTCAGCGACAAGGTCTGGGTGGAGGTGAGGGACGCGCGGGGTAAAGTGCTGGTTTCCCGTCTGGCCGAAGCCGGAACACTGCTTGCGCTCGACGGGATGCCGCCGCTGTCGGTCGTGCTCGGCAAAGCCGATGCCGTCGAATTGACCTACGGCGGCGAGCGGATCGATCCTAGCGCGCACGCGCCCACGGGCGTGGCGCGTCTGACTCTGGAGTGACTATGGGCGCGGGTCTTCGTCGTTCGTCTCGCATGGTCCGCATCGGTGACGTGGCGGTGGGCGGCGGTGCGCCGGTGATGGTGCAGTCGATGACCAACACCGATACGGCGAATGCGGAATCCACCGCGCGTCAGGTATACGAACTGGCGCAGGCCGGCTCCGAAGTCGTGCGTATCACGGTGAATACGGCCGAAGCGGCGGCGCAGGTCGCTAATATTCGCGCCCGTCTGGATGCGATGAACTGCGACGTGCCGCTGGTGGGCGATTTCCATTTCAACGGACACAAGTTGCTGACACGCTACCCGGACTGCGCTCAGGCGCTGGCGAAGTACCGTATCAATCCCGGCAATGTCGGCAAGGGCAGCAAACACGACGAGCAGTTCGCCACCATGATCGAACTGGCGTGCAAGTACGACAAGCCGGTGCGTATCGGGGTCAACTGGGGCAGTCTCGATCAGGCCGTGCTGGCGCGCCTGATGGACGACAACGCGCGTCGCGCGCAGCCGCTCGAAGTGGAATACGTGATGCGCGAAGCGCTCATCACCTCCGCGCTGGAAAGCGCCACGCGCGCCGAAGAACTGGGCTTGCCCGGCGATCGCATCGTGCTGTCGTGCAAGGTCAGCGGGGTGCAGGATTTGATCGCGGTGTATCGCGATCTCGCCGCGCGTTGCGACTATCCGCTGCATCTCGGTCTGACCGAGGCGGGCATGGGTTCGAAAGGCATCGTCGCCTCGACCGCTGCGCTCGCCGTGCTGCTGCAGGAAGGCATCGGCGACACCATCCGCATTTCGCTGACACCGGAACCCGGTGGCGACCGCACGCGCGAAGTCGTGGTGGCGCAGGAAATTCTGCAGACCATGGGCTTGCGTTCCTTCGCGCCGCTGGTGATTTCATGCCCCGGCTGCGGGCGCACGACCAGCACTTATTTCCAGGAACTCGCGGCCAAGATCCAAACCTATCTGCGCGCGCAGATGCCGCTCTGGCGCGCCGACTATCCCGGCGTCGAAAGCATGCACGTGGCCGTGATGGGTTGCGTCGTCAATGGTCCGGGAGAATCGAAGCAGGCCAATATCGGCATCAGCCTGCCGGGTGCGGGCGAGAATCCCGTGGCGCCCGTGTATGTCGATGGCGCGAAGACCGTTACCTTGAAAGGCGATCGCATCGCCGAGGAATTCCAGCAGATCGTCGACGAGTATGTGCGGACGACCTACGGCCCGGACGGCAAAGGCCGTCGCGTCGACGTTGAAGCGAATAAAGTGATCGCCATCCATTCGCTGCATTAGCAGTGCGGGTGGCGACGATAACCCGCGCCGAACCGGCGCCATGAATCCATGAGTCAGACCCTACAAGCTGTACGCGGGATGAACGACATCCTGCCCGACGAAGCCGTGCTGTGGGAGCGCTTCGAAGACACCATTCGCACCTGGCTCGCGGCTTACGGCTATCGCAACATGCGCACGCCGCTGCTCGAGCACACCGCGTTGTTTCGCCGCGCCATCGGCGAGGCGACCGACATCGTCGAAAAGGAGATGTACAGCTTCGTCGACGACCTCAACGGCGAGAATCTCACCTTGCGCCCGGAAGGCACGGCGTCGACGGTGCGTGCGGTCGTCGAACACTCGATGCTCTACAACGGCCCGCAGCGCCTCTGGTACATGGGGCCGATGTTTCGTCACGAGCGCCCGCAGAAAGGCCGCTATCGCCAGTTCCATCAGGTCGGTGTGGAAGCGCTCGGCTATGCCGGGCCGGATATCGACGCCGAACTGCTGTTGATGTGCGCACGCCTGTGGGATGACCTCGGCCTCGATCACGTCCGCCTGCAACTCAATTCGCTCGGCAGTGCGCAAGAGCGCGCGCAGCATCGCGAGGCGCTGGTTGCATATCTGCAATCGCAGCAAGCGCACCTCGATGAGGATTCGCGCCGTCGTTTGCATACCAATCCGCTGCGCGTCCTCGACAGCAAGAACCCGGCGATGCAGGCACTGATCGCGGAAGCACCGAAGCTGCTCGACTATCTCGGCGCCGAATCGCTCGCGCATTTCGAAGGTGTGCAGCGCGTGTTGAAGGACGCCGGCATTCCATACGAGATCAATCCGCGCCTCGTGCGCGGCCTCGATTACTACAATCTCACAGTGTTCGAGTGGGTCACCGATCGTCTCGGAGCGCAGGGTACGGTGTGCGCAGGCGGCCGTTATGACGGCTTGATCGCGGAAATCGGCGGCAAACCGGCGCCGGCCGCCGGTTTCGCCATGGGGATCGAACGGCTGCTCGCGCTGCTGAAGGAATCCGGCGAGAATGCCGCCGAATGGCTGCAGCCCACGCCGCCCGATGTGTACATCGTGCATCAGGGCGAACAGGCCGCGCGGCTGGCGTTCACGGTTGCGGAAGGGCTGCGCACCGTGGGCTTTACCGTCGTGCAGCATTGCGGCGGCGGCAGTTTCAAGTCGCAAATAAAAAAAGCCGACGGCTGCGGCGCGCATATCGCGCTCATCATCGGCGACGAAGAGGTCGCGGCGCATGAGGTGAGCGTGAAGCCACTGCGTGCGGAGCGCGGTCAATGGCGCGCAGGCGTCGATCAACTGCCGGAAGCGATCACCGATCTGCTGTACGGCGACCAGGGGGAGTGAGCATAGCGATGGCGACCTACAATCTCGAAGAACAGGAAAAACTCGCCGAACTGCAGGTCTGGTGGAAGCAGCACGGTACGCTCATCGTACTGACCGTCGCACTCGGACTCATCATGGTGGCGGCGATACGCGGCTGGGACGCCTACAAGCAGTCGCAGGCGAGCAAGGCCAGCGTGGTTTACGCCGAGGTGCTGAAAGCCGCCGAGCAAAACGATGCGCGCAAAATCACCGATCTGAGCAACCTGGTACGCGAGGACTATCCGCGTACCGCCCATGCGTCGCTGACCGCCTTTGTCGCCGCCAAATTCCACGTCGAGCACGGTGATGGCAAAGCGGCGCACGCGGAATTGCAATGGGTGGTCGAGAACGGCCGCGACGCAGAACTGAAGGCGATTGCGCGAGTGCGTCTGGCGCAGGTGCTGCTGGACGAGCAGGCGTATGACGAAGCGCTCAGGCTGCTCGAGGCCGAACATTCGCCTGCGTTCGAGGCGCAGTTCGCCGAAACGCGCGGCGACATCTACGCGGTGCAGGGTAAATCCGCCGAGGCGCGTGCGGCTTATCAGGCTGCGCTGGCCGGAACGCCGACGACGGAAAAACCAACGCGAGAATTGCTGCAATTCAAACTCGACGGGCTGGGAGAAAGCTGATGCGCGCAGTTCGTGCGCCGCTTTTGCGCGGCCTCCTCGTACTGGGCATGGCGACCACATTGACCGGTTGCAGCAGCCTTAATCCGTTCAACTGGTTCGGCGGTTCCAATGAGCCGAAGCCCGCGCCGCTGGTGGAGATCGTCAAGCCGCTGAAGGTGCAAACGCTCTGGCAGGCGCGCCTGGGCTCCACCCATGGACACGCGCTCACGCCCGTGGTGGCGGGCGGCAGCGTGTACGCCGCAGCCTATGACGGCACGGTTGCGCGCTTCGATGAAGCGTCGGGCAAGGAAATGTGGCGCGTCGACGTCGGCAATGCGGTCAGCGGCGGCGTGGCCGGCGATGGCGAACGCGTCGTCGTGGGTACTACAGAAGGCGAAGTCATCACGCTGGACAACAACGGCCGGGTGATGTGGCGCGCGCGCGTATCGAGCGAAGTGTTGGCTTCGCCGGTCGTAGCGGGCGACATCGTCGTGGTGCGGAGTGCCGACAGCCGGATTTTCGGGCTGGATGCACTCGACGGCAAACGCCGGTGGGTGTATCAGCGCGCAGCGCCTGCGCTGTCGGTGCGCAGTGACGCCGGTATAGTGGTGCGGGGCGGCTTCGTGTTCGCCGGTTTCGCCGGCGGGAAGCTGGTCGCGGTCGCATTGAATAATGGCGGGCTGCGTTGGGAAGGCACCGTTGCGCTGCCCAAGGGCACGACCGAACTCGAGCGCGTCGCGGACGTGATCGGCAAACCCTGGATCGGCGAGCGCGAAGCCTGCGCCGTGGCTTACCAGGGACGGGTCGCCTGCTTCAGCCTCGGCAGCGGCAGCCAGATCTGGGCGCGCGAAATGTCGTCCAGTGCGGGCCTCGATGTGGATTCCACCTACGTTTATGTCAGCGAAGACCGCGGCGCCGTGTCGGCCCTGGATCTGGCCAATGGCGCGAGCATCTGGCGGCAGGGCAAGCTCACCAATCGGCATGTCTCCGCGCCATTGTCGGTCGGACCTGAAATCGTGGTCGGCGACGTGCAGGGTTTCGTCCACTGGCTCGCGCGCGATACCGGCGCCTTCGCCGCACGTCATGCCACCGATGGTTCTCCAATACTCGCGACGCCGGTCGAATTCGCGCAGGGTTTTATAGTACAGACCACCAATGGCAGTCTGTATGCGCTGTCCGCCGAGTAGAGTCATTGAAACGATTGCGTCGTAGCTCGTGAAACCCACCATTGT
This sequence comes from Nitrosomonadales bacterium, assembly GCA_036676355.1. Classification (GTDB taxonomy): domain Bacteria; phylum Pseudomonadota; class Gammaproteobacteria; order Burkholderiales; family SG8-39; genus ZC4RG42. The sequence continues at coordinate 29,721 of JAKFDA010000008.1, read as the reverse complement.
TCTGGTCGGCCGCCCCAATGTGGGCAAGTCCACCCTGTTCAACCGCCTGACGCGTTCACGCGATGCGCTGGTGGCCGATGTGCCGGGACTTACGCGCGATCGTCATTACGGCGACGGGCGGGTGGGCGATCGACCGTACTTCGTCGTCGATACCGGCGGTCTGGAACCGGTGGCGAAGGACGGCATCCTGCATGAAATGGCGAAGCAGACCGAAGCGGCGATCGCCGAGGCGGACGCGATCATTTTTCTCGTTGACGGACGCGACGGTCTGACGCCGCAGGATCGCCGTATCGCCGATTCGCTGCGGCGCGTATCGCAGCGCGTCTGGCTGGTGGTCAACAAGACCGAAGGCATGAACGCCGGCGTGGTGACGGCGGAGTTTCATGAACTCGGAATCGGCGAACCGCATCCCCTCTCTGCGGCGCATGGCGACGGCGTGCGCGGTCTGATGGAGGACGTGCTGGCGGCCCTGCCGGTGGAAGAGGAAGCGCCGCCGACCGACCGCGACGTGCCGCATATCGCGGTGCTCGGCCGGCCCAACGTCGGCAAGTCCACGCTCATCAACAGTTTGCTCGGCGAGGCGCGCCTCATTGCCTTCGATCAGCCCGGCACGACGCGCGACAGCATTCACGTTCCATTCGAACGGGGTGGCAAGGAGTACGTGCTGATCGACACCGCGGGCGTACGACGTCGCGGCAAGGTGTTCGAGGCGATCGAGAAATTCTCCGTCGTGAAAACGTTGCAGGCGGTTGATGAGGCGAACGTCGTGGTGCTGGTGCTCGACGCGCGGCAGGAAATATCGGATCAGGATGCGCATCTCGCCGGCTATATCGTCGAACAGGGTCGGGCGCTGGTGATCGCGGTCAACAAGTGGGATGGGCTCGACGAATATCAGCGCGAGCTGATCAAGCGGCAGTTGGCGCGCAAGCTTAATTTTCTCTCGTTCGCGCGCACGCACTTCATTTCCGCGCTTGAAGGAACCGGCCTGGGTGCGGTGCTTGCTTCGGTCGAAGAAGCCTACAAGGCGGCGATGGCCAAGCTGCCCACACCCAAGCTCACGCGAGTGCTGGCCGAAGCGGTCGCCAAACAAGTGCCGCCGCGAACGGGCTATTCGAGGCCGAAATTGCGATACGCGCATCAGGGCGGCAGCAATCCGCCTATCATCGTGATTCACGGAACGCAGCTCAATCATGTTCCGGACAGTTACAGACGATATCTGGAGGCAACGTTCAGCCAGCATTTCGGTCTTAAGGGAACGCCGTTGCGCGTGGAATTCCGCACTGCGAAAAATCCATATGTGGACAACCGCGGTAAACGTAAATAAAAACTGGTATTCGGTCGGCTCGTGGCACACCCCATGGAAATCCATTACATTAATCGCTTAATAACAACGCTTCCGGAGCGAACATGAGCAATAAAGGGCAACTGTTACAAGACCCGTTCCTCAATACTCTGCGCAAGGAACACATCCCCGTTTCGATTTATCTCGTCAACGGCATCAAGCTGCAGGGTCAGATCGAATCCTTCGATCAGTACGTGGTGTTGTTGAAGAACACTGTTACGCAGATGGTTTACAAGCACGCCATCTCGACGGTCGTGCCGTCGCGTCCGGTGAGCCTCAACGTCGAGCACGACGACAATTGAACCGGCGCGCGTAAGCATGCTGGATCAGATACCACGCGATGAAAGCGTGGGCGATGCTTCGGCAGCGCTGTTGGTTACGCTGGACTTCGGCGCGGTCGACTATGCCGAAAGCAAGGCGGAATTGTGTTTGCTGGTCGAAAGTGCGGGGCTCTCCGTGCGCGGCGTCGTCGAAGGTCGGCGGGCACGCCCGGACCCGAGCCTCTTCGCCGGCTCGGGCAAGGTCGAGGAAATCAAACTCGCACGGCAGGAGTCCGCAGCCGGCGTGGTGATTTTCAACCATCAGCTTTCTCCCGCGCAGCAGCGCAACCTCGAACGGGAATTGCAGTGCCGGGTGGTCGATCGCACCAGCCTCATTCTCGACATCTTCGCGCAGCGCGCCAAAAGCCATGAAGGCAAGGTGCAGGTCGAGTTGGCGCAATTGCAGCATCTGGCCACGCGCCTGGTGCGCGGCTGGACTCACCTGGAGCGGCAAAAGGGCGGCATCGGCTTGCGCGGCCCGGGCGAAACGCAGCTCGAGACCGATCGACGCCTGCTCGGCGATCGCGTGAGGAAGCTGAAGACGCAACTGGAAAAACTGCAACGCCAGCGCGATGTGCAGCGCCGCGCGCGCAAGCGCGGGCAAGTCATGTCGGTTTCGTTCGTGGGCTATACCAACGCGGGCAAATCGACGCTGTTCAATGCCATGACGCATGCGGGCGCGTATGCCGCCGATCAACTCTTCGCCACACTCGACACCACGACGCGGCGGCTGTACCTGCCTGAAGTCGGCACCGTCACCTTGTCCGATACGGTCGGCTTCATCCGCGAACTGCCTCATACGCTGGTCGCAGCCTTTCGCGCCACCCTCGAAGAAACGGTGCACGCCGATCTATTGCTGCATGTGGTGGACTCATCCAGTCCGGCGCGCGAGGCGCAAATGGAGGAGGTCAACAAGGTGCTCGTCGAGATCGGCGCCCGCCATATTCCGCAGATCGTTGTCTGGAACAAGATCGATCTGAACGGGCTCGAGCCCGGAATTGACCGAGACGAGTATGCTAATATCGCGCGCGTCCGTTTGAGTGCCAGAACGGGCTTGGGCCTGGATCACTTGCGTCAGGCTCTCACCGAAGCGGCAGCCGCGAGACCGCTCGACGAGGTCACAGCCTCGGACCAGACACTAACTTCCGATAACCCGATCCAGCGAGCAACGAACACGCATGTCACTTAACGATCCGCAATGGGGCCGCAAAGGTAGAAGCGGCGGCGGCGATAATAATCAGGGACCGCCCGATCTGGACGAGTTATGGCGCAATTTCAACCAACGCCTCGCCGGCTTGTTCGGCCGCAAATCGCCCGAGGGCGGCAGCCCGGGTTCCGGCCAACCACCCGGGATGGCGCAGTTCGGCGGTGGCTTCGGTCTGCTGGCCGCGCTGATCGTCATTGTCTGGCTGGCGAGTGGCTTTTATACCGTCGACGCGAGTCAGCGTGCGGTTGTACTGACCTTCGGCAAATACACCGAAACGACCAGCCCCGGCTTGCGCTGGCGCTGGCCGTTTCCGATCCAGAAACATGAGCTGGTCAATTTGAGTCAGGTGCGCACGGTCGAGGTGGGCTATCGCAACAACGTCAAGACCAAAGTGCTGCGCGAATCGCTCATGCTGACCGACGACGAGAACATCGTCGATATCCAGTTCGCGGTGCAGTATCTGCTCAGCGACCCCGAGGATTATCAGTTCAATACGCGACAGCCGGACGAGGCGGTGCAGCATGTGGCCGAAGCCGCGATGCGCGAAATCGTCGGCAAATCGAGCATGGATTTCGTGCTGTACGAAGGGCGCGAGCAGGTGGCCGTGTCCGCGCAGAAAATGCTGCAGGATATTTTGGACCGCTATGAAACAGGCATTTCAATCAGCAAGGTGACGCTGCAGAACGCGCAGCCGCCCGAACAGGTGCAGGCCGCGTTCGATGATGCGGTCAAGGCGAAGCAGGATCTGGAGCGACAGAAGAACGAAGGCCAGGCGTACTACAACGACGTGGTGCCGAAAGCACGCGGTACCGCGTCGCGACTGACCGAAGAGGCGGCAGGCTATCGCCAGCGTGTCGTGGCGAACGCCGAAGGCGAGACCGCGCGCTTTCGCCAGATTCTCACCGAGTACGCCAAGGCACCGGCTGTGACGCGCGACCGCATGTATCTGGACGTCATGCAGGAGATATTCACCAACACCAGCAAAGTCATGGTGGACGCTCGTTCGCAGGGCAATCTGCTGTTCCTGCCGCTCGACAAGCTGATGCAGATGTCGTCCGCCGAATTGTCCGGTGCCAACACGGTGGGGAAGATTCCTCCGATCGAAGCGACCCCCGTACCGGACGCCTCTGGCCGCTCGCGCGAATCGTTGCGCAACCGCGAACGCGAACCGCGACCTTAAGGACCGAGCATGAAAAACGCTTTGGGTTTTATCCTCGGCGGCCTGCTGGTCGTCATTATTTTGCTTTCCTCGACGTTGTTCGCGGTTGACGAGCGCGAGAAGGCGATCGTTCTGCAGCTGGGCGAAATACGCACCGTCGTCGAAGAGCCTGGACTCGGCTTCAAGCTCCCGCTGGTGCAGAACGTGCGCTATTTCGACGATCGCATTCTCACTCTCGATACGCCGGATGCCGAGCGCTTCATCACGTCGGAAAAGAAGAACGTGCTGGTCGACTCCTTCGTCAAATGGCGGATCAAGAACGTGCGCCAGTATTACGTCAGTGTGGCGGGTGACGAAGCGCGCGCCACGACGCGTCTGACGCAGACCGTGAACGCCGCGCTGCGCGAAGAGTTCGGCAAGCGCACGGTGCCGGAGGTGGTATCGGGCGAACGTGACAAGATCATGCAGGTCGTTCTTGCCAAGGTGCAGGACGATGCCGAGCGGATCGGCGTGGAAATCATCGATGTGCGGCTGAAGCGCGTGGAACTGCCGGCCGAGGTGAGCGAGGCGGTCTATCGACGCATGGAAGCGGAGCGTCGCGCCGTGGCGAGCGAACTGCGTTCGCAGGGCTTTTCCGAGGCCGAAAAGATTCGTGCGGAAGCCGATCGCGACCGTGAAGTGATTGTCGCCAATGCCTACAGCAAGGCGCAGGCGGTCAAAGGCGAGGGCGATGCCAGGGCAACGGCCATTTATGCCAAGGCTTTCAGCCAGAATCCCGAGTTCTATAGTTTCTATCGCAGTCTGGAGGCCTATCGCGCCAGCTTCAGCAATCGCAGTGACGTGCTGGTGCTGGATCCCAGTTCCGACTTCTTCCGCTACTTCAAAAACCCGGATCGCGGCGCAGCCGGCAAGTAGATGGGAACCTCGCTTGCGACCGCGATCGCGCTGGTACTGGTGATCGAGGGCATCCTGCCGTTTCTGATGCCCGGCTTGTGGCGCGAGATGTTCAGACGCATTACCGAACATAGCGACGGTCAGATTCGCTTTTTCGGCCTCACCTCCATGCTGGTTGGCGTACTGTTGCTGTTTCTTTTCCGTTAATAACGCGTCCTTTCCATGCGCACCTGGTTGCTCCCAGAATACGTCGAAGACATCCTGCCGGCCGAGGCGCTCGGTATCGAGCGCCTGCGCGCGCGTCTGCTGGAAATCTTTCGCGTACACGGCTACGAACTGGTCATCCCGCCTTTTCTGGAATATACCGACTCGCTCCTGACCGGCACCGGTCATGCCCTGGGTCTGCGCACTTTCAAGCTGGTGGATCAGCTTTCCGGACGCATGATGGGGCTGCGCGCCGACATGACCCCGCAGGTCGCGCGGATCGATGCGCATCTGCTCAATCGCGAAGGCGTGGCGCGGCTGTGTTACTGCGGCACCGTGCTGCATACGCGTCCGCGCAACCTGACGGCGACGCGCGAACCGATGCAGATGGGCGCGGAAATTTATGGCCATGCGACAATGGCCAGCGATATCGAAATCCAGCAATTACTGCGCGCGGCATTGACGGCGTGCGGGCTGGGCGATGCACGGCTCGACGTGTCGCACGTGGGCGTATTCGAGGCGATAGGGAAGCACGCCGGAATCGACGAGGAACTGGAGTCCGAATTGCTCGAAGCGGTGCATGCCAAGGATCGGCCGCGGGTACGTGCGCTGACCCGGTCATTGCACGAGACGTCGCGCAACGCCTTCATGCAGTTGCTGGATCTGTACGGAGGGCCCGAGGTGCTGGAGCAGGCGCGAAATTCGCTGCCGGCCTATCCCGAACTGCGCGCCGCGCTGAACGATCTGGCCCGGCTGATCGAGGAGACCGGAGCGTCGACGAGTATCGACTTGGCCGACCTGCGGGGTTACCACTATCACAGCGGCATCGTGTTTGCGGCTTATCATGATGGGTTGGCCAATGCCATCGCCCTCGGTGGCCGCTACGATGAAGTAGGCAAGACCTTCGGCCGGGCACGGCCGGCGACCGGATTTTCGCTGGACCTGCGTGAGTGGGTGCGACTGGCGCCGCGCGAGCCGCGTAGTAGCGCCATTCTCGCGCCGTATAGCTCGGATGCGCATTTGCGCGAACGCATCGCCGCATTGAGAGCGGCGGGCGAAGTAGTGATCGTCGATCTGCCCGGCCACGAGCAGACGCGTGCTGAACTGGGCTGCGATAGGCAGCTCGTTTTGAAGAACGGCAACTGGGAGATCGTAAGCATTTGAGACCGCCGACGCGGTCGCATCGCTTCAGAAATTCATGGCAAAGAACGTCGTCGTAGTGGGCACCCAGTGGGGTGACGAAGGCAAGGGGAAGATCGTCGATTGGCTGACCGATCACGCTCAGGGCGTGGTGCGTTTTCAAGGCGGCCACAATGCCGGTCACACGCTGGTGATCGGCGGGCAGAAGACGATTCTGCGACTGATTCCGTCGGGCATTCTGCGCGCGGGCGTCAATTGCTATATCGGCAACGGCGTCGTGCTGTCGCCCACCGCGCTGTTCCAGGAAATCGGCGAGTTGCAGCAGTTGGGCGTCGATGTGGAATCGCGCCTGCGCATCAGCGAAGCGGTGACGCTGATCCTGCCGTATCACGTTGCCGTCGATCAGGCGCGCGAAATCGCCAAGGGCGCCGACAAGATCGGCACCACCGGTCGCGGCATAGGCCCGGCGTATGAAGACAAGGTCGCGCGCCGCGCCATCCGCTTGCAGGACATTTTCGTGCCGCAGCGCTTCGCCGAAAAGCTGCGCGAAGTGCTCGACTATCACAACTTCGTGCTGACGCACTGGCTTAAGGGTCAGGCGCTCGACTACAACCAGGTGCACGACGAAACGCTCGCCTTCGCGCCGCGCTTACAGAAAATGCTGACCGATGTGCCGCGCGCCCTGCGCGACGCCAACGCCGCCGGCAAGAACCTCTTGTTCGAAGGCGCGCAGGGCACGCTGCTCGACGTCGATCACGGCACCTATCCTTTCGTCACATCGAGCAACACGGTGGCCGGTGCGGCGTGTGCCGGTGCCGGGGTCGGTCCGCAGCATCTGCATTACATCCTCGGCATCACCAAGGCCTATACCACGCGCGTCGGCGCCGGTCCGTTCCCGACCGAACTGGAGGACGACGTCGGCGAGGGCCTGCGTGCGCGCGGCAACGAATTCGGTTCGGTCACCGGGCGTCCGCGTCGTTGCGGCTGGTTCGATGCGGCGGCGCTCAAGCGTTCGGCGCAGGTCAACGGTATTACTGGCATCTGTCTGACGAAGCTTGACGTCCTTGACGGCATGCAGGAACTCAAGCTCTGCGTCGGCTATGACATCGACGGCGAACGCACCGATATGCTGCCCGCGGGCGCCGACGATTGCGCGCGATGCAAACCGGTGTACGAAACCTTGGCGGGCTGGTCCGAAAGCACGGTGGGCATAAAGCGTCTGGAAGCCCTGCCGCGCAACGCACGCGCTTATCTGGATCGCGTCGAAGCCGCCTGCGGCGTGCCGATCGATGTGATTTCCACTGGCCCGGACCGCGAAGAAACCATCGTTCGTCGTCATCCCTACCTTTAAGCCGACATGGCGCACCTGTTCGTGAGCTGGTCCGATTACCATCGGACTATCGAACGGCTGGCAGGCGCCATCTACAATTCGGACTGGCGCTTCGATCACATCGTGGCGGTGGGGCGCGGCGGAATGCGCGTCGGCGACGTGCTGTCGCGCCTATACCGGACGCCGCTGGCAATTCTGCATTCGTGTTCCGCGCGCGCCGGCGAGAGCGGTGAAGTGATACTGTCCGAGCACCTCGCGATACTCGAGGAAACGCTGGGTCAGCGTGTGTTGCTGGTCGATGATTTCGTCGATTCGGGTGCGACGCTGTCAAGCGCGAAACGCAGGTTGGAGCGCGAATGCGCGGCGTTGCGGGCTGCGGTGTTGTGGCTGAAGGAGGGGGCCGACTTCGAGCCGGACTACTACGTCGAAGTCGTGGCCGCCGATTGCAGCATCCATCACCCCGTCGAACCCTACGACCTGAGTACGATCGCCGAACTGGGCAAGCGGGCCGCTACGCGAACAACGACGACTTGATTGTCGGGAAAGCGCTGCCGTTGCGGCAGCGACAAACTTAAACGCGCGGAAGCTGTGAAGCACAGCGCCGCGCGCGGGGAAAAGCTGGTGCCGAGAAGAGGACTCGAACCTCCACACCCTTGCGGGCGCTAGGACCTGAACCTAGTGCGTCTACCAATTCCGCCATCTCGGCACGAGGGGCGCATTCTAGAGCAATCGGAAATTGAGTTCAATGAAATCGCGATCTAAAAAAAGCGCCAGCGCGCGACAAAAAAAAGACCCCTTCTGGGAGCGCGAGGCCAGCCGTTACGCCGAGCCGCTGCCCAGCCGTGAGTACATCTTGCAAGTGCTCGAAGAAGAAGGCGTGCCGGTCGAGGAAAAACGCCTGGCCAAGTTGCTCGAGATCAAGCCGGAGGAAGCCGAGGGCTTCGCGCGGCGCATCGCGGCGATGGAACGCAACGGACAGATTCTGCGCAATCGCAAGGATCAGATCCTGGTTGCGGAAAAACTCGATCTCATCGCCGGGCGCATCGAAGCGCATCGCGAGGGCTACGGCTTTGTGATTCCCGACGAGGGCGGCGGCGATCTCTTTCTCAACCCGAACGAGATGCAGCAAGTGATGCATGGCGACCGGGTCATGGTGCGACCCGGGGCGCTCGACCGACGCGGGCGGCGAGAGGCCACGATCGTCGAAATACTCGAGCGTGGGCAGAGGCGCGTGGTCGGGCGCCTGATGAAGGAACGCGGTATCTGGTTTATCGCGCCTGCGGATAAGCGCATCAATCATGACATCCTGATCGAGCAGGGTGGCAGGGCGAGCGCCAGGGAAGGGCAGATCGTCACCGCGGAACTGGTCGAGCAACCGGGGCGTTATGCCAAGCCCATCGGCAAAATCGTCGAAGTGCTGGGAGATTTCGGCGATCCCGGCATGGAAATCGAAATCGCCTTGCGCAAGCATGATCTGCCGTATGAATTTTCCAAGGAAGCGCAACGGTTGGCAGCCAAACTGCCGAAAGCGGTACGCAAGGCGGATATCGGCGATCGCGTCGATTTGCGCGCCTTTCCGCTGGTGACCATCGACGGCGAGACGGCCAAGGATTTCGATGACGCGGTATATTGCGAGCGCCAGGGCAAGGGTTACAAACTTTACGTCGCGATTGCCGACGTCAGTCACTACGTCGCATCGAACGATGGGCTGGATGGGGACGCGCGCGAGCGCGGCAACTCCGTCTATTTTCCGCGGCGGGTGATCCCGATGCTGCCGGAGAAGCTGTCGAACGGCCTTTGTTCGCTCAACCCGAACGAAGATCGTCTGGCGATGGTGTGCGAAGTCGTCGTGTCCCACAAGGGCGAACTCGGACCGTATAAGTTCTATCGCGCCGTGATTCGTTCGCACGCGCGACTGACCTACACTCGCGTTGCAAAGCTGCTGTACGGCCTGGAGGCCGATGTCGAGCCGGTGCCGGAATTTCTGCGCGTGCCGCTGGAAACGTTGAATGGCGTGTTCAAGGCGCTGCTGCAGGCGCGCGAAAAGCGCGGCGCGATCGATTTCGAGACCATCGAGACGCAAATGGTTTTCGACGACAACGGCAAGATCGAACGCATCATTCCCGCACCACGCAATGAGGCCCATAAACTCATCGAGGAATGCATGCTTGCGGCGAACGTCTGCGCGTCCGATTTTCTGCAGACCAACGAGCATCCCACGCTTTATCGCGTGCACGAAGGACCGACGCCGGAAAAGCTCGAACGTCTGCGCGAATTTCTCAAAAGCTTCGGCCTGCAATTGCCCGGCGGCGACAAGCCGACGGCCAAGCAGTACGCCAAGCTGCTCGACAGCATCAAGGACCGGCCTGACATTCAACTGTTGCAGACGGTGTTGCTGCGCTCATTGCAGCAGGCCGTCTACAGCCCGGACAACCAGGGACACTTCGGGCTTGCCTATGAGGGATACACGCATTTCACCTCGCCCATTCGCCGCTATCCGGATCTGCTGATCCATCGGTCGATCAAGGCAGTGCTGGATGGTGCGCATTACCAGCCGGGCGACTGGCACGAACTCGGCGTGCACTGCTCGATGACCGAGCGCCGCGCCGACGACGCAACGCGCGATGTGGTGGCGTGGCTGAAGTCCTACTACATGCAGGACAAGGTCGGCGAGGAGTTCGAGGGCAGCATCAGCGCCGTGACGAGTTTCGGTATTTTCGTTGCGCTCGACGACGTGTATGTGGAAGGACTCGTGCACGTGTCGGAACTGGGCCACGACTACTTCCGGTTCGACGCCGCATTACACGAAATGCGCGGCGAGCGCACCAACAAGCGCTTCAGACTCGCCGATCGTGTACGGGTGCGCGTGGCGCGTGTGGATCTGGAGCAGAGCCGCATCGACTTCGTGCTGGCCGACGCTAAAGAATGAGCAAACTTTCTTTTATCCACGGCTTCCATGCCGTGCAGTCGCGCCTGCGCAGCGATGCGGAATCGGTGCAGGAACTTTACGTCGATGCGACGCGCAGCGATCCGCGCTCGCGCGATCTGGTCAAGCTCGCCGAAGCGCGTGGCGTGCGCGTCATGCAGGTCTCGGCGGCGCGGCTCGACGGCATGGCAAGCGGCGCGCGTCACCAGGGCGTGGTCGCGGGCGTGATCACGCGCCAGCCGCGTGCGAGTCTTGACGATTTTCTCGACCAACTGGGCGCGCCACCGTTGTTGCTGGTGCTCGACGGCGTGACCGATCCGCACAATCTGGGCGCGGCGTTGCGCGTAGCCGATGCCGCCGGCGCGCATGCGGTGATCGCACCCAAGGATCGCAGCGCGGGGCTCTCCGCGGCCGCCATCAAGGTGGCAAGCGGCGCGGCCGACAGCGTGCCGTATTTCGTCGTCACCAATCTGGCGCGCACGCTGGATGAGCTGAAGGAACGCAATATCTGGATCGTCGGCGCGGCCGACGAAGCGGAGACTGATCTTTATCGCGCCGACCTGCCGCCTGCGATTGCCTGGGTGCTGGGCTCGGAGGGCGAGGGGATGCGCCGCCTGACCCGTGAACATTGCGATCTGGTGGTGCGCATTCCGATGTTCGGGCAGGTCGAAAGCCTGAATGTGTCGGTGGCTGCCGGAATCTGCCTTTACGAATCCGCGCGACGCCGGATGGCGCAAATCCAGTAGCGTAGCGATCGCCCGTTCACCCTTCGACTCGCCCTTTGGGCGGCTTAGGGCGAACGGTTTTAAGCCGTTCGCGGTGAGGCGCTCGAACCATGAACGGCCGATCTCTGCCGCCCATCTTCTTGATTTGACTTGTTTCGACCAACGCCGGCCGCTATAATCGGCGGCTTTCCCGGGATTGCCGGGACAACCTTTCCTTACCGTATCGCATGACGGAAGGACTTAGCCCAAAAGGAGTGTGCATGCGTCATTACGAAATCGTATTCATCGTCCATCCGGACCAGAGTGAACAGGTCCCGGCGATGATCGAGCGTTATCGCGCGGCTGTGACCACGCGCAACGGCAAGATCCATCGTCTGGAAGACTGGGGCCGTCGCCAGCTCGCCTATCCGATCGCCAAGATTCACAAGGCGCACTACGTACTCATGAACATCGAGTGCGACGCCGAGACGCTGACCGAACTGGAACACGCCTTCAAATTCAATGACGCCGTATTGCGTCATCTCGTCGTGAAAATGAAGCACGCCGTAAGCGCGCCTTCGCCGATGATGAAGGAAGAGAAGTCGCGTTCGGTGCTCGAACCTCAGCCGGCCAAGGAAGCGAAGCCCGCCGAGACGGAAGCCGAACAGCCGGCTGTCAGCGCTTAACGATTGAATCGCGACAATCAGCTCGTCCTGACCGGCAACCTCACCGAGCGCGATGCGCTGCGGTACACGCCGGCCGGAGTCCCGATCGTCAACTTCCGCATCGCCCACGCTTCCGAGCAATTGGAAGCGGGGACGCCCAGGCAGGTCGAACTCGACCTGGGGTGCATGGCGGTGCAGGAGCAGGCAAAACTGGTGGCAGGCGCTCCGCTCGGCATCGCGATGCGATTGAGCGGATTCGTGGCTCCCAGGAGCCGATCGAGCAGACAGCTGGTGTTGCATGTGAACACTATCGAATTCAAGGAAGGAGCAAACGATGCCCCCACCAAGCAGAGGCCGTAGCGGCGGCCGCAACGCCAAAGGCAAAGGCAAGGACGGACGCAAAGGTCGCGAAGGCGGCCGCGCGTTATTCAAGCGCCGCAAGTTCTGCCGTTTCACGGCGGAAAAAATCGAATGGATCGATTACAAGGATGTCGATCTGCTGAAGGATTTCGTCAGCGAGAACGGCAAGATCATTCCTGCACGTATCACCGGCACGAAGACCGGCTACCAACGCCAGTTGGGCAGCGCCATCGAGCGCGCGCGTTATCTCGCGCTGCTGCCTTACACCGACCGTCACTAAGGAGAGCGGAAACATGCAAATCATTCTGCTCGAAAAAGTGATCAACCTCGGTGGCCTCGGCGACGTCGTCAAAGTCAAGGACGGCTACGCCCGCAATTTCCTGATTCCGCAACGCAAGGCGAAGCGTGCAACGCCGGCCAACCTGGCCGAGTTCGAAACGCGCCGTGCCGAGCTGGAAAAGGTGCAGGCCGAACAACTGGCTGCAGCACAGGCCAAAGGCGCGGAGATCGACGGTCTGACCGTGCAGATCACGCGCAAGGCCGGTGTGGATGGCCGCCTGTTCGGTTCGGTCTCGACCTTCGATATCGCCGAAGCGCTGGAAGCGCAGGGCCATCCGGTGGAACGCGCGGCGGTTCGTCTGCCGCAGGGTCCGCTCAAGGTCGTCGGCGATCACGACGTCTCGGTTTCGCTGCATACCGATGTGGTCATCAACATCAAGGTTGCCGTGCTGGGCGAACACACCGTCTGAAGCGCACCGCACCGATGTCGAAGGCGAAGGGGCCCGCAAGGGCCCCTTCTTTTTTTGCCCATGCCGCATATCTCACGGCGTTCGGCCTTGTGATATCGCGGGCGGGCGAAAAACCCTGGCCAGACTTTTCCCAGCGGTTAGAATGCCTCTTCCCGTTTAACGTTTTTGCGCTTCGCCTCTGGCGAGTGCGGCGTCCCTCTTACGCATGGCCCAGTCGTCCACACAAGTTGCCGTCGATCCGCAGGTGCTCAACCTGCGCATTCCCCCGCATTCGATCGAAGCGGAGCAATCGGTGCTGGGTGGGTTGTTGCTCGACAACGCGGCATGGGATCGCATCGGCGACGTGCTCGCCGTGGACGATTTCTACCGCGACGATCATCGCCGCATTTATCGCCACATTGCCCGCCTCATCGGCGACGCCAAGCCGGCCGACGTGGTGACGGTGCACGAGTCCATCGACTCCTGCGAAGACAAGGACAAGACCGGCGGCCTCGCCTATCTCGGCATGTTGGCGCAGAACACGCCGTCGGCGCACAACATCCGCCGCTATGCCGAGATCGTGCACGAGCGCGCCGTCATGCGTCGATTGGTCGCGGTCGGGACGGAGATCGCCGACAGCGCGCTGAACCCGCTCGGCAAGCATGTCGGTCAGTTGCTCGACGAAGCCGAGTCGAAGGTGATGGAAATCGCCGAAAGCGGTTCGCGCGGGCGGCAGGGCTTCACCGACATCAATCAACTGCTCACGCAGGTGATGGAGCGTGTCGATTTTCTCTATAGCCGTGACAATCCCTCGGACATCACCGGCATTCCGACCGGGTATGCCGAGCTGGACAACATGACCTCGGGGCTGCAGGAAGGCGACCTCATCATCATCGCCGGCCGCCCCAGCATGGGCAAGACCGCGTTCGCGCTGAATATCGGCGAGAACATCGGCGTGCAAAGCGGGTTGCCGGTGGCGGTGTTCAGTATGGAAATGGCCGGCACACAGTTGGCGGCGCGAATGCTCGGCTCCATCGGCCGTATCGATCAGCACAAGCTGCGCACCGCGCGCCTGACCGATCAGGACTGGAGCCAGTTGACCGACGCGGTCGGCAAGCTGCACAGCGCGCCGATTCACATCGACGAAACGCCTGCGCTCAACTCGCTCGAATTGCGCGCTCGCGCGCGGCGCCTGCATCGTCAGTACGGCAAGCTGGGCGTGATCATCATTGACTATCTACAGCTCATGTCGGGTTCGAGCATGGGCAGCGGCGAAAACCGTGCCACCGAGATTTCGGAAATCTCGCGCTCGCTCAAAGCGCTGGCCAAGGAACTGCACGTGCCGGTGATCGCGCTGTCGCAACTCAACCGCAGTCTGGAGCAACGGCCCAACAAGCGTCCGGTGATGTCCGACCTGCGCGAATCGGGCGCCATCGAGCAGGATGCCGATCTGATTCTCGCGATCTATCGCGACGAGGTCTACAACCAGGATTCGGCGGACAAGGGTAAAGCCGAGATCCTCATTCTCAAACAGCGTAACGGCCCGATCGGGCACATCGATCTGACCTTCCTCGGTCAGTACACGCGGTTTGAAAACTATGCTTCGCCGAACCGCTTTTAACGGTCGGCGAACATAGTTTCGGCGAAGACTAACCTTCAGGTTACGTCAGAGCCAAAACTACTCAATTGCTTCTAGTGGTCAGGATCGGCATAGTTTCGGTGAAGGCTAACGTTTACGTTATGCCGGAACCAGAATTACGCATCGCCAAATCGTTTCTGATATCCGTTCCGTTCATACTTCGACTCGCGCGTTTTACGCGAAGCGCAGTACGAACGAAGTAGAAGCGACTGGATTCCCGCTCCCGGATCGAAGTCCGGGACAAGCTTCACGGCAATGGCGTATCGCGCACGGCGGAGCCCGCGACCCGGAATCCCGAAAGTTTGAAAAGCCGTTCCGTCGTGAGTGCGACTGCAGGGAGCAGTCGAACCCGACTATCACCTCGCTTAGTGCTCCTGCTCTTCTTCCGAGAGCGGTTCGATGCGGGTCACACTCACCTGATGTACACGCTGGCCGCGCACGTCGGTGACGCGAAACTCGTAGCCTTGATGTTCGAAAGCGTCCCCGACCGCAGGCACGCGTCGCAGACGCGTGGTCATCAAGCCGGACACAGTGGTGTAGCGCTCATCGTCGCTGACCAGGCCTGACGTCTCCAACACATGCTCGAGATGGTGCGGATCCGCGCCGCCGTCGACGAGCCACACGCCGTCGCCCTGTGGACGGATGGTCGGCTTCTCTCCTTCCTCCGGAAAATCGCCTGCGATCGCTTCGAGAATATCGAGCGGCGTGACGATGCCCTCTATCGCGCCATGTTCGTTGCTGACCAGGGCCAGTTGCGCCTTCGCCTCGCGCAGACGATGAACGGCTCTGAGTGCCGGCATCGTCTCGGGAAGGATCATCGGCTCCTTAATGCTTTCATCGCGGATGAGGTCTTCGTGCACGAGGTCGTAGATCGCGTCCTTCGCGCGAACCACCCCGAGCAGTTGATCGAGACCGCCGCGCGCGACGGGATAACGGCTATGCGGGCGAGCGTGTAGCTGCTCGCGAATCTGTGCCGCATCCTTTCCGATATCGATCCATGCGATGTCCGAGCGCGGCGTCATGACCGAACGCAGCGACCGCTCGGCCAGCGCCAGCACGCCGCGCACCATCTGTCGCTCTTCGGGTGCGAACGCGGGGCGCTCGCCGGGCATGAAAGGCGCGCCGGCCATTGCCGGCTCCGCCTCCAGCGCGCTCGGCCCGGCCAGCAGGCGCAGGATCATATCGGCGGTACGGTCGCGCAGCGGTCGCCGGCTTTGCTGCTTGAGGTAGTTCCTTCGCGCCCACTGATTGAAGAACTCGATCATGATGGAGAAGCCGATCGCGGCGTAGAGATAACCCTTCGGCAGATGGAAGCCGAGGCCGTCGGCGACGAGGCTCAGCCCGATCATGAGCAGAAAGCTCAGACACAGCACCACGACCGTCGGATGCGCGTTGACGAACGCGGTGAGCGGTTTGGACGCGAACAGCATGACGCCGATCGCGATCACGACTGCCGCCATCATCACCGGCAGGTCATTCACCATGCCGACGGCGGTAATAACCGAATCGAGCGAGAACACCGCATCCAGCACGACGATCTGCGTCACCACCACCCACAGACTCGCCTGCGCTTTGGCGGCGGGGCCGTGGTGCGTGACGCCTTCCAGTCGCGCGTGCAGTTCGGTGGTCGCCTTGTAGAGCAGGAACAAGCCGCCGAGGAACAGGATCAGATCGCGCCCCGAAACATCCAGCGGCCCGACCGTGAACAACGGCTCGGTGAGCGTCACCAGCCAGGAGATGGCGGCAAGCAATGCCAGTCGCATGAACAGCGCGAGCGACAGGCCGATGATGCGCGCGAGGTCGCGCTGTCGCGGCGGCAGGCGTGCAGCAAGGATCGCGATGAACACCAGGTTGTCGATGCCGAGCACGATCTCGAGCACGACCAGGGTGAGCAAACCCACCCAGACGCCCGGGTCGGTGAAGAGTTCAATCATGAGAGCCTCGCTGGGTCAGCGCCCGGTTCGATACCGTCCGTGGTGGGCAAGGCTTATGCCGCCCGCACACAGCAAGGCGCTCCGTTCATCCTTCGACTCGCTTGCCTGTGGCGCGCGGCTCAGGACGAACGGTCGCTCAACCGTTCGTGGTGAGCGCGCCCGAAAGGCGCAGTCGAACCATGAACGGTTAAGCAGGGATGCATCTTCTGGTCATCGTAGGCGTGCACGTGCGGCTGAGTCGGTCAAAGCACTTCCGCCGCGTGATCGGCCAGACGCGAACGCTCGCCGCGCTGCAGTGTGATGTGGCCGGAGTGCTCCCAACCCTTGAAGCGATCCACCACGTAGGTCAGACCCGAACTGCCTTCGGTGAGATAGGGCGTATCGATCTGCGCAATGTTGCCCAGGCATACGACCTTGGTGCCGGGACCGGCGCGCGTGATGAGCGTTTTCATCTGCTTCGGCGTCAGGTTCTGCGCCTCGTCGATGATCAGGAATTTGTTGATGAACGTGCGGCCGCGCATGAAGTTGAGCGACTTCACCTTGATGCGCGAACGGATCAGATCGCGCGTCGCTGCGCGGCCCCATTCGCCCGCTTCTTCATCGGTGGCGTTGAGCACATCGAGGTTGTCTTCCAGCGCGCCCATCCACGGGGTCATCTTTTCTTCTTCGGTGCCGGGCAGGAAACCGATGTCTTCGCCGACCGGCACGGTCACGCGCGTCATGATGATTTCGCTGTAGGTCTTCACTTCGAGCGTCTGCATCAGGCCTGCCGCCAAGGTCAGCAGCGTTTTCCCGGTGCCGGCCTGACCGAGCAGAGTAACGAAGTCGATTTCCGGATTCATCAGCAGGTTGAGGGCGAAATTCTGTTCGCGGTTGCGCGCCGTGATGCCCCACACCGAATTCTTGTTGTGGCCGTAATCGCGCACCGTCTCGAACACCGCGCTCTTGCCTTCCTGCTCGCGCACCCATGCATACAACGGTTGCTCGCCTTCCTGATAGACGAACTCGTTGAGCGACAGGCTCTGCGCCAATGGACCTTGCAAGCGGTAGTAGGTGCGGCCGTCCTTCTTCCAGGATTCCATGCCCTTGGCGTGCAGGTCCCAGAAATCGGCCGGCAGTTCGCGCACGCCGGCATACAGGATGTCGGTGTCTTCCAGAACCTTGTCGTTGAAGTAGTCTTCCGCGTCCAATCCGAGCGCACGCGCCTTGATGCGCATGTTGATGTCCTTGGACACCAGGATGACCTGACGCGCGCGATCGCGGTCCTGCAGGTACATCACCACCGCGATGATGTGATTGTCAGCCTTGGTGGTCGGCAGGCTGGTCGGCAGCGTGGCGGTAATCGCCTCGGTCTGCAGGAAGAGTCGGCCGTTCGCGGTATCGGCGTTGTGTCGCTGCAGGGGAATGCCGTCGCGCATCGCAACGGCCGCCTTGCTGACGATTTCATCCAGATAGCGGCTTGCCTGGCGCGCATTGCGCGACACTTCGGAGACGCCCTTCTTGTTATTGTCCAGTTCCTCCAGCGTCATCATCGGCACGTAGACATCGTGCTCTTCGAAGCGGAAGAGGCTGGTCGGGTCGTGCATCAGCACGTTGGTATCGAGGACGAAGAGCTTGGTCTGGTCGGATTTTTTTGCGCGCGATTTTTTGGTGGCCATGTTGCAGTGTGTGGGTGGTGGAGCGGCGGGCTAAAGAGATTCAACGAAGTCGAGCACGTCCTGCGGATGTCCCGGCACCTTGACGCCGCGCCATTCGCGCAGGATGGCGCCTTTGGCATCGAGAACGAAGGTGCTGCGCTCGATGCCGCGCACCTGCTTGCCGTACATGTTCTTCAGCTTGATGACGTCGAACAGCTTGCACGCTTCCTCGTCCGCGTCGGACAGCAACTCGAAGGGGAAACCCATTTTGTTCTTGAAGCTTTCGTGCGATTTGAGGCTGTCGCGGGAGATGCCGTACACCGTGCAATCCGCCTTGGCGAACTGCGCGTGCAGGTCGCCGAACTGTTGTCCTTCCGTGGTGCAGCCGGGCGTGCTGTCCTTGGGATAGAAATACAGAACGACGTACTTGCTCGGGATCTGGGACAACTGAAAGGTCGTGCCGCTGGTGCCGGGGAGTTTGAAATCAGGTACTGCGTGGTCGGGCATGAGCTGAGGCCGAAGGAGAGTCAGCCGAGATTGTTGCGGTATTCGGCGGGCGGCGCAACCGCACCGAACGGAACGCGGGAAGTGCTCTTTTCTCCCCGCGTTCCGGGGTAAAACTCAGGCGCGTCGCCTTGCACCCATGGCGAGAAGGGCAGCACCGAGCAGAGCGAGCGTAGCCGGCTCCGGAATGCCGTTGCCCCCATCGAAGTTGCCGACCAGGAACAGGCTGCCGGGCGGGAGGTTTTCGAAGCCCTGGATATGCGCGCCCAATTGCCAGCAGCCGTCGAACGCCGAAGTCGTTGCACAGGGTGCGCCGACGAAGTCCGTCTCGACGAAATTGCCGTCGTTCTTGGTCATGACGAAGGTGAGCGATTCGCCGGCGTTAACCCGATGGTCACCTGCGCCGTTTTCGGTGTCATTGGCTTCGTAGATGAAACCGTTGGACCAGTTTCCGCCGCCGACTTCGCTTGCGGGCGTGACGATCTGCCAGCTGTCCGGGTTGAAATCGCTGAAGGTGTAATCGCCGTCAACGACATTGAAATAGAACTCACCGAGAAACGCGCTGGGCTGATCACTGACGAAGGTCACCGTCCAGCTGGCGGTATCGCCGACTGCGTTGATCGCAATATCGATGTCGAAGTTGTCATCCAGTTCCGGGTTGCGCGGATCCAGATCCAGTGTCCCGGTGATGACAAAAGCGGAAGCGGGTAAGGCGGTGAACAGCAGAAGTAATCCGAGTGCCAATCTCCTGACAATGCGCATGATTTTGTCATCCTTATTCGGATACGGCGCCGCACTCACTGTGCGTGCGACGCTTAGGGCATTAACCGTGCCTGATGCCGGAAGTGCCTCACAGAAAATGGTAATTGGCCAAAGGTGAATAGAAGGCGCCGCCCGATTGTAAAAAGCGCTGACGGTCAACGTCCGCCACTTAGCCGCGGTGCGGCGATGCGATCCGCGCGTGGTCGTCGATCCGGGGATCGGTTTCAGACGGCGAGGTACGGGCCGCTCTGCCGCGCGAAGGCGCCGGAACTGCCGGCAATCTCTCCGAGCGTCACATGACAGTGGGGCAGGTACGCATGGTCGAGCGACTCGTACAACTCGCCCAGGCTCACCAGGTCGTAACCCATGGCCTGCCATCCTTCCAGCAGGCGTTCGAATTGCGGCAGCAGTGCCATGCCTTCGCGCTCGGCGCGCAGGGTGTGTACGTGACCCGTCGGTAGTGGATCGCGCGACCGTTCGAGCAATCGGTCGACGACGTTGTCGGCCGTTACGCCGTCCGCCCCGATCAGTTCATCGAGCGTCGGCAGCGTGGTCGGTAGTTGTGGGCAGGCGATGATTTCGCCGTTGAGGACGGGCACGAAGGGAAAGTGGCCGCGTGTGTCCGATGCATAGGCGAGCGCCATGCGCTGTTCGAGACGGTAGGCATGGCGATTCATGCGCCAGCCGGCGGCGCCATGCACGCGCGGCATGGCGCCGAAAATCTCGTTGAAGCGACCGAATGCAAGCTGCATATGGCGGGCGGTCCACGCCGCATCGGCTTGCAGCACGCGCACCTGCCACGCAATGTGATCCCAGCCGCGCACGCCGACCTCGAAACCGTCGTCGCGCACGCGGCGCAGAATCTTCTTGCTGCGCACGCCGATGTTCGGCCCGGGCAGCACGGTGCCGTACAGCAACGTGCGAAATCCGTATTGCGCGAGCAAAGGCGTGCCCGAAGTCTTGCGCAGAGCGGCGTGCCGGATGATCCGCCCGGTACGATCCGGGCCGAGGCTGAACAGGAAGGTCGCGCCTGCGTTGTGACGCTGCAGCGCGTTGGCCAGGCGCGGAACCCCTTCGCGCGTTCCGCGCAGGGTGCTGACGTCGATTTTCAGGGCCAGTTTCATCCGCCCGTTCCGCAAGCCGCCGCTAAACGGGACTGTGCCGCAGCATGACCGCGCATCCCGTCTATGCCATCAACAAAGCGGCGGCGACCCGGCGATCTTCGTCGACCAGGATGTTGTAGGTGCGGCAGGCGGCCTGGACGTCCATGACCTCGTAGCCCAGACCCGCCTGGATCAGCGGGCGCATGATTTCCGGGCGCGGAAAACGCAGAGTCGGACCGGTGCCGATGATCACCACTTCCAGATTGCGGTCGACCAGCGGCAGCAGGTGCTCCGGCTGCAGTTCGGTAAAGCTGGCCGGCGCCCACTCCGGGTCCAATTCCTCGGGCATGATGATCAGACTGCGCTCGTGCCGTTGGTGATTGACGGAGACGTAACCGGGCCCGTAGGCGGTGACGAGATTGCGGCCGGCGGCCTGTGAAAGATGGAGTTTCAAAAGTGCGTCCCAAAGTTGGCCGAATTATAGCGACTGACGGTGTGACTGCGCGCTGCATAAGCTGTTTCGCCAAAATGAGATTTGTTCAATTGCGGCCGGGGGTTGGACCGACTACCATTGCTGCTTTTGCGCTGCAGCGTAAGCAATTAGGCTGCCACCTTTTTCGCGCCCCGTCGCTTCCCGCCCCCAGATGACCGCCAATCCCGAACGCCTCCTCCGTCCCGTGCTGAAGCCCGTGCGCAAGTCGGCCAAGCTCGCCAACGTCTGCTACGACATCCGCGGGCCGGTTCTCGCACGCGCGCGGCAGATGGAGGAAGAGGGCCAGCGCATCATGAAGCTGAACATCGGCAATCTGGCGCCGTTCGGCTTCGATGCGCCGGACGAAGTCCGTCAGGACGTGATCGTCAATCTGCCCAACGCCTCGGGCTATTCGGATTCGAAAGGGTTGTTCGCCGCGCGCAAGGCGGTCATGCATTACGCGCAGGAGAAGGGCATCGCCGGCGTCCAGCTCGACGACATCATCATGGGCAACGGCGTGTCCGAACTCATCGTCATGTCGATGCAGGGCCTGCTCGACAACGGCGACGAAGTGCTGGTGCCGGCGCCGGATTACCCGCTGTGGACCGCAGCGGTGGCGCTCGCCGGCGGCGCGGCGCGCCATTACATGTGCGACGAAGGCGCGGGCTGGCTGCCCGACCTCAAAGACATGCGCGCGAAAATCGGCCCGCACACGCGCGCCATCGTGCTGATCAACCCGAACAATCCGACCGGCGCGCTGTATCCGACCGATTTGCTCGAAGAGGTCATCGAAATCGCGCGCCAGCATCAACTCATCGTGTTCGCCGACGAGGTGTACGACAAGACCCTGTACGACGGCGCAAAGCACACTTCGATCGCGTCGCTGGCCGACGATGTGCTGTTCGTGACCTTCAACGGGCTGTCGAAGAACTATCGCGCCTGCGGCTATCGCACCGGCTGGATGATCATTTCCGGCAACAAGAAGCACGCCGCCGATTACATCGACGGGTTGAACATTCTCGCTTCCATGCGCCTGTGTGCCAACGTGCCGGGTCAGTACGCGGTGCAGACCGCGCTGGGCGGCTATCAGAGCATCAACGATCTGGTCGCGCCGGGCGGGCGGCTTGCGCGTCAGCGCGATCTTGCCCATCGTCTGCTGACCGACATTCCGGGCGTGAGCTGCGTCAAGCCGCAGGCCGCGCTGTATCTGTTTCCGCGTCTGGACATGAAGCGTTATCCGATCCGGAACGATCAGGAATTCATCCTGCGCCTGCTGGAAGAAGAGAAGGTGCTGGTGGTGCAGGGGACCGGCTTCAACTGGCCGCATCCGGACCACATGCGCATCGTGTTCCTGCCCAACGCCGACGATCTCACCGAAGCGATCGGCCGGCTGGCGCGCTTCCTCGATAACTATCACCGTCACCACGCATGACCGCCATCGTCGATGCGGCGCATGCCGACAGCGCTGTCGGCACGTCTGCGGGTGTATCAATTCAATTTTCGTGAAGGCGCGCGCAGCCGTTCCTTCACGTTCAAGAAACCGTTGTAAGGCGATTAAACAGACATGAAACCGATCAACGCTGGATTACTGGGCATCGGCACCGTGGGTGGCGGCACCTGGAGCGTGCTGACCCGCAATCGCGAAGAAATCAGCCGCCGCGCCGGACGTGAAATCCGCATTTCCGCAGTGGCCGACAAGGACACCGAAAAAGCCCGCCGCCTGACCGGCGGCGCGGCCAAGGTGTTCAGCGACGCATACGACATCGTCAACGACCCCGACATCGATATCGTCGTCGAACTGATCGGCGGCTGCACCGTGGCGAAGGATCTGGTGCTCGCGGCAATCGCCAACGGCAAGCACGTCGTCACCGCCAACAAGGCGCTGCTCGCCGTGCACGGCAACGAAATCTTCAAGCGCGCGCAGGAGAAGGGCGTGATGGTGGCCTTCGAAGCCGCCGTCGCCGGCGGTATTCCCATCATCAAGGCGCTGCGCGAAGGCCTGACGGCGAACCGCATCGAATGGATCGCCGGCATCATCAACGGCACCTCGAACTTCATCCTTTCCGAAATGCGCGAGAAGGGTCTGTCGTTCGACACCGTGCTCAAGGAAGCGCAACGTCTCGGTTACGCCGAAGCCGACCCGACCTTCGACATCGAAGGCATCGACGCCGCGCACAAGCTGGCGATCATGTCGGCCATCGCATTCGGCATTCCGATGCAGTTCGACCGCATCTATACCGAAGGCATTTCCAAACTGACGCGCGAAGACATTCAGTACGCCGAACAGTTCGGCTATCGCATCAAGCTGCTTGGCATCGCCAAGCGCATGCCGAACGGCATCGAACTGCGCGTGCATCCGACGCTGATCCCGATGAAGCGCCTCATCGCCAATGTCGAAGGCGTGATGAACGCCATACTGGTGAAGGGCGATGCCGTCGGCGCGACGCTGTACTACGGCGCGGGCGCGGGAGCCGACCCTACCGCCAGCGCGGTGGTCGCCGACCTTGTCGATATCACGCGCCTGCATACCGCCGATCCGGATCATCGCGTGCCGCATCTGGCCTTCCAGCCCGATCAACTGGCGGCGACGGCGATTCTTCCGATGGAAGAAGTCATCACCTCGTATTACCTGCGCCTGCGCGTGCACGACAAACCGGGTGTGCTGGCGGACGTCACACGCATTCTGGCGGATCGCTCCATTTCGATCGGCGCGATGATGCAGAAGGAACGCGGCGAGGACGAAGAGCAGTCGGATATCATCATGCTCACGCACGAAACGCACGAAAAGCACATCAACGCCGCCATCGCAGCGATCGAGGCGCTGCCCGTCGTGAACGGCAAGGTGACGCGCATCCGCCTTGAAACGCTGGGCAAAAGCTGAAGCCAGGTTGTCATTCCGGGCGAGCGCGGAGCGCGCGACCCGGAATCCACCGTTCGTGCTGAGCCTGTCGAAGCATGAACGGCTATGTAAATAGATTGTCATTCCCGCGTAGGTGGGAATCCAGACGCGTTACGTCATTCCGGCCAAGCCCGCAGGGCGCGACCCGGAATCCAGGCAGTGCGGGAATAGAAAGCCGTTCGTGGTGAGCGCGAAGCAGTCGAACCATCAACGGCGGTATATATAGGTCGTCATTCCGGGCAAGCGCGTAGCGCGCGACCCGGAATCCAGGGGAGCCGTCGAAACCCGGTTCCAAGGTTTTGCTGAGAGTTCACAGCTCTCCGCTTCAGGCTACGAAGAAATGAAATACATCTCTACTCGCGGCGGCATGCCGCCCGCCAGCTTCACCGACATCCTGCTCGAAGGACTGGCACCGGACGGCGGCCTCGCCATGCCGGAAAGCTATCCGCAGATCGACAAGGCCACGCTTGCGCAGTGGCGTAGGCTCGGCTACCGCGAACTCGCCTTCGAAATCATCTCGCGCTATATCGACGACATCCCCGCCGCCGATCTGAAGGGCATCGTCGATCGCACCTATACCGCCGAAGTTTTCGGCACCGACGACATCACACCGCTGCACAAGCTCGAAGACGGGCTGTATTTGCTACAACTCTCCAACGGCCCGACGCTCGCGTTCAAGGACATTGCCATGCAGTTGCTCGGCAATCTTTTCGAATACGTGCTCGCCAAGGAAGGCAAGACGCTCAACATCCTCGGTGCGACTTCGGGCGACACCGGCTCGGCCGCCGAATACGCCATGCGCGGCAAGAAGGGCATCAAAGTTTTCATGCTCTCGCCGCACGGCAAGATGAGCCCGTTCCAGCAGGCGCAGATGTATTCGCTGCAGGACCCGAACATTCACAACATCGCCATCAAAGGCGTGTTCGATGATGCGCAGGACATCGTCAAGGCAGTGAGCAACGATCTGGCGTTCAAGGCGCGCTACAACATCGGTACCGTGAACTCGATCAACTGGGCGCGCCTCATCGCGCAGGTGGTCTACTACTTCAAGGGCTACTTCGCTGCGACCAAGAGCGAAGACGAAAAAGTGAGCTTCGCCGTGCCCTCGGGCAATTTCGGCAACGTCTGCGCCGGCCATGTCGCGCGCATGATGGGTCTGCCGATTAAGAATCTCATCGTCGCCACCAACGAAAACGACGTGCTCGACGAGTTTTTCCGCACCGGCACTTACCGCGTGCGCAAGGGCGCGGACGTGTTCGAAACGTCCAGCCCATCTATGGACATTTCCAAAGCCTCGAACTTTGAGCGCTTCGTGTTCGATCTCATGGGGCGCGATTCCACGCGTCTCAAATCGTTATGGCAACAGATCGACCGCGAAGGTGCATTCAATCTCGGCCCCACGGACTTCGCGCGCGTGAAAGATTTCGGCTTCGTCTCGGGCCGCAGCACGCATGAAGATCGACTGCACACCATTCGCAAAATCGACAGCGAATACAACACCATCGTCGACACCCACACCGCCGACGGCGTCAAAGTCGGCCTCGCGCACCGCGAAGCCGGTGTGCCTCTCATCTGCCTGGAAACGGCACTCCCCGCGAAATTCGAAGCAACCATTCAAGAAGCATTGGGCCGCCCGCCCAAGCGCCCACTGGGCTACGAGAACATTGAAGCACTGCCGCAACGGTGCGAAGTGATGGAGGCGGATGCGATCGCCGTAAAACGCCTCATCGAACAACAAAGCGCATAAGTGTCCGCCGTGGAACATTCAAACGATCGAGAAGCCTTCGCGCAGAGCATCAAGACGTGGAATGCCGAACACCTTGCCAAGTGCCTGGTAGCAACGAACGTCAACGAGACCGCTAAAGAAACCATCCGCGCCGAACTTCTGAATCGAGGCGTCAATCTCGATGAAGCGGCAGCTCGCGCCGCCAAGCAAAACCAAGCTGCGCAAGCCAAGCTCAATCGCAAACAGAATTTTGTCGTGTGGACCCCTACGGTCGGAATCCTGTTAGTGATTGCGATCGGAATCTATATGTTGATCTCGGGCTAGCTCATGATCGCCAGCATTTCCGGTCAAGCCGACGACGGCGTCAAAGTCGGCCTCGCGCACTATGAAGCTGGTGTGCCGCTTATCTGCCTGGAAACGGCACTCCCCGCAAAATTCGAAGCAACCATTCAAGAAGCGCTCGGCCGCCCGCCTGAGCGCCCGTTAGGTTACAAGAACATTGAAGCGCTGCCGCAGCGGTGTGAGGCGATGGAGGTTAGTGTTGGACTTGTTAAGCATCGATCGAAAACAACAGTGCGTAGTAGGAAAGCACCGTTCATTTGCCGTCCTGCCGACGCCTAGTCTCTAGAACTTGCTTCATGCCAGCGTAGAACTCGTCCTCAACTTCCTTCAAAAGGCGTGCGGCTTGTGGGCGTTGGCTTTCGTCCGGCTGCAACAGCTTAATATTTCTTTCCGCCGCCAAGGCTACACCTCTTCGTGCAACGGTCTCAGCCACTGATCCCATATTCATTGCCATCGCTTCGTCAAATTTGGACAGCGCGACATCTATTAGATAATTCCGTAACACTTCGTATTCTGATGAGATTTGAGCGGACCAAAGTAAACGGCCAAGCCCTTGCATAGGCTGACCGGAACCTTCGGTGCCGACTAGTAAATCGATAAACTGTGGTAGCCCGACGTCGCTAACCATTGCATTTGCTAGCTGCCTATGCTTGCTAGTGCCTATGTGCTCGCGAAGTGTTCGGTCTGCAGTTACAAAAATAGACTTAATACCGCGTGCCATATCCAAGTCCAAAGCAGACAACTGCAACGCATCATGCTCAAGCGTTATAAGTTGTCGCTTACCGGACGCTAAATCGGTTGCGAACGCAATCTCAATGCTGTGGTTGATAGAGCCGTAGCTGGGGTTAGTCCGTAAGTTATTGCCCGCGCGCATAACGCTAATCCCGCTACCTGATAGCCAAGTCGCCAGCTGATTTTCAGTCTCGTAAGGCGCATATTTCATCAGGAACTCGTCAAAGCTCATTGCGGGAGAGTTAGTCAAAACATTGGCGTATGCCCCCAGATATACGTTGCCTGTCGAAGTGCCGAAAGCTCGCCCGGTACTTACAACGTACTCCGGCAAATCTTTCCCAATCTGGACAGCTGTTTCCTTAGCGATTCTGCGGTGACTTACGACCTCGTTAAGGAATGTAGATAGCGCAACGATCTGGATAGGGATTGCTGCATTCTGTGCTGCCGATACGAGTCGAAGGATGGCGTCGCTGTAGATAGCGTGATGGGAATGACCCTCTGTTATGGAAGGCAGAAGTACGCTGGCATCTAAATATATGCGCTGAGGAAGAATGGTCTTATGAAGTAGCACATCGTGCGGAGCTTGAATCGCCAGTTCGAGAGCAAAGCTCGATCTACCTAGTTGCCCAAGGATTTCTGCTTCAGCAGCAGTAGGTGCGTGAAGCAAATCAGTGGTTGCCATGATGAGCTTTTCAACTACGGGCACCGATATCAAATTCCCGAATTGCCACATAGCTCTCGAGACGTCTACATGATCTGGAGTTCGTTTTGCCGCGAAGGCCGCTCCAAGATCCCAGCCTCTTCTTAAAACAATATGTTCAAAGAATTTAAGCAGGGCATCCCGAACATCTTGTGTGGGTTGCCCTTGATACCTAACTGCAAAGCGGTTGATTGCTCCTTCTACTAAAAAGTCGAGCGCGCTTGAAAGAGGTTTACCGTTGGAGTTGTCAGACCATGAGTAACGAGAAAGGCTACCCACCTTTGTTCGTCGGCATAAGGAATTCTTTTGAAGGTGCTTCAAAGACGCCTCAACTAATTTTTCGGCGTCTTTATCGGGCATCGGTATGTCCGCTACAAGGAGCTGCTTAATTTCTGCCTTTGTAATTCCTTCTTCGCTTGAGGATGCAACGATGTGGCTCACAAGGCCTTCAAGAACTATGTCACGCAGCGAAAGAATTCGGTTCCCCAAGGTAGCTCTCGCGTAACACGAGGCCAGATATCTCCTTGCTAAAACCATAGGCTCGGGCTCTGATGGCTGTCTTACGGGAACGGCCACTTGTTGCTCAGACGAAGCCTTTATGCCATCCCAGAGTTCAGCGTGGCCATTTAGGGGCGAGTAGGCGGCTCTCCGAATATTCAGACGGTCTAATCGATTTGTGAAATCGTCGTTGGCATCGTCGGGTAGTAGTGCAAGATGATGTGAACCTGTTGTTACGCCTGTTTCATCATGAAGAGAATCTAGTACATGCCTAATTGCAGGGTCGTAGAAAGAGAAACCTATAAACAGAATCTGTCGATATAAGAATAGATGTCGCAAAACCGCGCGGTAACCAGTGTCTCGGCTTAGTTCCTCGTAGTCTTCATTCGAAATCGCCATACTTCGATAGTCTTCAAGTGCCCCGTGAATGCGCGCGATGTAAAAATCCTCCTGAAACGGGATCAACCCAATTGACGGGTCACCGCGTCCTACAGTTATTGCAGAAGTCTTATGGATTCTGGCGTACAGGTCCGGGAGGGTACGGTCGAAATTCGTGGTGACATACGCTGAGAAGGGCAACTTGGATACGGGCTCGAGCTCAGATACGTCGTAGGAGTGAAGGGGTAGGCTGAGGAATTGGTGCTTTTCAGTAGGTAGGATTTTCTTGGTCAGCTTGAAGTACGAGGCTGCTTGGAGAAAATCCTCGTCATGGATGCATTCCAGCATGATATTGGCCGTTGCAGGATCTCTTGAGCGTAGTAACTGCGCTACCTCACTCATGTAGGGCCCCCACACCGGCAAACCAGCCTTTGCAGAAAGCCCGGCGCCCGCGAAAAGCACGGGTTTTGTCGCAGTAGCGAAAAACTCCCTTATTTGCGCTGCAACTGACATAGGCGTAGTCCTTTTCAGCTTATTTAAATTGCCATGAAGGCAATCGTAGCACTTCGCCTATACGCCGAAGCATGGGGAACGATCTGATGAACGCCTCAATCCACTGTTCCTGAAGGGGCCAGTAAAGCTGAGCCAGTGCAATTGCCATCGGTATTAACCCGATGATCAAAGTCGCGACATTGGGGATTCATGCCTTGATGAACACGCACGTCGGTTTTGCGCACCTTGTCGCGTACGGTCTCAGTGCGTTCATCGACCCGCTTGCGCACTCCCACTTCTTCCACCACGCGCGCGCGTTTGCCGACGACAGGTTCTTTCACTCGCTCAGAAACTTCGAGGGTGCCACTCTGGTTGAGCGCAGCTAGGTCGGCATCCGTGGCTGGTCGATCCACCGGGCGGCGGCTGACGAGGGCATGCTCTTCGCGGAGGCGGATTGTTTTTTCGACCGTGACGTCGTAGGCGCGCGCATAGACACGCACGCCGCCGCGTTGCAGCGTTCGCTTGCCTACCTGCAGATCTTCTTCGACCGCCGGAATTTTCGCGCGCCCTTGTAGCGGAATCTCGTCACTACGACTCGCTTTCGAAAATGGCTGCTACGGTATGAGGCATTGCTACTTCTCCTGTTGCTGCTTTCGATTACTTTGGGGACGCGACGGATCGCCCTCAGTACGGCGCGGCCATCGCGTCGGTGCGCCTCCTCGGCGCTCGCCTCATGGAAAATGCACTACCAACGGCTCGTTTGAATCGCAGTGCACCGCAGCGAGGCGATGAGACCGAGAGACAGCACGTCCTCCATAGTGGGAGTCGCAGTGATCGCGCTATTGCCGTGCGCATGTTGGCTTGTACAATCGCTGCGCAATGCGCTCCCGCTCTTCACTGACTTCCGCTCGTTCCCCTCGGTCC
>JAKFDA010000007.1:0-2488 GCA_036676355.1 Nitrosomonadales bacterium | reverse complement strand
TCTGTTGAATATCGGCGTCATCGCCGAACGCGATCATCGCAAGATCGTGGTGATCGACGGACGCATCGGATACGTGGGCGGGCACTGCATCGTCGATGATTGGACCAACGGCAAGGCCGTCGACCTCAGCGTTCGATTGCAAGGGCCGGTTGTCCATACGCTGCAATCGGTGTTCAGCGAGAACTGGACGGGGCAGACAGGCGAGTTGTTTCTCGGCGATTCCGTTTTCCCCGCGCTGCAACCTGCGGGCGACGTCGCCGCACACGTGGCGTTTTCCAAACCGGAGGGCTCTGCCCCCGCGGTGAAAATTCTCCATCACCTCGTCATCGGCCTCGCGCAAAAACGACTCTGGATACAGAACGCCTACTTCATTCCCGAGCCGGATGCGATCAACGCCTTCGGCGATGCGGTCAAGCGCGGTGTCGATGTGCGCGTCATGACGCCCAGTATGGGCGGTTCGGACAATCCCATGGTGCAACACGCCGCTCACCGCAACTTCGAAAAGCTGCTGAAGTGCGGCGTGCGGATATTCGAATACCCCAAGGCGCTGCTGCATCAGAAAGTCATGACCATCGACGGCATCTGGTCCGCCGTCGGTTCGAGCAACTTCGATGACCGTTCTTTCGAAACGAACGACGAAATCACCGTCGGCTTTGTGGACTCCGAACTTGCGCAACAGCTTGAAGCGGTCTTCGAACGATACGCAGCCGAGTGCTCGGAGATCCGCCTCGAACAATGGCAGAAGCGCAGCCTGTGGCAGCGCACGAAGGAACACGCCTATTACCTCATCAACGAGGTGCTTTGACCTGAGGTAGATCGGCATCTGCGACTGCATCGCCGATCCTGACGTCGGGTACTTTCGATTACGGCAGAAAGGCTTGAGTCCCGGCGCGATTTCGTCTGTTGACAGCGGACACTGTACAGGCTCTATACTGTATTCCCATACAGTAATGAAGCGCAGGAGCACGGACATGCCCATCTACGTCGTCGAAGCCAAAGGACCCGTCGCCGAATATTGGAAACAGCGCGGGGTGTTGCACCTCCTCTATGGCGACCGCCCACGTGCGTACCGCGATCTGGATGACGCTGTGGCGCGCGCAAATCAACTCAGGAAGCTCAGGCGCAACGCCGAGGATATCGATTACGAAGTGAAAGACGTGCCGCTGGACTATGTGCACAAGTACTGGCCGGTGGGCTGAGTTCGACAGAAAAGGCACGTGCAGGGTTACGTAAAAAGAAAAGAAGAGTTGCGCCTGCCTCCTCTGATCCGTCTTCCGCGGCGTAAGCGGTGTGTCAGCGCTAGCGCGTCGATGCGACGCTAGCGGACTCCGCCTGCTGTCACGCGCCATACGGTATTGCCGACATCGTCCGCGATAAGGATGGCGCCGGCTCGGTCCACAACGACCCCCACCGGCCGGCCATAGGCATTGCCGTCCTCATCCACAAAACCCGTCAATACATCTTCGGACGGGCCCGCCGGCATGCCGTCCCGGAACGGGATGAAGATCACCTTGTATCCGCTGCGCGGTTTGCGATTCCATGAGCCGCGCTGGCCGACGAACGCCCCTCCCGCGTATTTTTCCGGCAGCGCTTTGGCCTCGTAGAACGCAAGACCGAATGACGCCGTGTGCGGACCGAGCGCGTAATCCGGCACGATCGCCTTGGCGACCAGGTCCGGTCGCTGTTGCTTCACGCGTTTGTCCACATGCCGGCCGAAATAGCTGAACGGCCAGCCGTAGAAACCGCCCTCTTTCACCGACGTCATGTAGTCGGGAACGAGGTCGCTGCCGATCTCGTCCCGTTCATTGACAGTGGTCCACAGCACCCCGGTGCGAGGCTCCCACGCCAGGCCGTTGGGATTACGCAAACCCGATGCAAAGATGCGCACGCGCTCCGCCTCCGGTGCGTCGGGACGGACTTCCAGAATCGCCGCGCGGCGCTCTTCACGCTCGAGCCCGGCCTCGCTCGCATTGCTGTTCGAGCCCACCGTCACGAAGAGGCGCGAACCGTCCGGGCTCGCAATGACGTTCTTAGTCCAATGATGATTGAGCGGACCGGCCGGCAGATCGGCCACTTTCTCGCCCGGCGCCGTAATGCGCGTGTCCCCCGTGCGATATGGAAACCGCACGAGCGCATCGGTGTTGGCCACGTAAAGACGATCGCGAACAAGCGTCATGCCGAAGGGCGAGTTGAGTCCTTCGAGCAATACGCTGCGGAACTCCGCGATGCCATCGCCGTCCGCGTCGCGCAGCAAGGTGATGCGATTCGCGCTCGGATTGCCGGAGCCCGATCGCCGCATCATCTTTTTCATGAACCATCCCCTGATGCCTTTGCGCACCGACTCTTCGCGTTCGGGCGCATCCGTTTCAGCAACGAGCACATCGCCATTCGGCAGCACATACAGCCAGCGCGGGTGATCCAGTCCGGCCGCATATGCGTTCACCGCGAACCCGGGCGCCGGTATCGGTTGCATCCCTTCGGGCCACCC
>JAKFDA010000006.1:0-17818 GCA_036676355.1 Nitrosomonadales bacterium | reverse complement strand
TGGGGTCGAGCATCTGGCCAATAAGGGCAAAGATGCAGAACACCCCGCCGATCGGCATGGCGATATAGCCCCAGATCATTGAGATCGACTCGAGCCCGGCCATGGACTGGACCCGGCTGCGCAAGGCATAGTCCAGTCCCCAGACGATGATGATCAATACCAACGCCAGGGAAGCCAGGAACACCACCCAGTCGATCACACGGCGCCAGCGTGGCGAGGCCAGCCGATGCAGGACATCCACACTCATCATGGCGCCAAGCCGAAAGGCCAGAGGTGAGCCCAGGAAAACCATCCAGATCAAGCTCAGGCGAATGAGGATCTCGGTCCATTCGGCCGGCTGCTCCAGGACGAAACGCGTCAGGATCTGGAACATGGCCAACAGGGCCGAGAGAGCCATCATGAGGCAGGCGCCGGCGGTGGCCGCCTGCGTCATGCGGCTTTCAAGTGCGAGGAACACTTGCTTCATGGGAAATCCTATTTGGAATCCCGGATGCGCTGGATGTTCTTCGCGCCAAACTCCTTCTCGAAGTAGGCATTGGTCGATGCGAGCGCCTTGATGAAAGTGCCCTTGTCGACGGTCTCAATCACTTTCATGCCGCCGTCACGCAGGTACGCCACGCCGCGTGCATCATCGGCATCCACCCGCTCACGATTGGCCCGGGTGCCCTCGATGGCCGCTTCCCGAAAGGCTTGCTTGTCGGCCTCGCTGAGCCGGGCATAGGCCTCCGGATTCATCAGCCAGACACAGGGCGAATACACATGGCCGGTCAGACTGATGTGCTTTTGCACCTGTTCGAACTTGCCGGCAATGATGATGGACAGCGGGTTTTCCTGCCCGTCCACCGTGCCCTGTTGCAGCGCCGTGAAAACCTCGGGAAAGGCCATGGGCGTCGGAATGATCCCCAGCGCCTTATAGGCGCGGATATGTACCGGGTTTTCCATGGTCCGCATCTTCAGGCCATGCAAATCTTCCGGAGTGTGGATTGAGCGTACGTTATTCGTCATGTGCCGAAAGCCGTTCTCACCCCAGCCCAGCGCCACAAAGCCGCGCTTCTTGAACTTGCCCAGCAATTCCTGCCCGATCGGCCCATCAAGTACAGCACGCGCATGCGTCTTGTCGCGGAACAGAAAGGGCATATCGAGAATCTTGACTTCAGGTACGAAGTTGGGGATGGGCCCGGTCGTGGAAAAAGCCAGTTCCTGTGTGCCCATCTGGACCGCTTCGACATATTCGCGCTCGCCTCCCAGAGCACCGCTGTAGAAGGTCTTGATCTGATAACGGCCATTGGTGCGCTTTTCGACTTCTCGCGCGAATGTATCAATGGCCACTCCCTGGTGTGAGTCCTGGGAAGTGGCGATGCTGATGCGCATCACGGTCTGGGCCTGTACGGGGCTCAGTGCGATGCCGCTTGCCAGGCACAGGCCCAGCAACAGTCCGGTGGGTTTCATGATGCCTCCTGAGTTGATGGTCGGTGTGATCCCCAGGGTCAGAACAGCCAGCGCGACGGGATCAATTCATGGTGAAGACTGCTGGCCGATTTCAAACTGTGAGTGTTGTTCCAGCGACATCCCGGTCTCGTCGAACCGTTCCAGGCTGACGTCAGGGGTGTCGGGCAGCATGAGAAACATCACCTCTGCCTGCTGTGCGTTTTCAGTCCAACTGGCCGGGGCAGTGATGCTTTCCGGAATAGCACTTCGGGTGTGGACAAAAAACCGGTGTCCCGCGGCGATAAGGCGGCCGGCCATGGAGGCACCCGTGAACCCCAGGCCGATGAATCCGGAGTTCTGTCTGCTCATGTCACTCATCCGTTCGGAATGATCCGCACGCACGAGACGATCAGGCCGTCTCGTGCTTCAGGCTGTCGACCAGCTTGCGCACGGTAGCTTCGCTGGCGCCCACAATGCGGGCATTGGGCCGACCGGTGGCATAGGCCACTGCGAGCACGATTTCATCCGCCCTGGGGGCGCCGGGAATGCGGATTTCCATGGTGTCCATGGCGTCGTAGTGCCATCCGTCATCGATACCGCCCAGCACCACATCGATACTGGTTCCCGGCCCACCCCGCTTGGCATTACCGGGGATCAGGGCATAGCCGGAACGAATGGCCGCCCGGATTGCCAGGCCGATCCGACAGTGAATCATGGCGGCGCCCTGCTCCAGGTCGCCGCCCTCACCCACCAGCACCCCTTTACCAAAGGCCACCGGCGGTCGATCGCCCAGCAGTTCCAGACTTCTCTGCACCAGTAATTCACCGATGCGGGCTGACTCGGCCATGCACTCTTCCAGCACGGCATCATCTGCCTGGCCGTGCGCGCCATTGCCGATCACGGCACAGGCCGCAACCCTGATCGCTGCGGGTGTTACTGCAGCACCGCAGGCCTGCCGGATTTCTTGGGTGAACAGATGAATTTCGCGAATTTCCATTACGTGTATGCCTCATCAAACGCAGGAATCTATTTCGGCAGCGATATTGATCGCCACACGGTGAAACCGATAGTAGACGTAGTTTCTTATAGGATCCACCCATTGAGAAGCGACGGATGCGAGAGGAAACTGGAAAAACGTTCAGAACACTCTGAATACTCGTATGTAATTAATTGACTCACAACGCTTGATATTAATTTGAAAAACAGGAAGCCCTATTTCATTGAGGCTAATAAGTAGAAAATGGCGGACAAAAACCGTATTTTGTCCACCATTGAGGATGTATATCCGAATCTGCTCCGCATTGCGTCAATGCTATGGACAGAGGCAGGGTCAGGCAGCCTGGCTCAGAGCAGCGTCCGACTGCCCTCTGCACCGCCGCAGCGGTGCCCGCACCGGCAGGCAAAGCGGCCGGAGCGGGTCAGGAGTCGGAATTTTCAGTCGATGAGGCGCTGCAGTTTTCGCCGCCGGAACGGCAGCCCGATGACGCGGCGCGCAGCGAGGCGCGCAAACGTACCGATCCGAATTTTCCGTCAGTCGGCGTTTGGATGCGTCGAAGTAAGCAGGATCCGGAAAAATTGCATGGTGCTTGATCGGGGCACGTCCCCTAGCGCATCTCGAACGCTTCCTGATGGAAGCGTGTCCAGCTCATGCCCAGTTCGCGCAGGCCGTTACGTAACGTGTCGGCCAAACCGCGCGGTCCGCAGAACCAGATTTCCGGGCGCTTATTGTTGCCGTGGCGCTCGTATAGTGTCTCGGCCGTCAGCGCATCGCGATCGCCACCATGAACATGCAGGCGGATCGTGGGCAGCGTTGCGCAGAGCGTTTCGAGACGCGCGATGAACGGATCATTCTCTCTACGGCGGGTGCAATAGTAGAGATCGACGGTCGGCGCTTCGGCGGGCGCATCCTGCAACGACTCCAGCCATGCCAGAAAAGGCGTCACGCCAATGCCGCCGGCGATCCAGATCTGATTGGATTCGCGTGTGCTGAGGCGGAAATCGAAGCGACCGTACGGGCCTTCGACGCTGACGCGTTGGCCCGCGTGAAGGCGGCGCGCGAGGGTGCGCGTGTAATCGCCGAGCGCCTTGATCTGAAATGTGATGCAGCGGTCGCCCCGGTCGGCGCAGGCGATAGTGAAGGGGTGCGCGCCTTCCGGACGATCGAAGGTGACGAACGCGAACTGACCGGCTTGATGTCCGCGCCAGCCTTCATCGAGCCGGCATACCACTTCGGTTATGCCGGGAGCCGATTCGCGCACCGATTCGACGGCCCCGCTCACTTGATGTCGGCGACCGATCCAGCCGAACAGCGATTGCACGCTCGATACCGAACCGGCGGCAAGCAACATGGCAAGCAGCGCTCCAACCGGTTGCGCCCAGTAATCGAGCGGCGCGAGAAAAGCGGCATGAATGGCGAGCATCAGGTAGAGCACCGGCATCGCTTTGTGCAGGTAGCGCCAGATGTTGAAGGGAAAGCGTTTCCAAAGCGTCAGCACGAGCATGATAAGCAGCGCGTAAATCGCCCATTCGCCAAGATCCTCACCTACATCCCGCATGGATTCGAGGAAGCCGCCGGCATGTTCTTCCGCCGGGCGTCCGGTCCGGCCGTAAACGGATTTGATGATGTCATCGGACATTTCCACCAGCCAATGAACGGCGGCGAAACTGACTGCCAGAATGCCGGCCCATTTGTGAATACGGTAGATGCGGTCCATGCCGCCGAGCGGACGCTCCAGCCACGCAGGGCGTGTGGCGAGCACCATCGCCAGTGACATCAACGTGATGGACCAGAGACCCGTGAGGTAGAGCGCTTCCTCGCGCACGATCCAGGGATTGGGTGCGGCAGCGCCGCCGGTGGACAGCAGATCCCAGCCCCAGGCGAGCGTGACTAGCGCGATGAGTCCGGCGAGAAGGAGTTTCATGATCGCGTTCCTGTGCGGAATCGTTCCGGCGATGTATGCAACTCGGGCGACGGCGCCGGAATGCCGATTCCGCCGCAATCCGACGTGCGCTCAGTTGGCGCCGCCGTCGCGCGTGGTGCGACGGTCCGTGTCGCCGGATGCGCGATCGCGCTTGTCGCTTTTGGTGCGCGTGTCGAGGATGTCTCCGCTCGTCGCGTCGACATCGAGTTTCACGCGCTTACCCTCCGCGTTGGTGGCCTTGACTTCGAAGCGGTCGCGCTCGCGTTCGATTTCGTCGATGTCGCGAAAGCCTTGCGCAACCAGCTTGTCGTAAATCTGCCCCATCGTGAGTCCCTGTTGCGCTTGCGCGGTGGACTGAGCCGCCGCGCTCTGTGCTATAGCCGGCGCGAAGGTGGCGGCGCCTGCGACGAATCCGGTGCCGAGGACGACGGCTGAAAGAATGTGCGACGTACGCATCATGAATCTCCTGTCTGGGTGAGTGGCGGTCGAATCGCGACCGTGAATCCATTCTGTTGTGCTGCCGCTGAACCGGTCCTGAATCGATTGTTCATCTGCGCTTCAGGAATCCGCGCTCGACCTAGGGGCTCTAATTAAGGTTGTTTGATCAAGGCGATCGCCAGTTCGTATCGCATGAGCGATTGATTGCTTTGTCCTCGCTCGTACAGCTTCGCGCACTCGCGATTCCTCGGCGCTTCATCAGACATTCCCTAGTCATCGTCGAAGTACCCCTTCTCGGCGTCGACGTGACACGCTACGCAGTTCGCCTTCGACCCGACCTCCTTGCTTGCCCATTCGCGCTTCGATACTTCGCGATGCTCACGTACCCATTTCGGCAATTCGGTAATGCGCAACGGCGCTTCATTGCGCGATACATCGCGCAACAGCTTGCGTGAATAGCGTGCGCCGCCCGTATCACCTGCATTCGCGGCCAGGTAGCCGCTGATCTGCCTGGCCGTGGCGGCGTCCACGCTTGCGTCGTCGCCGAAGTGATTCTCCAGATCGCCCATCATGCGTTGCCAGGATGCAGCGGGCAGCATCGCAGCGGGGAAGGCCAGATGACAGCTGCCGCATTCCTGCAGCGTCGTCTTGTCGGTGATGGGTGGGTAGTAATCGTCGCCACCGGCGCTCGCCGCATTGAACAGCAGCGCCCCGGCTCCGGCGAGCAGCAGCCCTACGGCGACCGGTCGAAATGTGATCTTCATCGTGATGCTCCTCGAGCGTGTTTACTGCTTCATCATGTAGGCCAGCCAGTCGCCTTTTTCGCGCGGCGTGCATTCGCGCCCCAGCACTTCCTTGCAGTTGCGCTTGAACCACTTTTCGGCTTTGGCGGGATCGGTATAACGCTCGGTCGAGGCCGATGCGGCCATCGGTTCGATCGCCTTGCCGCTGCGCGTGCGCCCCGCCACACGCGGGTCATCGCCGTGGCAGGAAGTGCACGCAGGCGTGTCCGCCTTTCCGCTCGCGTAACGCGTGATATGGAGCGTTTCGCCGCGTGCGGCGGAGAAACCGGCGAATGCGGGATCCGCGGCTCGCGCTTCCGCCGCGTAGCGTGATACAAGGTCTTCCCGTGGCCCCGCATGAACTGCGGATGTGAGTCCCAGGATGCATAGGGCGAACATTGCCCGAGTCGCTTTAGTCATGATTTCATTCCTTGCTTGCCGCATGCTTCCGTTCGCCGGCGCCGGTTTGCCGAATGGGCGAGCGGTTCGAAGTGTGTGTCCGGCAAGCTGAACCGGGGCTGAAAGCTTCATTCATGCGTCGTTCAGCTTGCGGCTGGTACAAGGCGGGCATGGATCTCTTGCGACGTAAATCGGTCTTCGTCGTTGCGCTCGTTGCCGCGCTGGCGGCAGCCGCCGTGCGTGCGGATGAACCGCACGATCACGATCGCGCGCGTCGCGCGTTGGAGGCAGGCGAGGTCATGCCGCTGTCGCGCATCCTCGATCGGGTGGAACGCGACTATCCGGGGCGCGTGCTTGAAGTGGAGCTGGACCGCGAAGACGAGCGCTGGTTGTACGAGATCAAGCTGTTGCAGGACGGCGGCCGGGTGCTCAAATTGAAAATCGATGCGCGCGATGCGAGCCTGCTGGAAGCGAAGGATCGGCGTGGCGAGGAACGGAGGCCACGCTGATGCGCATTCTGGTGGTGGAGGACGAGCAGATCCTGGCCGAGCAGTTGCGCGAGGCGCTGTCCGAAGCGGGCTACGCCGTCGACATCGCGTATAACGGGCTCGACGGCCATCATCTCGGCGCGGTGGACGCTTTCGATGCGGTCGTGCTCGACCTCGGCCTGCCGCAGATGGACGGCATTACCATGCTGGCCAAATGGCGTGCGGCGGGGCGCAACATGCCCGTCCTGATCCTTACGGCGCGCGACGACTGGCATCAGAAAGTGGCCGGCATCGACGCCGGTGCGGACGACTATTTGACCAAGCCCTTTCATATGGAAGAGCTGCTCGCGCGCCTGCGCGCGCTGATCCGCCGCACGGGCGGCCATGCCAGTGCGATGCTCAGCTGCGGTCCGCTCGCGCTCGATACACGCGGCGGTCGGCTGACCGTCGACGGGCGCTCGGTCGCACTCACCGGCCACGAGTTCCGCACCCTCGCGTATCTGATGCATCACGTCGGTGAAGCGATTTCGCGCACCGAACTGACGGAACACATCTATGCGCAGGATTTCGACCGCGATTCCAACACCATCGAAGTCTTCATTGGTCGCTTGCGCAAGAAGCTGCCGCCGGGAATGATCGAGACCGTGCGCGGCCTCGGTTATCGACTCGTCGATAGCCCATGAGTCGGCGCAGCTCTCTACGACTGCGCCTGCTCGCCGGCAGTTTGATCTGGATTGTCGTGGCGTTGTCGCTCACCGGTTTCGTGCTGGGCGATCTGTTCCGCCAGCACGTCGCCACGCGCTTCGAAGCCGAGTTGCAGGGCCACCTCGATCAACTCGCCGCGGTATTCGAATTTGACGCGGACGGTACGCCGCGACTGCGCGCCGAACTGAGCGATCCGCGCCTGCGCAAACCCTATTCCGGTTTGTACTGGCAGATCGACGGCGCGAAGCACGATACCGGAAGCGATATTCTTCGTTCGCGTTCGTTGTGGGACAGCACGCTCGCCGTGCCCGCCGACGCGCTGACCGATGGTGCGGTGCATGTGCACCGCGTGGATGGACCCGATGCGTCGCATCTCGTTATGGTGGAACGCATGATCCGTCCAGCCGATCGGCCGGACGAGGCCTATCGCTTGATCGTGGCCGCCGACGAGCGCGCGATGACCGAGCCGGTCATTGCCTTCGTCGGTCTGCTGGTCCGCGCGCTGACGATTCTCGCCGCCGGTCTGCTGGCGCTCGTGGCGATTCAGCTCTATCTCGGCCTCATGCCGCTGCGGCGCATGCGCGATGCGCTTGCCGCCGTGCGCGATGGCCGCGCGCGGCGCCTCGAAGGCGTCTATCCGCAGGAAGTGCAGCCGCTTGTCGATGAACTCAACACGCTGTTGCATCATGACGCGGAAGTCGTTGCGCGCGCACGCATGCAGGCCGGCAATCTGGCGCATGCGGTGAAGACGCCGCTTGCGATTCTCGCCAATGCGGCCGCACGCGAGCGGAACGATTTCGGTCGACTGGTCATCGAACAGGTCGCAGGCGCGCAGCGTCAGGTCGATTACCACCTTGCACGGGCGCGCGCCGCCGGCGCCATCGAGGTTCCGGGGCTGCGCACGCCGTTGCGGCCCGTGCTGGAAGGTTTGATTCGAGTCATGCAGCGCGTGCACGCCGCGCGCAACGTGGAAATCGATGCGGCTTCGATTCCGGTTGCGCTCGCCTTTCGCGGCGAAGAGCAGGACTTGCAGGAAATGCTCGGCAATCTGCTCGACAACGCCTGCAAGTGGGCATCGCACCGCGTTGTCATCGGCGCTTCATCGGCTGGGCAGGCGCTGACGGTCCGGATCGACGACGATGGTCCCGGGCTGCCGCCGGCCGAACGCGAAGCGGTGTTCACGCGCGGTGTGCGCGCTGACGAGCAGGTGCCCGGAAGCGGCCTCGGTCTCGCCATCGTGCGCGATCTCGCGCGGCTCTATGGCGGCGACGTGCAACTCGACGCAGCGCCCGAAGGCGGCTTGCGCGTCACGCTCACGCTGCCTGCGGCCTGACCGGATTCGCGCAATGAGCGATCTAAATCAAATCCGCCCCCTCGAATCCATGAAAGCATGGACTGCGACGCGGAAGGCGCGTCGTTGTCCTCATGCGCACGGGAAACCAAATTGAGCGAAAGCGTTTCAGTCAGCATCACCCAGGTCGATAACTACCGATTCACCGTGGATTTCGGCGCCGATCTACCGGCTTTGATAGCCGATGAACCTGCGCCATTGGGCGCAGGGTCCGGGCCGAGCCCGATACAACTGCTGCTCGCCGGCGTCGCCAACTGCGTATCCGCGAGCCTGCTGTTCGCCTTCGGCAAATTCAAGCAGGACCCGGGCGGCATCGTCACGACGGCGACTTGCCGCGTCGATCGCAACGAACGCAATCGACTGCGCGTGCTCGGCATCGATGCGACCATCCGGCTCGGTCGAACGGGCGCACAGTTGGAGCACCTGGATCGTCTGTTGAGTCAGTTCGAGGATTTCTGCACCGTCTCGCAGAGTGTGCAGGCGGGCATTCCGATCGTCGTGCATGTGGAAGACGATACGGGCGCGGTGCTGAAGTGACGGTGCGCAAAATCCGGCGCACCCTTTGATGATGTTGTTGCATCGAATTAAGAGCAGGAGATGAGAATGCAAGCAAGGAAGATGATCTGGGTATTGTTGCTGACCGCGGGATTGGCGCTGGCCGGGACAGGCGGGGCAATGGCTGCCGATGCGGCTCACTCGCATGATGGTCACGGCAGCGCGCAACTGGAGTTGAATCATGGCAAGAAGTGGGCAACCGATGCGCCGTTGCGCAAGGGTATGGGCAACATGCGCGCGACGATGGTCGGCGCGTTATCGGCCATTCATGACGACAAGTTGAATGCGGCGGGCTATAAAACACTCGCCGACAGGATCGAAACCGAAATGGCTTATGTCGTCACCAACTGCAAGCTCGACCCCGCGGCCGATGCACAACTGCATCTGGTACTGGCGCAACTCGGCGACGGCATTACGAAAATGAAAAGCGCCGATTCAGCCGCGTCTCGCAAGGAAGGCGCGGTGACGACGGTACAGACGCTCAACGCGTACGGCGAGCATTTCGACCATCCGGGGTGGAAACCCCTGACACATCGTTAACGCAACGAAGGGATCAGCCGCGGTTCGAGCAGGGAACGTGTCTAAGGCGAAGCAGTATTCGCGCCGAGTCGCTTCTTCGCCCTCGCACGACGCGACATCATGTTGAGCGTCTCCACGAATACCGAGAACGCCATTGCCGCATAGATGTACCCCTTGGGAATGTGCGCGCCGAAACCGTCGGCGATGAGCACGGTGCCGATCAGCAGCAGAAAGCCGAGCGCGAGCATGACGAGTGTCGGATTGGCACTTATGAAGTTGGAGAGTGGCGTGGCCGCCACCATCATCACGGCGACCGCCACGACCACGGCGATCACCATGATCGGTATGTGATCGGTCATGCCGACCGCCGTGATGATGCTGTCGATGGAAAAAACCATATCCAGGAGCAGGATCTGTCCGATCGCGGCGCCGAAAGTCAATTCAGCCGCCTTGCTGTCGAATAGATCCGGGCCCGGGTCGGTATCGACGTTGTGGTGAATCTCCTTGGTCGCTTTCCATACCAGAAAGAGACCGCCCGCGATGAGAATGAGATCGCGCCAGGAAAACTCCTGATCGAATATCGTGAACAGCGGTTCGGTCAGTTGCACGATGATTGCCACGGTGCCGAGCAGCGCGAGCCGAAGCACGAGCGCGCCGCCGATCCCGAGTCGGCGCGCCCGGGCGCGTTGATGCTCGGGCAGCTTGTTGGTCAGAATCGAGATGAAAATCAGGTTGTCGATCCCGAGTACGACCTCCATCGCGACCAATGCCGTCAGTGCGGCCCAGGCGGTCGGGTCGGTACTCAGCGCGAGCAGTTCGTTCATGGTTGGAGCCCTGGAATGAAGTACTGGTCCGATGCAGGGCAACTTGAGTGCCGTAACCGGCTGGATCCCCGCGACTCATGAGATTACGCCGGCACGTACGGGGCGGCGGCGCAGCCGGCCGGCTCCGGGCGCGCCCGGCGCGCGGCGAGAAAGCCGGAATTACGGGGCGCAATGCCCGCCGGGTGCCCGTTTGGAATGCTCCGACGCGGTAGAATGTCGGTGTTCCGGAACCGTTGGCCGTTTGGCGAGTCTTTGTAAGGGTTTGCCCGACTCACGGGCGGCCACAACTCGACTCGAGCTGCATGAAACCCCGACATAAACGAATCGCCCTCATCGCAGGCGGCTTGGCCGCGCTCGGCTTCGCCGCCGCGCTGGTGCTCAATGCCTTCCAGAGTAATCTGGTGTTTTTTTTCAGTCCGAGCCAGGTGATGGCCAATGAAGCGCCGCTCAATAAAACCTTCCGTATCGGCGGCATGGTGGAAGACGGCAGCCTGAAACGCCTGCCGGACGGACTGAGCGTGGAATTCAGAGTGACGGATACGGCGAAAACCATCCCGGTGACCTACACCGGCATCCTTCCCGACCTGTTCAAGGAAGGGAAGGGCGTGGTGGCGCAGGGACGTCTGGGGCCGGACGGCATGTTCCGCGCCACCGAAGTCCTGGCCAAACACGACGAGAACTACATGCCCCCGGATGCCGCGCATGCCATCGAACAGGCGCAGAAGGCGCAAAGCACCGTAAGCGGCGCTAATTAGGCTATTCCCAGACAATGATTCCGGAACTCGGTCATTTCGCGTTGATCCTGGCGCTGCTGCTCGCGCTTACCCAAGGCGTGCTGCCACTGGTCGGTGCCGCGCGCGGAATGCATTCGTGGATGAGCATCGCGCGCCCCGCCGCGCAGGCGCAATTCGTACTGGTCGCGTTTGCATTCGGCTGTCTGGCCTGGTCGTTCGCGAATAACGATTTCTCTGTTCTAAACGTCGCGAGCAATTCGAACTCGCAATTGCCGTTACCTTATCGCATCGCCGCGAGTTGGGGCTCGCATGAAGGCTCGCTGCTGTTGTGGGTATTCATGCTGACCATGTGGACCTGCGCGGTTTCGCTCTTTTCGCGTCATCTGCCGCTGGAGATGATTTCGCGCGTCATCGGCGTGATGGGACTGGTGAGCGTCGGCTTTCTGTTGTTCCTGCTGCTGACCTCCAATCCGTTCGAGCGCCTGCTGCCTGCCGCGGTCGACGGGCGCGACCTCAATCCGCTGCTGCAGGACCCGGGCATGGTGATTCATCCGCCCATGCTGTACATGGGCTACGTCGGATTCTCGGTGGCGTTCGCATTCGCGATTGCCGCATTGCTGAGCGGCAAGCTCGACGCGACATGGGCGCGCTGGTCGCGTCCCTGGACGACGCTGGCGTGGTCTTTCCTTACGGTCGGCATCGCGCTCGGCAGCTGGTGGGCGTATTACGAACTGGGCTGGGGCGGCTGGTGGTTCTGGGATCCGGTGGAGAACGCGTCATTCATGCCCTGGCTGGTCGGTACCGCGCTGATCCATTCGCTCGCCGCGACGGAAAAGCGCGGCAGTTTCAAAAGCTGGACCGTGCTGCTTGCGATCGTCGCCTTCTCGCTCAGTCTGCTCGGCACTTTCCTCGTTCGTTCGGGCGTGCTCACTTCGGTGCATGCATTTGCGACGGATCCGGCGCGCGGCGTGTTC
The DNA here is from genome assembly GCA_036676355.1 of Nitrosomonadales bacterium. Taxonomy (GTDB): domain Bacteria; phylum Pseudomonadota; class Gammaproteobacteria; order Burkholderiales; family SG8-39; genus ZC4RG42. The sequence continues at coordinate 5,700 of JAKFDA010000006.1, read as the reverse complement.
ATTCTCGCGTTCCTCGTCATCGTGATCGGTTCGTCGCTGGCGCTGTTCGCGTGGCGCTCGCCCAAGGTCGGTCTGGGCGGCAAGTTCGATATGGTCTCGCGCGAGTCCACTCTGCTGATGAACAACGTGCTGCTGATCGTCGCGGCCGGAACGGTATTGCTCGGCACGCTTTATCCGCTGTTTCTGGATGCGCTCGGCCTTGGCAAGATTTCGGTCGGTCCGCCGTATTTCGAAGCGGTGTTCGTGCCGCTGATGACACCGGTGGTATTTCTCATGGGCATCGGGCCGCTCGCGCGCTGGAAGCACGCCGGCATCCCCGATCTCGCCGTGCGCCTGCGTTGGGCCATGGTGGTCAGCATCGCGACCGCACTGCTGGCGCCGCTTGCCGGCGGCCACTGGACGCCGATGTCGGCTTTCGGTTTTCTGCTCGCGTTCTGGATTTTTGCCACCTCGTTCGTGAGCCTGAAAGAGCGCATCCGCAACTTTAAGGGCGGCCTGTTCGCACGCCTCGCAGCGCAGCCGCGCTCCTACTACGGCATGCTGCTCGCGCATCTGGGCATCGCGGTATTCATCGTCGGCGTGACAGCGGTGAAGAGTTTCGAAATCGAACGCGACGTGCGCATGGATGTCGGCGATACCGTCAGCGCGGGGCCCTATGTGTTCCGCTTCGACGGCGTGCGCGATCTGCAGGGGCCGAATTACACCGGCGCCGAGGGCATCGTCGATGTCAGTCGCAACGGCAAGTCCATCGAAGTGCTGCATCCGCAGAAGCGGCTCTACACCGTGCAACAGATGCCGATGACCGAAGCGGCGATCGATTCCGGTGTGTTCGGTGATCTCTATGTTTCGCTCGGCGAACCGGTCGGTGACGGCGCGTGGGCCGTGCGCGTTTATCGCAAACCCTTCGTGACCTGGATCTGGGGCGGCTGCGTGCTGATGGCGCTGGGCGGGTTCGTTGCACTGTCCGATCGGCGCTACCGCGTGCGCGTGCGCCGCGACGATTCCGTCGTGCTCGAAGCGACCGCGTAGGACTCGACCGCATGCGCTATCTGCTCCCTCTCGGTGTATTCATCGTTGTCGCGGGCTTCCTGTTCTACGGCCTCAATCTCAATCCGCGCGAAGTGCCGAGCCCGCTGGTCGGCAAGTCCGCGCCGGCGTTTCAGCTGGCGCGGCTGGATGCGCCGGCGGAGAAGTTCACGCCACAGGAAATGGCCGGCAAGGTATGGCTGCTCAACGTCTGGGCATCGTGGTGCGTCTCCTGTCGCGCGGAGCATCCGGTGCTGGTCGAATTGGCGAAGCAGCAGATCGTCCCGGTCGTCGGCCTCAATTACAAGGATCAGCCGGACGATGCGAAGAAGTGGCTGCAGCATTTCGGCGATCCGTATCTATTGTCGATCTCCGATATCGACGGTCGCGTCGGCATCGACTTCGGCGTCTACGGTGTGCCTGAAACCTTCGTCATCGATCAGAAGGGCATCATCCGTTACAAGCACATCGGACCGGTCACGGCAGATTCGCTGAAAGAAAAGATTCTGCCGCTGGTGGAAAGGCTGACGCGCGGATGAAGACGCTGCTGGTGTGGCTGATGTTGTGCATGGCCACCGTAACGATGGCGAACACGGCGCAGCCGACGGCCGAAGAAGTGCGATTGGGCAAGATCGCGGCGGAATTGCGCTGTCTGGTCTGCCAGAACCAGAGCATCGCCGATTCGCATGCCGATCTCGCCGTGGATCTGCGGCGCGAGATCGGCGAGCAGATTGCTGCCGGTCGCAGCGACCGGCAAATCATCGACTATATGGTCGATCGTTACGGCGAATTCGTGCTGTATCGCCCGCCGTTCAAGATCACGACGCTGCTGCTGTGGCTGGGACCGGCGTTGCTGCTGATCGTCGGTGTGTTCACCTTGCGCCGAAGCTTGAAAACACGGCGCGCGCTGGTGATCGATGCGCCGCTGGACGATGAAGAGCGCCGTCGCGCCGAGGCGTTGCTTGCCGCGCCGCGAGAGCGGGACGCATCGTGACCGCTTTCTACGCCATCGCGGCATTGCTGACCCTGGCCGCCGTCGCGTGGCTGTTGGTGCCGCTGGCGCGCGCGCGCGCTGTCGCGCAACCGCAACGCGATGTCGCCAACCTGGCCATTTTCAAGGATCAACTGGCCGAGCTCGATGCCGACGTGCGCGCGGGCACCTTGTCGCCCGATCAGTACGAGCAGGCGAAAATCGATCTCGAACGCCGCGTGCTGGAAGAAATCGAAAGCGGCAAGGCGATTGCGCCCGATCGCTCAAAGCCCGCCCTGGCGCGCGTCACCGCCATCGTGCTCGCGTTGGCCGTGCCGGTCGGCGCGGTATTGCTGTATGCGCAGATCGGCAATCCGGGCGCGATGGTGCAACAGGCCGAACAGCCGCAGGAATTCACGCCGCAGCAGATCGAACAGATGGTGGCGCAATTGGCCGAGCGCATGCAGAGCAAGCCGGACGACCCGCGCGGCTGGGTCATCCTCGCGCGCAGCTATTACGTCATGCAGCGCTATCCGGAAGCGGCCGACGCGTATGAGCAATTGCTCAAGCGCATTCCGCCCGATGCCGATGTGCTGGCCGATTACGCCGACGCGCTGGCGATGGCGCAAGGGCGCAGTCTGGCCGGCAAGCCGCTCGCGGCCCTGCAGCAGGCGCTCGAGCTCGACCCCGATCACTGGAAGAGCCTCGCACTCGTCGGCACCGAAGCATTCGAGCGCAAGGATTACCGGGCTGCGCTGCGCCATTGGGAAAGGCTGCTTGCGCTCGCGCCGCCGGACTCCGAAGTGGGACAGCAGATCGCCGCGAGCGTGGCCCAGGCGCGCGAACTCGCCGGCATCGAGGCGCCTGTTGCATCCGCGGCGCCGGTTGCGAATGCAAGCCTGAGCGGCATGGTCCGTCTCGCGCCCGCGATGGCCGCAAAAGCCGCTCCGTCCGACACCGTGTTCGTCTATGCGCGGGCCACCGAGGGGCCGAAAATGCCGCTCGCGATCATGCGTCTGCAGGTGAAGGATCTACCTGCCGAATTCAAGCTCGACGATACGCAGGCGATGACGCCGGCGGCGCGATTGAGTCAGCACAAGCGCGTAACGGTCGTCGCGCGCGTTTCAAAATCCGGCAACGCGACAACGCAAAGCGGCGATCTCATCGCCGATAGTCGCGAAGTCGATGTCGGCAGTCGCGATGTGGCGCTGCTGATCGATACGCAGGTGCCTTGAGAGGCGGCCGAGAGCGGAAAACCTTCTGCGTCCGTTCATCATGAGCGCGAGTTTGCGAGCAGTCGAAGGATGGACGGGCTTCATGCGACCGCGAAAGCGTGAAACGGTGGTTCAGCGCTTCTTCGATCGCGCCACCGCCGCACGCGCGGCACGATGGCGATGTCGCACCAGCAGCAGTTCAGCCGCCATCAGCGCAGCGGTGACTGCAAACGAACCCCACACGTAGCCGCCGTAGCCGCCCATGGCCCAGAAGGCCTGCCAGCTTTGCCATTCCATCAGACGCTCTCCTTCACCCATTCGGCGCTGCGCTCGCGTTCGAGAATGATGGCGCGACAGCGCAGCAGCGCGGCGCCGATCGAATACATCCAGAACGCCAGCGCCATGACCAGCATGCCCCACAGCATGGTTGTCGCCATGCTCGGGCTTTGGGTCAAACTGACGGACGCGCCCTGATGCAGCGTGTTCCACCATTTCACCGAGAAGTAGATGATCGGTACATTGATCGCGCCGACGATCGCCAGCACGGCTGCGGCGCGATCGGCGCGGCGCGTGTCGTCGATGGAAGCGTGCAGCGCCATGAAGCCGACGTAGAGAAACAGCAGAATCAGTTCGGATGTCAGGCGCGCGTCCCACACCCACCACGCGCCCCACATCGGCTTGCCCCACAGCGCGCCGGTCCAAAGCGCGATGAAAGTCATCAGGGCCCCGGTCGGTGCCAGCGCTAAAGCCATCATGGAAGACAGCCGCGTGTTGAACGCGAGGCCGATAGCCGCCCAGAACGCCATCACCAGATAGACGAACATCGACATCCATGCGGCCGGCACGTGAATGAAAATGATGCGGTACGCCTCACCCTGCTGAAAATCGGTCGGCGCGACGAAGAAGCTGATGTACAGGCCGACGACGCCAAGCACTGCGGCGACGACGAAAAACCACGGCAGCAAGCGGCCGGCGAGCGGATAAAAGGTATTCGGTGCGGCGTACTTGTAGAGGTTCATAGCAAGAAGCGTTGATGAAGGTTTTTCGGCGGAGGCTGCCGCTAGTTCTGTCCGCATAACGTGTTGATCTTTTGTCCTCGCTCGTACAGCTTCGCGCACTCGCGATCATACTCGGCACCCATGCGGACGTTCCCTAGTCGAGAGCGATACGCAGGGCGGCGGCGCTGGCAAGCGGCGCGAATACGAGCGTAGTCAGCAATAGGGCGGCGAGCAGGGACAGATGTCCGCCGGCTTCGAGTCCGGAGGCCGTGGCCTCCACCGCGCCGGCGCCGAAGATCAGCACGGGCACATACAGCGGCAGCACGAGCAACGAGACCAGCACGCCGCGACCGCGCGCACCGAGCGTGAGCGCGGCGCCGACCGCGCCGATCAGACCGAGGACCGGCGTGCCGAGAGCGAGCGATGCGATCAGCGTGATGAGCGAGTCGGCCGGCAGATCGTATTGCAAGCCGAGCAACGGCGCGATCAGTACCAGCGGCAGGCCGGTGGTGAGCCAGAGCGCAAGCACTTTAGCCAGCACGAGCGCCGACAGCGGCTGCGGCGCGAGCGCCATTTGTTCGAGCGTGCCGTCGGCGTAGTCGCCGGCGAACAGCCGGTTGAGCGCGAGCATGGCGGCGAGCAACGCGGCGACCCACAGCACCCCGGGACCGATGCCGCGCAACACATTCATTTCCGGACCGATGCCGAGCGGGAAAAGGCTCACCACGATGACGAAGAACACCAGCGTGGTGAGCACATCGGCGCGCCGACGCATCGCGAGCAGCAGATCGCGGCGGACAACCGCGGCGAAGGCGCTGCGCAGACTCGCTTCGTTGGCGATCGACTCGTTCGCGACGGTTTCTTGCGCGTGCAGATTAAAACTCATGTCGCCAGTTGCCCCCCGAGTCGCAGCACGCTGTGCTCGGCCGCTTGAATGGGCACGTCCTGGTGCGTCGTGTACACCACCATGCCGCCGCGCTCGAGATGCGCGGACAGCATTGCGGATATTTCCGGCACCACCGCGGTGTCGAGTGCGACGAAGGGTTCGTCCAGCACCCACAGCGGGCAGCGCGCGCGAAACGTCAGGCGCGCCAGGCCGACGCGTCGCCGTTGTCCCTGTGAAAGCAGGCGCGTCGGCAGATCGGCGCAGACGGCAAGCCCGAGGCGGGTGAGGGCGTCCTCGGCTTCGCGCGCGCTGATGCCCGCCCCGGCGACGCTTTCGGCGAGTTGCAGGTTCTCGATGCCGTTGAGATCGCCCTTGAGACCGTTCAGATGTCCGACGTAGGTCAGCATCGATCGATACGTTTCGCCGAGTTTGCGGATGTCGGTGCCGTTCCAGCGCAATTCGCCGGCGTTGGGCGACAGCAGTCCGCACAGCATGCGCAGCAGACTGGTCTTACCGCTGCCGTTCGGGCCTTCGATGCGCAGCAGGCCGCCGGCGCGCACATTGAAATCGAGGTCGCGAAACAGCCGGCGTTCGCCGCGCAGGCAT
>JAKFDA010000005.1:0-63949 GCA_036676355.1 Nitrosomonadales bacterium | reverse complement strand
GGGGAGCGGCCAACGCTTCGCCGTATCGCTCGCCGGTACATAGCGAATGAGTTCGCGCGCGGCGATGTCGATGAGATAGAGCGCCTGTTCGGCGACCGACCATACCGGGCTTTCCAGCAGTTGTCCTGAAACGGCAGTGATCAAGCGCGCTGTCATCTATAGACCTTGTGGTGAGCCGAGTAAAAAACTTTGAGGTGCCTAACCCATCATCGTTCGGAACCGAGCGCTTCGACCGCTGCGGATAGGTTAACGGCTAAAGGAGCTCTGATATTCCCTAACCGCGCGCTCTTGAATACGAAAGCTTCCGAGCCGCGAATCTATCTCAGCCGAGGGGCTGGGCGCCGGGTGAAACGGTTTTGTCGGAGACGACTTCCCATTCCGCGACAGGCCCATCAACTACACGAAAGAGCGGGTGCGGCTCCAGTGATGCGGCACCTTGAATTGCTTCAAGCCACGCCGGCGCGCGCACACGCAATTTGTTCACGAGATGCGCCCACTCGTAGTCGAGCTGGCGTCGCGTGACGACGAGCGGTTCGACATCGCCGCATGGGCCGATCTTCCGGGCGTCGAAGCAATAGCCGCGCCGATCGGCTTCGACGTGTACGGCGCGAAGATAGGCTGCGATATATTTTTGCGGCGCCGCCGACTCGGTAAATCGCGCCAGTTGCGGATGATTCCTGTAGCCACGCGTCAGACCGGTGAGCACGGCCTGTGCAAGCAGGGCTTCGCGCCAAAGGGCGACAAGGCCTTTGGCGTCGAGGTATCGCGGGTGAATGGACCAGAGTCGCATGTCGAATGAGCGGTGTTACTGCCGGGCGCGGTGAGATAAATCATCGCCGATCATTTCACAAGGTGTGGCGCTGTGCCGCCTGGCGCTGGTTCGGATTCGTAACTGTCGCGGTCGGCCTCGAGCGAATTGTCAGCTTTCATCGCCAATAGCAGGCGGCATGCTACATGCCGCGCTTTCTACGAGTGGTCACCTGTTCGCCGCCGATGCCCCAGTTGTCGGTCGGGACCTCATCGATTACGACCACGGTCGTGGCCGGATTCTTCCCGAGCACATCCCTCAGCAGATTCGTTGCGCCTTCGATGAGCTTTGCCTTCTGCTCCGGCGTAGCGCCTTCGTTCGTGATTTTGATGTTTACATATGGCACCGCGAAACCTCCCATGAAACCGAATATTTGAAGTCACCGATCAAATGAGCGCCGCTTGTCTGCGTTTCCGCCCGTGCGTCAATCGTCAAGAAAACCGCCCTTGTAGAAACTCCAGGCCGACCCGTCGTGCAGATAAAAGTATCCGTCCGCGCAAGCTTCCTTGCCCGGAAAGTAATCCCGGTAGGCCTTGGGGACGAGCCTCGCCAGTTGCCCGTCCGACAGTTCGTCGAACTCTTCCGGCGAGATCGCCCGGCCGACGCGCAATGCTCTCGATGCCATTTCAACTCCGTAATTTCTGTGCTTGGCTTTGATAAGAATTCATGTGTGTCACCGGCAGAACCAGAAGCGCGCCGACGGACGCTCGCGGGAAAACAAGGCTCCCGCGGCTGCGGTGGCCAGCGAGGGCTCGAACCGCGGCCCGCGTGGCGGGGAGCGTGATTGCAAACGCAACGACCCCGATGAATCCGAAGAGGTAGCCGAGATCTTCGTCGCCGCGTGTTGGTCATGAACTTTGATGTCTGATATCGGCCGCGTCGCGCAGTGGCGACCGCCCTCGGATGTCCGATGTCCGAACGACTACGAACGCCAGTAATTGTTGGCGGTGGCAATGGTCTGGAAGTTGATGGCGACCACTTGCGATGCGGCGGTCAATCCTTCTGCGGAGTTCGCGTAGTCGGCGCGCAACTTCTTCAGGATTTCGGGATCCGTTTGCGTGTACTTGACGCCACGACGGCTCAGGGTGAGGGCGAGTTCGAAACCCTCCTGCGGCGTGGCTGTAATGAGCGACGTAAGCCAAGTGTCGGCCATGATCATTTTTATCCGATTGTTGAAATGGTGGCCCGCTACGATACCCTCGAACACCCGTTGGTGCATGAGGTGCGCGAGGCGCTGATGCCAATTGCCCCTGAGTGCGCGATGGTTTTGATCGATGGCTGGCGGACTGCGACATGTTTAATCCCTCAAGCGCGATACGGTTGTTCCCCTGCGCTGCCGCGCCGACAATGATCCTTCTGTCCCCCTGGAATCCTGATCGATGAAACTCCCCGATTTCTTTGCGCTCGCCCCGCGCCTTGTCGTTCGCGACCGGTTGGCCGAACTGCTCGGCGCCGCCGAAGACGGTTTATTCGAATACGGTTACGAGGATGCGGTCAAGCTCGCCGGCCATTCCTGCCCGACGGTCGCCTCGGCCTATATGCTGACCGTGCATGCGCTGCGCGCGCTGTATCCCGATAGCGTGCCCGAGCGCGGCGGCGTCCGGATCGAATTCGCGAAGCCGCTCGACGAAGGCGTGACCGGCGTGATCGCGAGTGTCGCAACACTGCTTACAGGCGCCGCGCAGGATGGTGGCTTCAAGGGAATCGCCGGACGCCACGTCCGCCGCGACATGCAACATTTCGATTGCGATCTGCCGCTGCAGATTCGCTTCACACGGCTCGATAGCGGCGCAGCGGTGGATGCAGCGGCCGATCTCTCCGACGTGTCGGCCGATCCCGCCATGGGGCCGCTGCTGCAGCTCTGTATTGCCGACCGTGCCGACCCGGCGCAGCGCCGCAGGTTCGCCGAACTCTGGCAGCAGCGCGTGCGACAGATCCTGGTCGACCACGCAGATGATCCGCAGATGTTCAGGATCGCTCCGACAGCAGGCGGCGCGAGCTGACGCATGGGGCGTGCCGCCATTAGCTTCTGGTATTCGTGACCGCTGGGCAGGTATCCCGAAAGATGCTGCTCTAGTGCAAGCGTTTGCAAACATTACCGGGAGTGACAGCAACCGCCGTCACCTACGCTGCTTGGCGGATGGGCGAATCCTTAGCGTTTGACATGAGAGGTGGCGCGTGGCTTGCCGGGTGACACCTGATCCGCTTCACATGGGCCGGTTGTGGCGGCCCAGCGCGCCGCGTCAGGATTTACCGCCGACCAGCTTGTCGAAATCTTCCGCGCGAAGGGCCGGAACGGTGGCGAAGGAAACTCCCAGTTCCTGCGCCAGACCGACGGAAGCTTTCATCGCGTCGCCGACGTCGGGGAAGTCCACGATCACGAGGATGTCCGCCTCCCCCATCGTGGCGTAGACACTCAGATTGGCGCCTCCGCACTGCTGGATGATCTGATAGGCCTTCACGCTGCGCTCGCTGCTGATCTGCTTGATCGCGTCAGTCGAGTATTTCCCCCGCATGATGAATGTCGCCATGGCACTGCCTCCTTCGAACTGAAAGTAGCGCGCCGCGCGATGACGAAATAAATTGCGCCATCGCGGGCCGCTCAGGCAAACGACTCATGCATTCAACGTACCGTTAAGACGCGCCGCGGGGTGCGCAAATGGCGACGGGGCGGACGCGCCGTTGTCCGAGCGCCGGGCAGCCCGAACGTGAATGGGTTTCGCCTTGGCGATTCAGGCTGTCAGCAAGCCTCAGGCGGCGGCGATCTGCTTTCTTGGTGTGCGTAACTTCAGCAGTGGGCGCAGATAATGGCCTGTGTAGCTGGCCTCGCATGCGGCGACTTCGTCGGGCGTGCCTTGCGCGATGATCTGACCACCGCCGTCGCCGCCTTCGGGGCCCAGATCGATGATCCAGTCGGCGGTCTTGATCACGTCGAGATTGTGTTCGATCACGCACACGGTGTTGCCGTGATCGCGCAGGCGATGCAGCACGCCGAGCAGCAGATCGATGTCCTGGAAGTGCAGGCCGGTGGTTGGCTCGTCGAGGATGTACAGGGTGCGGCCGGTGTCGCGCTTGGACAACTCCAGCGCGAGCTTGACGCGCTGCGCTTCGCCGCCCGACAGCGTCGTCGCCGACTGTCCCAGTTGCACATAACCGAGACCGACATCGAGCAGCGTCTGCAATTTACGCGCGACCATCGGCACCGCTTCGAAAAAGCCGTGCGCCTGTTCGACGTTCATGTGCAGCACGTCGTGAATGGTCTTGCCCTTGTAAAGGATCTCCAGCGTTTCGCGGTTATAGCGCTTGCCGTGACAGACATCGCACGGCACGTAGATGTCGGGCAGAAAATGCATTTCCACTTTCAACACGCCATCGCCCTGACACGCTTCGCAGCGTCCGCCTTTGACGTTGAAGGAGAAGCGTCCCGGGCCGTAACCGCGCTCGCGCGCGGCCGGCACGCCGGCGAACAGTTCGCGGATCGGCGTGAACATGCCGGTGTAGGTCGCGGGATTCGAGCGCGGGGTGCGGCCGATCGGGCTCTGATCGACGTTGATCACCTTGTCGAAGTGCTCGAGGCCGAAAATTTCTTCGTAGGGCGCCGGTTCCGTGGCGCTGCCGTAAAGGAAATGCGCGACGCTGTTGTACAGCGTGTCGTTGATGAGCGTGGATTTGCCGGAGCCGGATACGCCGGTCACGCAGATGAACAGGCCCACCGGCAGATCGAGATTCACATTCTTGAGGTTGTTGCCGGTCGCGCCTTCGATGCGCAGTTGGCGTTCGGGGTCGGGATGTGAGCGTTTTTTCGGCAGCGCGATGCTCCGCGTGCCGGCGAGATACTGGCCGGTGAGCGATGCGGTGTTGCGTTCGATGTCGCGCGGTTTGCCTTCGGCGATGATATGCCCGCCGCGCTCGCCCGCGCCGGGTCCCATATCGACTACATGGTCGGCCGCGCGTATGGCGTCTTCGTCGTGCTCGACCACGATCACGGTGTTGCCCAGATCGCGCAGAAATTTGAGCGTATCGAGCAGGCGGTCGTTATCGCGCTGATGCAGGCCGATCGACGGCTCGTCGAGCACGTACATCACGCCGGTCAGGCCCGAGCCGATCTGCGATGCGAGTCGGATGCGTTGCGCTTCGCCGCCGGACAGCGTTTCGGCGGAGCGATCGAGCGAGAGATAGTCGAGGCCGACGTTCACCAGGAAGGTCAGGCGGGCGATGATCTCGTGGACGATGCGTTCGGCGATCGCCGCTTTCTGTCCGGGCAGCGTGAGGCTTTTGAAGAAGGTCAGCCCTTCGCGCAGCGGCATCGCGCTGAGTTCGTAGATCGGCCGCTCGGCCACCTTGACGTGGCGCGCTTCGCTGCGCAGGCGCGTGCCGACACACGCCGGACATACTTTGTTGTTGAGGTACTTCGCCAGTTCCTCGCGCACGACGGTGGAATCCGTTTCCTTGTAGCGCCGCTGCAGGCTCGGAATGATCCCTTCGAAGCTGTGCTCGCGAATGGTGGTCTTGCCGCGTTCGTTCAGATAGGAGAACGGAATCTTCTCCTTCGTGCCGTACAGGACGATGCCCTGCACCTCGTCGGGTAACTGTTGGAACGGCTTTTCCACATCGAAGCCGTAGTGCGCCGCGAGGCTGGTGAGCATCTGGAAATAGAACTGATTGCGGCGATCCCAGCCGCGAATGGCGCCCGAGGCGAGCGACATTTCCGGATGCGCAACGACGCGCTTCGGGTCGAAAAAGGTGATCGAGCCGAGGCCGTCGCATTCGGGGCACGCGCCCAGCGGGTTGTTGAACGAGAACAGGCGCGGTTCCAGTTCGGACAGCGAGTGCCGGCAGATCGGGCAGGCGAAGCGGGACGAGAACAGGTGCTCGGCGCCGCTGTCGATTTCGGCTGCGATCGCGCGCCCTTCGGCGTGGCGCAGTGCAGTCTCGAACGATTCGGCCAGGCGCTGCTTCTGATCGGGGCGCACCTTGAGGCGATCCACCACCACATCGATATCGTGCTTGCTGCTTTTCGCCAGCTTCGGCAGCGCGTCCATATCGTGGACCTTGCCGTCTATGCGCAGTCGCACGAAGCCCTGCGCGCGCAGTTCCTCGATGAGATCGACTTGCTCGCCCTTGCGGCCCGACACCACCGGCGCCAGGATCATCAGCTTGGTGTCTTCCGGCAATGCGAGCACATGATCGACCATCTGCGAGACCGATTGCGCCGACAACGGTTGGCCGTGTTCGGGGCAGTAGGGCGTGCCGACGCGCGCATACAGCAGGCGCAGGTAATCGTGGATCTCGGTGACGGTGCCGACGGTCGAACGCGGGTTGTGGCTGGTGGCCTTCTGCTCGATCGATATGGCGGGCGACAGGCCTTCAATCAGATCGACGTCCGGCTTTTCCATCAACTGCAGGAATTGACGCGCGTAGGCGGAGAGAGATTCCACATAACGGCGCTGGCCTTCGGCGTAGAGCGTATCGAACGCGAGCGAGGACTTGCCGGAGCCGGACAAACCGGTGATCACGATCAGCTTGTTGCGCGGCAGATCGAGATTGATGTTCTTGAGGTTGTGCGTGCGTGCACCGCGTATGCGGATTTCGTCCATCAGCTGGTTTCGCGAGCCCGCGGACTTCCGAGAAGGCTTCGATCAAGTGCGGTACGGAGGTCGCGTATTCGAGGCGGCTAAAGCACTGTTATTGCTTTGTCTTCGCGCGTTGAGCGACGCAAACAGGCGACCGTGCCTGACACTTAACAAGGCTCTTCCCGAGCCGGAGAGCAAAAGTAAACCTGCTACTATACGCAACTCGCCTGTACGCCCGCCACCCCAATGCAGTCATCCGCTTCCGCGTCCCGTATGTCGGGCGAGGAAATCCGCGCCGCTTTTTCGCTCGGATCGATATTCGCCCTGCGCATGCTGGGGCTGTTCCTCATTCTTCCGGTTTTCGCGGTGCACGCTCCGGCGCTGCGCGGCGGAGACGATCTCGCGCTCGTCGGTCTGGCCCTCGGCGCTTATGGTCTGACGCAGGGCTTTCTGCAAATTCCCTATGGCATCGCCGCCGATCGCTATGGTCGCAAGCGCGTGATCATGCTCGGCCTGCTGCTGTTCGCCGCGGGCAGTTTTGTCGCTGCCGTGGGGACCGACATCTGGATCACCATCATCGGCCGCTGCATGCAGGGCGCCGGTGCCGTTTCCGCCGCGGTGATGGCGCTTGCCGCAGATCTGACCCGCGAAGAGCAGCGCACCAAAACCATGGCGATCATCGGCAGTTCGATCGGTCTGATGTTCGCGCTCTCGCTCGTCGGCGCGCCCACGCTGTACCGCTGGATCGGCATGGGCGGAATCTTCGCGCTCACCGGCCTCCTCGCGCTCGGCGCAATCGGGGTGTTGTACAGATTCGTCCCGGCCGAACCGCCGCTGTACGACCCGACCACATCGGATATCGAAGCACCGACACTCTGGCGGGTGTTGCAGGATGTCGAACTGCTGCGCCTGAACTTCGGCATTTTTGCGCTGCATATGGCGCAGATGGCGATGTTCGTCGTCGTGCCGCCGCTGCTGGTTCAATACGCCGGGCTGCCGGTCGAACGTCACTGGCTGGTTTATCTGCCGGTGGTACTCGCTTCGTTTGTCTTGATGGTGCCGGCGTTGATGGCGGCCGAGCGCCACGGCCGGGCGAAACGGATTTTCGTCGGCTCTATCTGTCTATTGGTGATGGTACAGCTTGGTTACTCGCTCGGCGCGTACAGCCTCGCGTGGCAGATCGCGTTACTGCTGGGATTTTTCGCTGCGTTCAATATCCTCGAAGCGAGCCTGCCGTCGCTGGTGTCGCGCATTGCGCCACCGGCCGCCAAGGGGACGGCGCTGGGCGTCTACAACACGACCCAGTCGCTCGGCTTGTTTGTCGGGGGTGCGCTCGGCGGTTGGCTCGCCAAGCACTATGGCAGCGGCAGCGTCTTCCTCTTCGGTGTCGTCGTGCTGGCGGTTTGGGCGGTCATCGCCACCGGCATGAAAGTGCCGGCCCCGCGTCGTTCGGCGACCACTACAGTCGTGCGCACAGCGGGTCCGGAGCAGCTATAGTGCGCGGTATTTCGCGGCGCGAAGCGCGTCGCGGTACGGCAGAGAATTCCTACGTTCTACAGCTTTCCCCAGGAGGAAAACGTTCATGGCCTCAGTCAACAAGGTGATTCTCGTCGGCAACCTCGGTGCCGATCCGGAAACCCGTTACATGCCCAGCGGCGATGCCATCGCCAACATCCGGCTTGCCACGACCGACAAGTGGAAGGACAAGCAGAGCGGCGAGATGAAGGAAGCGACCGAATGGCATCGCGTGTCCTTCTTCGGCCGCCTGGCTGAAATTGCCGGGCAGTATTTAAAGAAGGGTTCGCCGGTCTATATCGAGGGCCGCATCCGTACGCGCAAATGGCAGGATAAGGAAACCGGCGCGGATCGCTATTCCACCGAGATCGTCGCGGAAAACATGCAACTGCTCGGCGGTCGCCAGGGCATGGGCGATGCGCCTGCGCGGGAATCGGGCGGCGGTGAATCGCGCGCGCCCGCGAAAAGAGCGCCGGCTGCCGGCGGTGGCTTCGGCGATATGGACGACGACATTCCTTTTTAGCGCCTGCTTGCTCAAAAAAGCCGAAGCGTTTGCTTCGGCTTTTTTTGTGCCGACGCGTGTCTGCTGTGGGCGCGGCTCCGGCTCGCTCTTGAAAGCGTCGGTGCGTGCCCCGATTGTTCTCGTCAGCCGGGGCGGTATCGTCGGTAGTGCGCCCGCAAAAACCCGCGTCTGTTCCGGTCATGCCAAGGGCATGGCCGGCTGCCGCTATAATCAACGTCTTTCTCGATTTGAGCTTCGTTCGGGAGCATTTCATGCCGATTTATGAATACCATTGCGCATCTTGCGGATTTCAAAAAGAATTTTTGCAAAAGATGAGCGATCCGGTGCTGACCAAATGTCCTGAGTGCAACAAGGAAACGTTAAGCAAGATGGTCACTGCGGCGGCGTTTCAACTCAAAGGCTCCGGTTGGTACGCTACCGATTTCAAGAACGGCAATGGCTCCGCCGCCAAGCCGGCAGCGGCTTCCGGCGGTGAATCGAAGTCGGAAAGCACGGCGCATAGTTGCGCTTCCGGTCACTGCGGAACCTGTTCCTGACGGCGCCGGCGCCGGGACTTCGGCGAAACGGCCTGCCCAGAAACGAACAGAGCCTGGATTCCGCCGCGGATACACGGACGGGAGAATCCGATTAAGCGTCGTATATCCTGTGAGCAAGCGTAGAACGGTACGTGCGATAACAAGTACCCGAGCCACGTAAACTCGCGGCATCCTTTACCGTATAACCTTGGTCGGATCCATCAATCACTTGAAGCGCTATTTCATCACCGGGCTGCTGTTTCTCGTCCCGCTCGCGATCACGATCTGGGTGCTGACCGCCATCGTCGCCACGATGGATCAGTCGCTTGAACTGCTGCCGCGCGCTCTGCATCCGGAGTCCTGGTTCGGCCGCAACATTCCGGGTTTGGGTGCGCTGCTCACTCTCCTGGTAATTCTGCTGACCGGCATGTTCGCGTCGAACATTCTCGGCGAGCGCCTGCTGCGCGTATGGGAACGCGCGCTGCTGCGCGTACCGGTGGTCAATTCGATTTACAACGGCGTCAAACAGGTCAGCGACACGGTGTTCAAGCCGGGCGGTCAGGCGTTTCGCAAGGCGCTGCTGGTGCGCTGGCCGCATGCCGACAGCTGGACCATCGGTTTTCAGACCGGCAAGCCGGGCGGCGATGTGGTGAACCACCTCGAGGGCGAATATGTCAGCATCTACGTGCCGACGACGCCCAATCCGACCGGCGGCTATTTCGTCATGATGCGTCGTAGCGACGTCATCGAACTCGATATGTCGATCGACGAGGCGCTGAAGTATGTCATTTCGATGGGCGTCGTTGCGCCGCATGATATTGCGCCGCGCCACGACGCGACCAAAACGCCATAACCAACGGCATCGCGCCGCCTTTCACGTCTACCTTTAGAAACAGAAACGAACGTTCATGCGAAGTCATTACTGCGGTCAGGTCGATACGGCCCTTCTCGATCAACACGTCAGCCTGTGCGGCTGGGTGCATCGCCGCCGCGATCACGGCGGAGTCATTTTCATCGATCTGCGCGACCGTGAAGGCCTGGTGCAGGTGGTGTTCGATCCCGATCGCGCCTACGCTTTCGGCATTGCCGAAAGCGTGCGCAACGAATTCTGTCTGCGCATTGTCGGCAAGGTGCGGCGCCGTCCGGAAGGTACGATCAACGCGAATATCCGTTCCGGCGAAATCGAAGTGCTGGCGCACGAGATCGAAATTCTCAATCCGTCGGTGACGCCGCCATTTCAGATCGACGACGAGAATCTGTCCGAGACCGTGCGCCTCACGCATCGCGTGCTCGATCTGCGTCGGCCGCAAATGCAGCACAACCTGATGCTGCGTTATCGCGTCGCAATGGCCGCGCGCAAATATCTCGACGAACAGGGCTTTATCGATATCGAAACGCCGATGCTGACCAAATCCACGCCGGAAGGCGCGCGCGACTATCTCGTGCCGTCGCGCGTGCACGACGGTCAGTTCTTCGCCTTGCCGCAGTCGCCGCAGCTGTTCAAGCAGATGCTGATGGTGGCCGGATATGACCGCTACTACCAGATCACCAAATGCTTTCGCGATGAAGACCTGCGTGCCGATCGTCAGCCCGAGTTCACCCAGATCGATTGCGAAACCTCTTTCCTGACCGAGCAGCAGATTCGCAATCTGTTCGAAGGCATGATTCGCACGGTATTCAAGCAGGCGCTGGACGTCGATCTGCCCAAGCCGTTCCCGGTCATGCAGTTCGCCGATGCGACGCGCGATTACGGGTCGGACAAGCCGGATCTGCGCGTGCCGCTCAAGTTCACCGAACTCACCGACGTGATGAAGTCGGTCGATTTCAAGGTTTTCCGCGGTGCCGCCGATCTGAAGGATGGTCGCGTCGCGGCGCTGCGCATCCCGAACGGCGGCACGCTGACGCGCAAGGAAATCGACGAATACACGACCTTCGTCGCGATCTACGGCGCGAAGGGACTGGCCTACATCAAGGTCAACGATGCTTCGAAGCCGAACGACGAAGGACTGCAGTCGCCGATCGTCAAGTTCCTGCCGGCCGCGGTGTTGAAGACGATCGTCGAACGCACCGGTGCGCAGAACGGCGACCTGATTTTCTTCGGCGCCGATCGCGTGAAGGTCGTGAACGACGCGCTCGGCGCGTTGCGCGTCAAGATCGGTCACGAGAAGGGCTATGCCGAGGAAGGCTGGCGTCCGCTGTGGGTTGTCGACTTCCCGATGTTCGAATACGACGACGAAGAGAAGCGCTGGAATGCAATGCACCATCCCTTCACTGCGCCGAAGGACGGGCATGAGGACTATCTCGAATCCGATCCGTCGAAAGCGGTGGCCAAGGCGTACGACATGGTGCTGAACGGCTGGGAAATCGGCGGCGGTTCGGTGCGTATTCACCGCGAAGAGGTGCAGTCGAAGGTCTTTCGCGCGCTCGGCATCGGCGCCGAAGAAGCGCGGCTCAAGTTCGGCTTCCTGCTCGACGCGTTGCAATACGGCGCGCCGCCGCACGGCGGCGTCGCGTTCGGACTGGATCGCATCGTCACCATGATGGCCGGTGCCGAATCGATTCGCGACGTGATCGCCTTCCCGAAAACGCAGCGCGCGCAGTGTCTGCTGACACAGGCGCCGAGCCCGGTCGACGAGAAGCAGTTGCGCGAACTGCATATTCGTCTGCGCAATACGGAAACGAAAACCTGAACTGCGACGGCGCGCGATGGTGGGCGCACAGATCGCCCGATCAGCGCGCACCGTCGACAACGAGGCGATCGATGCGAGCATTCTTTGTCGCGCTGCTTTGGCTGGTCTGCGTCGCGTCATGCGCGGCCGATCTGCCGAGCGTTGCACTGCGGGACTTACCGCAGGAGGCGCGCGAGACGCTCTCATTGATTCAGCAAGACGGGCCGTTTCCCTATCGGCGCGACGGCACGGTGTTTCGTAACTTCGAACGCCATCTGCCGGAACGACCGCGTGGCTATTACCGAGAGTACACCGTACCGACGCCCGGCCTGAATCATCGTGGCGCGCGCCGCATTGTCGCCGGCGCCGGCGAGCATCGCGACGTGCGTACCAGCGGTGAATACTATTACACCGACGATCATTACAATTCCTTCCGCCGCATTCGCGTCGATCGGCCGGGCGGGGAGTGAACGCCAATGGATTACACCGAACTGCTGACCATTCCGGGAGAAGCCGGAATCTTTATGCAACCGGCCGATGCGGACGAGCTTTGGGTCGCTGCCGATCGCGCCGGTCTCGCGCGCTGGCGTGTCGATCTCGCGAACGTGCGGCGCAAGATCGACCTGATGCAGGCTTTTCGGCAGACGCTGAATTTCACTGAAGGATTCGGCGCGAATTGGGACGCCTTGAACGACGCTCTCGCCGAACGCGCGCTGGACGAACCGGCCGGAGTGATACTGACGCTGGAAAATTGCGGCGAGTTCGCGCGCGGCGACGGCGAGGCGTTCGAACTGTTGCTGGAAGTCCTCGATGCCGTGGCCGAGAGTTGCTACGACGAGGACATTGCCTTCTGGGTATTTGTCGACGGCATCGCCGCGGAGGACTTCGATTTACCCATGCTGGACGACGAATGAGCGACGCGTACAAGATTCCGCGCTCGGTACTGGTGGTGATTCACACACCGGATTTGCAGGTGTTGTTGATGGAGCGGGTGCCCTGGCCGGGCTTCTGGCAGTCGGTGACCGGCAGTCTGGATTCCGAAGAAGAGCCTTATTGCGAGACGGCGATTCGCGAAGTCGCCGAAGAGACCGGGCTCGACGCCACGCGATATGAACTGACCGACTGGAACATCGTCAATCACTTCGAAATTTTCAAGCGCTGGCGCAGCCGTTACGCGCCCGGCGTGACGCATAACGACGAACATGTGTTCGGCTTGATGGTGCCGGAGCCGCTGCCGATCACCTGTGCGCCGCGCGAGCATTACGGTTATATCTGGCTGCCGTGGCGCGAGGCGGCCGACAAATGCTTTTCCTGGAGCAACCGCGATGCCATTCTGGCGTTGCCCGAGCGCCTGGCCGCTCGCGGTGAGCGGCGGGAGTGAAAATCGATGCCTGGCTCATCTGTTACCGGCCGTAACAATGCATCGCTGCGCCCCCGTTACAATGGCGGAGACCGGTTCAAGGTAATCATGAATCTGCACGTAGCAACCTACAACATTCACAAGGGATTTTCGCAATTCAATCGTCGCATGGTGCTGCACGAGTTGCGCGAACGCTTGCGCGAGACCAATGCCGACATCGTGTTTCTGCAGGAAGTGCAGGGTCAGCACGCGCTGCATGCGAATCGATTCACCAACTGGCCGCTGGAACCGCAGTACGAATTCCTCGCGGACAGCATGTGGGCCGAGCACGCCTACGGACGCAACGCGGTGTACGATCATGGGCACCACGGCAATGCAATCCTGTCGCGCTATCCGATCATCTCGGTGGAGAATCAGGATGTTTCGAGCAATCGCTTCGAGAGCCGCGGGCTGTTGCACTGCGAAATCCACCTGCCCAGAGAGGATGTGAAAGTGCACTGCCTGTGCGTGCATTTCGCGTTGACGGAGCAAGGCCGCCAGCAGCAATTGCGCGCTTTGATTGAACGGATCGAGGAAACGGTGCCGCGCGATGCGCCGGTGATTGTCGCCGGCGATTTCAACGACTGGCGCAACAGGGTCGGCCATCGACTGGCCGACACGCTGGGCCTGCATGAAGCATTCCGTACTCGTCATGGTCATATGGCCCGCAGCTATCCCTGCCGATTGCCGCTATTCACGCTGGATCGGATATACGTACGCGGTTTCGCGATCGCGAATGCCGAGGTGCATCACGGCCATGTGTGGGCGCGCATGTCGGACCACGCGATGCTCACCGCGCAATTGAAGATTTCACCCCTGCTCCGTGGCGGGAGATGAATTTCTCGACGGCAACCGGCTGACGCTGCTGCGCAGCGGCACCGAATATTTTCCCGCCCTGCAGGCTGCCATCGCGGCGGCGCGCCACTTCATTCACATCGAGGCTTACATCTTCGCCGACGACAGCGCCGGCCGCCTGCTCGCGCGCGCGCTGATGGACGCCGCCGCAAGCGGCGTGACGACGCGCGTGATCGTCGACGCATTCGGCTCCAAGCGTTACTTCGGCGCGTTGCGCGATCGCCTGCTCGCGGCCGGTGTCGAGGTTCTCATGTATCGGCCCGACATCACGCCCTGGAATTTCCGCCGCGCGCGGCTACGTCGCCTGCATCGGAAGATCGCGGTAATCGACGGTCGCATCGGTTTCATCGGCGGCATCAACGTGATCGACGACATGAACACGCCGGGTCACACGCCGCCGCGTCATGATTACGCCGTGCGTATCGAAGGGCCGCTGCTCGAACCGTTGGCTGCGGAGGCCGATCTGCTGTGGCGCATCGTCGCCTGGTCGAATTTCAGGCAGCGCTGGATGAGCGATGTGAAGCACGTCGGCGACTACCGCGTGAAGGGCACACAGCGCGCCGCCTTATTGGTGCGTGACAATATCCGGCATCGTTCGGACATCGAGGATGCATACCTTCATGCGATCGAATCGGCGCAGCAGGAGATCATTCTGGCAAGCGCGTATTTTTTTCCGGGCACACGCTTCCGTCATGCACTGATCGAAGCCGCTGCGCGCGGCGTGCGCGTCGTGCTGTTGCTGCAGGGGCGCGTCGAGTATGCGTTGTTGCACTATGCTTCGCGGGCGTTGTACGGCGCGCTGCTGGATGCGCGCGTGCAGATCGTCGAATACAACAAAAGCTTTCTGCACGCGAAAGTCGCGGTGATCGACGGCCGCTGGGCAACCGTGGGCTCGTCGAATATCGACCCGTTCAGTCTGCTGCTGGCGCGCGAGGCGAATATCGCGGTGGACGATGTCAAATTTGCCGGCGAACTCCGGGATAGCCTGATCGAGCACATGCGTCTGGGAGCAAACCCGGTCGAGCCGGAGCGCTGGCATAAGAAACCGCTCGGCACGCGTGTGCGGATATGGATCGCTTACGGGATTTCTCGCTTCCTGATCGGGTGGTTCGGCTACGGCGGGAAGCATTAGAACGGCAGTCGAGAGTGAAGAGTGGAAGTTGGAGAGTAAGAATCCGGAAACGCCCTTGCCCTGATCGCCAAAAACTCTGGACGCTTCGCTCACTACTCTCGACTGTCTAACGTCGCTTCGATGTCGCGCAGCGATTCGAGGCGGTCCTTGGTCATGCGCATTTCGCATTCCAGTATCCGCACCTTGAGCCATTCACCCGTGCCGGCGCTGGCAAGTCCTTCCAGCGCGCAATAGTTATCGCGATATTGCTGCCAGGTCCGTTGCGACGCGGTCAATCGTCTTGAAGCATTCGTTTTTGCCGTGCGCGGCGCTGCCTTGATGCGACGGTTGAGTTGGTACAGCTGCCGATCCAGTGCCCCTTCCACTGCGTGTAAATCCGGCTTCAGGCACGCCTGCTCGCCGTCCGGTGTGCCGGTTCGACACCCCTCGTTCGTCGGAGCCGCGAATGCGACAGTGAAATAAACGGTACTCAACACGAGGCCCAGGAAAGGAAGGACGTTCATCTGCGATCAGGTTATGTGGAAGTGAATGCTGCAAGGAAGAGTCGTGCCAGGTCGCGATTATAGGTCGGCGGGCCCGTTCGTTGACGGGATTGCGAGCAAATGACGGTCCGGGTACAAAGACGCATGAATTCCGCAAGGCACGATCTCATCATTATCGGCGGTGGCATCAATGGCGCGGGCATCGCCCGTGATGCGGCAGGGCGCGGATTGCGCGCGGCATTGCTGGAACAGGACGATTTCGCCAGCGGTACCTCATCCGCGAGCACCAAGCTCGTCCACGGCGGATTGCGCTATCTGGAGCAGTTCGAGTTTCGTCTCGTTGCCGAATCGCTCAAGGAGCGGGAAGTGTTGCTGCATCTTGCGCCGCATCTGATCACGCCGCTGCGCTTCGTTCTGCCTCTGATCCCCACGGCGCGACCGGCGTGGATGATGCGGCTCGGTCTATGGATGTACGACCGCCTGGGTGGAGCCGGCAGCTTGCCGCCTTCCGGCATGGTGCGCCTAGCCGGTACGGCCGAAGGCGTGCCCTTGAAAGCCGAACTGCAAAAAGGCTTCGTGTACTGGGATGCGTGGGTGGACGACGCGCGACTGGTCATCGCCAATCTGCGCTCCGCTGTCGCGCATGGTGCACAGGTGTGGCCGCGTACCCGGTTCCTCGGCGCGCGGCGCGATGAGCGCGGCTGGCGCGTCGAGGCGGAAGGCAGCGATGGGCGGCGCCTGAAGATGTACAGCCGTGCGCTGGTGAATGCCGGCGGGCCCTGGGTCGAGCGGGTGCTGAGCGGCATTGCGCACGGCGGGCAGCCCGCGCATGTGCAACTGGTCAAAGGCAGTCACATCGTCGTGCCGCGCATACACCCGGGCGCGCACGCTTATCTATTGCAGAACGAGGATGGGCGCGTCCTGTTCGTGCTGCCCTACGAGCGGCATTACAGTTTGATCGGTACTACGGATGTGCTCGTCGAGGCGCCGGAAGAGGGCGCGCTCATCACACCGCAGGAAATCCGCTATCTGCTCGCGGCAGCGAACCGTTATCTGGCAAGACCGCTGAGCGAAAACGACGTGGTGTGGAGCTATAGCGGCGTGCGCCCGCTCTACGACGACGGTTCCGCCAATCCCTCGAAGACGACGCGCGACTACAACCTTGTACTCGATGCGCGCGATGACGCGCCGCTGCTATCTGTATTCGGCGGCAAGATCACCACGTATCGCAAACTCGCGGAGGCGGTACTGACCAGGCTTCATCCGTGGCTGCCGACTTCGCGCGCTGCCTGGACCGCCACCGAAGTGCTCCCGGGTGCGGAAGGATTGCAGGATCGCGATGCCGCGCGCGAGGCGTTGCGCATGCATTATCCGGCGTTGCCGCCGCATCTGGTCAATCAGCTGTTCGATCGGCACGGCAATGCAACGCAATTCGTACTCGGAAATGCGCGCACCGAGGCCGACCTCGGCATCCACTTCGGCGGCGACCTTTACGAGTGCGAAGCGCGCTACTTCATCGAGCATGAATGGGCGCGCTCGGCGGATGATGTCCTATGGCGTCGGTCCAAGGCGGGGCTGCATCTGGACGCGGCGCAGCGCCTGGCGTTCGAGGCGTGGTTCGATCTGCGATGTCCGCGTGTTTCCGCGCAATCCGCGCAACAAACGATATGAAGCTCATTACCTGGAACATACAGTGGTGTCGTGGCGCGGACGGCAAGGTCGAGCCGCAGCGGATCGTGTCGCACGCACGCAGTCTGGCCGATTTCGACGTTCTGTGTCTGCAGGAAGTGGCGGCCAATTTCGACGATCTGCCCGGCAGCGCCGGAGAAAATCAGTTCGAGATACTGGCCGAACTGCTGCCCGGTTACACCGCGGTGCCGGGCGCGGCGATCGACAGGCTCGGGGCGAACGGCGGCCGGCAGGTGTTCGGCAACATGATTTTAAGTCGCTACCCGGTTCTGTCGGTAGCGCGGATGCAACTCCCCGCGCCGTTCGATCCGAAGCGGCCGAGCATGCCGCGCATGCTGCTCGAGGCAACGCTGCATACGCCGCTCGGTCCGGTGCGCGTCATGACGACGCATCTGGAGTATTACTCGGCCCGTCAGCGCGCGACGCAAGTCGAAGCGATTCGGCAGCATCATGCCGAAGCGTGCGACTGGGCAGGGGCCGCGACGCACCCCGAAAAATCGTCCGGCCCGTTTCGACGTGTTGCGCCGACCCGATCGGCCATACTCACCGCCGATTTCAACTTCAAGCCGGATGATCCGCTGCATGCTCGCATGCAGGCGCGCGAACGCAACGCGAGCCGCTTCGTCGACGTGTGGCAGCATCTGCATCCCGATGTCGCGCATCCGCTGACGCTGGGGCTTCACGATCGCAGACAATGGCCGACGCCCATGACCTGTGATTTCATTTATGCGACGGAGGATTTGTTGCCGCACCTGCGCGCCGTGCAGGTGGACCGGACAACGGACGCTTCGGATCATCAACCCGTGCTTGCCGTATTCGAATGACCAGTAACCAATAAAAGAGGAAGAACAATGAAACTTGAAACCAGTGCGATGCTGCTCGTCATTGCAACTGCCGTGGCCGGTTGCGGCACATGGTCGCCGTGGAGCGGCCCGACCGAACAATCGCGCATACCGCGCGACGCGGCGGTCTATCAGTGCGAAGGCGGCAAGACGCTCGCCGTTCGTGTCGAAGAAAGCGGCAAATCCGCCATGGTGATTTTCCCGGAGCGCGAATTCCGCCTCGATCAAACAGAAGGCACACGTTATAGCAACGGCCGGGCGACGTTGCTCGCGGCCGACAACGAGGCGTGGTTGGAGGAGGGCGACAATCGCACCTTTAACGACTGCAAACGGAAAACGAACTGAACGCGGGTGATGTCGCTGACCGTCGCATTCGGCTGCGCGTTTTATTGCAGGGCACCCGATCGGTCCGCTTGGATTCCGGGTGGCGCGCTCGCGCGCTGTTCGTCCACCGCCAGTCGAGCGATATAGCTCGCGAACGCCTCGTCTTCGCCGCGCAAGAGATCGGCAAGCGAACTCCGGAAATCCTCGCGCCGACACCATTCGCGCATGTAATCGTCCCATGAGTGCCAGCGTCGCCGCTGACGTTCGGGCATCTTATCGGCGTAAAGCAGAATGTAGGCGCGCTCGAACAGCGAAATGAGCATTTCGAAAATCACGCGCTTGCGTTCCAGTTGCTCGTCACTGAGGTCGAAGGCGCGCTCTGTGGTGCGCAACTTCAGATCGGGGTTTTCCAGGACAAGCTTGAGAAATTCGTTGTAGGCGTCCGACAGACGCTGCCAGCCTTCTTCGTCTTCGTTTTCGCGTTCCTTGCGCTGTTCCAGCAGATAGGCATAAATCGCGAAAGGCAGGCCGACGATGGTCACCGCGTAGCTGCCCAGTTCGACGAATTCCGTTATCGTCATTGGGAGAGCCCTGACCAAGTGCCGATGGATATGGTGGCGGGTGCGAGGCCGCGAAGGACGGAGCGGATCCCATCGGTTTCATCGATGGATACGGCCCCGCAGGGGGCTGTGACGCGCCGATTCGTTCGCGTTCCTTTATGTGCCTTCGCGGTCGCATTCCCTGAAGGGACGCCTGCTTCGCGCGGCGGCCCATGCTGTACGAAGGAGGGACAAGCAGCCAAAGTCATATGCGAGCTTGATTCGCGATAACTTCGAGCATAAAACCTCAATCGAATCTCCTTGGCGCTCCCTGTGGCGTGAGCGTCGCACAGACAGCGGCGATTCCGCAACACGACGATCGACCTCATTTGCGTTGTGCATGCGTGACGCAGTTCACGTATATGACAACAGCATGACACGACGCCGTGCTAGCCTGCCGCTCAGTCGTCTTGAAGGAGTATTGGCATGCAGTTCGGCAGACACCTTGGTCAGATCATGCTTGGCGCGGCACTCGTGCTGGTCGGTTGTGCAACGACCGACGAGGCGACGACGTCATCATCGAAAGCGCAAGCACCGGTCGCACAACAGACATCACCGCGTAAGACGAGAATCCCGGCGGCGACGCTCGATGCTTACAAGCAACAGGTTGCGCAACGTATCTACGATGCCAACTCCGAGACCTTCAGCGGGTTGCTGCCCCCCATGCTCAAGTCGATTGTGGTGCTCAATGTCACGCTTGACGAAAACGGCAAGGCGACAAAAATCTCCGTACGACGCTCCAACGGATACAAGAAACTGGAGAGAGTCGCGCTGGAGAGCGTGCGCAAGGTGCGTGATTTCCCCGAGCCTCCGGCGCAGGTTCTGGCGGGTGGCAAATCCGTGACTTATCTGGAGACCTGGCTGTTTCGCGCCGACGGGAAATTCCAGATTCGCAGTCTGGTCACCGAGCCGCAGCCGGGGCATGAGGCGTTGGCGCGGCGCTGAAAGACGAAGCGCCGGGACGGCATACGCGTGCTCCGTCAGACAGACGCTTTCGATTCTCCGCTCTCGACGCCCTGCGGTTTTTTTTCGGGCAGCAGTTTGAACGTGCCGATCGCCTTGGCGAGCAGCTTGCCTGTCTCGTCGCGTGCCTCTGCTTCGCAAAAGGCCGTGGATTTGCCGCGATGCAGAACGCGCCCTTCGGCGATGACTTGATCGGTCGTCGCGGCACTCATGAAGCCGAGCGACAGATCGACCGTCAACACGCTGTTATCGGCGCCGTAATGGCCGCGCACCGCGGCACTCATCACGTAATCGAGCATGGTCATGATCACGCCACCATGCGTTGAGCCCCAACTGTTGAGCAACTCCGGACGCTTATCGAGCGCAATGACGGCGCGTTCCTTCGATTGTTCGGTCAGGCGAATGCCGAGATGTTCGACGAACGGAATGCGCACACGCGAGAGAGGCGGTTGATTCATGCAGGCATGATCGCACGAGCGATCGGCCGGATTCAACGCCGCGCGAGAAATGCCGTCCGTCCGCTTACCCTTCTCAGGCGGGCGATACCAGCTTCAGTCCGACGATGCCGGCGACGATGAGTCCGATACAGCCGAGCCGTGCAACCGTCGCCGGCTCGCCGAACAGGAAAATGCCGAGGATGGCAGTGCCGACCGCGCCGATTCCGGTCCATACCGCGTAGCCGGTGCCCACCGGAATAGCGCGCAAAGCTAAACCGAGCAGTGCCACGCTCGCGATCATCGCGATGACGGTAATGACGGTCGCGAGCGGTCGCGTAAAACCTTCGGTGTATTTAAGTCCGATGGCCCAGACGATTTCAAGTGCGCCGGCGAGCGCAAGATAAAGCCAGTGCATGACGCGATGTCCTTGTTGCCCGAAGTCCGTCTCATCCGCGACGGGTCGCAAACTCCATGGAAGCCGGAGGAGCCGCTCGATGAAGCAAGGTTTCGAGGGGCTGCGTCCTTTGGACCTTGCCTAATCGGCCATCCAGCCGATCCACCCCACGATCAGTGCGAGCACCAGGCTGATGCGCAGCATGCCGAACATGCGTTGCCGGTCGGTAAAGGTGACGCCTTCTTTCTTGCGACGCGCGATCGTCCATTCGAAAACGATCAGCGCAACCCCAAGACCGAAGGTGATGCCAGCAGCTTTCCACATAAAGCGCTCCCCTTGTGAGGCTCGGATTCTAGAGTCCTTTGCCGGACCGCGCATGAGCGTATATCGCATTGTCGCAGCGGCCGCGGCAATCGACCGCGAGATCGATCGTTGCGATCGGCGGCACTGAGAAGCCTGATCAAGTGCGAACCGCAATGCGAGTCCGTGCCCGGGCGAAGCTGGTCGGCGCGAGTTGCGTGATTGCGTCGACGTGCGTGCCTCTCGTCGCGCGACGAAGCGGATCTTCGTGCGGAGTGAAGGTGCTGCGGTATGAAATCGAAAATCTCGCCCTGCCGAATCGATTCTGCGCGCGATGCAATCACTGATTACCGCCGCAGCGCGCCTTCCTTGTGCGGCGACCGCGCGCATCTCGCGTGATTTGCTGAATTCAACCTACGAAATTCTGACGTCGCGAGGCGACAACCAGGTGCCCGGTTTCCCTCCTTTTGCGTCCCTTTTTAGCACCCGAGCTCACAAAGCACTTTCGCTTTAGTGGCTATCCCCTTCATTTCTAAAGGTCTTGTTCAAACTAACATTCGTCTCAACAAGTGCCGCTAAGTCATTGTCGCTACAGCAGAAAATTTGCAAAGGGCGCTTGACCCTCATTTTTTTCTCCACTACAGTGGCAAGAAGTGGGATTTGGTGGCGAAAGATGGCAATCAGGCCATTTTTCGGGGGCGGAGGAGAACAGGGTGTTTCAAGGGGCAAGCGAGCTCAGTCTCGATGCGAAGGGCCGCGTTGCGGTCCCGACCAGGCATCGCGACACGCTTTTGTCCGGTGGGGGAAAGGTCGTGCTGACCGCCCATCCGGACGGCTGCCTGCTGCTCTACTCACACGCGGCTTTCGAGCCGATCAGTGCCCGCATTTCCCAACTACCGAGCTTTGACGACCGCGCGCGCTGGTGGAAGCGCCTGCTGGTCGGCTACGCCGAAGAGCTCGAGCTCGACGGCTCCGGTCGCATTCTCGTTTCTCCCTCCTTGCGCAAATTCGCCGAATTGAAAAAGCAGGTGATGCTGGTCGGTCAGGGGAGTCACTTCGAGATGTGGGACGTGGAGCGTTGGGAGCTCAAGCTCGGCGCGGCCATGGAGATGGCGGGTTCGAACCCGCCGCCCGGTACCGAAAACTTCGTCCTGTAGCGGGTGGCATGTGAGCGAACACCGGACCGTCCTGCTGCGGGAGGCGGTCGATGCATTGGCAATCCGGGCGAATGGCGTCTACGTGGACGCGACATTCGGCCGGGGCGGACACAGCCGCGAAATCCTGCGTCGGCTGGGTCCGCAGGGGCGCCTGCTCGCGCTCGATCGCGATGTGGAAGCGGTACAGGCGGCGGCATCGATAACGGACGAACGTTTCGCCATTCGCCATGCGCGTTTCGGTGAGCTCGCCAGAGTGCTGACCGACGCGGGCATCGCGACCGTCGATGGGGTGTTGCTGGATGTAGGAGTGTCCTCGCCGCAGTTGGACGAGGCGGAAAGGGGATTCAGTTTCCGCGCCGATGCGCCGCTCGATATGCGGATGGATCGGACGCAGGGGGAGACGGCGGCGCAGTGGCTGGCGCGCGTCGATGAAGCGGAATTGAAGGGAGTGATCAGGAACTATGGCGAAGAACGGTTTGCTGGCGCGGTTGCAAAGGCGATTGTTGCTGCTCGGCTCACAGGAGGCATACGCACGACAGGAGAGCTTGCCCGTATCGTGGCTACGGCCGTCCGCACGCGTGAACCTGGGCAGGACCCGGCGACGCGCACGTTCCAAGCTATACGGATTTACCTCAATCAGGAGCTTGAGGAGTTGTCGCTAGCGCTCCCGCAAGCCGTCGACGCCCTGGCGCCCGGCGGGCGCCTGGCGGTGATCGCCTTTCATTCCCTCGAAGACCGCATCGTCAAGAACTATCTGCGCGACCAGGCGCATCCGCACGTCCCCGAACGACTGCCGCTCACCGCGGCGCAAATGCCCAAACCCGCATTGCAATTGATCGGCAAGGCGATTCGCGCAAGCGCCGAAGAAATCGCCGCCAATCCACGCGCCCGCAGCGCCATTCTCCGCGTCGCGGAAAAGGCGGGCGCATGAACAGCGTCAGAAAGCCGGCCGAGGTTTGCCACAATGGCGCGGCTTAATTTCCTCCTGCTCGCGATTCTCGCGCTCTGCGCGCTGGGACTGGTCACGTCCCAGCACAAGGCGCGCAAGCTGGTCGCCGCGCATGAGCGCGAGCAGACGCGCGCGCGCCAGATCGACGTCGAATGGGGGCAGCTGCAACTCGAGCAAAGTACCTGGGCGATGCATCAGCGCATCGAGCGGCTGGCGCGCGAGCGTTTGCACATGGCCATGCCGGAGCATCAGCGCGTGCAGATCGTGCAGCCGGGAGCGACGCGATGAAGTTCAGCGAAAGCCCGGTGCTCGAACTGCGCCTGCCGGTGTGGCGTTCCCGCCTGATACTGATCGCGTTCACCGGCGCATTTTTCATCCTGCTCGGTCGCGCGGTGTATCTGCAGGGTCTCAATCAGGATTTCCTTCAGGCCAAGGGCGCCTCGCGTTACAGCCGCGTACTGGAAGTGCCCGCCACGCGCGGCAAGATCCTTGATCGCAATGGCGAAGCGTTGGCGATCAGCACGCCGGTGAAGAGCGTTTGGGCGATTCCGGAGGACGTCAAGGTTTCGGGCCGGGAACTCGAGCAACTGGCTGCGTTGCTCGACATGCCGCAGCAGGAATTGCACAAACGCCTGTCCGCCACCGAACGCGATTTCGTATATCTAAAGCGGCAACTCGCGCCGGCCGTGGCCGAGCGCGTGGCGGAACTCGGCATCCCGGGCATCAACCAGAGCGACGAATATCGCCGCTATTACCCGGGCGGCGAGGTCATGGCGCATGTGCTCGGCTTCACCAACACCGACGATGTCGGACAGGAAGGCATCGAGCTCGCCTTTCAAAATCATCTCGCCGGCAAGGCGGGCAGCCGTCGCGTCATCAAGGATCGTCGCGGTCACGTCGTGGAAGATATCGGCAGCATCACCGCCGCGCGCGACGGCAAGGATCTCGTGCTGGCGCTCGACTCGCGCATTCAGAGCCTGGCCTACAGCGAGTTGAAAGCGGCGCTCACGCAGCATCGTGCCAAGAGCGGCGCCATCGTCGTGGCCGATGTCCGCACGGGCGAAGTCCTGGCGCTTGCGAATCTGCCGACTTACAACCCAAACAACCGTACGCGCCTGACCGGCGCCCAACTGCGCAATCGCGCGGTGACCGACATGTTCGAACCCGGTTCGACCCTGAAGCCGGTCACCATCGCGCTTGCTCTCGATCGCGGAAAGGTCACACCCAGCACCGTGATTCAAACAGACCCGGGCTGGCTCACCATCGGTTCGGCCACGATTCACGATGCGCATCCCGAGGGCGCGCTCACGGTCGAGCAGGTCATTCAGCGATCGAGCAACGTCGGCTCGGCGAAAATCGCGCTCGGGATGCCGGCGCTGGCGATGTACGAAATGTTCGAGGACATCGGCTTCGGCAACGAACCGCATCTGGGATTCCCGGGCGAAGCGGCGGGTCGCGTCCGTCCCTACAAAACGTGGCGGCCGATCGAGCAGGCGACCATGTCCTACGGGCACGGCATCACCGTGAGCCTGGTGCAACTGGTGCGCGCGTACACCGTGTTCGCGCATGACGGCATGCTGATGCCGTTGTCGCTGGTCAAACTCGACCAGGCGCCCGAGGGCAAGCCGGTGGTCTCGAAGAAGACCGCGGATGCGGTACGGCATATGCTGGAGTTGGCTGTGCAGTCGGGCGGCACCGCGCCGCGCGCACAGATCATGGGTTATCGCGTTGCCGGCAAGACCGGCACCGCACACAAGCTCGCTGACGGCCGTTACGCGCGCGACAAGTACGTCTCCTCGTTCGTCGGTTTCGCGCCGGCTTCGAATCCGCGTCTGGTGATCGCCGTAATGATCGACGAGCCGTCGGCCGGCAAATACTACGGCGGCCAGGTCGCAGCGCCCGTTTTCGCACAGGTCATGGCCGCCAGTCTGCGCAGCCTCGGCGTGCAACCCGACGCGCCGATGGAACCCATCGAACTGCCGCCGCCCGGCGCGGAAATCAAGGAGAGCATCTGATGGGCGCCGCGCAGAACATTTCGAGCAAGCTCGGCGCGCTGGGGACGAGCGTGAACGCGCTGCGTTCCGACAGTCGCGCCGTGCGCGCGGGCGATGTGTTTCTCGCCTACCCGGGCGAGCAGTCCGACGGGCGCCGTTTCATCGGCGATGCGATCAAGGCCGGCGCAAGCGCGGTCATCTGGGAGAAGGACGGTTTCACCTGGAACGAGGCGTGGCGCGTGCCGAACATGCCGGTCGAAGGGCTCAAGCATTTTGCCGGGCAACTCGCCGATGAGGTGTATGGCCATCCTTCCGAACGCCTGAACGTCATTGCGCTCACCGGCACCAACGGCAAAACAACCTGCTCGCAATGGATTGCGCAGGCTTATGCGCAGCGCGGCTTGCGCGCGGCGGTCATCGGCACGCTGGGCGTGGGGTATCCCGGCGCGCTGCAGGCGACATCCAACACCACGCCCGATCCGGTCGTGTTGCACGAGGCGCTCAAGCGTTTCGCCGACGAGGGCGCGGCCGCAGTAGCGATGGAGGCCTCTTCCATCGGCATCGAACAGGGTCGTCTGAACGGGGTGTGTATACGCACCGCCGTGTTCACCAATCTGTCGCGCGATCACCTCGACTATCACCCGGACATGGAGACCTACGCACAGGTCAAGATGTCGCTGTTCCACCGACCGGGCCTGCGCCACGCCGTGCTCAACATGGACGATGTCGCGGGTGTGCGCATCGCGCACTCGCTCGAAGGCGAGGGCGTCGAGCGCGTCGCCTACAGTCTCACGCGCGACGTCGGGCTGCGCAGCGGCCTCGAACGCTATCTGGAAGCGCATCGCATCGAGCTTTCCGATGGAGGCATGGCGTTCGAACTGGTGTCGAGCTGGGGAAATGCACGCGTCGAATCGCATCTGCTCGGCCGCTTCAATGTCGCCAATCTGCTCGCCGTGCTCGGTGCATTGCTGGTTTCGGGCTTCGGCCTTGAAGAGGCGATCGAGGCGGCAAAGCACTTCGAATCGATCGCCGGACGCATGCAGCGCGTTGGCGGCGGTGAGCAGGCGCTTGCCGTAATCGATTACGCACATACCCCGGATGCGCTGGAAAAAGTGCTCGCCGCGTTACGCGATGTCGCGCGCATGCAGCACGGCCGTCTGCTGTGCGTATTCGGCTGCGGCGGCGATCGCGATCGCGGTAAACGCCCGCTGATGGGCGAAGCCGTATCGCGCTACGCCGACTACGCGATCGTCACCAGTGACAACCCGCGTAGCGAACAACCGTCTGCCATCGTTGCGGAGATTCTGCCCGGCCTGAGCATCCCGCACGAAGTCGAAATCGACCGCAGAACCGCCATCCGGACGGCCGTTGCACAGGCCCGGCGCGGCGATGTGATCCTCATCGCAGGGAAGGGCCATGAACCGTATCAGGAAATCGCAGGACAGCGTCTGCCATTCTCGGACGTTGATGAAGCGCGCAGCGCGCTTGCGGAGTGTCAATCATGATGCGTCTGTCGGAAGCGGCGTCGGCGCTTGCCACCTCGCACGTCGGAGCGGATGTGGCGATCCACTCCGTCTCTACCGATACGCGCACGCTTACCGCGGGTGCATTGTTCGTTGCCTTGCGTGGCGAGCATTTCAACGGCCACGACTATGTGCCTACGGCAATCGAACGCGGAGCCGTCGCTGCATTGGTTGAAGCGGCAGCGATCGATGCGGGGCAGGCGGGTGCGCGATGGCCGATTCCGTTGTTGCCGGTGCGCGATACCAGGCGCGCACTCGGACTGCTCGCGCGCCATTGGCGCGGCAAGTTCGATATCCCGCTGATAACGGTGACCGGCTCGAACGGCAAGACCACGGTCAAGGAAATGACCGCCGCGATTCTGCGCGCGCATTACGGCGACGAAGCCGTATTGGCCACCGCCGGCAACTTCAACAACGACATCGGCCTGCCGCTCACCTTGTTGCGCCTGCGCGAAGCGCATCGCTGCGCGGTGATCGAAATGGGGATGAACCATGCCGGCGAAACCGTTTATCTCGCCGATCTCGCATGCCCAACGATTGCGCTGGTGAACAACGCACAGCGTGAACATCAGGAGTTCATGCGCACCGTGTCGGATGTTGCGATCGAACACGCGGCGTCCATCGCGGCGCTGCCGCCGCAAGGCGTGGCGGTGTTCAACGGAGACGATGCGCACGCTTACGTCTGGCGCAGCGCCGCGGGCGGGCGGAGGGTGCGCGACTTCGGCCTCGATTCAGCCTGCGCGGTGCATGCCACGCCGCGCCTGACCGCGAGCGGCGCGACGTTCGACCTGCATACGCCGGAAGGACGCGTGCATGTCGATCTCAACGTGCCGGGCCTGCACAACGTGCGCAATGCGCTCGCCGCCGCCGCGGCCGCGACCGCCGCCGGCGCATCGCTCGAAGCCGTCGCGCGCGGCTTGAATGGGTTCGAGGCGGTGAAAGGGCGCTTGCAGCGCAAGGCCGGGCGGCAAGGCGCACAACTCATCGACGATACCTACAACGCCAATCCGGATTCGGTGCGCGCGGCGATCGATGTGCTCGCTCAGGCGAGCGGATTGCGCGTGCTGGTGTTGGGCGATATGGGCGAAGTGGGCACCGAAGGGCCGGCCTTTCACCAGGAAATCGGCGCTTATGCCAGGCAGGTCGGCGTCGACAGACTCTACGCCGTGGGCGAACTCGCACGCGAAGCGGTGCATGCCTTCGGTGCCGAGGCGGAACACTGCGCCTCCGTCGATGAAGTCGTCGCGCAGGTGCAACCGCTGCTGACGCAACGCACCAGTGTGCTGATCAAGGGCTCGCGTTTCATGCGTATGGAACGCATCGTCGAACAACTCGAAGCGGGGAAGGCATGAGCACGACCGCACTCCGCCGCAACAGTGCGCGCATTCATGGCCGCAGGGAGGCTTTGTGCTGTTAGCGCTTGCCCAATATCTGGCCGAGGATATCCGCGCCTTCAACGTATTCAGCTACATCACGCTGCGCGCCGTGCTCGCCGCACTGACCGCGCTGGTGATTTCGTTTTTCGCCGGCCCCGCGATGATCCGCAAACTGACCGCATACAAGATCGGGCAGGCGGTGCGCAACGACGGACCGCAGACTCACCTCACCAAAGCCGGCACGCCGACCATGGGCGGCGCGCTCATTCTCGTGTCGATCGGCGTGACGACATTGCTGTGGGCCGACCTCGGCAACCGCTTCGTCTGGATCGTCTTGCTCGTCACGCTCGGGTTCGGCGCCATCGGCTGGGTCGACGACTATCGCAAAGTGGTTCACCGCAACCCGAAGGGGCTGTCGGCGAAAGCAAAGTATTTCTGGCAATCGGTCATCGGTCTGGTTGCGGCGGTGTATCTCGCCTTCGCCGTGCCGGCGCCGAGCAGCGCCGAAATCTGGGATCTGTTCGTGCAATGGGTGCGCAGCGGTTTGTCGATGGATCTGCCGGCGCAGGCCGACCTGATCGTGCCCTTCTTCAAGAATGTCGCCTATCCGCTCGGCGTATTCGGCTTCATTCTGCTGAGCTACTTCGTCATCGTCGGCACCAGCAACGCGGTGAATCTGACCGACGGGCTGGACGGCCTCGCCATCATGCCGGCGGTCATGGTCGGCGCCGCGCTGGGCATCTTTGCCTACGTTTCCGGCAACGCGGTGTTCGCCAAATACCTGTTGCTTCCGAATATTCCGGGTGCGGGCGAACTGACCGTGTTCTGCGGCGCACTGGTCGGTGCGGGGCTGGGCTTCCTGTGGTTCAACGTCTACCCCGCTGAAGTGTTCATGGGCGACGTCGGTGCGCTCGCGCTCGGTGCGGCGCTCGGCACCATCGCCATCATCACGCGGCAGGAAATCGTGCTGTTCATCATGGGCGGCGTATTCGTCGCCGAAACGGTGTCCGTGATGATGCAGGTCCTGTACTTCAAGGCCACCGGCGGCCGGCGGATATTCCGCATGGCGCCGCTCCATCACCACTACGAGCTGGGAGGTTGGAAAGAGACTCAAGTCGTAGTCAGATTCTGGATCATCACGATCATGTTGGTGCTGTTCGGTTTGTCGACGTTGAAGCTGAGATAGATGAGCGCTGCGCATTCCTTCGTCAACGGTAAGCGGGTCCTCGTGCTGGGGCTCGGCGAATCCGGCCTTTCCATGGCGCAATGGCTGTCGCGCCATGGCGCGCGCGTGCGCGTGGCCGATTCGCGCACGACGCCACCGGGATTGGACGAACTGCGTACGACCGCGCGCGATGCGGAGTTGTGTCTTGGCGCCTTTGACGAAACGCTGCTCGAAGACATCGATCTTGTTGCGCTCAGTCCGGGGTTGTCCACCGATGAACCTGTCGTGCGCGCGGCACGCGCGCGCGGCGTGCCGGTGTGCGGCGATATCGAACTGTTCGCGCGCGCCTTGCCCGGCGAAGAGCGGCCGAAAGTCATTGCGATCACCGGCACCAACGGCAAGACCACCGTGACCGCGCTGGTTGGCGCGATGTGCCGCGCCGCAGGGCTCGACTGTGAAGTTGCCGGCAACATCGGCCCGGCCGCACTTAGCGCATCGATGGCGCGCGAGGACGCACAGCGACAACCCGAAGTGTGGGTGCTCGAGTTGTCGAGCTTCCAACTGGAAACGACCGACACGTTGGCGCCGGATGTCGCCACCGTGCTGAACGTCACCGAGGATCATCTCGATCGCCATGCCTCCATGGCGGACTATGCGGAGGCGAAATCGCGCATTTTCTACGGTGGCGGTACGCAGGTGCTGAACCGCGAAGATCCCTACAGCATGGGGATGGCCATCCCCGGACGTCGGCGCGTGACGTTCGGCCTCAGCGCCGCGCCCGACAGCGACGACTTCGGGCTGATCAACGTCTCCGGTGAACTGTCTCTGGCGCAGGGCACGACGCCGTTGTTGCCCATCCGCGAGATGCGCCTCGAAGGCCTGCACAACGCGGCCAACGCGCTTGCGGCAATCGCACTGGCGCGGGCCATCGGCCTGCCCTTCGCGCCGCTGATCGAAACGCTCAGGACTTTTCGCGGCTTGCCGCATCGCGTGGAGCGCGTGGCCGAAGTCAACGGCGTCGTGTTTTACGACGACTCCAAGGGCACCAACGTCGGCTCCACGGTGGCGGCGCTCGACGGTTTCAGCCGGCAGCTTGCCGCGCAGCACGCCAAGGTCGTGCTGATCGCCGGTGGCGACGGCAAGGGGCAGGATTTCCAGCCGCTGCTCGCGTCGGTGGCGAACGCAGCGCGCGCGGTGATTCTGATCGGTCGCGATGCACCCTTGCTGCGCCAGGTGTTGTCGCATAGCGACGTGCCGATGATCGACGCGCGCGATATGGAGGAGGCGGTCAAAAAGTCGGTTGAGATGGCCGAGCGCGGCGACGTGGTGTTGTTGTCACCCGCCTGCGCCAGTCTCGATATGTACAGGAACTACAAGCACCGCGGCGCAGTTTTCTGCGCCGCGGTGGAAAAGCTGGCGCATCGAATATGAAGCGCAAACAGAAAGCGCCTGATCGCTACGCATTGTCCTCCATGAGCTACGCCCATGGCGGCGGCGTGACCGGTGGGCGCGCGCAACTGGACGAGTACGACAACGGGCTGGTGTGGTCGGCGCTGTTGCTGCTCGTCATCGGCCTGGTGATGGTCTATTCGGCGTCGATATCGACGGCGGAAGCAAGTCGTTACACGGGCAACAGCTCGACCTGGTTTCTCATCCGCCAGTCGATTTTTCTGCTCGTCGGCGTGATCGCCGCGCTGGTCGCATTCCAGGTGCCGCTGCGGGTGTGGCAGCGCATGGCGCCGTGGATCTTCTTCGTCGGACTGATCGCACTGGCGCTGGTGCTGATCCCCGGTGTCGGCAAGGAAGTGAATGGTGCGCGGCGCTGGATTTCGTTCGGTATCGTCAATCTGCAGCCGTCCGAATTCATGAAGCTGGCCGCGGTGCTGTACGCCGCCGACTACACGGTGCGTAAGAGCGCACTGATGCACAGCCTCAAGCAAGGTCTGCTACCGATGCTGGCCGTGATGCTGATGGTCGGCTGGCTGCTGCTGCAGGAGCCTGATTTCGGCGCCTTCGTGGTCATCGTGTCGATCGCCATGGCGGTGCTGTTTCTCGGCGGCATGAATGTCAAATGGTTCGCCGGACTGCTGCTCATGTGCGCATTCGGTTTTGTCGCGCTGGTGCTTTCCTCGCCGTATCGGCTGCAGCGCCTGTTCGGTTTCATGGACCCCTGGGCGGATGCGTTCGGCAAGGGCTATCAACTGTCGCACGCATTGATCGCGTTCGGCCGCGGCGAGTGGCTCGGCGTCGGTCTGGGCGCGAGCGTGGAGAAGCTTTTCTATCTGCCCGAAGCGCATACCGATTTTCTGCTTGCGGTGATTGCCGAAGAACTCGGCTTCATCGGCGTCGCGATCGTGATCGGTCTGTTCGCCTGGCTGGTGCTGCGCGCCTTTGCCATCGGCCGCCAGGCCGTGTCGCTCGAACGTCCGTTCGCCGCGCTCGTTGCGCATGGCATCGGCACGTGGATCTGCGTGCAGTCGTTTATCAACATGGGCGTCAACATGGGCGTGCTGCCGACCAAGGGCCTCACCCTGCCGCTCATGAGTTTCGGCGGCAGCGGCATTCTGGCGAACTGCGTCGCGCTGGCGGTATTGCTCAGGATTGATTGGGAAAATCGGCAGCTCATGCGGGGGTTATCCGCATGAAGCTGACGATTTCAGTGCAGGCTCATGCGACCGCAAGGTCGCGTGATGCCGGAACTAAAACAGCTAATGCTCATGCGGGGGTTATCCGCATGAAGCTGACGATTTCAGTGCAGGCTCATGCGACCGCAAGGTCGCGTGATGCCGGAACTAAAACAGCTAATGCTCATGCGAGGGCTTTCAGCATGAGGGGACTCTCGGCATGAGCAAGACCATCCTCATCATGGCGGGCGGCACCGGCGGTCATGTGTTTCCTGCATTAGCGGTGGCGCATCACTTGCGCGATGCCGGCTGGCGCGTGGTGTGGCTGGGCGCGCAGGGCGGCATGGAAGGCGATCTGGTGCCGAAGTACGGCTATGAAATGGAGTGGGTGCGTTTCGGCGGTCTACGCGGCAAGGGATTGATGCGCAAGCTGCTGCTGCCGCTCAATCTGCTGCGCGCCTTCAATCAGGCGGCGCAGATCATCCGCCGCATCGATCCTTCCGTCGTGCTCGGCATGGGCGGCTACGTCACTTTCCCGGGCGGCATGATGGCGTCGTTGTTCAACCGGCCGCTGGTGATCCACGAGCAGAACAGCATTGCGGGCCTGGCAAACAGGGTTCTCGCCGGCGTCGCCGACAAGGTGCTGGTCGCTTTTCCGAACGCGCTGAAAAAAGGGCTGTTCGTCGGCAATCCGGTGCGAACGGAAATCACCCGACTGCCTCCGCCTGACGCGCGTTTCGAGGGACGCAGCGGCCCGCTCAGAGTGCTGGTCGTGGGTGGCAGCCTCGGCGCCGTGGCGCTGAACGATGTGGTGCCGCAGGCGCTGGCGCAGATGCCTGCGGAACAACGCCCGCAAGTCGTGCATCAGGCGGGTGTCAGGCATATCGAGCAACTGCGCGCGAATTACGCCAAGGCCAGCGTCGATGCCGAGGCGTTGCCGTTCATCGACGATATGGCGCGCGCCTATGCGGAGGCCGATCTGGTGATCTGTCGCGCCGGCGCGATGACGGTCGCCGAGCTGGCCGCTGTCGGCGTCGCCAGCATCCTCGTGCCTTATCCGCACGCGGTGGATGACCACCAGACCACGAACGCGCGTTATCTGTCCGACGCCGGCGCGGCCATTCAATACGCGCAGGATGAGCTGACGCCATTCGGTCTCGCCGCCCGCCTGCAGGCGATGACGCGTACGCAATTACTGGACATGGCAAACAAGGCGCGCGCGCTCGGCAAACCCGATGCGACGCGCGTCGTAGCGGAAATCTGTAGTGAGGCAGTGAAGTGAAGCATAAGGTCAAACGCATCCACTTCGTCGGGATTGGCGGCTCGGGCATGAGCGGCATCGCCGAAGTGCTGGTCAATCTGGGCTACCGGATCAGCGGATCCGATTTGCATGCGAATGCCGCGACCGAACGGCTCGCCGCGCTCGGTGCGCGAATCATCATCGGGCACGCTCGCGAGAATGTCGGTGACGCCGATGCGGTCGTGACGTCGACCGCAGTGAAAGGGGACAACCCGGAAGTGCGCGCCGCGCGCGCCAAGCGCATTCCGGTCGTGCCGCGTGCGCTGATGCTGGCCGAACTGATGCGATTGAAGCAGGGCATTGCCGTGGCCGGCACGCACGGCAAGACGACCACCACCAGTCTGGTGGCGAGCGTGCTGGCCGAAGGCGGCCTCGATCCCACTTTCGTGATCGGCGGGCGATTGACCAGCGCGGCAACCAACGCGCGTCTCGGCACTGGTGAATTCATCGTGGTCGAAGCAGACGAATCGGACGCGTCGTTCCTCCACCTGCAACCGGTCATGGCGATCGTCACCAACATCGACGCCGACCATATGGAAACCTATCAGCACGATTTCACGCGGCTCAAGCAGGCATTCGTCAGTTTTCTGCAGAACCTGCCGTTCTATGGCAGCGCGATTCTGTGCACCGACGATCCCCAAGTGCGCGAAATCCAGCCCTTCGTGTCCAAGCCGGTTATCACTTACGGGTTCAGCAAGGATGCGATGGTGCGTGCGGAAAACGTCAAGCACAGCAACGGATCGATGTTGTTCGATGCGGTGGGCGAGCGTTTCGACGCTAAGTTGCCGATCAAGGTGAACCTGCCCGGCCGCCACAACGTACTGAATGCGCTGGCGGCGATAACGGTCGGCATGGAACTCGATATCCCGGCGTCTTCGATTCAGAAAGCGCTGGCCGAATTTCGCGGTGTCGGCCGTCGCTTCCAGCGTTACGGCGACATCCCGATCGCCACGGGCGGCCGCTTCACGCTGATCGACGATTACGGTCATCACCCGGTCGAGATGGAAGCCACGATCAATGCGGCGCGCGGTGCGTTTCCAGGCCGTCGCATCGTGCTGGCCTTTCAGCCGCATCGCTATACCCGCACGCGCGATTTGTTCGAGGATTTCGTGCGCGTGTTGTCGGGCGTCGATGCCTTGTTGCTGGCCGAAGTTTATGCCGCGGGCGAACCCCCCATTGTCGCGGCCGATGGTCGCGCGATTGCGCGCGCCGTCCGCGTGGCCGGCAAAGTCGAGCCGGTGTTCGTCGAACGGATCGAGGAGATGCCTCAAGCAATCGTGCAGGCGGCGCTCGACGGCGATGTGGTCGTCGTCATGGGCGCCGGTTCCATTGGCAGCGTGCCGGCGCTGGTGGCCAGCGCGGGAGCGAGGTAGGTGAGGCGATGCATATGACCGAACCCATGCACTTTGCCCACGCCAAGGGAACGCAAGGCCGCCTGCTGCATAACGAGTCGATGGCCAGACATGTGAGCTGGCGCGCCGGCGGACCGGCCAGACAGGCGTATGTGCCGTCGGGCCTGGACGATCTCGCCGCGTTCCTGCGCGGCCTGCCGGCGGACGAAGCGGTGTGCTTCGTCGGTCTGGGCAGCAACCTGCTGGTGCGTGATGGCGGCTTCGACGGCACGGTGGTGCTGATGCATAACACGCGCGGCGCGATGCGCCACGAAGGCCGCCTGGTCTACGCCGAAGCCGGCGTGGCGAGCCCGAAGGTTGCGCGCTACGCCGCGCTGCACGGTTATGAGGGAGCCGAATTTCTCGCCGGAATCCCGGGCACGATCGGTGGCGCGTTGGCGATGAATGCCGGCTGTTATGGCGTGCAGACCTGGGAAAACGTCGAACGCGTGCAAATCATCCGACGCGACGGCGAAGTGGTGGAGCGTGTGCCGAGCGATTTCGAAATCGGCTACCGCCATGTGTTGTCTCATCGCGGCGCACTTGGCATCGATGAGTGGTTCGTCGGCGCATGGTTCAGCTTCCAGCGCGGCAACATGCAGCGGGCGCGCTCACGCATCAAGGAATTGCTCAGTGCGCGTGTCGCCTCGCAGCCGCTCAATCTGCCCAACGCCGGCTCGGTGTTCCGTAATCCGCCCGGTGATTACGCCGCCCGTCTGATCGAAACGTGCGGGCTCAAAGGTTATGCAATCGGCGGTGTGCACGTTTCGGAAAAGCACGCCAACTTCATCGTCAATCCGGAAGGCCGCGGGACCGCCGCCGACATCGAAGCATTGATTGCGCATGTGCGCGAAGTCGTGCGCGAGCGCTTCGGTGTCGCCCTGCATCCCGAGGTTCGTATTGTTGGACGGGCTCATGAGTGAATTCGGCAAAGTCGCGGTGATGCTCGGCGGTCGCTCCGCCGAACGGGCGGTATCGCTCAAAAGCGGCTCGATGGTGCTGGCAGCGCTGTTAAAGAAAGGCGTCGATGCGCATCCTTTCGATCCGCAGGATCAGTCGCTCGATCAATTGGTGGCCGGGCAGTTCAATCGCGTATTCATTGCGTTGCACGGCGGTCATGGCGAAAACGGCACGATGCAGGGCGCGCTCGAAGTGCTCGGCAT
This sequence comes from Nitrosomonadales bacterium, assembly GCA_036676355.1. Lineage (GTDB taxonomy): Bacteria > Pseudomonadota > Gammaproteobacteria > Burkholderiales > SG8-39 > ZC4RG42. Next base: position 28,288 of record JAKFDA010000005.1, on the reverse strand, counting down.
TCCTTACACCGGCTCCGGCGTGATGGCCTGCGCCCTGGCAATGGACAAGTGGCGCACCAAGCTGCTGTGGCAATCGGCCGGCGTGCCGACCCCGCCTTTCGCAATGCTCGACGGCGATACCGATTTCGACGCGGTGGTCGCGCGCCTGGGATTGCCGATCATGGTGAAGCCGGCCAACGAAGGCTCCTCGATCGGCATGAGCAAAGTGCGCCGCGCGGAAGATTTGCGCGCGGCTTTCGAGCTCGCTGCGAAGTACGACTCGCTGGTCGTGGCCGAGGCCTTTATCGAAGGCATCGAGTTGACCGGCGCGGTGTTGGGCGATCAGGCGCTTCCGTTGATCAAGCTCGAGACCACACGCGACTTCTACGATTACGAAGCGAAGTACGTCGCCGACGACACGCGTTACATCGTGCCGTGCGGATTGCCGGCGCAGCAGGAAGCGGCAATCCGGCAACAGGGCTTGCAGGCCTTCCGCGCGCTCGGTTGCAGCGGTTGGGGTCGCGTGGATGTGATGCTCGATCGCACGGGTAAACCGTATTTCCTCGAAGTGAACACTTCGCCCGGCATGACGGATCACTCGCTGGTGCCGATGGCGGCCCGACACGCCGGCATTTCGTACGAAGACCTGTGTCTGCGCGTGTTGCGACTCGCATCGCTCAAATCGCGTGCGCAAGTGGGAGTGTCTGGCGCATGACTACGCCGATCGGAGGCATCGTCCGTGTGGGATAACCCGCGCCTGCTGAATCTCGCAGCCAACGCCGTGTACGGCGTGGCGGCGTTCATCGTGTTGTGCATCGCGGTGATTGCGATCGTGAATTCGCGATTGTTTCCGTTACGCACGGTAAGCGTGCAGGGCGCGCCGCAGCATCTCGATGTCGCGGCGGTCGAGCAAGCGCTGCGCGGTCGCGTCGTAGGCAATTTCTTCGGCGTTGATCTGGTGGCCGTGCGCGGTGCGATGGAGAGCATTCCGTGGGTGCGTCGCGTCGAGGTACGGCGGCACTGGCCCGACACGATCGTTGCGAAGGTGGAGGAGCACGAAGCGCTGGCGCGCTGGCACGACGAACGACTGGTGAACACGCATGGCGAGTTGTTCGATGGCCAGGTTGACGCCGAACTACCGCGCTTCAACGGACCGAGCGGAACCGAAACTGCCGTGACCGCGCATTACCGCGAATTCGCGCAGCTCGTTTCGGCGCTGGACATGCGCATCACCGAGATCGAATTGTCGCCGCGCCACGCCTGGGAATTGAAACTCGCCGGAGAGGACCGGGAACTGACGATCATGCTGGGACGCGAGCAGACGCGACACAGCGCCGCCGATCGGCTGCAACGTTTCGTTGCGATCTATCCGACCACGGTGGGGCCGTTGCATCGCGATATCGGATACGTGGATCTGCGCTATCCGAATGGATTCGCGCTGCGCGTGCCGGGGCTGGAGAAACTGGAGATACAGAATAAGAAGGCGGGGAGTGCGTGATTAAAACAATGAGACCGGCAAACAAAGAAAACGTGAACCTCATCGTCGGCCTGGACATCGGCACATCGAAGGTCATTGCCCTGGTGGCCGATGCGCAACCCGACGGCACGCTCGAAATCATCGGCATGGGTACGCATGATTCGAAGGGGCTCAGGAAGGGCGTCGTCGTCAATATCGAAGCCACGGTCAATGCGATTCAGCGCGCGCTGGAAGAAGCGGAATTGATGGCCGACTGCAAGATCGATCGCGTATTCACCGGTATCGCCGGCAGCCATATCCGCAGCTTCAACTCGACCGGCATGGTGGCGATCAAGGACAAGGAAGTTGCGCCGCTCGATGTGCAGCGCGTCATCGAAACCGCGCGCGCGATGCCGATCCCGACGGATCAGCAAGTGCTGCACATCCTGACGCAGGAATTCGTCGTTGACGGCCAGGACGGCATTCGCGAACCCCTCGGCATGAGCGGCGTGCGCCTCGAAGTAAAGGTGCACATCGTGACGGGCGCGGTGTCCGCGGCGCAGAACATCGTCAAGTGCGTGCGTCGTTGTGGGCTGGAGGTCGCCGATCTGATTCTGCAGCCGCTCGCGTCGAGCATCGCGGTGCTATCGGAAGACGAAAAGGAACTCGGCGTATGCCTGGTCGATATCGGCGGCGGAACGACCGATATCGCGGTGTTTCGCGAAGGCGCCATCCGTCACACCGCGGTCATTCCCATCGCCGGAGACCAGGTCACCAGCGACATTGCCATGGCATTGCGCACGCCGACGCCGGAGGCCGAGCAGATCAAGCTGCGTTACGGCTGCGCGCTGCGCCAGCTGGCCGACCCGGACCAGATGGTCGAAGTACCCGGTCTCGGCGATCGCGGCTCGCGACAGTTATCGCGCCAGATGCTGGCCGAGGTGATCGAGCCGCGCATCGAAGAGTTGTACACGCTCATTCAACAGGTGCTGCGGCAATCGGGTTTCGAGGATCTGCTGTCGTCGGGAATCGTGCTGACCGGCGGTTCGTCGGTGATGCAGGGCATGGTGGAACTGGGCGAAGAGATTTTCCACATGCCGGTACGCCTCGGCGTGCCGCGTTACGCGGGGGGGTTGGCCGAAGTGGTGCAGAACCCGCGCTTCGCCACTGCCATGGGATTGTTGCTGGAAGGCAAATCGCAGTTCGAGCGCGGTGTTATCGCGCGGCAGACGGGCAGCTTCAAATCGACGCTGCGCCGCATGCGGGAATGGTTGCAACGGAATTTCTGAACGGGCGGCGCGTTAACCGCTCGTTGGAAATGGGCTCGTCGGGGTGTCGCAAGACTCTTTCGACCGTGGAGCTGATTCGGTACGTGAGGAGTGAAGAGTGAGATGCGGAGTGTCGGATGCAGTGCGGTCGTCCGCCACTCGTTTCACCCTTCACCCTTCGCGGGCTCGGTAATTTGACTGATTGGAGGTAACACATGTTTGAAATTCTGGAAGGTCAGCACAACGGGACCGTCATCAAGGTCATCGGCGTGGGTGGTGCGGGTGGTAATGCCGTCAATCACATGATCCGCAACGGCGTGGGCGGCGTGGACTTCACGGCCGCGAACACCGATGGGCAGGCGCTTGCGCGCAGCCTCGCGAAACACACCATCCAGCTTGGCGGTTCGGGGCTGGGTGCCGGCGCCAAACCGGAACAGGGCCGCGCGGCGGCGATGGAACAGCGCGAAGCGATTCGTGAAGCGCTCGCCGGCGCCAACATGTGCTTCATCACCGCCGGCATGGGTGGCGGTACGGGTACGGGTGCGGCGCCGGTGGTGGCCGAAATCGCCAAGGACATGGGCATCCTGACGGTGGCGGTGGTCACCAAGCCGTTCGCCTTCGAAGGACGGCGCATGCGCGCAGCGGAAGCGGGTATCGAGCAATTGCAGCAGCATGTCGATTCGCTCATCGTCATCCTCAACGAAAAGCTGATGGAAGTGCTGGGCGACGACGTGAGCATGAAGGATGCGTTCCGTGCAGCCGATGACGTGCTGCACAACGCCGTTGCCGGCATCGCCGAAATCATTAATTGCCCGGGCCTGGTGAACGTCGACTTCGAGGACGTCAAGACGGTCATGGGCGAGATGGGCATGGCGATGATGGGCTCAGCCTTCTCCAATGGCGTCGATCGTGCGCGTATTGCGGCCGAACAGGCTGTGGCCAGCCCGCTGCTGGAGGGTGTCAACCTGTCCGGCGCGCGCGGCGTGCTGGTGAACATCACCGCGAGTGAAGGTCTGAAGATGCGCGAAGTGAACGAAGTGATGAACACCGTGCGCAGCTTCGCGGCTGAAGACGCGACCATCATTTTCGGCGCGGTCTACGATGACGAGATGGGCGAAGATCTGCGCGTCACGGTGGTGGCGACCGGACTCGGTCAGCAGGCGATGCGCGCGCCGAAGCCGCAGCTGGTCGTGGCGCAGAAGACCGGTACCGACAACATGGCGGGGCCGAGCTTCGAATACGATTACAGCCCGGAAGCCGCGGCGCCGGCCGTGTTCCGCAAGAATCGCAGTTCGGCCGTGGAAGCGCTTAGCCAGAGCGGGATGGACAAATACGATATTCCGGCGTTCTTGCGTAAGCAGGCCGATTAAGACCTGCTTACGCAGCCGGAAGATCGTATTTACGGTGAAGACTCATGCGGCCCTTAAGGGGCCGCATGATGTCGAAGCGACAATCGGGTGAATAGTTCTGGCGAGAAGTCGTGCCGAAGGAAGCGATTAGGCTTGTTTGTCGAAGCCGGCTGGCGTACTTGTTCGGGCGCTTTGAAGGAAGCAGGCCGACTGATGGGGCATGGTGCGCCGGTTGCGTGCGTCGCAACCGGCCTTTGCGTCGGTGTTAGTCGGGTTGCTTGGTGGTGCCGTTACGCATTAATCGAGTGTGGAGAACGAGCCGCTTCGTCCGCTCGGCGCGGCGCATTTCTCAGGCGCCGCAGGTCGTGCATGCTAAAATCGCAACCCTTTGCGGGATAAAGAAAAAGTAATGCTCAAGCAACGTACACTCAAATCGGCGATCAAGGCCACCGGCGTGGGACTGCACGGCGGCAGGAAGGTCACGATGACGTTGCGACCGGCGGCGCCGAACACCGGCGTCGTGTTCAGGCGCGTCGACCTCCCGCAACCGGTCGATATTCCGGCCGATGCCATGGCGGTCACCGACACGCGTCTATGCAGCGTGGTGGAGCGCGACGGCGCCAAGGTCGGCACGGTCGAGCACATCATGTCCGCGCTGGCCGGCCTGGGCATCGACAACGTCTACATCGACCTCGATGCGCCCGAAGTTCCGATCATGGACGGCAGCGCAAGCCCGTTCGTCTTCCTGTTGCAGTCGGCCGGCATCGAAGAACAGCGCGCGGCCAAACGGTTTTTCAGGATCAGGAAACCGGTCGAGGTGCGCGACGGCGACAAGTGGGCACGCTTCGATCCCTACGATGGTTTCAAGCTGACCTTTTCCATCATCTTCGATCACCCGATGTTCGACAAAGCCGGCCAGACGCTGACGGTCGACTTCGCCGAAACCTCTTATGCCAAGGAAGTGGCGCGCGCGCGGACCTTCGGTTTTGCGCAGGACGTCGAAGCGCTGCGCAATCACGGTCTGGCGTTGGGGGGCAGTCTCGACAACGCCATCGTGCTGGATGAGTATCGTGTGTTGAACACTGACGGTCTGCGCTATGCGGACGAGTTCGTAAAACACAAGGTTCTTGATGCCATCGGCGATTTGTATCTCGTCGGCCATCCGCTCATCGGCGCATTCTCGGCGCATAAATCCGGTCACGGCCTGAACAACCAGTTGTTGCGCGCGACGCTGGCCGAAACGGATGCGTGGGAAATGGTGAGCTTCGAAAAGGCGGAGCAAGCGCCGATCGGGCTGAGCCGTCTGTACGCCCTGCACGCCTGAACGGCGACGTGGCTTCAATGCGACGGCCGCGTGCCGCCATGATCGCCGGGAACTCTTGAGATGCTGGTCCTGCGTCTGCTTGGGTTTCTTGTCGTTCTAACCGTCGGCGCCTCGGTGGTGGTTTATTTCCTGACCGGCAATCGTCGTTATCTGCGCTTCGGTGTACAGGTCTTCAAGTACGCGCTCATCGTCGCGGCGCTCATCGTCGCCTTCATCTTCCTCGAACGGCTGGTGCTGGCGATTTAGCTTTGGCAAGGGCGCTTCGCTGCGCCCTTGCCTTGGTGTGATCAGCGGTTTTGTGCCTGCTGCTGCACTTCACCGACATAGATTTCCACCCGGCGATTCTCGGCGCGACCGTTTGCGCTGTCGTTCGAGGCGACCGGTTCATAGCTGCCACGACCGTCGATCGCGATACGGCTTGACGTCACACCGCGCGCGGCCAGATAGCTGCGTGTACTGGCGGCGCGCTCGCGCGACAGCGGATTGTTGATTGCGTCGGATCCGGTGCTGTCGGTATGGCCGATGATACGAATCTGAGTGGCGGTGTTATCGCGCATGCCCTGGGCGAACTTGTCGAGCACGCTTCCCAGTTGCGGCTTGATTGCGGAACGCCCGACGTCGAATCCGGCATCGCTCGGGATGTTGACCTTGATCTGATTGTCGGCGGTGCGCTCGACGTCGATGCCGGTGCCGGCGGTGGCCTGTTCCATTTCGGCCTTCTGCTTCTCCATGCGTTGCGACCAGACATAGCCGCCGATGGCGCCTACGCCGGCGCCGATTGCGGCACCCGTCGCGGCACTTTTGCCTTTATTGCCTCCGGCGGTGGCGACGCCCAGCACTGCGCCTGCCGCCGCACCGATACCCGCTCCCGTAGCGGTGTGTCGCTGGGTATCGCTCATGTTGGCGCAACCGGTGGCCGCGACCGCCACTGCGCAAATGCCGATGAGGGCGTGTTTGTTCATGTCGTTATCCTTTCCATGGTTGAAGCGACTTATATATACAAGATTCAACAAACATGCGGGCCGATCAGCGGCCGGTGCATGAAATAGGGGTCGATGAAGCAGCGGAGGGCGGACGTGGCAATATGCCAGACGCATAACGCGTCAGCGGGTCTTGTTCGCCAAGGCCCGCACGGCGTTGCGCAACGGCCCTTCCGGCAGCGTGTCCTCAAGGCGCGTTAACGCCTGGCTGGCCGCGTCGGGCACCAGACGGGCTTTTCGTGGCGAGGCGCTGCTCGTTCCGGCGTCCGGCTGGACTTCGATCTTGATCTGCACGACGTGGTAACCCTGATCGGCCAATCCGCTGACCAGGCGCGGCGCGTAATGTTTCAGTTTCGCGGCGACGGCATTGTTGCTTGCCTGCAGCAGCAGTACCTGCGCCTTCAGATTCGCCACTTGAGCGGCCGGACGCAAATTCGCCGGCAGCAGACGAGACACCGCCTCGCGCAGGGCGAGCAGCTTTTCGGCTTGCGGGATCAGCTCGCCGACGCCACTGCCTGCCTGCAGAAAATCACGGATGGGTTTGGCGCGCAAGGTTGCAGCCGTTTCTGAGCAATTGAGGCGCATTGTCCGGTTTGTCGGCGCCGCGGGCAATGCGTAGCGCGGCATTGCGCGCCGCGCAGCCGGGCCGGATCGTCTGCCTTCGACGCCGCTTCGGTACCCATGCAGATCGCCCCGGAAGGGCGACGAGGCTGCGTGATAGACTAGCGCCTTCCCGCGTCCTACCCATCCCCATATTCCATGATTTCCCGGGTCCTCAAGACCGTTTTCGGCAGCCGTAACGAGCGGCTCATCAAGCAGTATCGCAAGACCGTTGTGCAGATCAATGCGCTCGAGTCTGCCATGAGCGCGCTCTCCGACGCCGAACTGGCGGCGAAGACCGATGCCTTCAAACTGCGCCTGGCAAACGGCGAGACGCTCGATGACTTGTTGCCGGAAGCTTTCGCGGTAGTGCGCGAAGCCGGTAAGCGCGTGCTCAAGATGCGTCACTTCGATGTGCAGCTGATCGGCGGCATGGTGCTGCATCACGGCAAGATCGCCGAAATGCGCACCGGCGAAGGTAAAACGCTGGTCGCCACGTTGCCTGCGTATCTGAACGCGTTGTCGGGCAAGGGCGTGCATATCGTCACGGTGAACGATTACCTGGCCAGTCGCGATGCCGAGTGGATGGGGCAGGTGTACCGCTTCCTCGGCCTTTCGGTCGGCGTGATCCTGTCGCAGATGCAGCACTCGGACAAGCACGCCGCCTATGCTGCCGATATCACGTTCGGCACGAACAATGAATTCGGCTTTGACTATCTGCGCGACAACATGGCGATGTCGGTGCAGGAGCGTTTTCAGCGCACCCTCAACTACGCCATCGTCGACGAGGTGGACTCGATCCTGATCGACGAGGCGCGCACGCCACTGATCATTTCCGGTCAGGCCGAAGATCGCACAGAAGTCTATCAGCGCATGGACGCCGTGGCGCCCCTGCTCAAACGGCAGGCCACCGACGAAGGCGAAGGCGATTTCTGGGTCGATGAAAAAGCGCACACGGTGCTGCTGTCCGAAGCGGGCCACGAGCATGCGGAAGAACTGCTCGCCAAGGTCGGGCTGCTGAGCAGCGGCAGCCTGTACGATCCCGCGAACATCAGCCTGATGCATCACCTGAATTGCGCATTGCGTGCGCACAACCTGTTCTTCAAGGATCAGCATTACGTCGTCCAGGACGGCGAGGTGGTGATCGTCGACGAATTCACCGGCCGTCTCATGCCGGGTCGACGCTGGTCCGAGGGTCTCCATCAGGCGATCGAGGCCAAGGAGCATGCGAAGATCCAGAGCGAGAATCAGACGCTCGCGTCCATCACCTTCCAGAACTATTTCCGCATGTACGGCAAGCTTGCCGGCATGACCGGTACCGCCGATACCGAGGCTTACGAATTCCAGGAAATTTACGGCCTGGAAACGGTAGTGATCCCGACTCATCGTCCGACCGTGCGGGTCGATCGTCTGGATCAGGTCTACAAGACCTTCAACGAAAAATACGTCGCGATCAGCGCCGACGTGAAGGACTGCTACGAGCGTGGTCAGCCGGTGCTGGTCGGTACGACCTCGATCGAAAACTCGGAACTGCTATCCAGTTTGCTGGACAAGGACAAGTTGCCGCATCAGGTCCTCAACGCCAAGCAGCACGAGCGCGAGGCACAGATCATCGCGCAAGCCGGCCGGCCGAAAATGGTCACCATCGCGACCAACATGGCCGGTCGCGGTACGGACATCGTGCTCGGCGGTAACGTCGAAAAGCAGGTCGAATTCATCGAGGCGGACGAATCGCTCGATGACGCGGAGAAGCAGCGCCGTATCCAACAACTGCGCGACGAATGGCAGTCGTTGCACGATCAGGTCGTCGCCGCCGGCGGTCTGCACATCATCGGCACCGAGCGCCACGAGTCGCGCCGGGTCGACAACCAGTTGCGTGGCCGCTCGGGCCGCCAGGGTGATCCGGGTTCGTCGCGTTTCTATTTGTCGCTCGAGGACCAGCTGCTGCGCATATTCGCCGGCGATCGCATCAAATCGATCATGGAGCGGCTGAAGATGCCCGAGGGTGAACCCATCGAGCATCCTTTGGTGACGCGCTCCATCGAATCGGCTCAGCGCAAAGTGGAAGCGCATAACTTCGATATCCGCAAGCAGTTGCTGGAATACGACAACGTCGCCAACGATCAGCGTCGCAACGTCTACCAGTTACGCAACGACATCCTGCAGAACGACGACGTCAGCGATCAGGTCAAGGCGCTGCGCGACGGCGTGGTGACCGATTTTTACCGCACCTATGTGCCGGCCGAGAGCGTGGAGGAACAGTGGGATCTGGAGACGCTCGAAACCGTGCTGCGCGGTGAACTGGGAATCGAAGCGCCGGTGCGTCAGTGGCTCGAAACCGAGAACGACCTCGACGACGACGATGTGCTCAATCGCATCGTCGAGCTGGCTGATCGAAACTATGCGGAGCGCATGTCCGTCGCGCCGCCCGATATCGTGCGTCAGATCGAACGCAGCGTATTGCTGCAGACCCTCGATGTGAACTGGCGCGAACATCTGGCCGCCCTCGATCACTTGCGCCAGGGCATCCACCTTCGCGGCTACGCGCAGAAGGATCCCAAGCAGGAATACAAGCGCGAAGCCTTCGAACTGTTCGGCAGACTGGTCGAAACAGTCAAACTCGAAACGACCCGCATTCTGATGCGGCTGCAGTTGCAGACGCCCGAACAGGTCGCCCAGGCGGAAGCGCTCGAGCGTAGCGCGCCGGCGCTGGAGAATGTGCAATATCAGCACCCCAGCCTGGAGGAAGCGCTGGTGGGCGCCGACGCCGAAGAGGCTGAAGTGGGTGATTCATCCGCGCGACATACGCCGTTCGTGCGCAGCGGCAGCAAGGTGGGCCGCAACGATCCGTGCCCGTGCGGCTCCGGCAAGAAATATAAGCATTGCCACGGCAAACTCGTCTGAGGCAGGGCGATTCCACAATCCGGCCTTCCCTAATCATGGCTGTCAATCTGAACCCTCCGGATCCCGCGAAGCTGAAAGCCGTTGCGGGCGTCGAACTGAGTTACGCCGAAGCGGGCATCCGTAAACAGGGTCGGCGCGATCTGATGTTGATGCGTTTCGCATCGGAGACGCGCGTGGCCGGCGTATTCACCCAAAACGGCTTTGCCGCGGCGCCGGTGCAGATCTGTCGCGAACGGCTCGCGACGCGTTCCACTTTTCGCGCGGTCATCGTCAATGCCGGCAATGCCAATTGCGGCACCGGCGAGCAGGGCCTGCGCGCCGCGCGCGCGACTTGCGACTCGGTGGCGCAACATCTGGGCTGTACGCCGGAGGAAGTGCTGCCCTTTTCGACCGGCGTGATTCTGGAGCATCTGCCCGTCGAACGCATCGTTGCCGCATTGCCTCAATGCGCGGCCGGTTTGCAAGCAGGCAATTGGGCCGATGCCGCCATCGCCATCATGACGACCGATACGGTGTCCAAGGCGACCTCCCGCACCAGCGCGATCGACGGCGTGTCGATCACCGTGACCGGCATGGCCAAGGGCGTCGGCATGCTGCAGCCGAACATGGCCACCATGCTCGCGTTTATCGCCACCGATGCAAAGGTCGAAGCGAACGCATTGCAGACGCTCGTGCGCGAAGTGGCGGATGCGTCCTTCAATCGGGTCACCGTGGACGGCGACACATCGACCAACGACTCGTTCGTGCTGATTGCCACCGGCAGGGCCGGCGGGGCGGAGGTCGCGGCGGATTCGCCTGCCTATCAACGTCTGCGCGAAACGGTGACCAGCGTCGCCGCGGAACTTGCGCAAGCCATTGCGCGCGACGGCGAAGGCGCGACCAAGTTCATCACCGTGCAAGTGAATGGCGCGACGGATGACGGCGAGGCGGTGCGGGTGGCGCGCAGTATCGCCAACTCGCCGCTGGTCAAAACCGCGTTTTTTGCTTCCGATCCGAACCTCGGTCGGTTATTGATGGCCATCGGAAACGCCCGTATCGACAACTTCGATCCGTCGCGCGTCGACCTCTTTCTGGGCGACGTGCAGGTGATCGATCGCGGCGGCCGTGCCGCCGGCTATCGTGAAGAAGACGGCGTGCGCGTCATGCGGCCGGAAGAAATCACCGTGCGCGTCGAATTGAATCGCGGTACCGCCTCAACGGTGGCCTGGACTTGCGATTTCTCCTACGACTACGTCAAGATCAATGCCGAATATCGAACCTGAGTCGCCCGTGTCGGATGCTCTTGAAAAACTGCTTGCCCGCTTCGATCGCTTGCTGGATCGCGTCGAGACGCTATTGCCTCAAGCACAGCCGCCGATCGACTGGTCGGCCAGCACGGCGTTTCGCTGGCGCCGCCGTCAGGGGCGCGGCATGCTGGTGCCGGTTAGAAACCCGCATCGCATCATGCTCGACGATCTGCAGGATGTCGATCGCCAGAAGGCGCTGATCGACGCCAACACGCGTCAGTTCGTGCACGGGCAGCCGGCGAATAACGTCCTGCTCACCGGCGCACGCGGCACCGGCAAGAGCTCGCTGGTCAAGGCGGTGCTGAATCGTTATGCCGCCGAAGGCCTGCGTCTCATCGAAGTGGACAAGTTGGACCTGCTCGATCTACCGGAAATCGTCGAACTGATCGAGCAGCGACCCGAGCGTTTCATCATCTTCTGCGACGATCTGTCGTTCGAGGCGAACGAGCCCGGTTACAAGGCGCTGAAGGTGGTGCTCGACGGTTCCATCGCGGCGCCGTCGGATAACGTGCTCATTTATGCGACCTCGAATCGTCGCCATCTCATGCCCGAATACATGCACGAGAATCTCGAATACAAGCATGTAGGCGGCGAGATTCATCCCGGCGAAACGAGCGAAGAGAAGATTTCGCTGTCCGAGCGCTTCGGTCTATGGGTGTCGTTCTACCCTTTCGATCAGGATGAATATCTGCGCATCGTGGCGCACTGGTTGCGCACGCTCGGCTGCCACGAAGCGGAAGTTGCGGCCGCGCGCGACGAGGCGCTGCAGTGGGCGCTCGGTCGCGGCTCTCGCAGCGGTCGCGTCGCCTGGCATTTCGCGCGCGACTGGGCAGGGCGGCACGGCCAGGCAGGCGGTGCGGGCGTAGCGGATCACTGATGCGGCCGGTGGAAGTCGCGGCCGCGGTTCTCGTTCGCCCGAGCGGGGAATTCCTGCTTGCGCAGCGTCCGTCGCGGACCGTGTACGCGGGCTATTGGGAGTTTCCGGGCGGCAAGATCGAGCCGGGTGAAACGCCAGATCAAGGTCTGCGTCGTGAATTGCGCGAAGAACTCGGCATCGAGATCGAGCAGGCATATCCGTGGATGCTGCAGACCTTCACCTATCCGCACGCCACCGTGCGGCTGCACTTCTTCCGCGTGATGAGCTGGCGTGGCGAACCGCATGGGCGCGAAGGACAGCATCTGGCCTGGCAACGATGCGGCGCGATCGAGGTCGAGCCCTTGCTGCCAGCCAATGCGCCGATTCTGCGCGCGTTGACGCTGCCGCATGAATATGCCGTGTCGAACGCGGCCGCAGTGGGTGCGGAGTTTTTTCTGCGGGCATTGCGGCGACGGCTGGCGACCGGTCTGCGACTGGTGCAGCTGCGCGAACCGATGCTCAATGCGGCGGAACTGGAATCCCTGGCGACGCAGGCGCTTACGCTGACGCGTCGGGCGGGCGCCCGGCTGTTGATCAACGGCGATTTGGAACTGGCTCAACGCGTGGCTGCGGATGGTGTGCATCTGAGCGCGCGGCAACTCATGCAAAGTTCCACACGGCCCGATTTCACCGTCGTCGGCGCTTCCGTACATGGCACGGAGGAGTTACGCCATGCCGAGCAGCTCGGACTGGATTTCGCCGTGCTCGGATCTGTCCGCACCACGCCGACCCATCCCGACGCCGCACCGCTGGGCTGGGATGGATTTCGTGCGATCGCCCAAGGCGCGCATCTGCCGGTCTACGCGATCGGCGGCATGCGGCCGGATGATCTCGTGATGGCCTGGTCGTGTGGCGCGCATGGTGTTGCGATGATTCGCGGCAGTTGGGAAACCTGATTCAGCACAGGGCACGCTTGCGCTGATCACAAGTGCTTTCGTTCAGAGCGGGCGTAACGGGTTTTCGTCGTCGTCCGGGCTTTCATCGTCCTCTTCGACCGGGACGCGATATTCCTCGTTGGCCCAGGCACCCAGATCGATCATTTTGCAGCGCTCGGAACAGAAGGGGCGATAGCGGTTCTCGCTCGTCCAGGCGACCTGTGTGCCGCAGCGCGGGCAGGCAACGTAACGGATGTCGGGGTTCATTGCTACAAGCTGCAGAACGTCAATTCAAAATCGATGGTGGTATCGCACGTGCGCGGGCGTGTTTCTTCGCCGATCACGGTGAAACGGATGTTGAGCGCATATTTATTGGCGCTGATTTCGGGTGTGCAGGCAAGCGAGCGGGGAATGCGCAGGCGCACCATCTGCGCCGAGCGGCCCGACAACATCTGTTGAAACGTGCCGTTTTCCGCGCGCACCACGGTCGGTTTGCCGCTTTCGCGCAAAAGCTTCAACACCATCGTCGCCGCATCGCGGATCGGCAATAGCGGCGAGATCCAGCCGAGCAATGCATGCAGACGCTCCTCGCTCGGCTGGTTGAGCCAGAAATGATAGGACGGCAGATCGAATTCGCATGCGCCGCCGGGAATGTTGGTGCGCTGGCGTACGCTCATCAGCCATTCGTTCTCGCGCAAATACTGACCGACCTTGCCGGTCATCGCATACAGCGCGGCATACGTCGTTTCGATTTCGTTGACGATGCGCGCAACCGCGTCCTGATTCACGTCCGGATTGTTGCGAAAAGCGTAAACCGTTTGCTTCTGACGCTCGAGTTCCTGCAGCAGATCCGATTTAAGATCCGCGCGGCCGGCCACTTCGAGAATTTCGAACAGCGTCAGCAGTGCGACGTGATGTTCTGGCGCCTCGGTCTTATGCAAAAAGTGGTTGGCGCGATCGAACAGGTCTTCCAGACGCAGCAGCGTCCGGATGCGTTCGATCAATGGATACTCGTAGGTGATCACGCACAGCCCGAGAGAAAATGTGAGCCGATTCTGAACCAATCAACCAGGCATGACAACCGAAGCGGGAAGCTTTATCGCGTCGTCGCAAGGCGCAAATATTGTGCGTGCAATCGCTCGATTTGCGGTTCGAGCGCGCTGGGATCGCCGGAGTTGTCCACGATGTCGTCGGCTTGCGTCAGTCGTTGGGTGCGCGAAGCCTGTGCCGCCATGATGGACTCGACTTCCGTGCGCTTGAGACCGCTGCGCGCCATGACGCGTTCGATCTGCGTCTCTTCGGGGCAATCGACCACGAGCACGCGATCGAAGCGCGCCTTGGCGTTGCCGCCTTCGATGAGCAGCGGGATCATGTGTATGACGTATGGGCCGCGCGCCGTGTCCACTTCGCGCCTTGCTTGCGCGCCGATGAGCGGATGAAGAATCCGTTCGAGCGTGCGCTTCGCATCCGGGGCGCTGAAGACGAGTTCGCGCATGCGTACGCGATCGAGCGCGCCGTCCGGCGCGATCATCTCGTCGCCGAAAGCAGAGCGGATCGGTTCGATCGCAGCGCCGCCGGTGGTTGTGAGTCGATGCGAGATCTCGTCCGCGTCGACAACCGTGACGCCTTTGTCGGCGAACAGCCGCGCGACGCTGGACTTGCCACTGCCGATGCCTCCGGTAAGGCCGACGGTAAACATCAGAGCAGCGCGTCCAGATAGCGATCGATCAGGGCCGGGCCCCAGAACAGCGCGATGACACCGGCGGCGGCAAGATAGGGCCCGAATGGTATCGGCACTTCGCGCCCCCGCTTGGCCAGCACGATGAGGGCGATGCCGACGATTGCGCCGACCAATGAAGACAGCAGTATCACCAGCGGCAGAATCTTCCAGCCCAGCCATGCGCCGATCGCAGCCAGCAGCTTGAAATCGCCGAAGCCCATGCCTTCCTTGCCGGTGGCGAGTTTGAACAGCCAGTACACCGACCACAGCACCAGGTAACCGCTTACCGCACCGATCACGGCCGACGGCAGATCGACAAAGGTTCCGTTGATGTTGAGCAGCAGCCCGAGCCAGAGCAGCGGCAACGTGATCGAATCCGGGAGCAGCTGTGTGTCCGCATCGATGAAGGTGAGCGCGATCATCGCCCAAAGGAACACCATCGCGCCCGCGCCGGCCAGCGTGGCGCCGTAACGCCATGCGGCGTATGCGCTAGCCAGACCGGTCAGCAATTCCACAATCGGATAGCGTGCGCTGATCCCGGCACCGCAGCCGGCGCATTTGCCGCGCAGCGCAAGGTAGGAAAACACCGGGATGTTCTGCAGAGCAGTGATTTGATGACCGCAATGCGGGCAGGCCGAACGCGGGAAGGCGAGGTTGTATCGCACCGCCTCGGTCGCCGCTTCGCCGCGCAGTTCGGCGCATTGCGTATGCCAGTCGCGCTCCATCATTTTCGGCAGTCGATGAATGACGACATTGAGAAAGCTGCCGATGGCAAGGCCGACGACAAGCGCCGCCAGGCTGAACGCATATGCGTCGATAGTCATGGAAATCATGGAACTCTATGTAACAAAAAAGGCTGCCTTGCGGCAGCCCTGTTTGAGCGATTCGGCCCTAAACAACCTGTCCGAGCTTGAAGATCGGCAGATACATGGCGACGACCATGCCGCCGATGAGCGTACCCAGCACCACCATGATGATCGGTTCCATCAGGCTGGAGATGGAAGCCACCGCGTCGTCCACTTCGGCTTCGAAGAAGTCGGCGACCTTGCTCAGCATGGCGTCGAGCGAGCCCGATTCCTCGCCGATGGACGCCATCTGGATGACCATGTTGGGGAACACGGCGGCGTTCTGCATCGAAGCGGTGAGGCTGGTGCCGGTGCTGACCTCCTGCTGGATCTGCTTGGTCGCCTGCGCATAGACATGATTGCCGGAAGCGCCGCCCACCGAATCGAGCGCTTCCACCAGCGGTACGCCTGCCGCGAACATGGTCGACAGTGTGCGCGTCCAGCGCGCAATGACCGCCTTGCGGATGATGCTGCCAAAAATCGGCATGCGCAGGAACCAGCGGTCGAGCATGATCTGCATGGCCTTGGAACGCTTCCACATTTCGAAGAAGCCCCATACGCCGCCGATGACCGCGCCGAATATCAGATACCAGTATTCGACAAAGAAATCCGACATGGCGATCACCATCAGCGTCGGCGCGGGCAGATCGGCGCCAAAACTGGAGAACACCTGCTTGAATGCCGGAATGACCCAGATCATGATCACGGCGGTGATGACAAATGCCACCACCAGGACCGCAATCGGGTAGAACAGTGCCGATTTGATCTTGCCCTTGATGGCGAGAATCTTTTCCTTATAGGTCGCCAGGCGATCGAGCAGCATCTCCAGAATACCGGCCTGCTCGCCGGCCTGAACCAGGTTGCAGAAGAGCGGATCGAAGTAGAGCGGGAATTTGCGGAACGCCGCAGCGAGACTGGAGCCGGTTTCGACTTCGGTTTTGATGTCCATCAGCAGTCTGGCGACGCGCGGATTGGCGTGGCCCTTGCCGACGATGTCGAAGGATTGCAGCAGCGGGACGCCGGCTTTCATCATGGTGGCCATCTGCCGCGTGAACAGCGCGACGTCCTTTTCGGTGATCTTCTTGCCGCCGCCGAGGCGCTGCTTCTTGACCTTGGTGACCAGCACGCCCTGCCGGCGCAAGGTCGCATTGACCACGTTCTGACCGCTGGCGCGCATTTCGCCCTTTACCTGCTTACCGCTGCGGTCCTTGCCTTCCCACAGGTAAATGAATTCCTTTACGACATCTCGTTTGGAGCCACGTTTGAGCGTTGCTGCGGTCGCCATAATTCCCGCCTCGTCTTTCAATGTTATGGAAGCTCTGATTAAGGTTTTTTGATGACTATTGCCGCAAGCTCGGGGCTGCCAAGGCGTTGTTTTACTTTGCCCTCGCTCGTACCAGCTTTGCGCACTCGCGACCATCCTCGGCACTTATTCAGACATTCCTTATTGCTGCTCGGTTAACACCGAGGGCGTTGTTGCGACGGTCGTCGGGCCGTAAACCGGTCAATGAACATTGTCGCGTCGTTCGCGCGTTCGGGGCCGGCCGGTGTGGTCCTGCGCGTGATCCCTATCACGCTCGGACGTTCGCCACGGGCACTTTGACCGTCCGAACGATGATGCGGGCGGTGCTTGGTCATGTAAAGGGAACAGCGTCACACTCGGCGGTATGACAATGGCAAGATCGCTCCGGGGCGATGTCACTGCACGTCAGCGGTTGCGGCCACTTTCGGTTTGAACAGTCGTACCGTCTTGATGACGCGATCCTGCGTCTGCACGATTTCCATTTGTACGCCGTCGATTTTTACGCCTACACCCGCTTCGGGAATGTCCTGCAGATATTCGAGAATCAGGCCGTTCAATGTCTTGGGGCCGTCCAGTTGCAATTGCAGTCCCAGTTTGCGGTTCAATTCGCGCAGGCTGCTGGCGCCTTCG
Organism: Nitrosomonadales bacterium; assembly: GCA_036676355.1. Classification (GTDB taxonomy): domain Bacteria; phylum Pseudomonadota; class Gammaproteobacteria; order Burkholderiales; family SG8-39; genus ZC4RG42. The sequence goes on along the minus strand of JAKFDA010000005.1, from coordinate 10,853 downwards.
ACCAGCGTACTGCCGCCTTCGTCCCAGTCGAAAGTCGAGGCTCTGATCGGCGTGCTGGTGGTGAACTCGCCGATGATCTCCTCGATAATGTCTTCGAGCGTCAGCAGGCCCTGCAACACGCCGTATTCGTCCACCACCAGTGCAAGGCGCTGATGGTTCTCCTGGAAATACTGCATCTGCTTCAAGGCGCCGGTATCGCCTGGAACGAAGTACGGTTCGGTGAGCACTTCTTCCAGCGCTTCCTTCGATAGTCTGGCCTCGCGCATCAGCGACAACGCACGGCGCAAATGCAGAATGCCCACGACGTTGCCGGGTTCGCCGCGATATGCCAGCAATCGCGTGTGATAACTCGTCGTCAGCTGTTCGATCAGCACGTCCTCGGGGGAGTCCAGGTCGATGCCTTCGATCTGCGCGCGCGGCGTCATGACATCCTCGACCGAAATGCGCTCGAGGTCGAACAGATTGACCAGAATCGACGAATGCTTCTTCGGCAGATAGTGACTGTGTTCGAGCACCAGCGAACGCAACTCCTCGTTGCTCAACCGCTGCGATTGGGCGCCGTCGCTCGGGTTTATGCGCATCAGCCAGAGCAGTGCGCCCGAGAACAGATTGATGAACCAGACGATCGGATACAGCAGGCGCAGCAACGGACCGAGCAGGTAGGAAAGCGGGAGCGCGATCTTTTCCGGATAAGCCGCGCCGATCACCTTCGGCGTGATTTCGGCGAACACCAGGATCAGGAAGGTGATCACGAGCGTGCCGAGGCCGAGCGCAAGCTCGTTCTGGCCGAACAGATCGATGGTGATGACGCCGACCAGGGTCGCCGCCGCGGCGTTCACCAGATTGTTGCCCAACAACACCACGCCGAGCAGGCGATCGGTGCGCGAGAGCAGTTCCGCCGTTCGCTGCGCCGCGCGATTGCCGAGTCGCACCATCGCCTTCAGCCGATAGCGGTTGAGCGCCATCATGCTGGTTTCGGCAATCGAGAACAGGCCGGAGAAAATCAGTAATACGACAAGCGCGGCGAGTTGCGGCGCGAGGGGGAGATCGTCCAATGCTGGAACGTCATTAAAACCGGATCAAAAGTATCGGCGGCCGGCGTCGCACCTGTCAACCGGAGGGCTTGGCAGCTAGCCGCGATGCAGCAGCACTTCCAGGACGAATCGCGTGCCGACGTAGGCGAGCAACAGGGTGGCGAATCCCGCCACCGTCCAGCGCAGCGCGCGGCGACCTCGCCAGCCGTAAAGCCATCGGCCGGCGAGCAGGCAGCCGAAAATCAGCCAGGACACGAAGGCGAAGACGGTCTTGTGGGTGAACTGCACCGGCTGCTGGAACAGTTCCTCGGAGAACAGCACGCCGCTGGCGAGAGTCAGGGTCAACAGCACGAAACCGACGCCGAGTATGCGGAACAGGAGCGTCTCGAGCGTCAGCAGGGGCGGCATGCCGGCCAGCAGGCCGTGCGTGAGGGCTGCTTTGGAGCGGTCGCCCGCACGTCCGGAAACAGGTGAATCGCCGTGCAGCGTGCGTTCCAGCACGGCCATCAGCAGTGCGTGCATCGCGGCGATGGTGAACAGGCTGTAGGCGGCCATCGCCAGCAGCAGGTGTGCGCGAAAGGCGAAGTGCTGGGTATAAGCCGGTGTCACCGGGCCGGGGAATATCGCCGGAACAAAGGCGCATATCGCCGCGACCGGTAGCACGAATGTCTGCATGCCCTGGATATTCATAAACAAGCTCTCGATCCAGTAAAACAGCACCGCCAGCCAGAGGGTTACGGATAGCGCTTGCCCGAAACCGAAATGCAGGACCGGGCTGTGAAACAGTTCGGCCCACAGCAGCCAGGTGTGGAGCGCCAGCGGCAGCAGGATTGCGCTATGTTCCCAGGACCGCAACGCGCCCGCCTGCGGCTGGTCGCGCCAGCGCGTGCGCCAGAAATGCGCGCCGAGCCCGAGATAGAGGGCAGCAGTGATTGCGTGCAGTAGAATATCGCCTCCCATCGCGGCAGTTTATCCCATCCGCTTTGCCGGCCGGCAGCGGTTCGCTTTCTAGGAATGACATGTTCGACAGCCTGACCCAGCGCCTTTCGCGCGTCGTGAAGACGTTGCGCGGTGAAGCGCGATTGACCGAAGAGAATATCGCCGACGCCATGCGTGAGGTGCGCATGGCGTTGCTGGAGGCCGATGTCGCGCTACCGGTCGTCAAGGATTTTGTTGCCCGGGTGAAGGAAAAAGCGCTCGGCGAGGAAGTGATCGGCAGCCTGACGCCGGGACAGGCCTTGGTCGGCGTGGTGCATCGCGAACTGACCGCTTTGATGGGTGGCGACACGGCGGAACTGAACCTCGCGGTATCGCCGCCGGCCGTCATCCTCATGGCCGGCCTGCAAGGCGCGGGCAAGACCACGACCACGGGCAAACTCGCCAAGCTGCTGAAGGAAGCGCGCAAGAAACCGTTGCTGGTGTCCTGCGACGTCTATCGCCCTGCCGCGATCGAGCAATTGAAAACGCTGGCGAAACAAGTCGGTGTGGACTTCTTCGCTTCGCAGATCGGCCAGCAACCGGTCGATATCGCCCGGGCGGCGGTCGACCATGCGCGGCGACACTATAACGACGTATTGCTGGTCGATACCGCCGGCCGACTCGCCATCGACGAGGCGATGATGAAAGAGATCGCCGCGTTGCACGCTGAATTGCAGCCGGCGGAAACGCTGTTCGTGGTCGATGCGATGCAGGGCCAGGACGCAGTCAATGTCGCCCGGGCTTTCAGCGAAACCTTGCCGCTGACAGGCGTGATCCTCACTAAGCTCGACGGTGACGCGCGCGGCGGTGCGGCGCTGTCGGTGCGTCAGGTCACCGGACAGCCGATCAAATACGCTGGTGTCAGCGAAAAACTCAACGGGCTCGAACCCTTCCATCCGGAACGGATGGCGTCGCGCATTCTCGGTATGGGCGACATCCTGTCGCTGGTCGAGGAGGCGCGCAAAGGCGTCGACGAGCAGGAAGCGCAGAAGCTTGCCGAGAAGTTCAAGAAGGGCAAGGGCTTCGATCTGGAAGACTTCAAGTCGCAGATCCTGCAGATGAAGAAAATGGGCGGCCTATCCTCGTTGATGGACAAGCTGCCGGCGCAGTTTTCCCAGGCTGCGGCGCAAACGCCGGAGTCCATGAACGACAAGGCGCTCGGAAAGATCGAGGGCATCATCAACTCCATGACGCCGCACGAGCGCGCCAAGCCGGAAGTCATCAAGGCGTCGCGCAAGCGCCGCATCGCAGCCGGCGCCGGCGTGCCGGTGCAGGAAGTGAACCGGCTGCTCAAGCAGTTCGAGCAGATGCAGAAAATGATGAAACAGATGCAAAAAGGCGGGCTGCAGAAAATGATGCGCTCCATGAAGGGGCTGATGCCCGGCATGCGCTAGTCGGCTGGTGCAAAACTACTGCGGCGGCCATCTGCAGCGTTGCGCGGTGCTCGCTTCCTCGCCTACCTACTTGGTATGTCTCGGTCGCTGTGCTCCGCGCGCCTTGCATCCGGCCGTCCTCGCTACGTTTTTCAATCAGTCGGCCGACGGCAAGGCGGAAACCCTGCTGGAATTCGGGTTTTTGCGTCGCGCAGCTTGCCGATCCGACCCTGCGTCCCTTACAATCGCGATCTTTTTTCGACTGGCTGCCGCGGATTTCCCCGGTGGCTCCGGAGTTGGTCCTCATGGTCGTTATCCGTCTTGCCCGTGGCGGCGCCAAAAAGCGCCCCTTTTTCAACATCGTAGCGGCAGATTCGCGTTTCGCGAGTACCGGTCGTTTCATTGAGCGCGTCGGGTTCTATGACCCGAAAGCGCCGGAAGGCCGCGAAGGACTGCGCGTGAACGGCGAGCGTCTGGCGTACTGGCAAAGCCAGGGCGCGCAGGTATCGCCGACGGTGGCGCGTCTGGTCAAGCAAGCCGCTCGCGCTGCTGCTTAAAGCATTGATCGGGCGGCGTCGTGGCTGAAGGCCGCAGCACGTCGACCGATATGGTGGTGATGGGCCGTATTGCCGGGCCCTATGGCGTCAAAGGTTGGGTGAAGGTTCAACCCTATACCGAAACCCCTGAAGGATTGTGCGAGTACGGGCGCTGGTGGGTCGCGCGCGCGGGCAATCTGGAAGAGATGGAAGTCCTGGACGTGGCGGTACACGGCGCGGCTGTGGTTGCACTGCTGTCCGGGGTCGAAAGCCGCGAAGCCGCCGCTTCGCTGAAAGGCGGCGATATCGCGATACCGCGCGCGGCATTGCCGCCTGCGGACGAAGACGAATACTACTGGGCAGATCTGATCGGCCTGGATGTGGTGAATGAGCAGGGCGAAGCGCTTGGTCGTGTGGCCGGCCACTTCTCCAACGGCGCGCACGATGTGATGCGCGTGACGGACGGAACGCAGGAACGCCTGATTCCCTACGTTGAAGCGGTGGTGCGCGAGGTGAATACAGCGGGCCGGCGAATCGTGGTCGACTGGGGCGCGGACTGGTGATGCTGCAATTTGATTGCATCACGCTGTTTCCGCAAATGTTCGACGCGATCGCCGAATACGGCATCACGCGGCGGGCAAAGGAAGAAGGCAAGTGGAGTCTGACGCTGTGGAATCCGCGCGACTTCACCACGGATAACCATCGGACGGTCGATGACCGGCCGTACGGCGGCGGGCCCGGCATGGTGATGCTGGCCGAGCCGCTGGAAAAGGCGATTCGCGCGGCGCAGGCGCGGGTGCCGGAAGTGCCTGCGAAAGTGATTTACCTCTCGCCACAGGGCGCGAAGCTGGATCACAAGAAGGTGGTTGAGCTGACGCAGACGCCGCGCGTGATGTTGCTGTGCGGACGCTACGAAGCGGTGGACGAGCGGTTGATACGTCGCTGCGTCGACGAAGAATTGTCGCTCGGGGATTTCGTATTGTCCGGCGGCGAACTCGCCGCGATGGCGGTGATCGACGCGATAGTGCGGCAGTTGCCCGGCGTGTTGAACGATGCGCAGTCGGCGGTGCAGGACTCGTTCGTGCACGGCCTGCTGGACTGTCCGCATTACACGCGGCCGGAAGTGTACGAGGGCGAAGCCGTGCCGCCTGTGCTGATGTCGGGCCATCATGCCGACATCGAGCGATGGCGATTGAAGCAGTCGCTCGGTCGCACGTGGTTACGGCGGCCGGAGTTGTTGGAGCAGCGCACTTTGAGCGCGCAGGAATCGAAGCTCCTCGCGGAGTTCCGCGCGGAGTGGCAGGAAAACGGAAGCCGTTGAGGTTTCGCTAAAGGACAGGCAAGGCGGCACGCGCCCCTTGTACGGTGAAGGAGCTAGCTAGCAATGAACATTATTCAGCAACTCGAGCAGGAAGAAATTGCTCGCCTCGGCAAAACCGTTCCGGCGTTCGCGCCCGGCGATACGGTGGTTGTCAATGTCAACGTCGTCGAAGGCGAGCGCAAGCGCGTGCAGGCCTACGAGGGCGTCGTGATCGCCAAGCGCAATCGCGGTCTCAATTCCTCGTTTACGGTGCGCAAGATTTCTTCCGGCGAAGGCGTCGAGCGTACGTTTCAAACCTACTCGCCGCTGATCGCTTCGGTCGAAGTGAAGCGTCGCGGCGATGTACGTCGCGCCAAGCTGTACTACCTGCGCGACCGTTCGGGCAAGTCCGCGCGGATCAAGGAAAAGCTTACCCGCCGCGCTGCGCCGACGGATACGGCTGCTGCGGCCGAGTAAATCGGCAGAGCTTCACCGACAAAAAAGGACGCCGAGGCGTCCTTTTTTGTCGCCGTCGGATTCGGAAGATCCACGTTGCGGAGGCGTAAGCTGCCGTTCGCGGTGAGCGCGAGCCCTTCGACCTGGCTTGTATGGTTTTCCCGGCTTCGTGAGGCGTAGGCTTACGGTGCCGGCCGATTCCCCTTAGCGGCTCATCTCGGCCGTGAGTCGCTCCATGAACGACTCGCACAGCGCCACCTGTTCCAGCGTGATGAACTCGTTCGGTTTGTGCGCCTGTTCGATCGACCCCGGCCCGCAGATGATCGACGGAATGCCGGCCTGCTGAAACAGTCCGGCTTCGGTAGCGTAGGCGACTTTGCGTGTGCGCTCGGTACGCGCCAGTTGCTGTGCAAGCGTTGAGATCCGCTCGTCTTCAGAGGTGGACAGCTCGGGGATCTGCGATTTGGTTTCGATGCGGATGCCCACATCCGGATCGACCTTGCGCATTTCCGGTTCCAGCACCGTTTCCGCATAGGCGCGAATTTCATTTTCCAATGCGTCCGGATTCGCGCCGGGCAGATAGCGGAACTCAAAATGAAACTGACATTCGCGCGGCACGATGTTGGGCGCCGTGCCGCCCTTGATCAGCCCCGTCTGCAAAGTCGTGAAAGGCACGTCGAAAGTGTAATCGCGCGCTTCCAGATCGCGCATGCGTTCGGCTAACTGCCGCACGTACACAATCAGCTTCGCGGCGTATTCGATCGCGTTGACGCCCTGCGTGGTCAGCGACGAATGCGCTTCCTTGCCGTGCACACGGCACTTGAAGGTGCGCATGCCCTTGTGCGCAATCACCGGCTGCATGCCGGTTGGTTCGCCGACGATGCAGCCGGCCGGGCGTACATCGTGACGCGCCAGATCTTGAAGAAGGCCGCGCACACCGATGCACCCGACTTCCTCATCGTAGGACAGGGCGAAGTGAATCGGCGCCTGCAGATCTGCCGCGACGAATTTCGGCGTGTGGGCCAGCGCTACCGCGATGTAGCTTTTCATGTCCGCCGCGCCACGTGCGTAAATGCGATCGCCGTCGAGCCTGGCTTTGAACGGATCGCTGTCCCAGGCCTGACCATCGACCGGCACCACATCCGTATGGCCGGACAACACGATGCCGGGACGCGCACCGTCGCCGATGGTGGCGAACAGATTCGCTTTCTTGCCGGTGGCGTCATAGGTGAGATGCGACTCGACGCCGTAATTCTTCAGCCAGTCGCGCACCCATTCGATCAGGCCGAGATTCGATTCGCGGCTGGTGGTGTCGAAGGCGATGAGACGCTGGATCATGTCCCAGGTTTCGGTCTTGATCGGCAGAACGGGTTCGGCTTGCATGGCGGTCCGCGAGCTTGGTGCGACGTGGAGAGCGGTCGATCTTACACCGACGCGACGCCCGTCCGGCACAGCCGTCAGCGCGCCAGACGCGGATCCAGCATATCGCGCAGTCGGTCGGCGACGAGATTGATGCTAATGATGGTGAGTAGCAGCGCCAGGCCGGGGAAAACACTGATCCAGTAATGGCCGGAGAGCAGATAGTTGTAGCCCTTGGCGATCAGCAAGCCGAGCGAGGGCTCCGTGATCGGCAGGCCCAGTCCGAGGAAGGAGAGCGTCGCTTCGAGCGTAATCGCCGCGGCGATTTGCGTGGTCGCCACGACCATCAACGGCGGCAGGCAATTCGGCAGCAGATGGCGAAACAGGATGCGCGTGGCCGATAGGCCCTGACACACGGCCGCTTCGATGTATTCCTTGCGACGTTCGACCACCGCTGCTGCGCGCGCGGTGCGCGCGTAATACGCCCATTGCACGGCAATCAGGGCGATGATGACCTTCTCGATTCCCTGACCGAGCGCCGCAATCAGAATGAGCGCGATCAGGATGGCCGGAAAGGAAAGCTGGATATCGACAATGCGCATGATGAGACTTTCGAGCCAGCCGCCGAAATAGCCCGCTGCCACGCCCAGGGTCGAACCGAGCGCCAGTGCGCACAGCGTGGCCATTACGCCCACATAGAGGCTGCTGCGCAAACCGTAAAAGATGGCGGAGAGCATGTCGCGCCCCTGTTCGTCGGTGCCGAGCCAGTAGTGTTGAAGCCGATCGAGCGATGCGGCGCCGGGCGGCAGGCGTCCTTCCATCACATCGAGTTGCGCCAGATCGTACGGATCCTGTGGCGCGAGCCAGGGTGCGAACGCGGCGATGAGCAGGACCAGCGCGAGCAGGAGCGATGCGAACTGTGCGGCGCGACTCGACCAGAACCGGCGCAGCGTGCTCATGCGCGTGCCGCCAGTCGCACGCGCGGATCGAGCGTCGTGTAAAGCACGTCGACCGCCAGGTTGATCAGCACGAACAGCAGCACGGTCAGCAACATGTAGGCGACGATCACCGGCCGATCCAGCACGTTGATGGCGTCGATCAGCAGTTTGCCCATGCCCGGCCAGGCGAAAATCGTTTCGGTCACCACCGCGAACGCCACGAGCGAACCGAATTCGAGGCCGACAACCGTGATAATGGGTAGCAGAATGTTCTTCAGCACGTGACCGTACACGACGCGACCTTCCGACAATCCCTTGGCGCGTGCGGCGCGCACGTAATCCTGCTGCAGCGCCTCGCGCGTGCCGCTGCGCGCCAGGCGAATGAGCAGCGACAACTTGAACAGCGCGAGATTGAAGGCCGGCAGCGCAATATGCGCGAGCCCGTCGAGCGACAGAAAGCTCACCGGCACGCTGAACAATTCGGTGGTCGCGCCGCGTCCGCTGGCGGGTAGCCAGCCCAGCTGCACACCGAACAGCATGATCAGCAGCAGGCCGACCCAGAAGGTCGGCAGCGAGAAGCCGAGAATCGAACCGGCCATGATGCTTTTGCCGATCAACGAATTCGGCCGCATGCCCGCCCAGACGCCGAGCGGAATGCCGATGACGACGGCAATCAGCATTGCGGCCACGGCCAGCTCCAGTGTCGCGGGCGCGCGCGACAGCACCAGCCCAAGCGCCGGCACGTTGTAGACGAAGGATTGACCAAGATCGCCGCTCAGCGCGTGTCGTACGAAAGCGATGTATTGGCGCCAGAGCGGTTGGTCGAGCCCCAAAGCGTGCATCGCGATGGCGATGTCGCGCTGATCGGCTTGCGGATTGATGAGGATGTCGACCGGGTTGCCGATGGCGTAAATGCCGATGAACAGCAGTACCGACATGACGACCAGCACCAGCAGGGCCTGCAACGCACGTCGAAGCAGAAAGGCGCCCATGTCTTTACCTCGGCTCGACGTGGAAGGCGAAACTGAATTCGTCGGTGCGCGCGACGTAACGCAAATCCTTGCGCAGCGTCCAGCTGGCGATCTGGTGATAGAGCGGAATGATCGCCGTGTCGCGCATCGCCTGGATCGTGGCTTGGCGCGTGAGCGTTTCCCGCGTCGCATCGTCGAGCGCGCCGAGCGCCTGTCGCACCAGCTCATCTACCTCGCCATTGCTGTAGCGGCCCCAGTTCCAGGTGCCGGTGCCTTGTTGCGCGTTCTCGGTCATGAATAACGAACGCAGCGCCAGATCGCCGGAAAAGGAGCCCCAGCCGAGCAGCCCGACGCTGAAACTCTGCGCGCGCGCCTTGGGAAAGTAGACGTTGACCGGCATGGTCTGCACCTGCGTGTGGATGCCGACACGCGCGAGCATCTGGGCCACCGCCTGCACGATCAGTTCGTCGTTGATGTAGCGATTGTTGGGGCCGTGAATGGTCAGGTCGAAGCCGTTCGCATAACCTGCCTGCGCAAGCAGCGCGCGGGCGCCTTCCGGATCATGAGATTCGGCTTTCAACTCGGAGGCATGACCGAACACGCTCGGTGCGACAATGTTAGCCGTCGGCATGGCGAAGCCGTCCATCACCTTGGCGCAAATCGCTTCGCGATCGATCGCTTTCGAGATCGCCAGTCGAACACGCGGATCGCGCAGGGGATTCGGTGCGTTCGCCGGCGCGTTTACGAAAGGCGAGTCGCTGCGATACTGGTCGAGAGTGAGAAAAATCGTCCGCCATGACACCTTGCGTTCGATGCGATAGCGCGCGTCGCGCGACAGCATAGCCGCGTCGGCCGGCGGCACGTTTTCGATCATGTCGACGTCGCCGGCAAGCAGAGCGGCGATGCGGGCCGGATCGCTGGGAATGAGTCGCAACGAGACGTGTCGCCACGCCGGTCGCGCACCCCAGTAGTTTTCGTTGCGTGTGAGGTCGATCGCTTCGCCGCGCGCAAAGCGCACAAAGCGATACGGCCCCGTGCCGATCATCGCCGTACCATTATCGAAATCCTGGCTGCGCGCGTTCTGCGCGACATGCTTCGACACGATGAAAACCGACACCAGGTCGTAAGGCACCATGGCGTAGGGCTGCGCGGTATGCAGCCGCACGGTGTAGGGGTCAACCGCTTCCTTGGCGACGATCGGGCGTGTGAAGGTGGTGAAGCCGCCGGGGCTGTTCTTGATCGTGGCCGGCCGGTCGAGGGAAAACAGCACGTCTTCCGCGGTCAGTTCGCTGCCGTCGTGGAAACGCACGCCGCGGCGCAGACGGAACTCCCAGGTCGTCCGGTCGATCGCCTGCCACGATTCGGCCAGTCCGGGAATCAGGCGTGCGTCGGCGTCGACCGTGGTGAGTGTTTCGAAGACATGCGAACTGACTGCGACGTTGGGCGAAATGTTGGCAAAGTGCGGATCCATGGATCCCACATCCGCGGCCATGCCGATACGCAGGTCGGCACCATGCGCGGTCTGCGCAAACATCAACAACGGCGCCAGCACGCAGGCGGCCAGCCAGACCAATCGTTCGATCATGCGATTCCGTTTCGCTGTCCAGGCGCCCGATTCTAGCCGACCCCCTCCGTCGTCCCCGCAAAACGAAGCGTCACGCTGGGGCGCGAGGGGCGGCCCTGATAGAATCGCGCCTTGCCCACCACACGCCGCATCATGAGCCTCGCCACCGTCCCCGAAATCATTGCCGAAGTCAAAGCCGGTCGCATGGTCGTGCTGGTCGATGATGCGGATCGTGAAAACGAGGGCGATCTGGTGATCGCGGCGGATTTCGTCACGCCCGAGGCCATCAACTTCATGGCCCGATACGGGCGCGGCCTGATTTGCCTGACCTTGACCGAGCAGCG
>JAKFDA010000004.1:0-63755 GCA_036676355.1 Nitrosomonadales bacterium | reverse complement strand
CCAGATCTTTGCCTGCCTCGACGTTCGCGCCGGATGCAACCTGGACTTTTGTTTCGCCTTTCAAATCGCCGAGTACCGCTGCCGCGCCGACCTTGCCGGTCGCGAAGTTGATGGCGGGGGTGGATGCGATACGCGTTGCATCGGCATGCAGCGTGATGTCCTCGGTCGCTTCAAGCGATGCGCCGGACGCGATGGTGACGTTCGCATCGGCATCGGCGGCCACGGTGCTGAAATTGATGCCCGTCAGCGCACCGATGCCGGTGGTGACCAGCATGTCCGTCAGATCGTTGGTGTATTTCGACGAGGCCGTGGCATCGGCCTTCGCGTCGATGTTCTTCGCCTTGATCGTGCCCGAGAGGGTGACGGATGCATTCGCGGTCGCCTGACCCGAGCCCTGCTCGTCGGTCGCCTGCGCGGTGAGTTTGACGTTGCCGCCCTCGATCAGACCGGCGACGTTGACGCTCGCATTCACGCCCGTCGCGCCCGCAACGGTATTGACCGCCTTGATCTCCACATTCGCCGCGCCGCTCGCGTTGCCGACCGCGGCGACGCTCTTCACCTGGCCTGTGGAAGCGATATCGATCGTTTCCGTGGCGGTAATCAGAATGCCGCCGCCGTCGGCGTAGGTGTGGCGATCCGCGGTCAGCGTGCCGGCGACCGTGGCGCTGTCCGCAACGATTTCGATCTTGCCGGCGGCGGTCGCGGCAAGACCCGTCACCGCAGCGCCGCCCACGTTGACGGCGATCGGCGCGACGGCCGCCTGACCCGCGATGATTTGTCCGCCCGCATCGAGGCTGACGGATTTCGCGTGCAGCACCACGCTGTCGAGCGCATTGACCTTGCCCTGAATCGTGATCAGGCCGCTCGCCGATTGCGGCGCCGTGCCGTTCATCAGGCTCGTCGCATCCGCATCACTAAAGCCGCCGTCAATCATCTGCTTGACGAATTCCGGCGTCGGCGTCGAGACCACCAGCTTGCCGACATTCACCACACCGCCCGCGCCGACGACGAAGCCCTGCGGACTGGCGAAGAACACGTTGCCGCCAATCTTGCCGGTCGAATAAAGGCTGTTCAGCGTGCCGTTGATCTGGGTATTGCTGTCGACCAGGTTGATCAGGTTCTGCGTGCTGCCGGGCAGATGCAGATTGGCGGTGTGGCCACCGTTGACGACGAACTGACTGAAGGCATTGAACGCGTTGACGCCGCGCGTCGTCGCCGTCGTGACATCGGTGACGCTGCCTACCGTGGTGACCGTGGTGGCGGTGCGGCCGTTGGCGACGATCTGCGCCGCGACTGGAACACTGACGCCTGCGCCGAGCGCGAGCGCAACCAGATGCGCAATGGGTGAGCGGCTCGGGCTCCAGCCGGTGCCGATGCGGCCCGTGCGACGCGATTCGTCGCGCAGCGCGCCGGCTTCATGCGTGCGAACGGCCCGAATGCCGGCTTGCTGGTCGGCTTGTTTATTCTTCTTCATTGCGCTCACCCTGTGCCGCGTCTTTTTTGACGGCGCTTTTCTCTTGCAAAACCGTTAGGCAGACCGAGTGCATCCGGCGGCTTGCGACCGCCTGGATGGAACTCGGGGAATGACTGCTTACGCGGCCTTGGCCAAGCGGCGGCTCAACCGCTTGGACAGGCGCTGAACATTGCGTAGCGAAGCGAGATGGGCATACACCCAGCCCAATTCGCCGAGACGGAACAGCTCCTGCACTTTGGCGTCTTCGAGCGCCATCAGCTTTTGCTCATCGACGACCTGCACACCCTGCAGCGACAACGGCTCGCCGCCTTCGGGAACGACCTGCAGGGTGATTTCCTTGAGCAGGCCACTGTCCTTGAGGCGCTGCGTGAACTCGCGCGTGCGCTTCATGTGGCTCTGGAACTCGCTCAGCAAGTCGATGTTGCGACGGAGGTATTCGCTTTCCTGGCCGTCTTCATTGAAGAGCGCTTCGCCGCCGCTTTTCACCACGGCGGGCGAGGCATCATCGACGCAGACGAGGTAATCCGCGCCTTCGTTGCCGCGCGCAAGGACAAAGGGATAGCAGCGCGCGAAGACCGGCACGTAATCGCTGTCCCACTGCCTGCCCTCGCCGACGAACAGGTTCTCGCTCTGGCGCAGGCCGAGTAGCGCGACGGGCGACACGTCGTCGCTCCTCGCCCCCGCGAACACGATCGGATAGTCGCGCTGCGCGTCGTAGAACTCGGCGGCGGCCAGCGGCACGGAATTCGTGTTTGCGGCGAAAGCGAAATCGCCCGCACCGTGTTTGACGCGCAAAGCCTTGTGGGCGTTGCGGCTGAGAGGAACGGGATTTTGATAGAACAACAGGCTCGCCACGGCTTCTCCCCCAAGCGCCCGGATCATGGGCGTTATGCGTTTATCAAATCAGCCGTCTGCCCGATTTCTATTGGGGTCCTAGGAGTGCATCGTTTTTGTAGGTGTTTTTCGGACATGCCGGCGGGCGCAATATACCTTTGTCTCCTTTTGGAGACAACAAGCAAGGCACTGACTATTCATATATTTTTGAAATTTCTGACGCGTCATCGACACTTTCGGCACTTGGCGGCACCGAATTCCGTTTTGTTGCACGTTTGAGGGCCGGGGCGTTTCTCAACGGCGATCCCGATCTGCACCCCGTGCAACGCGCCCGTTCAGCCCGTTTCGATGTCTGCACCATCGCTATCGCATTCTTGAAGCGCGTGAAAAACCACACGTTTCATCGCAACGCCCGGCATTCGTTTGCATCGAGCGTGGCTAATGAAACGGTGCGAATTGCCGAAGAAGCATGTAATGGCGTTTCCGTTGTTGCACTTTTAGCGAGCGTCCAAACATGTCAGCCGATATCAAAGAAACAGCAGCCTACAACGACGAACTCGAGCGCCTTCACGCGCAGGAGATGAAGGCGTTGGTTGAGGCGATCGAAACTGAATTTGCCGACCTCACCGGCCCGCAGATTCAAATCGTTCACGGCTGCGCAATGATGATTTGCGGTCTGACCCAACTCGATACCTGGGAAGACGTGCCGGCGCATGCTCTGAAGGCGGAGCAGTCCGTCTCCGATGCATTTCTCAAGCGGCTCGACGAAGCCGTACCGGAGCCGTTGCGTCCCCGAGTTCGCCAGGCCGTGACGATGCATGCCGAGCGCTACGCGCGCCTGGCGGTCGAAGAGCGGCAAGGCGAGACGCTGCATTAGACGGGAGAGACCGTGCTGGATGGCGCCATTACTCGATTTCTGAGCACGCTGGAAACCGCAACGCCATCCGGCAAGCGCAAGCAGTTATTGGACAGGCTCGAAGAACTGATCGGCGAACGTGCCGCCGAGTTCGGAAGTCTTTCCACTCCCGAGTTGTCCTTCGTCATGGGCTCGGCCCTATGGAAATTCGATCTGCTGGGCGAGGCGACCTGGGAGGGATTGGGCAGCGAGCAATTTGCCGCGTTGCGCCCGATGATCGGTCGCGCGCTCACCGCCGGCATCGAGCTGTGGCCGCGGCATCTCAATGAAGCGGAGTACCTGCTGTTCCGCTATTTGACCGAGCGCTACGGTGAGGAATACATCACTCGCATGACCTGGGAAGTGTCGGCCCCGACACGCATTGCGAACGAGTCGCCCGACGCATCCGCAACGCCACGCAAGAAAACGCGTTAGCGGCGCCCGATCAAGCGGCGCGGCGCATGCGCTGATGTATCCGGCCGTCGTTTTCCGCCTGCGCCGTCAGGCACAAAAACCAGCGCCACGCCTGTGGGTTGCTGACCATGAAGTGCAACGTGCGGTCGGCCTGGGAGCGGGCGAATTTCGCCCAGCTGTGTCCGTCGTCCAGCCCGTCTTCGCGATGCATGGCATGGGTGAGTTCATGCCAGAAAATCACCGCCAGTTGCGTGCCGTACAGTTCATCGGACAAGCGCACGACGCGCGTCGAGAGATTGCAGTCGCCCCAGCATTTGAGCCGGGTCGATAACGCCAGCGGCATGCTTTCCAATTGGTATTCGTTCTTGCCGACGAGGAGTCGGCGCGGCGGAGCAATGTGCTGCACGTCGGCCTTGCCGGCGGCGTAGCGTGCGTACTTCGATCCGGGCTTGAGGCGCTCCTCCACCAGTCGATTGAACCAGACCCACACCTCGGGATTCGCGCGCACGAAGGCGATGAATCCTGCGGCATAACTGTGGGTAAAGGATTCTTCCGGGCAACCATCATCAAGGCCGGCGGAATAATGCATCGCCCGCACAACGCGCAGCCAGAAATTGCGCGCGGTGAGTTCTGGCGACAAGCCGCTGCGAACGCGAATGACTTGATGGTTGTAATCGGTTTCGGACAGCCATCGCGGTCGCCTGAATCTCGATGGCGGTTCGACTACAGCGGAAAATGCATAAGGCCCGACACGTACGAGCCAAGGGAAAAGAAGAGAGGAATTGGCGGCCATGATCTTTTTGCAGTAATGCGAGGCGCCCGCAAAGGCGAGCAAAGTGGCCCTAGCTTACTACCGTCGCTGCGGCACTGCAGCCGTCCGCCCGTGATCACATCAAATAATTTACATCATTTTAACGTTATAAGCGTATGAAATTAATGAAATTTGTCCAATATACCGGCGCTGTAAGGGACAATGTTTTACTTGCTGCGCTGCAGCAATAGCTGCGCAGCCGGAGCGTGGTCGCGTGCCTCCGCCCAGTTCAGAGCGGTCTCGCCGGTGTCGGTCCGCATGCCCGGATTGGCACCTGCGGCGAGGAGTAATTCGATGATTTCCGCTTGGCCCTCGCGCGCCGCCATATGCAGCGGCGTTGCGCCGTTGACGCCCCTGGCGTTCACCTCGGCCCCGTTTTGCAGCAGATAGCGCACGATTTCAACGTGACCCTGATTGGCCGCGTAGTGCAGCGGCGCCCATCCTGGCGTATTCAACTCGGCCCCGCGCTGATGCAACGCCTTCACTGTCGCCAGATGGCCGTTGTAAGCGGCCAGCATGATTGCCGTTTCGCCGACAAAATTCTGTGCGTTGATCGTCGCCTGCCGATCGAGCAGCAGATTGACCATTTGGACATGACCGTCGCGCGCTGCGTACATCAGCAGGCTGTAACCCTGCGGATCGGCAGAGTTGGGTTCCATGCCGCGATCCAGCAATTCACCGACTTCTCGGATGTCGTTCGCTTTCACCGCGTCGATCAGTCCTTCCAACGACGCTGCATGACCTGCAGCGCAGAACATCAGGCCCAGACCGAACGCCAGCACCTGCCTGGCGAGCCCGCTCATGCCGCCGCAGCCGGCCGCGCCGCGGCGAACAACCGGAAGAAGTTCGCCGTGGTCGCCCGCGCGATCGCTTCGAACGGTTCGTCACGCAGCCGCGCGACCTCCTCCGCCACATGGCGAACGAACGCCGGTTCGTTGGTTTTGCCGCGATGCGGCACCGGCGCGAGGTAGGGCGAATCGGTTTCGACCAGCATGCGATCGAGCGGCAGGGATTTGGCCACTTCTTTCAGGGCGACGGCGTTTTTAAACGTCACGATGCCCGAGAACGAAACGTAGAAATTCAGATCGAGCGCGGCGTCCGCCACCGCCTGCGTCTCGGTGAAGCAATGCAGTACGCCGCCGACCTCTTCCGCATGTTCTTCGCGCAGGATGCGCATTGTGTCCTCGGCAGCCGAACGCGTATGAACGATCAATGGTTTGCCGACTGCGCGCGCGGCACGAATATGGGCGCGGAACCGGTCGCGCTGCCACTCGAGATCGCCGGTCAGGCGGTAGTAGTCGAGCCCCGTTTCACCGATGCCGACCACTTTCGGATGCCGCGCAAGTTCGATTAGCCCCTCTGCAGTGACCGGCGGCGCGTCCGGATAGTCAGGATGCACGCCGACCGACGCATACAGGTTGTCGTACGCCTCCGCCAAAGCGCGCACGCGGGGGAATTCTTCCAGCGTGACACTGATGCACAGCGCATGGGTGACCTCGGCGCGCGCCATCGCATCGAGTATCTCGGGCATGCGATCGCGAAAATCTTCAAAATCCAGATGGCAGTGTGAATCGACAAGCATCACTGGTGGTTGGTTGATGTGGTGGAGACCTGGCGCTCGCACAGGGCGCGATAACGCATGAAGATATCTTCGAGGAACAGACGCGGATTGAGCGGATGCTGCGCCACCGCCCGTCCGCGTGCAAGTTCACGTTGGAATGCCAACAATCGGCGCAAGGCCAGGCGCGGACCGATTTTCTGCAGGCTGGCCGACGCCTGCGGGTGGTAACGCGGCACGCCGATCAGCGTTACGGCGGCGAGATCGTAGGTCCACTTCTGCATCCAATCGATGACCTGCACCGGCTCCGCGCCCGTGCAGGCATCGGTCAACACCAGTGGATCGGATTCGCCGTGCGCGAGTTGCGCGAGCAGTCGATTGCGCGATTCCGCCTGGTCCGCGGCCTCCATCGCCGCCAACGGCGCGTTGCCACAATGCGCCAGTAGCGATTGCGCATCTTTCATGCCCTGCGTCGCCAGCCATTCCATCGCGACTTCCGCCGTCGGCGCCGGCAGGTTGACCAATTGGCAACGGCTGCGGATGGTCGGCAGCAAGCGTGCGGGTTGGCTCGATACCAACAGAAACAAGGTATTCGGCGGCGGCTCCTCCAGGCTTTTGAGCAAGGCATTCGCAGTCGCCATGTTCATCGCTTCAGCGGGACGAATCAGCGCGACCCGCCGCCCGGCCCGATGTGTCCCCACAGCGAGCAACGATTGCAGCTCGCGCACTTGCTCGATCTTGATCTGCCTGCTCGGATCCTTCGTCCGCTCGGGCGCATCGCCGTCGATGCCGCGCTGTGCGCTGAGGAATTCCGGCTCGACCTGGCGGAAATCCGGATGGTTGCCCTGCTCGAACCACCGGCATGCCTCACATTGACCGCAGGCCGCAAGAGCAGACCGATTGCCTTCGCATAGTAGCCAAGCCGCCAAGGCCCGGGCGAATGCCGTTTTGCCAATCCCGGAACGGCCGTGCAGCAGGAGTGCATGGGGTAGTGTGGCCGCGCGGGCGCTCAACGCCTGCAATGTCGCTTCGTGCCAGGAAAACGCACAATCAGTCATGATCTTGGTCAAGTTCGTTAACGCAATACATTAGGTATCTTAATTTTCTCTTTTTATTCCGATGCTTGCCAATTCTTCCGAAAGCGTTACTCGAACATCCGCGAGCGGCTTGGTGCCGTCGATCACGCGCATCCGCTTGCGATCGTGCGCTACGCGATCGAGATAGCCGGCGCGGACGCGATCGAAAAACTCGCCGGCTTCGCGCTCGAAGCGATCGAGCTTCCGGCTCGCCGCCCGCCGTCGCGCCTGACCTACTTCGCTCGGCACGTCGAAATAGAAAGTCAGATCGGGTTGGAGCCCGCCATGCACCCATGTTTCGAGCACTTCGATCCGGGCATGCGCCAGGCCGCGCCCAGCGCCTTGGTACGCATAGGTCGCATCGGTGAAACGATCCGACAGCACCCAGGTGCCTGCGTCAAGCGTCGGGATGATGAGCTTTGCGACATGCTCCTGGCGCGCGGCAAAGGCGAGCAGCGTCTCGGTGCGCAGATCCATCGCCTCGTTCAGCAACAGCGTGCGCAACTGCTCGCCGAGCGGCGTGCCGCCCGGCTCGCGCGTCACGACAACCTGGTGCCCTGCCTCCCGGATGCGATCGGCGATCCATTCGACATGGCTGCTTTTGCCGGCCCCGTCGATACCCTCCAGAGTAATGAATTTTCCGCGCATGGTTATGTCAGCGGCCGCGCTGATACTTGTTCACGGCACGATTATGTTCGTCGAGCGAGCGCGAAAACGCACTCGACCCATCCCCCCGCGCGACGAAGTACAGCGCATCGGTCTGCGCCGGATGAAGCACGGCTTCGATGGCCGCGAGGCCCGGCAAGGCGATGGGCGTCGGCGGCAAACCGGGGCGGGTATAAGTGTTATAGGGCGTGTCGGCGCGCAAGTCATTGCGGCGCAGATTGCCGTCGAAGCGCTCGCCCAGACCGTAAATGACGGTCGGGTCCGTCTGCAGCAACATCCCCTTGCGCAGCCTGTTTAGAAACACGGCAGCAATCGTGGCGCGGTCTTCGACCAAGCCGGTTTCCTTTTCGACGATCGACGCGAGAATCAGCGCATCGTCCGGAGAGGCCAGTGGCAAATTATCCGCGCGACCCTCCCAGGTTTGGGTCAGATGCCGCTCCATCGATTGATAGGCCCGCCGCAGAATATCGATATCGCTGGTGCCTTTGGCGAAAACATAAGTATCCGGAAAAAACCGGCCCTCCGGCCGCTTGTCCGGCACGCCAAGTTTCTGCATGAGTTGAGCGTCGCTCATCCCCAGCGTGTCGTGGCGCACATCCGGATGGGCATCCAGCGCCTGACGCGCCTGTTTGAACGTCCAGCCTTCCACGAAAACCAGGCTGGTCTGGGCAAAATCGCCGCGCGTGATCTTTTCCAGCAAATCCATGGGCGTCGCGCCTTGGGCGTTTTCATAACTGCCCGCCTTGATGTCGCCCGCGCGCCCGAGCGCGCGCGCCAGCAGAACGAAACTCGGCCCGGAAAACTCCAATCCCGCAGCCTGCATCTGACGCACCGCGGCACGCAGGCCGCTGCCGGCCTCGATGGCGAAGGAAACTGAGGGTTGCGCCTGCTTCACCGGCGCGCTGGCAAACCACAGCATCCACCCGCCGAAAGCCAGGACCGCCAACACCGCGCACAGCACGCCGGCTTTGAACAGCTTGTACATAAACACAATCGCTGCGTTCCGCAGAAGCAGCTTGAATCAAGGTGGGCCGTATAATAACCGCCACTTCGCTCTAAGCCTGCGTTCATGTCCGTTTCCGTTTTTTCCGCCCTCGCGAATGTCCATATCACCAATGATCTGACCGCGGACTTCGGTGATTCGCCTGCCGAACTGCAAGCCGCGGTGACGCAAAGCGTGATTGCGCCCTTACCGCAGTTTCGCGTGTTGCGCTTCAGCGGCGAAGATGCGGAGAAATTCCTGCACGGCCAGTTGACCTGCGAGGTCAAGGGTCTGCGTCCGCTGTATGCGACGCTGGGCGGTTACTGCACGGCGCAGGGTCGCTTGCTCGCCACATTCCTGCTGTGGCGGGAGGCGGACGGTTTCGGCATGTTGCTACCGCACGATATCGCCGCAGCGGTGCAACGACGTCTGCAGATGTACGTCTTGCGCGCGAAAGTGAAAATCGTAGACGAAAGCGCGCAGCGCCCGGTACTCGGCCTGAGCGGTGCGCAAGCCGCCACAGCGCTGGCGGCAGCGGATATCGCGTCACCTGCGGCGCCCTTCGCATTAACCAACGCCGGCAATCGCATGGCCATCGCGCTTCCCGGTGGCCGTTATCTCGTATTGATGGCGGCCGATGAACTGCCGCGCGCTTGGTCTTCGTTCGCCGCAACGCTGAAACCAGTGGGCTCGTCCTGCTGGGATTGGCTCGATGTCATAAATGGGATGCCGTGGATCACCGCCTCCACGCAAGAACAGTTCGTGCCGCAGATGGTGAATCTTGAAATCATCGGCGGCGTGAATTTCCAGAAAGGCTGTTACCCCGGTCAGGAGGTTGTCGCGCGCACACAGTACCGCGCCAAAACGCGACGGCGCATGCATCTGGCGCACGTGACCGTCGAAGCAAAACCCGGCATGGAATTGTATGCGGCAAGCCTTGGCGATCAGGCGAGCGGAATGGTGCTGAGCGCATCGCCGGCGCCTCAGGGCGGCTGGGACGTTCTCGCGGTGCTGCATCCCGGAGCGCTGGCCGCGCCCATCCAACTCGGCGCATTGACCGGTCCCGCGCTGAGCTTGCGAGAACTGCCCTATCGCGTCGAATAGCGCAGCATGTCAACGAGCTACTACATCTACTATCGCGCCGCCGCCTCGAACGGCGAAAAGTTGCACGCGACAGTGACTCGCATGCAGGCATCCGTACAATCGACCACCGGCGTGGCCGGTCGCCTGCTGCGCCGACGCGACGACGCCCGGACGTGGATGGAAATCTACGAAGACGTGCAGGACACCGCGCGGTTCGAAGCGGCGCTTGCCGATGCGGCCGGCGCCTGCGGACTCAATGCGCTGCTGGAATCGCCGCGCGTCATCGAACGCTTCGTCCCGGCTCCAAAAGCTTAGAGATTGCGGCTGCCGCGAGCAGAATGCCTCGCAGGAGATGCGCGTTGCGCCTTGCGCAGCACTACGGGTCGAATCGTGGTGACACCTTCGGCGACCGCGGGGAGCAGATCGGCGAGCGTGTAATCGTCGAGATACTGCATGAAGCTCTGCAACGCACCGCTGACGATGCCGGTCAAGCGGCAGCGCCCGTTCAATGCGCACGCCGCGCCGTTGCCGAGGCAGTCGACGAGAAAAAAATCCGGCTCGATGCTGCGCACCACGGCGCCCAGATTGATCTCGTTCGGCGCGGCGGCGAGGCGCATGCCGCCGCCCTTGCCGCGCACCGTCGTCAACCAGCCGGACTGAGCCAACTGATGCGTGATTTTCATCAGATGCGCTTCGGAAATTTCGTAGGCATGCGCCACTTCAGCAATCGTGCACAGGCGCTCCGGATGCTGCGCGACATACATCAGCAAACGCATCGCGTAATCGGTCATCGTGGTCAGACGCATGATCGACTCCGTTTGCCGGCGGTCCGCGTCATTGGCGCGGCCGGATCATCAGCGGCGTGAAGCGCCAGAGATAGAGCGCGAACGCCGCAATCCATGCTGCCGCCGAAAGATGCAGTGCATGCGGACTGAAGGCGGAAGGCACCAGCGCGACAAGGCGCAGCACTACCGCGAGCAACACCAGCACATAGCTGATGAGCATGCTGCGATCGACCGCCAGCGGGCGCCCCAGATGGCCGAGCGCGGTGCGCGTCAGCATGCCGATAATCAACACCGAGAATCCGGCCATCGCGATCATGTGCACCGGCAATGCCGGCGGCAGATGCTTGCCGGCTGCCACGCATGCAGCCATCAATAGTCCGATACCGAGGCCGGCATATCCGACGTAGAGAATCCACAGCAGCGGATTGCCGCGCACCGCGTACGGTTTCCACCGCACCAACTGCAGCAAGGCCAATGCGCCGGCCAGCCCAAGCCCGATGGCGGCCGGCCAATGCCAATCGACGAGCAGAGAAACGATCGCCGCGGCGCACAGGGCGAGTTGCACCTGGCCGATACCGGTCTGCTTGGGAACCTCCAGACCGGCCACGGCGCGCATGGCAAAGAATGGAATCACGCGTCGCGCGATCAGCAGGGCGATCAACGCCATCACCATCAGCCCGACATTGAAACGTTGCATCAGCAACGCGTAATCGCCACCGCGCGCAGCTTGCAAGTACAAAGCGTCCGCGACACCCAGGCCGACCAACAGCCACGGCACGGCATAGTTGCGCGCATTTTTCGATCGATACACCGCACGCATCATCGCCACCGCGGCGAACAGAAAGAAGCCGAGTTCGGCCACCATCGCAACCTGGAACAGTGCATTGCCGCCGGCGAGAAAACCGACGCGCGCAATCAGCCACAACACACACACGACCGCGAGTGCACCGTTTTTAAGCGGATTGATGCCGGTCCAGTTCGCGCCGGCCGTCATCAGGAAGGCGACCGCGATCGTCGCGATGAAGCCCCAGAGCATTTCATGCGCATGCCAGGCGACACCGTACAGCGGGCCGCTCAACACTTGCGGCGCGTAGATCCAGATGCCGACTGCAATCAGCGACCACGCGGCGGCGCCCAGGTACAGCGGGCGGAACGCGAGTTCGAGAAACGCGCGCAGACTCGGCGCGGCGCGGGTCGGCCCTGCCGATTGCTTCAGTTCGATGCGGTTCGTATTCATTCGGTTGCGGCGCTCGACAGCGATGCCGATGCGCCGATCGGCAAGTTGTCCGGCATCCGGTCGGGCGCGCGTTGCAACTGGTAGCCGTACCAGAGGCTCTGCGCGATGCGTCGCGAAAGCTCGATGGCGCGCTCCCCCATCGGGCGATTCGGTAATGCGTTGGCCGTTTCGAAAAAAAGCTCGAGCCAGCGCGCGAACAGCGCTTCGCTCAGTCCCGGCAGCGCGCAATGTACCGGCATCGGCGTGCCGCGGTAGCGTTTCGAGCCGCGCAATGCCGACGACCAGAAATCGACCATCTTCGGCAAATGATGATTCCAGTCCGCCACATGACGCTCGAATACCGGCCCGAGCATCGCGTCGTCACGCACTCTTGCGTAGAAGGAATGAACCAGGTGGGAAACCTCAGCTTCAGTACATAAATCCGGTGTCGGCATTCGGGTCTGCTCTAGCGGGATGCGGAATGCGCTTGGATAAGTGCGCAGCGTTAAAGATACATCTGACACATACCTTATAGAAAAGGCGCATGCCTTGTCAACGGACGCCTTTGTGAAGGCGGGATGATCTCCGATCGATCATGCAGTTGCGGACAGAGCCGCCCGGAAAGACGTACTAGCGTACTATGGGGCATTCATTCCGCGCTCGCGGAAGCCACCGGACTAACGATGTCAAGTGAGGGGCGACGTATGCAGGCGACTCTTGCGCGACTCGCAGCAGAAGGTGCGAATGCCGGGCAGATCGCCAACACAGCCGTTTCGACATGGCGCGGCGTTGATGCTGCGTTGTCTCCTATCATCGGTCAGCGTGGCGTCGCCGCACTCTATAAACGGAGCCTCCACCTGACGCGCCGCGATCATCCCTGGTTGGCGGCTGTGTACGATGCCGCACCTCAAGCCGACGAATTCGCTGCCTTGCAGGAAGCGCTAGCGCAGCAGACGAGTTCCAACGCCGCAATCGCGAGCGACACGTTACTGCAGACGTTCTGCGATCTCCTGACCATCTTGATCGGCGAATCACTCGCCGAGCGGCTGCTCCGACCCGTTTGGGAAACCTCCACAAGCGGCGATGCCGCGCAGGACACCTTGCTATGACCATGGGCAAAGCAACGATCAACCGTCTGAAAACCGGCGTGCAGGGGCTGGACGAAGTGCTCGGCGGCGGCTTGCCGGAATTCTCGTTCAATATCATTGCCGGGACGCCCGGTTGCGGCAAAACAACCCTGGCGCACCAGATCATGTTCGCCCTGGCCACGCCCGAGCGCCCTGCCCTCTACTTCACGGTACTCGGCGAGCCGCCGCTGAAAATGTTGCGGTATCAGCAGCAGTTCGATTTTTTCGATAGCGAGAAGGTCAACCACTCGATCCGCTTCATCAACCTCGCTGACGACATCGCTTCCAGCGATCTCGAAAAAGTGCTGAACCGGATCGTCGCTGAAGTCGAGGCGTATGGGCCGTCGCTGGTGTTCGTAGACTCTTTCCGTTCTGTGGTGCTCGCCAGCCAGGCTGGAGGCAACTCGTTCATCAGCCTGCAACAGTTCGTTCAACGACTCGGCATGCTGATGACGAGTTGGCAGGCCACGACTTTCCTGATCGGGGAATACTTCACTGAAAATGATCCGAGCCCGATTTTCACGGTCGCCGATGGATTGATCTGGTTGCGCCAGAGCGTGGAGCGCAATTCCGTTGTGCGGAAACTGGACATCATGAAAATGCGCGGGCAACCCACGTTGCCGGGGCTGCACACATTTCGCATCAGCGCCGCTGGAATCACCGTGTTTGCGCCACCGCAATTTGCTCCCGCGGGTGAAGCCGGCTCGCAATCGCCCACAGATGCTCGGCTCGGGACGGGCGTCGCGGGTCTGGACGAGATGATGGGCGGAGGGGTGCCACGCGGCTATTCCTTGCTTGTCGCCGGTCCGTCCGGATCGGGCAAGAGCATCCTGGCTTCGGCCTTCCTGGCCGAAGGCGCGCGCCTGGGCGAGACCGGCATCATTGCGGCCTTCGAGCAGCGCCCCAACAAATCACGCGGTCAGGCTATGGTTGACCTCATCGACAGCGGCCGTGTCGGTGTGGTCGACACGCGGGCATTGAATGTGTCGGTCGACGAGATTGCGACGCTTCTCATCACGGAGATTCGGCGGCTGAAGGCGAGTCGCGTCGTCATCGATTCGCTGTCCGGCTTCGAGCTCGCATTGGCACCCACTTTTCGCGACGATTTTCGCGAATCCCTGGCGCGCATGGTATCGGCGCTGGCCACCACCGGCGCTACGGTGCTGATGACGTCCGAGCTGGAAGACCGCTACGACGATCTGCGCTTCAGCCCCTATGGCACGGCGTTTCTGACCGACGCGATCATCGTGCAGCGGTACATCGAGGTCGACAGCCGATTGCAGCGGGTAATGGCGGTGGTGAAGGTGCGTGCGAGCGCGCATTCGAATGATCTGCGTCTGTTCGAAGTCGACGACGATGGCATCAAGATTGGTTCGACGCTCACCAACTACGAAGGGCTGCTGGGCGGAAGACCAACCTTACGTCAAGGCCCGGTCCACGATGAAGACGGTGGCTGAGTCGCGCGCTGCCCGGCCGTTGCCATGAGCAACCACGCCGTCGACGGCAAGGTGGTTGCGGCGACTCGGGCGCTTGCGTTGCTCAACGAGCAAGCGGACGGGCTGCGCGCGGAGTTGGTGAAGTTGCGCGAGAATTTGGCCGAGGTGCAGCGAGACTTCGACGAGACACGAACCGCCGAGCTTCGGGAGGCCAACGAGCAATTGGTGCTCGCGGCCCTCCATGCGGACACAATCGCCGAAACCGCAGCGAGCAACCTGGTCGAGTTGACTCGCGCGAGCCAGCGCGACGCATTGACAGACACACCTAACCGCGCACTGATGCTCGATCGGCTGGAAATCGCGATCACGGCGGCACGACGGCGACGAGCGCACATCGCGGTGCTCTTTCTCGACATCGACCATTTCAAGCAGATCAACGATTCGCTGGGCCATGCGGTCGGCGATGAGGTATTGCAGTTGGTCGCACGCCGTCTGGAGTCGATCGTACGCGACTCGGACACCGTGAGCCGCCACAGCGGAGACGAATTCCTGGTGCTGCTGGCCGAAATTTCGCAGGCGTCCGATGCTGCCTTGATCGCCGCGAAGATGCTTTCCGCCCTCGCCGAACCAAGTCATGTGGGCGACCATGTGCTTTGCCTATCCGCCAGCATCGGCATCGCTATCTATCCCCAGGACGGCGAGGACGCGCCGACCCTCATCCGTCGGGCCGACGCAGCCATGTACCGTTCCAAAAACCATGGGCTGGGCAGCTTCGAGTTTTATAACGGCGAGCGCATGAGCGACGCCAGCTTGGGGCTGCCCACGTCCGACGTAACGCATCAACTTATGATTTCCCATGAATCGGCACTGGCCGAGCACGAGTCCCGCGTTCGGGATTTGCGCGAGGCTAACGAGCAGTTGGTGATTGCCGCGCTGACCGCGCAGGAACTGGAAGCACAAGCTGAAGCGGCACACCATCGGCAGATTACGTTTCAGGCGATGGTTGCCCATGAGTTGCGCAATCCGCTGACTCCTATCCGCATGGCCGCCGAACTACTCAACCACGACCGCGCAGATGGCCCGACGCTCGCCAAGCTGCAGGTAATCATCAGACGCCAAGTGACTCATATGGCAAAGCTCATCGACGATTTGCTCGATGGATCGCGCTTGAGCGCGGGTAAGTTCCGGCTGGAATGCCGCCCCGTCGAGATGGCCGATATTTTCGACCAGGCTGTAGAGACGTGCCGGCCTGCGATGGAACTGAGGCTCCAGCGTTTCACGATGCAGTTGCCGTCCGGCCCGCTCGACGTGTATGGCGATCCGGTACGCCTGAGCCAGATTTTCAGCAATCTGTTGAGCAACGCATCAAAATATACCCCGCATGGCGGCGAAATTGCGCTCTCGGTGAAGCTTCTCGATCATGCGATGGCAATCACTGTTTCCGATGACGGAATTGGGATTTCAGCAGAAGCTTTGCCGAATATTTTCGACTTGTTCACTCAGGATCCGGATGCCCTGGCGCTCTACAACGGCGGACTTGGCATCGGACTCGCCGTCGTTCGCGAACTGGTCGAGGCGCATGGCGGCACCGTCGTCGGGAGGAGCGCCGGCAAGAACCTCGGCAGCGAATTCATCGTCACGCTACCGATGCCCGATAAACAAGCAGTGACGTTGGCCGTTTGAGCCTTCTGCGCAGTTCAATAGCGATATTCGCTCCCGCACTTTTCACCGATTCAGGCATTCCCTGGTCATGGCGATGTGCGTAATGCCGGCTTCCATAAACGGCACGCCGGTTTCGACAAAACCGTAGCGACGGTAGAAATCCGCCGCATGAAGCTGAGCGTGCAGCACGACGCGGCGCAATTCACGCTCGGCGGCGCGTGCAACCAGACGTTCCAGCACGGCACCGCCGACGCCCTGCCCACGCCAGGCGCGGCGCACCGCCATGCGCCCGATGCGGCCGTCCGGCAGAAGGCGCCCGGTCGCCACGGCAATGGTTCCGTCGAACGCGAGCGCGTGGTCCGCGCGTTCATCCCATTCATCGTGCTCCAGCGCCATGGGAACGCCCTGCTCGCGCACGAACACCTCGATTCTTATATCAAGCGCGGCGACCTGTGCTTCGGGCCATGCGCGCAGTTCGATTCGATAGGGCATGAGGCCGGGAGTGGATGATTCGGCCTCGTATAATACGCATCCGATTCGAACGAGTGCATTAAGGAAGCTTTGATTGAGGTTTTTCGGCCAAGGGTGTCATGAAGGGCTGCGTCCGAAGACATTGATGACTTTATCCTCGCGCGTACAGCTGCGCGCACGCGCGATACTACTCAGTACTTATTCAGGCATTCCCAATGCAAAATTTGTGGCGCGACGAGGACGCTGCGCGATATCCAGGAGATCTGGGGCTGCGCGTCTACACCTCCCGCCTGCTCGGCCGCGACAGGACGCTGGTGCTGCATGGCGGCGGCAATACCTCGGTCAAGCTCGTCGAGCGCAACCGGCACGGCGAAGACGAGGACATCCTGTACGTCAAAGGCAGCGGCTGGGACCTGGAAACCATCGAGGCCGCGGGCTTTGCGCCCGTGCGACTCGCACCGATGCAACGACTCGCGCAACTGGATCAATTGAGCGATCCGGACATGGTGAACGAACTGATCACAAATATGACGCGCGCGGGCGCACCGACGCCATCGGTCGAAACCATCCTGCACGCCTGCATTCCATATAAGTACGTCGATCACACGCACGCCGATGCCCTGCTCGCGATCACCAACACCCCCGGCGGCGAGCAATACGTGCGCGAAATTTACGGTGATGAGGTGATCGTCATTCCATATGTCATGCCGGGCTTCGATCTTGCGCGTCTGGTGGCGCACGAATTCCAGCGCCAGGCGCATACGGGCACGCGCGGCATGATCCTGCTGAAACATGGCGTCTTCAGTTTCGGCGGCACCGCGCGCGAAGCCTACGAACGAATGATCGAGCTGATCAGCGCGGCGGAAGAATTTCTTGTGCGCCGCAAAGCCTGGTCCGTCACTGCGCCGCAGAAGCCGGAAATCTGCGACGCCTCGCTAGAACTCGCCCAGTTGCGCCGCGATGTTTCCGCTGCTGCCGGTGCGCCCATGATTCTGCGCGTGCGCTGCACCGAACAGACACGAGCGTTTGCCCGGCATCCGCAAATCGGACGGCTTTCGCAACAAGGTCCCGCGACGCCTGACCATGTGATCCGCACTAAACGTTTGCCCATGCTCGGGCGCGATGTGGTGGCGTACGCGCAGGCCTATCGCGCGTACTTCGATGCGCATGCGCCGCATGCGAAAGCGCCCAAGACCATGCTCGATCCGGCGCCGCGCGTTGCGCTCGACTCAGCATTCGGCCTTGCCAGTTTCGGCCGCAGCGCCAAGGATGCGCGCATCGTCGAAGAACTGTACGAACACACCATCGACGTCATCCTGCGTGCCGAGACGCTGGAGCGCTACGAAGCGTTGCCGGCGCGCGATATCTTCGACATGGAGTACTGGGACCTCGAACAGAACAAGCTGAAGAAAAGCGGCAAGGCGCCCGTTTTTGCTGGTGAAATCGTGCTGATCACCGGCGCCGCATCGGGCATCGGCAAGGCAGCGACCGAAAGTTTTCTTGCGCGCGGCGCTGCGGTGGCTGCGCTGGACATCAACCCGGCCATCGAAGCGATGCATCAACGTACCGATTTTCTTGGCCTGCGTTGCGACGTGACGGATGAAAAGGCGACCGAAGCGGCGCTCGACGAGATCATTCGCCGCTTCGGCGGGATCGACATGCTGGTTCTGAACGCCGGCATGTTTGCCGCCAATCGCGCGGTGCATGAGTTACCGACGGCGCAGTGGCGCGAAGTGTTCAACCTCAATCTGGACGCCGGCTTTGCGCTCATGCGCGCCTGCCACCCTTATCTGAAGCTGGCGCCCCGCAGCGGACGCATCGTCGTGATCGGCTCGAAGAACGTGCCGGCACCGGGACCGGGGGCGGCGGCCTACTCCGCTTCCAAGGCGGCACTGACGCAACTTGCGCGCGTCGCGGCACTCGAATGGGGTGGCGACGGAATTCGTATCAACACGCTCCATCCCAATGCGGTATTCGACACCGGCATCTGGACGGACGACATGCTTGCCGAACGCGCGCGCCGCTATGGTCTGTCGGTCGAGCAGTACAAGGCCAACAATGTACTGCGCACTGAAGTGACGAGTCGCGATGTCGCCGAACTCGCCGCCGAGTTGTGCGGTCCGCTATTCGCCAAGACCACCGGGGCACAAATCCCGGTCGACGGCGGCAACGAAAGAGTGATCTAGGATGGTCAAGTCTGTGGAGACGCTGCGCTGGGGCGGCGAGTATGTGGAGTTCATCGATCAACGCCGGCTGCCGAATCGAATCGAATACGTGCGCTGTCGCGACGCAGCGGAAGTCGCAAACGCCATCCGCGACATGGTGGTGCGCGGCGCGCCGGCGATCGGCTGCGCGGCTGCATACGGCGTCGCGCTCGAAGCGCTCAAGGGCACGCGCGATTTCACTGCCGCGTTCGCTGCGCTGCGTGCCAGCCGGCCGACCGCCGTAAACCTGTACTGGGCGCTCGACCGCATGCAGCGGCTGATCGACGCGCGCCCGCCCGAACTGACCGCGATGCTAATTGCGGAAGCGCAAGCCATCCACGCCGAAGATCTGGAAATCAATTACGCGATCGGCCGTTTCGGTAACGCGTATGTGCCGGACGGCGCGCGCGTCATGACTTATTGCAACGCCGGCGCGCTGGCAACCGCGGGACACGGTACCGCGCTTGGCATCATCCGCTCTGCGCGCGATGCCGGAAAGAAACTCTCAGTACTCGTCAATGAAACCCGACCCTATCTGCAGGGCGCGCGCTTGACTGCGTGGGAACTGGTGCAGGAAAACATTCCGGTCACGCTGATCACCGACAACATGGCCGGCCATTTCATGCGCATCGGACAGGTCGATCTCGTCATCGTCGGGACGGACCGCGTGGCGGCCAACGGCGATGTGGCCAACAAGATCGGGACATACGGGCTGGCCGTGCTGGCCGCGCGTCACAACATTCCGTTCTATGTGGCGGCCCCGATTCCCACCTTTGATCCGTCGCTTGCCGACGGCTCGGCCATTCCCATCGAGGAACGCAGCGCGGAAGAAGTCGTCGGTTACGGCGACGTGCGGTGGGCGCCGCAAGGCGTGAAGGTCGCGCATCCGGCCTTCGATGTGACGCCGGCGGAACTGGTGACCGCACTGATCACCGACAAGGGCGTTGTAGAGCGACCGAACGCTGAAAACATTCGCCGCCTGCTGGAGGGCTGACGCACCGCTGCGGTGGACTGGGTCAGCCCTTGATGTTTACCGGCGTGCCGACCGGCACGAGGTCGAACAGTTCCACCAGTTCGCGGTTGCGCATGCGCACGCAGCCGATCGAACCCGGCGTCCCCATCGGTACGGAATCGGGGCTACCGTGAATGTAAATATAGCGACGCATCGTATCGACCTCGCCGAGCCGGTTGAAGCCCGGCTCGCACCCCGACAGCCAGAGGATGCGCGTCAGTATCCAGTCGCGCATCGGAAACTGCGCGCCCAACTCGGACGTATAAATTTCGCCGGTCGGGCGACGCCGCACGAATACCGTATTCAGCGGCGCGCCGGCGCCGATCCTTGCCCGAACGATGTGGCGGCCACGCGGCGTGCAGAAACTGCCGTTACGCTCCCCTGCGCCTTTGCGAGCGGTCGACACCGCATAGGTGCGAAGCACCGCGTCGTCATGGTCGTAGAGCGAGAGTTTTTGTTCCGGAATAAAAATCTCAATACGCATCGGGGCGAAGTTCCTTCTGCAATCGGCGGCGCTGCTCGAAGAAGGTGCTGAGCAAGGCGCCACATTGATCACTCATCACGCCGCCGACGACTTCAGCGTGATGATTGAGTCTCTTCTCGCCAAACAGGTCGACAATGCTGCCGCACGCACCGGTTTTCGGATCGCGCGCACCGTAAACGACTCGCGCAATGCGCGCATGCATGATGGCGCCGGCACACATCGCACAGGGTTCGAGCGTCACGTACAAGTGGCAGTCGGTAAGACGATAGTTGTCGAGATTCCGCGCGGCATCGCGCAATGCCATGATCTCCGCGTGTCCCGATGGATCGTTACGTGAAATCGGGGCGTTATAACCGCGTCCGACGATCTGTCCCGCGCACACGACAACCGCGCCAACCGGCACCTCGCCCAACTGCCACGCCTGATGCGCCAATCGGAGCGCTTCTTCCATGTACAACATGTCGTCTTTGGCGGTCATGCTTCGCACCGAGGAAGGCATGGCTGTTTCGTCAATCGACCGCGATGAAGCGCCGTTTTTTCGTGAAGCCCTGGGTTCAACATTCAATCACGTTCACCGCCAGACCGCCGCGTGCGGTCTCCTTGTATTTCGTTTTCATATCCGCGCCCGTTTCGCGCATGGTCTTGATGACTTTATCGAGCGAAACGAAGTGTTGACCATCGCCGCGCAACGCAAGCCGCGCTGCGTTCACTGCGTTGGTCGAGGCCATGGCGTTGCGTTCGATGCACGGCACCTGAACCAGTCCTCCGATCGGGTCGCAGGTCAGGCCAAGATGATGCTCCATGCCGATCTCCGCGGCGTTCTCCACCTGCTGCACCGTGCCGCCGAGCGCTTCTGCGAGCGCGCCTGCCGCCATCGAACACGCGACGCCGACTTCGCCCTGACAGCCGACCTCGGCACCGGAAATCGATGCGTTCTCCTTGTACAAAATGCCGATTGCACCGGCGGTAAGCAGAAATCGCACGACCGCGTCATCGTTCGCGCCGGGCACGAAGCGCGTGTAGTAATGCAGCACCGCCGGAATGATACCGGCCGCGCCGTTGGTCGGCGCAGTCACCACCCGCCCGCCCGAAGCGTTTTCCTCGTTGACTGCCAGCGCATAGAAGCTGATCCAGTCCAGCACCGTCAGTGGATCGCGCAAGCTCGCCTCCGGCGAGCTCGATAGCGTGCGGTAGAGCGACGCGGCGCGGCGCTTCACTTTCAGGCCGCCCGGCATGATGCCTTCGTTGACCGAGCCGCGCCGTACGCAATCCTGCATGACATGCCAGATGTGCAGCAGGCCGTCGCGAATTTCCGCTTCGCTGCGCCACGCCTGCTCGTTTTCGAGCATGATCTGACTGACCGGCAGACCCTGCTCGACACAATGGTGGAGCAATTGAACCCCGGTGGTAAACGGATAACGCAGCGGCGTCCGATCGGGCACGATTCGATCGGCACCGACCGCGGCCTCATCGACGACAAACCCGCCGCCGACCGAGTAATAAATGCGCGCGCGCACGGTTTCACCCAGCGCGCCGTAGGCCGTGAAGCGCATGCCGTTGGGGTGATACGGCAGCGATTCGCGCCTGTACATCAGCAGATGTTCTTTCTCCCGAAAGCTGATGGGACGCTGACCCAGCAGGTTCACCCGCTGTGCGCTGCGAATGGCGCTCAGTCGTGCTTCGATCTGCTCGGTATCGACGCTATCCGGCGCGCTACCCTCCAGACCGAGCAGCACCGCCTTGTCGGAGCCGTGCCCCTTACCGGTTGCGCCGAGCGAACCATACAGTTCCGCCTTCACGGTCACGACGCGTTCGAGCAGGCCGTCATCGCGCAACCCGCCGGCAAACTGCAGCGCGGCACGCATCGGGCCGACCGTATGCGAACTGGACGGCCCGATACCGATCTTGAACAAATCGAAAACGCTGATGGACATGGTGCTTCCGTTTGGTCCGCACGCGTAGACGCGCAGGTACCGATCAAATGAAGTGTTCGCGGACTCTTTCGTAACGAGCGAAGTAGACCGCGCAAAAGCGACCCGCTCGCGCCGCCCGGCACCAGAAGGCGACAAATCGCCGTGGCGGTCGGCATGGCGCGGGTCGCCGCGCCGCTCGAATGTGCGGGCTACATCCCGAGCATGCGGCCGATATCCGAGAGGTACTGCGCGCCCTTGAACAGTGCCGTATCCGTTTCCTCGAACGCTTCGCGCACGCCATGAAGACGCGCTCGCACGGGTTCGTCATCCCCCGCGTGCGTACGCAGGGCACGCCGCAGCGCTTCGACTTCGGCGCGCAGGGTGTCGATATTGCCCGTCCCTTCCTGGGCGTGCTCGAGATCACGCTCCAGCGCCTGGACCAATTGTGCGACTTGCTCCAGGTCGATGGTCTCCTGCGCAGGCGGTGTTTGCCCGGCGTTTCGGAGTTTTGGATCTGAACCGGTCATAAGTTTCAAATTCACAGTTGGCATGGAGCTTCCACTGTATCGCGCTATTGCGCGCATTGCGAGTATCGCCCCGCTTGCTTCGACAAAAAACGGCCTGATCCTTGCTCTCTGAAAATATTCCGGTTCGGGCCCTATGTGCGGTACACCCCTCTCCGTCAATGTCCTCCTCACCTGCGCCTTCGAGCACCGCCACCAGTGCGCCGTTGCCGCGCAAACGGTTACAGCGTGCGATCTGGCCGCTGGTGGTGGTTGTCCCCGTAACCCTGGCGCTGGTATGGGCCAGCATGGAGGTGCTCGGTGCCAGTCGCGCCTATATCGCCGCGGTCGGCCACTGGTCGCGTGCCCAGAAAGACGCGGTGGTCTACCTGCTGCGCTACGCCGAAACGCGCGACAACACCAACTACGCGGCCTTCAAGGAGGCGATGAGCATTCCCCTCGGTCATCGCGTGGCGCGCGAAGCGATGCGCGAGAATCCGCCCAATCGAGACCTCGCGCGCGCCGGCTTTCTACGCGGCGGCAATGCGCCCGAGGACGTCGACAAACTGATCTGGTTGTTCGTCAACTATCGCAACGTGCCGTTTGTCGCGGCATCCGTGCGTGCCTGGGACGCGACCGACGAAGGCGTGGAAAGTCTGCTGGTCGCCGGTGCGCGGCTCGACGCAATGCTCCGCACCGGCAGCGCCACGCCGGCGGAGATCGCCGCCATCGCAGCGCAAGCGCAAGCGATCAACGCCCGCCTCGACCCTCTGCAACAGCGCTTCTCCATCACCTTGAGTGAAGGCTTCGACCGCGCGCGCTGGCTGCTGTTTCTCGCGCTTTCCGCAACGGCCTTGTCACTGCTCTTGCTGGCCTGGCTCAGTGCGCGGCGAATGATCGCGCGCGCAGTGCGCGCCGAGGAGAACCTCGCCGCGGCCGAGCACAGTGTGTCGGCCGAGCGCGAGCGAGCGTTGGTCACGCTGCAGTCCATCGGCGACGCGGTGATCACCGCTAATGCCGACGGACACATCGATTACCTCAATCCGATAGCGGAAAAGTTGACCGGCTGGAGCAACGCCGAGGCAATGGGACGCCTGCTCGAAGACGTGGTGCGCATTGTCGACGAGCACGGCGGCAATCCGGTCGCACAACTGCCGCAACGCATCTTGCGCGAGCGCGGCCCGATCGAAATCGCGCGCAACGCAATGCTGGTTCGACGCGACGGCAGCGAGGTTGCGATAGCGGAATCCGCATCGCGCATACGCGCCCGCTCCGGCGAGGCGCTCGGCATCGTGATCGTTTTCCGCGACGTGAGCCGTGAAAGACGCATGGCGGCGCAATTGTCCTACCACGCCTCGCACGATCCGCTTACCGGCCTGGTCAACCGGGTCGAGTTCGAAAGGCGGCTTCAGATCGCCCTGCATACGATTGCGACGGAACAGCGCTCGCACGTGCTGCTGTTCATCGACCTGGACCGCTTCAAGACCGTCAACGATTCGTGCGGACACGCCGCCGGCGATCAGTTGCTGCGTCACATATCGAATCTCTTCGCCGCGGAACTGCGCGAAAGCGACACGCTGGCCCGTCTCGGCGGGGACGAATTCGGCATTCTGCTGGAGAACTGCAGTCTCGAAGACGCCTTTCGAATCGCCGAAGAACTACGGCGTCGCACCGAAGCTTATCGCTTTGTGCACGAAGGACGCGCCTTCGGCGTCGGCGCGAGCATCGGCCTGGTGTCGCTCGACGTATGCGCGCCCACGGTGCATGACGCAATTGCTGCCGCCGATCGCGCCTGCTACATGGCCAAGGAGTCCGGCCGCAACCGCATTGAAATGTACGTTCCGGACGCCGACGAGGCGCACACGCGGCGTCGCGAAAACGGCTGGGGCGAGCGCGTGGCGCGAGCGATCGAGGACAATGACCTATGTCTGTACGGTCAGAGACTGCTGGCGCTGCAACCGGGCGCGCCCGAGCCGGACTGGCTGGAAATATTCGTCCGCTTGCAGGAACCGGGCGGCCGACTGATCGGACCGGGCGCTTTCCTCCCGGCGGCCGAACGCTTCGGCCTGATGCCGCAAATCGATCGCTGGGTCATTGCCAACGCGTTCGAGCGCATTGCGCAACACATCACCGGAAACAAACACGTGCCGCTCTGTATCGTCAATCTGTCCGCCGCGAGCCTGTCGGATAAGGGACTGCTGCAGTTCGTCACCGAGCAGTTCGCGTTATACGATGTCCCGCATGCGATGATTTGCTTCGAACTCACCGAGTCGACCGTCATGACGCACCTGGCCCAGGCGCAGCGTTTCATGGAAGCGCTGAAGGCGCTCGGCTGCTGCTTCTCGCTCGCCGAGTTCGGTCGCGGTATGGGTTCGTTCAACTATGCACGCAATCTGCCGGTGGACATCATCAAAATCGACGGAATGTTCGTACGCAATATAACGTCGGATGCGGTGGACGCCGCAACGGTGGACGCCATCAATCGCATCGGTCATGTGCTGGGCAAGAGAACCATCGCGGAAATGGTCGAGGATGAAGCAACCTTGAGCGCGCTTCGCACACTGGGCGTCGATTACGCGCAAGGTTATGCCGTCTCGTCGGTGCTGGAGCTTGCCCGATGCCTGCCTCGATCGATCAAGGCATCGGCCTGACAAACCAGTTTGTCCTGGTCACCACCGCCCTTGCCGGGCGACCGGCTGTACAACGTCACGCACGATCGCGCACAACACTAGCCTGCAGCTCCTGCGGCGGCGATCATACGGCTACGCGTACCACCGTTGCCGTTCGACGCATGGGACGCGCATTCAAGCTCGGGAGAAAATTGTGTTGTTTTTTTGGCTGATGGCGGCAAGCGCGACCACGCTTGCAACGCCGAGTCTGGTGTTCGCGATTTCGTTCTCGCTTTCGGTGCTCAGCACCGGCCTCTACCTCACCGAACGACGCCGCTAGTCTCTATGCGAAGCGCAGCCCCAGACTGTGCACTGCGTCCCGAAGCGCCCCGGCGTCGAGCGGTTTGACCAGATAGGAATCCGCTCCCAGTTCGAAACATCGCGTCAGTTCCGGCGTGCCATGCGCGCTTACCATAACGATGACCGGAATACTCTTCGTGGCAGGGGCCTGCTTGATGCGGCGCAGAACCTCATAGCCGTCCATGCGCGGCATCTTGAGATCGAGGAGGATCAGCTTCAGCGGTTTTGCATCGCGAGTTGCGAGCCATTCCATTGCTTCGGCCCCGTCGCGCACCCATTTCACCCCCGGCGCGATGCCCGATTTCGTCAGAACGAGCATGGACAGTTCCGCATCGTCCGCGTTGTCTTCCACCAGTAATACGCCGGGCAACGAGTGCGAGGCGTCATGCACTACCTTCCCCTCGATCCGTTCGTCGCCCTGCGACGAGGCGTCGAACGACGGAAAGCTTTGCGAAGCGCGGAGCGGCACGAAGGCAAGATCAAATCGGAAGCGGCGGTGCGGTGCTCGCGGAATCGACCGAGCCCCGATACGCAGACATGGTAAGCGTGTCTGAAATAGTGCGACCATTATCGACTCTCCGTGGCAACAGGTCATGCGACGGTTCGCCGTGAACGCCCAGACAGCCGTCACAGCGCAGCGATCGGTTCAGTATGGGCTGCAAACAAGCGGCATGACAACCCCGGCTTTCCTTGCGCGAAACATCGCATCGGAAGCAGCGCCGATTCATTCACCCGCCGCCGAGGACTCGATGCGGGATGCGGCGCATAAAGCCGGCTGGCGAATCGACGAAGGGTTTTTCCTACAGGAACGCAAGCCGTTTGCCCATTGGGCGCAGTCGACCCGCACCCTAAGATGCGTTCCGGCGCTTCATCATTTTCATGACGAAACGCTTCTCCCCGCCCCGCGTTTCCCCCAAACGCGGGGCTTTTCATTTGCGCAAACCGGATGTGCGCGGAAAGCGATATCACGAATCACCAGACGCTCTCCGCCCTCGGCGCTTTGCGCGCCGCATCCGCTTCGTACATATAGCGTCGGGTCATGGGAAGGGCGTTGAAGTTGACCTGTCCTTCCTTGCAGGCGAGCGCCTGATAGATGTTCATCCACCCCTGCGCAAAACCATGCGCGCAGCCCTGCAGGTAAACCGACCAGATCCGATAACGCCGCTCGCCCGCCAGTGCAATGGCGCGTTCGCCCTCACGCTCCAGCGATTGTGCCCACATCCCGCAGGTACGCGCATAGTGACGGCGAAGGGATTCGACGTCGGCGACCTCGAGCCCCGCTGCAGCCATTTCGCGCAACACCAGCGAAAGATGGGGCAGTTCGCCGTGCGGAAAAACATATCGACCGATGAATTCGCCCGCGCCCAGCCCGACCGCGCGACTGTCGGCGTGGTTGGAAGTGATGCCGTGATTGAGAATGAGACCCCGGTCCGTCAGCAACGCGCGCAGTTGCCTGAAATAGGTGGGCAGGTTCTTCAGACCCACATGCTCGACCATGCCGATGCTGGAGATCTTGTCGTAACCATTCAGTTCCGGCACATCGCGATAGTCTTGCAAACGCACTTCGCAGCGCCCTTCCAATCCCTTCTCCCGGATTTTCGCCCGCACATAGTCGTACTGGTTTTGCGACAGGGTGATGCCGACCGCGTGCGCGCCGAATTTCTCCGCAGCGCGAAAAATCATGGCGCCCCAGCCGCAACCGATGTCCAGCAACCGCTCTCCCGGCTGCAGCATGAGCTTGCGCAGAATGTGATCGAGCTTCTGTTCCTGCGCACGTTCTAGCGTATCGTCCTCGTTCTCGAAATAGGCGCAGGAATAAACCATGTTGCGATCGAGAAAAAGCGCGTAGAAATCGTTCGAGACGTCGTAGTGATACTGGATCGCCTGTCTGTCCTTGCTGCGACTGTGGCGACTGACGCGGCGCAATGGCGCAAAAGCCGCGGCCCGATCGGATACCGATCGCGCGAAACGCTCGCCGACCTCGAATACATCGCGCAGCGAGCCTTCCACCTTGATGTAGCCCTCGACATATGCCTCGCCGAGTTTCATCAAATCCGGGGAGATGAGATAACGCAACCCGCGCGCATGGGGGACGGTCATGGTGACGCGGGGATCCGGACCGAGTTCGAAGCTTCGACCGCTCCAGAGCTTTACCCGCAAGGGAACGGGCTCACGCAGCTTGACCCGCTCGACCAGCTTTTCAAGGCGATTTTCGAGAAACATGGTGCCCTCATCAGTCTTTCAGACTCGGAATGAACCAGGCTTGTCTTTTTACGGCGTCCGCATTCTCGCTACAAATGCCCAACTTATCTTAGCGCCACTCGATAATTGCGCCAATGGCAAAACCCGTAACCGCCTCAACCCGCAACGCGCCGGCGCGGAGGTGGCCGCTTTTTCGCCGCTGCCTTGAAGGTGGCGCTTTTCGGGCTTGCCTTGCGTGCGACGGTTTTTACGCCGCCGGCGCGCGAGGCCGTTCTGGCGCCGGCGCGCTTGCGCGAGGGTGCGCCAGTATGCGTTTCAAGCGCATCGAGCCGATCGGCGACGGCACGCATGTCATCGGCGGTCGGTACGCCAAGCTGCCGAAGCGTGCGCACGATGCGCGCGTCGAATAGTTGATTCAGCCGTTCGACCGCGCTGCTCGCACCGCGCGCTGCCTGCGTCGTGACGCGCCCCACATCTTCAGTCAGGCCGGCAACGCGCTCACGCGCCGAGCGGCCCGTATGGCGGCCTTCGCTCTTTAGTGCGCTGAAGACCTTCGCGCTCTCTTCCTGCGTCCTTGCCAACGCGCCGAGGCCGGCGAGCCAGATATGCTGCGCCGCCTCGCGCAAGGTATGCGCAAGTTCGGCATCGCTTGCGCTCTCCTCCGCGCGCGGAGTCGTCCGTTTCTTTGCCACCGATATCTCCTTCAGTTCGCCCATCGCGATATACACGAAACGCGCCGGCAGCACGTTTCTATAATGGCCGTTTTCCCCGGAGAGAAAATCCATGGCGCTCAAGACAGGCGATCGCGCACCCGACTTCAGCGCATTCACCACCGACGGCAGCACCGCTTCGCTCGAGCAGTTTCGCGGGCGCAAGCTCGTGCTGTATTTCTACCCCATGGATGACACACCGGGTTGCACTGCGCAGGCGTGCTCCCTGCGCGACGGTTCCGATCGTTTGCGCGCCAAAGGCGTCGCGGTACTCGGTGTATCGGCGCAGGATGTCGCCTCGCATCAACGCTTCACCGAAAAATTCAAGCTCAATTTTCCGTTGCTCGCGGACACCGATCGTCGCGTTGCCGATGCCTACGGCGCACTCGGTTCCGGACCGCTCGCGTGGTGGCGACGCCGCTTCGGCTTCTATAAACGAATCACCTATGTGATCGATGAAAACGGACGCATCGCGCATATCATCAATCGACCGGATACCAAACATCACGCCGAGGAAGTGCTGCAACGACTGTGAGCGATCTGCACAACGCAACAGCAAAATACGCTCCCGTGCCCATTGCGGTTCAGGCACCGAACGCACGGAATGCCTCCCGTGCGACTGCGCGCGAAAGCGCCGTCGATCGCGCGAATCCGCCTCCCGGCGACAAACATCTTTCAATATGTGAAGTAGGTCCTGCAGACTGCTGTCGGAATCTGCACGCAAAACGCCCCTCGCCGCCCTGCTCCGTTGCAAATTCCACTTACGGCGCAAACGCTTAGAGCCACATAAAGGCGTACGAACCGATAATTCCAGCGTCATACTGTCAGGACGTTGTCATATTGAATTGGCGGCCGGCTTCCCTTATAGTGCAAGGGCCTTGAACGCATACGTTCCCGCGGACGAGGTTACCTCCGAAAGGGCGCTCACCCGCTCTTCCTCCCTGTAGCGGCCCCCTCGCGGGCCGCTTTTTTTTTGCGCGGTTTTCGATCGATGACGGCCGCGTACAATCGGCCGGTCTCTGTTCAGATCGCACGATGTGAAACTCAGCTTCCTTGGCGCGGCCGGCGAAGTCACCGGTTCGTCTTATCTGGTCGAAACCGGTTCATGCCGCTTCCTGGTCGACTGCGGCATGTTCCAGGGCGATCGTGATGCCGACCGTAAGAATCTCGCCGCATTGAACTTCGATGTGCGCGAGCTGGATTTCGTCCTGCTCACCCATGCGCACCTCGATCATTCCGGCCTGCTGCCGCGCCTGATCAATTTCGGCTACCGCGGCCCGGTCTATACCAGCATCGCGACCGCCGCCCTGCTTCCCACCATGTTGAAGGACAGCGCGCACATCCACGAAAAGGAAGCCGTGTGGGAAACCGCGCGACGCCGCGCAAGACGCGGACACGGCGCGTTGCCCGTGCGCGACGTCGCACCGCTGTATACCGTGGCCCAGGCCGAAGCCTGCGCCAGCCACCTGTATGGCCTGGACTACGACACCGTGTTCAAACCGCACGCCGACGTCGATATCCGCTTGCGCGACGCGGGTCACATTCTCGGCTCAGCCATTATCGAGGTGTGGCTGACGCACGCCGGCGCCAAAAAGAAAATCGTCTTCTCCGGCGATCTGGGCCAGCCGGCGCGACCCG
The DNA here is from genome assembly GCA_036676355.1 of Nitrosomonadales bacterium. Classification (GTDB taxonomy): domain Bacteria; phylum Pseudomonadota; class Gammaproteobacteria; order Burkholderiales; family SG8-39; genus ZC4RG42. Next base: position 33,630 of record JAKFDA010000004.1, on the reverse strand, counting down.
TCGTGCGCGACCCTACGCTGATCGATGAGGCCGACGTGCTGCTGGTCGAATCCACTTATGGCAACCGCAATCATCGCCCGCTGCAAGCGACCATCGAAGAACTGGTGGAGGCGATCGAAACCACGTTCGAGAGCCGCACCGCCGGTAACGTTATCGTGCCCGCTTTCGCATTGGGGCGAACGCAGGATCTGCTGGTACTGCTCGCCGATCTGGCGCAAAGCGGACGCCTGCCAAACCTGCAGGTGTTCGTCGACTCGCCGCTTGCGACGGCCGCCACGCAGTTGACGCTGCAGCACGCCAATCTGCTGGACGAACAGGCGCGCCGTCTATTCGGCGCCGCGCTCAAGGGCGAACTACCACTGCAGATCCGTTTCACCGAATCGGTCGAGGACTCCAAGGCGCTCAACAGCATCCGTTCCGGCGCCATCATCATCGCGGCGAGCGGCATGTGCAATGCGGGGCGCATCAAGCATCATCTGATGCAGAACCTTTCACGGCCCGAATGTGCGATTCTGTTCACGGGCTATCAGGCCAGCGGGACGCTCGGCCGCAAGATCGTCGACGGCATGCGCAGCGTCCGCATCTTCCAGGAGGATGTGCCGGTCCGCGCACGGATCTATACGTTGGGCGGTTTGTCCGCGCACGCCGATCGCACCGCGCTGCTGCACTGGCTGAGCGGTTTCAAACGCCCGCCGCAACAGTGCTTCGTCGTGCACGGCGAGCAGGAGATCGCGACGTCCTTCGCTGATGCGGTACGCGAACGACTGGACTGGAACGTCATCGTGCCGACACAGGGCACGGTAGCGGAACTTGATCGGGGTTGATAACAGCGCTCCCGCTTTAGCGAGCGTGACGAACTGTTCCACCCACTCGATTCCAGACTGGCTCTACCATTCGATACCCTGCACGTTATCGGACCGCTTCCAGCGAAAAATCACTTCCCGCATACCCTTGTCGGATACCTGCACCGTGCGTTTCTGCGTCTGCTGACCATCGCTCGCGCTCACCGTGTACTGCCCGGACGGAAGTTTGGCGAAGAGCCATGGACCATCCATCGCTCCTTCGAGCACTGTCGCACCCTTGCGATCTTCGACGCGTATCGAAATGTTCGCCAGGTAGGGCCCAGCGCTTGCCGCAGTGACCACCTTGAGGTTGTAGCCCTCGGTTTTCGCTTCGTTCAGCAAGGCCTCGCGCTCATCCAGGCCGATGCCGCCGGTCACATAGGGCGTGGGTGTCGCCACCTGCGTTTGCGCATGCGCATGGGTTGCAAACCAAACCAACACAACCGCTAGCGCCAGACGTCGAAGCAAGGAACTCATGCTCGTTACCTCCATACAGTTATGTGGCGATTTCGGGACGCCCGTATGCGTGCCGGTTCCGTCAACCGGCAACGTTATGAAATACCGCCTTCCTCCTGTGCTGCTCGCAGCGCATCATCCACGGTTTCGAGCCAGACGAAGCGCATGCGCTGTTTGGCGCTGTCCGGTATATCGACGAAATCCTTACGGTTGCGCGCCGGCAGCATCACGGTATTGATACCGGCGCGCATCGCGGCCAGCACCTTTTCCTTGATGCCGCCGACCGGCAGTACCAGCCCGCGCAGACTGATTTCACCGGTCATCGCCATATCGACCGGCACCGCGCGTTCGCCATAGAGTGACATCAACGCCATGAACATCGCCACGCCCGCACTCGGCCCATCCTTCTGAATGGCGCCGGCCGGGACATGGATGTGCACGTCGCTTTTGTCGAATGCGGCGGGATCGAGACCAAGCGGCTCCGCACGCGACTTCACCAGGGTCAGCGCCGCTTGCGCACTTTCCTTCATTACGTCGCCGAGTTGTCCGGTAAGAATCAGCTTGCCGCTGCCGGGCATGCGACTCGCCTCGATGAACAGGATATCGCCGCCCACCGGCGTCCACGCAAGTCCGGTCACGACACCGGGCACCCCGGTGCGTTGTGCGACTTCGCTTTCGAAACGCGCCGGACCGAGGATCTCTTCCAGGTCGCCCGCGTCCACACGTATCGGCGCGGACTGCCCTTCGGCGATGCGCACCGCGACATTACGTAGCACGCTCCCGATTTCGCGCTCGAGATTGCGCACGCCGGCTTCACGCGTGTAGTCGCTGATGATGCCGGCCAGCACGGCATCGCCCAACTGCACCTGATCGACATGCAGACCGTTGGCCTCCAACTGCCGACGCACCAGGTAGCGCCGCGCGATCTCCAGTTTTTCCTCTGCGGTGTAACCGGGCAGATGAATGATTTCCATGCGGTCGCGCAGCGGTCCGGGGATGCTGTCGAGCACGTTCGCAGTGGTGATGAACACGACGCGCGACAGGTCGTACGGCACGGCAAGATAGTTGTCGCGGAAGGTGTGGTTCTGCTCCGGGTCGAGCACCTCCAGCAACGCGGCGTTCGGGTCGCCGTGGAAGCCCTGCCCGATCTTGTCGATTTCATCGAGCATCATGACGCAATCGCGCGTTCCCGCTTTCTTGATCGCCTGAATGATGTTGCCCGGCAATGCGCCGATATAGGTGCGTCGATGGCCGCGGATTTCCGCCTCGTCGTGCACGCCGCCGAGCGACACCCGTACGAATTTCCGATGCAGCGCGCGCGCAATGCTTTGCCCCAGCGAAGTCTTTCCCACGCCGGGCGGCCCGACGAAGCAGAGGATCGGCGCGTGGCCGCGCGGATTCAGCTTGCGCACGGCGAGAAATTCGATGATCCGCCGTTTGATTTTCTCCAGGCCGTAATGGTCCTCGTCGAGAATGCGGCGCGCTTCGACGATATCGATGCTCTGCGCTTCCGGCTCGCGCCACGGCAGATCGACCAGCCAGTCGAGATAAGTGCGCGCAATGGAGTACTCCGATGACGCTTCGGACATCCGCTCCAGCCGCTTCAACTCCTTCTTCGCCTGCGCCTCGATTTCTTCCGGCATGCCGGCTTTGGCGATAGACTCGGCCAGATCCTTCAGCTCGACGCCCACATCCGCGTCTTCGCCGAGCTGCTGCTGAATCTGCTTCATCTGCTCGCGCAGCAGGAACTCGCGCTGGCGCTCGTCCATGCTGGCTTTGGTTCGTTCGTCGATTTCGCGCGAGAGACGCAATACTTCGATGCGCTGACCGAGCACTTGCAGCACACGGTCCACGCGCGTCGCGACATCGAGCGTTTCGAGAATGGCCTGCTTCTCGGCCGCTTCGATGTCGAGAAAACCGGCCACGAGATCGGCCAGCGCGCCGGCCGAGCCGAATGCCTGCACCGCCTGCACCAGTTCGTTCGGCGTCTGCGGCAACAGTTGCAACGCCGCGGCAGCGCGTTCGCGCAATTGCAGCAGGCGCGCTTCGATTTCCGGCGACTTGTCTTCCTCGACGGGCAACCGCTCCACCCGCGCCGCGAGATAAGGCAGATCGGGCAGAAATTCGATGATGCGAAAGCGCTCTTCGCCCTGGCACACCATGTGATGCGCGCCATCGGCGGTGGTGATGTAACGCACGATCTGCGCGACCGTGCCGACGGAATGCAGATCATCGGCGCCCGGCGTTTCGACTGTACCGTCGCGCTGCAACAGCAATCCGATGGGGCGTTCGGCCTTGACCGCGGCCTGCGCCGCGGCGATCGACAGATCGCGCCCGATGGTGACCGGCAGGATCATGCCGGGGAACAGCACCATGTTGCGCACCGGCACGAGCACCAATGCGTCCTCGGGCAGCGTCCACTCGGTTTCGTCCGACGCACGAGTCGGCGCTTCCGCCTCGGAGCGCGGCTCGTCCGCGGGATTCACTTGATCGAGTCTCGTCATGCCTTTTTCCTCAAGGGAGCTTTTTTGCCGTTCGAACATTCATCAACCGACACGCCGCAAGCCGATGACCAGACAGCCGCTATCCAATTGACGTTCCAGCAATTCATAACGCCCGGCCGGCAGCGGCATGCGCCGCTCGAACGGGCCATAGGGAATCTCCAGGCGACGAATCGAAGCATGCCGCGCATGCGCGGGCAACGGCCGCTCACCATGAACGACCAGCGTCGCGCCGTCGAGTTGCACTTTCACGCGCTCGGCGCCCACCCCCGGCAGCGCGTAGTAAAGCCAGATTTCATCGTGCGACTCGTACACGTCGACAGGCGGCTCCCAGCATGGCGGCCCGGCCTGTCGGCGGCCCAGATGAAAAAACTGACGATGCAGGCGATCGGCCCGGTCGAGCAGATCCAGGGCTTCGGCCCACATGCCTCGCGCTGTTTGTCGGGATTGCATACGTGGCTCCGATCCGGCAAGCGCCGGGCTTGTGGGTGATACATGGCGGCACCGCCCGACTAATCAAGCCGGACGGCGGTGGAAATTTTACGGAAGGAGAATCTCGCCGTGACGGAACCGCCGAACCACGGGCGCTAGAGTTTTTCCACCGGCACAGCGCGCACAACGACTTCCTGCTGACCAAAACGTGATTCGAGATGTCGCCGATAGTCGTGCCACCAGCAACGGTCGAGACGCTCGCACATCACCTCGAAAACCAACATATCGGTGCGACGGTAAGCTTCCGGCGCTGTCGGAACGTTCGGAGCGGGCGCGCGTAAATGCACGGCCACGCCGCTGAAATGCGCCGCCAGATCACGCCGCATTTCATCGAGCACGGCTTGCGGAAAAGCCTGCCCCTCGCGGTCCTGCAGGGGCATCAGAATCTGCACCAGATGTTCCATGCCGCACCTCCGTGAAGAGCATGAAGCAAGGAGCGTGCGGGATTTCGATGAGCGGATTTGCAACATAACCGGCGCGCTATGCGAAAGGGCGGCTCGCGCCGCCCTTTCGCACCACTCGTCAGGTTTTGCAGCCTTATGCCGCTGCCTTCATGCGCATACGCACGCTGCGTGCGGCCGCAACCATGTTGCGCAGCGCGTCCTCGGTTTCCGGCCATCCGCGCGTCTTGAGTCCGCAATCCGGGTTGACCCATAGGCGATCCGCATCGATGACCTCGCAGGCCTTGATGAGCAGCCGCTCCATATCCCGCCAATCCGGCACGCGCGGCGAATGGATGTCATACACCCCCGGACCGATCTCGTTGGGATAATGGAACTCGCCGAAGCCGCTCAACAGTTCCATATCGGAGCGCGATGTCTCGATGGTGATCACGTCCGCGTCCATCGCCGCGATGGACGGCAGGATATCGTTGAACTCCGAATAGCACATGTGCGTGTGGATCTGCGTGTCGTCGTGCCGGCACGCACTTGCGACGCGAAACGCTTTCACCGCCCACGTCAGGTAACGTTGCCATTCCGCGCGCTTGAGCGGCAGCCCTTCGCGAAATGCCGGCTCGTCGATCTGAATCATCGCCACGCCCGCATTTTCGAGGTCGACCACCTCGTCCTGGATCGCCAGCGCAAGTTGCAGCGCGATCTGCTCGCGCGGCAGGTCGTCGCGCACGAACGACCACTGCAGCATGGTGACCGGTCCGGTCAGCATGCCTTTCACCGGCTTGGCGGTCAGGCTCTGCGCATAACGGGTCCACTCGACGGTCATCGGCCGCGGACGATGCACGTCGCCATAAATGATGGGAGGTTTGGCGCAGCGCGAGCCGTAGCTTTGCACCCAGCCGTGACTGGTGAAAGCATAGCCCGCCAGTTGCTCGCCGAAGTATTCGACCATGTCGTTGCGCTCGGCTTCGCCATGCACCAGTACATCAAGGCCGAGTGCTTCCTGCCGCGCAATGACGTCGCGGATTTGCGCCTGCATCGCCGCCAGGTAGGCGGATTCCGCCAGTTCGCCGCGCTTGTATGCCGCACGTGCGCCGCGGATTTGCGCTGTCTGCGGAAAAGAGCCGATCGTCGTGGTCGGAAAGCTCGGCAGCTTGAAGCGGCTGCGCTGCAGCAGCTGTCGCTGCGCAAACGGTGCGCGGCCAATACTCGCCGTCTCGATCGCCAGCACGCGCCGTTCGACTTCGGGTTCGTGCACACGACGGGACGCCGCGCGCGCTTTGCGCGCCTCGGTGGCGTCCGTCAGCGTAGCGGCAATGTGTTCGAGGCCTTCGTTCACGCCGGCGGTGAGCGTGTTCACCTCCGCCAGCTTCTGCGTCGCAAACGCGAGCCATTGTTTGAGCTCCGCGTCCAGCGTGGACTCCTGCGCAAGATCGACCGGTACGTGCAGCAGAGAACAACTCGGTGCAATCCATAGGCGTTCACCGACCGCGCGTTGTGCCGGCTCGATCTGCTCGAGTACGGCGCGCAAATCGCTGCGCCAAACATTACGGCCGTCGATCACGCCAAGCGAGAGCACCTTGTCGGACGGATAATCGTGCAGAAACGCGCCCAGTTGCGTCGGCGCACGGCACAGATCGAGATGCAGTCCGGCGACCGGCAGCCGCTTGAGACGCCGCGCGTGCGCCGATACGTCGCCGAAATAGGTCGCGAGCAACAGTCGCAGCGGCGAGCCCGTCGCCAATTCCGCATAGGCGTCGCTCAGTGCATCGAGCCATTGCACCGGCAGATCCAGCGCCAGTGCCGGCTCATCCAGTTGCACCCATTCGACGCCCGAGGTGGCGAGATCCGCCAGCAGCTTGCGATAGGCATTCAACAAATTCGGCAGCAGGCTCAGGCGATCGAAGTCGCCCTGCTTCGCCTTGCCGAGCCATAAATAAGTGATCGGCCCGACCAGCACTGGCTTTGCGCGCAGGCCGAGCGCCGTTGCCTCGTGCACTTGCGCGAGCAGTGCTTGTGTATCCGGCGCGAAGTCTGTCGTTGCGCTGAACTCCGGCACCAGATAGTGATAGTTCGTATCGAACCACTTGGTCATTTCCAGCGCCGGCTGTGTCGCCGTTCCGCGCGCCATGGCGAAATAGCGCTCCAGAGCGCTCGTGCCTTCCGTGCCGAACCGCTCCGGCGTAGCGCCGAGCAGCACCGTCATGTCGAGCACATGGTCGTAGAGCGAGAAGTCGCCGACCGGAATTAACTCGATGCCGTGCTCGCGCTGCAGCAGCCAGTGGCGCTTGCGCAGTTCTGCTGCGCTCGTCTGCAACTGCGCCGCATCGATCGCACCGCGCCAGTACTCTTCCAGCGCGAACTTCAATTCGCGCTGCGCGCCGATGCGCGGAAAGCCCAGGTTATGAGAAATCGCCATGATCGTCCTCGTGATGTTCGGTTCTGATTGCGTCCGGAGACAATGTTCGGGCAAACTGATTTATGAATCCAATGAAAGCTTGTCCCCGTTACATGAATGGAATTCATATATGACCGAGCGCCTGCTTGAACTGCGCCATTTGCGCATGCTGGTCGCGCTGGCGGAAACCGCCAGCGTGTCGCGCGCCGCGCAACGGGTTCACCTGACCCAGTCGGCCGTCTCCCATCAGTTGCGCGTACTGGGCGGGCGCTACGGCATGCCGCTGGTCCGGCGCAATGGCGCGACGATCGAATTGACCGAAGCCGGCGCACGGCTCGCGGCGCTGGGTAAAACGGTGTTGACCGAGGTTCAGGCGGCCGAGCGCGATGTCCTGCGCATTGCCGAGCGACCCGCCGGTGCGCTGCGTATCGCGCTGGAATGCCACACCTGTTTCGACTGGTTGATGCCGGTGATGGACGGCTTTCGCGCCGCCTGGCCGGAAATCGAACTCGATCTTGTATCGGGTTTCCACAGCGATCCACTGCAGTTGCTGGCGCAGAACCGCGCAGATGTGGTGATCGTGTCCGATACGCCAAGGCGACGGGGCGTCGCCTATCAGCCGCTATTCCGTTTCGAAATTCTTGCCGTGCTGCCGCCCGATCATCCGCTCAAGCGCCGCCGCCATGTAACGGCCGCGGATTTCGCCGATGAAACGCTGATCACCTATCCGGTGCCGGAAGACCGGATCGATGTCATCCGGCAAGTGCTGAAGCCGGCGGGCGTGAAATTCAAGCGCCGCACCACGGAACTGACCATTGCGATTCTGCAACTCGTGGCCAGCCGACGCGGCATTGCCGCGCTGCCCAACTGGGGGATCAAGAACTACGTCGACTACGAGTATGTGCTGGTGCGCCGTATCGGCGCTAAAGGTCTCTGGAGCGAATTGCACGCCGCCACCACGCGCGACATGGCGAAGCAGACCTATGTGCAGGACTTCATCGCCACCGCGCGCAACACCTGTTTTGCCACGCTTGACGGCCTCGTGCCGATCACCTGAACCTCGGCATCAGCCCAGTGTCGCTCGGTATTCCGGCAGCATTGCGGGCCCGTCGCCCTCGCTGCCCTGATGAATGACGCGACGCGGATAGGGAAATTCGATGCCGACTTCGTTGAAGCGATTGATGAGTCGCCGGTGGTATTCGCGCCGCACACTCCATTGCTGGATCGGCATGGTCTTGAAACGACAGCGCACGATCGCCGCAGATTCGTCCAACCGCTCCACGCCTGCCATTTCGAGCTCTTCCAGAATGAGCAGAGAGAACGCGGGGTCCGCGCGCAATTCCTGCGCCACTTCCTTGATCACGGCAATGGCGCGATCGATATTCTCGCCGTAGGCGACACGGACATCGATCACTGCGAAGGCAAAGTCACGAGTCAGATTGGCCACGGTTGTGATGATGCCATTCGGTACGAAATGCACGTTGCCGTCGTAGTCGCGCAAACGCACGAAACGCAGCGTCACTTCCTCCACATAACCGCCGACGCCCGCGACGTTCACCACATCGCCCTGGCGGATCTGATCCTCCAGCAGGAGAAAAAAGCCGGTGAAGTAGTCCTTGATCAGGCTTTGTGCGCCGAAACCGATCGCAATGCCCGCCACGCCAGCGGTCGCCAGGACCGGTGCAATGGAAACACCGAGTTCGGACAGCATCAGCATGCCGGCAACGATGAAAACCGTCACCGAAGCGATGTAGCCGAACACCCGCGCGAGCGTTTCGATGCGCTTGGCCTGTTCGGGGTCGACATCCCCGTTGATCATCCGATTTCTGAACAGACGGATCAGACGACGCAACAGCATCAGCGCCAGCCACGCCACGACGACGATAATCAACACGCGCAGACTAGCGATGATGAAGACGGCCCACTCGTCGGCACTCTCCACGCCGAGCCGTTCGAGCAAACGAAAAATGATCCCTTGCATGGTCGTAGCTACTGTTTCTTGTTAAGGGAGGAAGAAGCGAGCGGTGCTGGTGCGCGGCGCGTTGATGCGTTGATGCGTTGATGCGGATGGCCGCTCGGCGAGCGGCGATTCTGTCACGCGTCGGAGGAGAGGGTCAAACCGCGGCGTCGGCGACAGCCTTCGCTTCCGCCTGCGACTCCGCGGTCGGCAAGCCGGCGCGCACGCGCGCGACGTGCAGAAATTCGTTGAGGATCGGCGTGCCGTCGAGTTGCGTCGCATCGCGATGATCGTGCAGTTCCGGATGCCACTGCACGCCGAAGACATAGCTGTCGCCGCTCCAGCGCAATGCCTCGATGACGCGATCCGGCTTGGCGCGCGCCTCGACGACAAGATTTTCGCCCAGCACCTTGACCGCCTGATGGTGAATCGTGTTCACGCGCGCGCTCTGCCGCTGCGGATACAACGCGGCCAGTCCGGTGTCCGGCGTGAAATCGATTTCGTGAAAATTCTGATCGTAGATGACCGCGTCGTGATGGCCGATGGTGCCGGGTAGCTGCGTGTTGATGTCCTGGTAGAGCGTGCCGCCGAATGCCACGTTGATGAGTTGCAGGCCACGGCAGATGCCAAGCACAGGCTTCTTCTGCGCAATAAATGCGCGCAGGAGTTCGAGTTCATAGAGATCGCGGACGCGATCACCCTGCCACGCTTCGTTCAGCGGCACTTCACCGTAAGTGACGGGGCTCACATCGGCGCCGCCCTGCAGGACGAGTCCGTCGAGTTCCGCCACGTAATCGGCCACGCTGAGGTTGCCGCGCCGGATGAGTCCGCCCGACTCGATCGACGGAATCATGAAAATCAGCGCATCACGCGACATGACCCAGTGCGCGATCGATTCCACCAGGTACTGGATGCCGCGCCGTCCCACGCCCATATCTCCCGGGACGTTGTGCAGGAAGCGCGGCGACAGACCGATCCGCAAAAGCCTCGAATTACGCATCACGCCTCGCATTCTTCCATCGTTGGAGGGTTTTTTCGAGTCCTGAGCGTGATCTACGTTGCTTCCGCGCGACAAAGCTTTCTCGCGCGAGCGGGCAGAAGGCTCAACTGGTGAGCCCGTGCGTCTGCCATCATCGTCATAACGGAATGTGGGATTGGGTGTCTGCATGAGTACATTTTTTGAGACCGGCCATGACCGCTTCGGTTCAGCCGAGGTGCTTGGGCGACCGGGCGGCGCGGCGGTTTCGCTTGGATTCCACCCTTTCCCGACTAGCAAAACGAAGGCCTTGTCGCGCCGCTGCGCGCCTGGCGCAACCGTTGGCGCCAACGCGTACTGCTGAGCGACGCCACATGGACGCCCCGCGCCGGACTCCCCTACGCCCGAGATGGTCACAGCCCGCGCGTCCGCCGGTCGCGCACGTCCCGTCGCGCGATGCCGAGCTGGCTGAACTGATGCAGCGCATCGCCCGCTTGCGTGCGCGTGCGCGCATCATCGCCCGGTCGCAACCGCGGCTTGACGCGACCGCGCTCGGCGGCCGATATGTCGCCGAGCATCTGCTTTGCGTGGAGCAGCGCTATACGCTCGCCTGTCGTCATGGCGATGTCGCGTTTTCACGACTGGCGCAATTGCGTTATGACAAGGGCGGCCTGCTCGGCGTCGCGCACGCCCTGGATCCGCACGGCCTGGTTTTTCTGGACATCGAAACCAGCGCTCTCTCGGACGACGATGGCACGCTGGCATTCATGATCGGCATCGGCAAACTCGAAGGCGACGCACTCGTGGTGCGCCAATATCTGCTCACCCGTCAGAGCGCTGAAGGCGCGTTGCTGCAACACATCGCGCGCGAACTGGACGGCGCCACGCATCTGGTGACCTACAACGGCAAGCGCTTCGACGTGCCATTGCTCGAAACGCGCCTGCGCCTTCGGCACGCACCGAACGTGTTTACCGGACTCGCGCATCTCGATCTGCTGCACGCGGTGCGGCGCGCCCGCCGACACCGGCCCGATTTACCGCCGGCCACCGATTGCCGCCTGCAGACCGCCGAATCACGTTTGCTCCATCTGGAGCGCGCCGACGATCTCCCGGGTCACGCCGCGCCGCGCGCCTGGACGCGCCTGCTACGAAATAATGCCGACACGAACCTGATGCGCGCCGTCCTCGACCATAATCGGCTCGACGTATTGAGTCTCGCCGCGTTGCTTCCGGCGCTCGCCGAAGGCAGCGGCGAGCTTTTGCGCTCCCCGCGCGCCGAAAGCTGACCGGCGCGTTACGGGCGCGGCGTTTGCCCCGCCTGTTGCGAAAAGATAATTCAAGGAAAACCGTGACCCAACCACTCAAAATCCTCGGCATCGTCGGCAGCCTGCGGCGCAATTCGTACAATCTCTACGCGATGCGCGCGGCGAAGTCGAAGATTCCGCCCGGCGCGGAACTGGAGATCTTCACGCTGGATGGCATTCCGCCCTTCAACCAGGATGAAGAACAACATCCAACGGCCAAAGTAGTGCAATTCAAATCGTCGATCCGTTCGGCCGACGCCCTGCTCATCGCCACACCGGAATACAACTATTCGATTCCAGGCGTGCTGAAAAACGCCATCGACTGGGCCACACGCCCCTACGGCGACAATCCGTTCACGGGCAAACCGACGGCGATCATGGGCGCAAGCACCGGCGGCATGGGGACGTCGCGCTCGCAGTACCACTTGCGCCAGGTTCTGGCGGCTTTGAACGCCCACACGCTCAATCAGCCGGAAATGATGATCAGCCACGCAGGCGATGTCTTCGACGCCGACGGCCGGCTGATCGATGAAAAGCTGAACGCGCAGCTGGAAAAACTGCTGAATGCGCTCATCCGTTGGACGACGCGGCTGAAGAACCCGCCCGCGCAATAGGCTCCGCGTACAGAAGGCACAGCGCGGTCGGGCTATCGATTCTCAAAGCGATTGGCGGGTTCGATGCACCGCGGCCCGAGGGAATGTCGTCCGGACGCCGAGCTCAACCGTGCTTAAAGCAAGTACGCCGCGTGATGGCGCAGGTGATCGGCCATGAAGGTCGAGATGAAGTAGTAGCCGTGGTCGTAGCCTTCCTGCATGCGTAACTCGACGCGCGTCCCGCTCGCCTTGCACGCCTCGACGAATTGCTCGGGCAACAGCTGCGTGCCGAGAAACTGATCGGCAGTGCCCTGATCGATGAGGATGCTGCCGTCGTAACGCCGTGCACGAATCAGCTCGGCTGCATCATAGGCGCGCCAGGCTTCGCGATCGATGCCAAGGTAGCCCTCGAAGGCTTTCTTCCCCCAGGGGACGTTCATGGGCGTCGCGATGGGCGCAAAGGCCGACACCGACAAATAGCGCTCAGGGTTGCGCAGCGCGCACACCAGCGCACCGTGCCCGCCCATCGAATGACCGAAGATGCTCTGCCGCTCGCTGGCGTGAAAATTCGCGCGTACGACTTGCGGCAATTCTTCGGTGACGTAGCTGTACATGCGGTAGTTCGCAGACCACGGCGCACGTGTCGCATCCAGATAAAAGCCCGCGCCCAGACCGAAGTCCCAATCGGCGTCATCGCCCGGCAGGCGCACCAGCCGCGGACTCGTATCCGGCGCGACGAGGACGATGCCCAACTCCGCCGCGACACATTGCGCGCCCGCCTTGATGGCAAAGGTTTCCTCGGTACAGGTCAGTCCGGCGAGATAGAACAGCACCGGCGCACGCTCGCGCGACTGCGGCGGCCGAAAGACGGAAAAGCGCATTTCCGTGCCGCATGCGCGCGAATCGTGCGCATAAAAACCTTGCACGCCGCCGTAGCATGCGTGCTCGGATATCAATCGCAAATCGCTCAACGTCCAGCGCTCCTCTGCCGCATCGAATTCAATCGTCGTCTTCGATGGTGAAGCCGATCTTGATGGTCACCTGCCAGTGGGCCACATTGCCCTCGGCGATATAGCCGCGCGTATCGACCACCTCGAACCAGTGCATGTTGCGCACGGTCTTGGCCGATTTGGCGATTGCCGTTTTGATCGCGTCTTCAATGCCGAGCGTGGACGAACCGGTCAATTCGAGGTGCTTGTAGACATGATGCGACATGGTCGTTCCTTTCGAGAAAGTTCACAACATGCAACCCTGGTCAGCAAAACGCTCGCCCGACTGTTCAGTACACCACCACACTGCGGATCGACTCGCCCTCATGCATTAGATCGAAACCGCGATTGATCTCTTCCAGCGGCATTTCATGCGTGATGAGATCGTCGATGTTGATCTTGCCGTCCATGTACCAGTCGACGATCTTCGGCACATCGGTACGACCGCGTGCACCGCCGAAGGCGCTGCCCTTCCAGACGCGCCCGGTGACGAGTTGAAACGGTCGCGTATGGATCTCCTGGCCGGCGCCGGCCACCCCGATGATCACCGATACGCCCCAGCCGCGATGGCAGCACTCCAGCGCCTGACGCATCAGTTCCACGTTGCCGACGCACTCGAAGCTGTAATCCGCCCCGCCCTTTGTCAGTTCGACCAGATAAGGCACCAGATCGCCCTGCACGTCCTTCGGGTTGACGAAATGCGTCATGCCGAACTTGCGCGCGAGCGTTTCGCGCGCCGGATTGAGATCGACGCCGACGATCATGTTTGCGCCGACCATGCGCGCGCCCTGAATCACGTTGAGACCGATACCGCCGAGGCCGAACACGACCACATTCGCGCCCGCCTCGACCTTGGCCGTATTGATCACCGCTCCGATGCCGGTCGTCACGCCGCAACCGATGTAGCAGACCTTGTCGAAAGGGGCGTCTTCGCGAATTTTTGCCAGGGCGATTTCCGGCAGCACCGTGTAGTTGGCGAAGGTCGAACAACCCATGTAGTGATGAATCATCTTCCCGCCGATGGAAAAGCGGCTGGTGCCGTCCGGCATCACGCCCTTGCCCTGCGTGGTGCGAATGGCGGTACAGAGGTTGGTTTTCTGCGACAGGCAGGACTTGCACTGGCGGCATTCAGGCGTATACAGCGGAATGACGTGATCGCCTTTTCTCAGCGAGGTGACGCCGGGCCCGACATCGACCACGATGCCGGCACCCTCGTGCCCGAAGATCGCCGGGAACAGGCCCTCCGGATCGGCGCCCGAACGGGTGAATTCGTCGGTGTGGCAGATGCCGGTCGCCTTGATTTCGACCAGCACCTCGCCGGCTTTCGGCCCCTCCAGTTGCACGGTTTCGATCACCAGTGGTTGACCTGGAGCATAGGCCACCGCAGCGCGCACATCCATGGCATGTCCTTCAACGATAGACGGTAATGGGCTCAAGACTATGCGGCACCTGCGATGGAAGCAAGCGCGGCCAAGGCGAGAAAAATTTTCACGCATCGCGGCATGCACCTTGCACATTTTCAACATTCTCGCTTCGCGTGCCGCCATCGCCGCGCTTGCCTGCGCCGCAACGACGTACGCCTCGACCGCCATGAGCATGGAAACCCGAACCCCGTCCACCGCCTACGCCGAGCAGCGCGCCCGTCTGCTGATCGATATCGCCGGCATGGCCGCCTATAGCGCCGGCTACACCGGCCGCAACAACATCAGCCCGCGCGTCATGAAGGCGATTGAGCGCGTGCCGCGCCATGCTTTCGTGCCCGAGGCACAACAGCGCCATGCCTACGAAAACCGCGCGCTGCCAATCGGCGAAGGCCAGACGATCTCCCAGCCTTACATCGTCGCGCTGATGACCGACATGCTGGAGCCCGAAAAGGACGATGTGGTGCTGGAGGTCGGTACGGGATCCGGCTATCAGGCCGCGGTGCTGGCCGAACTCGTGCAAACGGTCTATACGATCGAAGTGATCGAATCGGTCGGCCGGCGCGGCGCCGCGACGCTGAGCGAGCTCGGTTATACGAATGTGCATACGCGCATCGGCGACGGTTACGGCGGATGGCCCGAACACGCGCCCTTCGACGGCATCATCGTTACCGCCGCCGCCCCGCATGTCCCCGCACCGCTGATTGCGCAGCTCAAGCCCGGCGGCCGCCTGGTGATCCCCGTCGGCGAGAACGGCAGCCCGCAGCAGCTGCTGCTCATCCGCAAGCGCGCCGACGGATCGATTTCGCAAACCGAAACCATTCCCGTCCAGTTCGTCCCGCTGACGCGCCCGCCGTCCTGAATCGAGCAAGGCGACAACGACGCTCTCGCGTTATGATTGCGCCTTTTCCGCGCGGCCGACCTGCGCCCGTCGTCCGCGGCGCCCCACGGCGCCCCTCCTCCGCACATCGTGGTTTCTCCCGCTCCGCTTGCCGCTCATGCTTCCGCTCTGGCCGCCGTCGTGTCCGGCGCGACCTGGGCATTGGTGGATGGACGTTCGCCCGACGACGACGATGAAGGCGTGTGGTTATGCAGCGGTCTGGCGCAGCGCATCGAAGCGCGCCATCCCGATGAAGTCGCGCATGCCTGCGCTCGCATCGAACAGGCCGCGCGCGCGCGTCATGTGGTCACGCTGCTGGACTACGAACTGGGCTACTGGCTGGAACCACGCGCCGCGCTGCGCCCGGCCGAAATCACCCGTGCGCCGTTGACGGCGCTGGTGTTCGAACAGGCGACCTGGCTGACGCGCGACGCGTTCGACACCGTCCTCGCCGCGCTGGTCGGGACCCTTCCGGAAACGGAACGCCATGCCGGCATCGCCGCGCTCTCGTACGGGCGCGACCGCAAGAGCTATTGCGCCGCGATCAAACGCATCCTGCACTACATCCACGACGGCGATTGCTATCAGATCAATTACACTTGGCCGATGCACTTTCAGTGCTACGGCGCGCCGCTCGCACTCTACTGCGCGCTGCGACAGCGCCAACCGGTGAAGCACGGCGCATTGGTGCGGCTACCCGATCGCACGGTCCTGTCGCTGTCGCCCGAACTGTTTCTGCAACGCAACGGCGCACGCCTGCATTCCATGCCGATGAAAGGAACCGCGCCGCGCGGTGCGACAGCCGCTGAAGATCAGCGCAATGCCGATGCGTTGCGGGCGTCGGAAAAGGATCGCGCCGAAAACGTCATGATCGTCGATCTCATCCGCAACGATCTCGGGCGCATCGCCACACCCGGATCGGTGCGTGTCGAATCGCTGTTCGATATCGAACGCTATCCCACTGTGCTGCAAATGGTTTCAACGGTCGCTGCCGAAGCGCCCGACGCGACGCTGCACGATATCCTGCACGCGCTGTTTCCCTGTGGCTCGATTACCGGCGCACCGAAAATTCGCGCCATGCAGATCGCCCAGGAACTCGAAGTCGAACCGCGCCGCCTTTATACCGGCAGCATCGGACTGTTCCGCCCGAGCGGCGACTTCAGCCTCAGCGTTGCCATCCGTACGCTCGAAGTCGAACCCGACGGCAGCGGACGCCTCGGCATCGGCGGCGGCATCGTCGCCGACTCGGATCCCGATCGGGAATACGAAGAGTGTCTGGCCAAGGCGCGTTTCGCCACCGATCTGCCGGTCGGATTCGAATTGATCGAAACGCTCCGCCTCGAGCCGCAAGCGGGTGCACCTTATGCGCTGCTGCCCTGGCACCTTGAACGCCTGCGCGACTCGGCGCGTCATTACGGTTTCGCTTACGACGAGGCACGCGTGATCGAAGCGCTGGATGAAGCGCAACGCAATGCCGGCGCGCAATCGCAACGCGTGCGACTCACGCTGGCCAAGTCCGGCGCGATCACCATTCGCGCCGTTGCCCTGCCTCCACCCGCCGCCGAAACGCTCACCGTCGTGATCGCCGACCAGCCGGTCGATTCACGCAACCCTTTCCTGCGCCATAAAACCACGGTACGCGGCCAATACAACGACGCGCTGAAGCGCATCGAGCCACTGCCCGGCTGCTTCGATCTGCTGTTTTTCAATGAACGCGGCGAATTGACCGAGGGCGCCAGGACGAACGTCTATATCGTGCGCGAGGGTCGCTGGTACACGCCGCCGCTGGAATGCGGCGTGCTGAACGGGGTGATGCGGCGTGCCTTGATGGCGACGCACGAGCCGCGCATCGAAGAACGCATACTGCGTCGGGAAGATTTGGAAACGGCGGATGAATTGTATTTGTCGAATGCGGCGCGCGGACTGTTTCGCGTACGGCTCATCGACGACGCAAACCCGAACCACAGAGACGCAGAGGCACAGAGAAAATCACAGTCCTGAGGACCACCAGGCAGGTCTCTCAGTAATCGTCGTTCCCTCTCTCTTTGCGACTCTGATCCTCACCCTGAGCTTTGCGCTTTGCGCTTGCCGCGCTGGCGCCGGGCTCTCCACTTTCGTTTGCCTTGGCGCGATATTCCTCGCGCAACTGGCTCGCCTCGCGAAATTCCGGGCGTATCTGGTCGACCGCGGTGGGAGGAACGTCGGCATGGCGCTGAATGAGCGCCGGCGCTTCGGTTCGCGGTGGTTGCGGCGTCACCCGATCGATGCGCTGCAGGCGGTCACGCAGGCGGCTCAAATCCCCCGCCGTGCAGCGACCATGGTAATAGCAGGCGTCGTAAGGGTAGCCATAAGGGTAGCCATAGCGCGCGCGATCGAAAGCGACGTTGTCATACAACCCCGCCCGCACCGGCAGGATCGAGCAACCGAACAGCACGGCGCTCCATAGCAGGCGCACGCACTGCCGTCTGCGCAACGTCGCCGGTGGCAGGCAAACGGATTTCACCGCTCGCCTGCGCCCGGACGTATCTCAAAAGTCGTCGTCATTCTCGGCGTCGGCGGTGGCCTCGCTGTCCGATTCGACCTCGCGCACGAGGCGACAGGCCAGCAGTTGATCGGCAAGGCTCGGCATCATGGGTACCCGCTCACCGGCCTGCAGACGGCGCGACAAATGCAGAAAGCCGGTGCCGTTCGAGCGCAACGTGCTCATGGATTCCATCGTGACTCCTCCGCGTTGCAGTGGGCTTTATGTCCTCCATGCAAAGCAGCACCCATGCCTGCCCGCCGCGTAAAGGACTGTGCCGCGATTGCGCGCGCGCAACAGCGCACATTTGAGGAAACCGGGAACGGAACAAACGTGAGCCAGACAGCGCAGGAACGAGCGCAGGTTGCGCGCCTGAAGCGCATAGGCGCGGTGCGATGAGAGTGGCCCGAGGGGTGCGCCTGCTCGGCCGCGTCCATAAATGACAACGGCGCGCACAAATGACAAAGGGCCCGGAGGGCCCTTTGTCATGCAGAAAAGCGCGGCCGATCAGCCATTGGCGCGGCGGCGATATTCGCCGCTGCGGGTATCGATCTCGATCATGTCGCCGGTTTCGCAGAACAGCGGAACGGAAACCTCGTAACCGGTCGCGAGTTTGGCCGGTTTCAGCACTTTGCCGGAGGTATCGCCGCGCACGGCCGGCTCGGTATAGACAATCTCGCGCACCAGCGATTGCGGTATATCGACCGAAATCGCCTTGCCGTTGTAGAACACCACCTCGCACGGCATGCCGTCTTCGAGATAACTGAGCGCGTCGCCCATGTTGTCCTTCTCGACCTCGTACTGGTTGTATTCGCTGTCCATGAACACATACATGGGGTCGGCGAAATAGGAGTAGGTCACATCCTTGCGATCGAGCATGACCATGTCGAATTTCTCGTCCGCGCGGTAGACGTTTTCGCTACCTGCGCCGGTCAGCAGATTCTTGAACTTCATTTTCACGACCGAAGCGTTGCGGCCCGATTTACTGAATTCGGCCTTCTGCACCACCATCGGGTCGTTGCCGAGCATGATGACGTTGCCTACACGTAATTCCTGAGCGATTTTCATAGCTAACCAAAGTCCTGCCCGCGCTGGTTCCGCCCATGGGCGGAGGTTGAAAGCATTGCCTGCGGAAACTCCGCAGGTTTCAAAAAGCCGGCTATTTTACTTGCCCTTGCGCGAATTTGACCAGCGCCGCCGCGAGCTCGGGGCCGCGTTCACGCCTATTCGCCCAGGCCCGGGCATGAATTTGCGCCGCCCGGACATGCCCGCGCCAATGATTCCATGCCTCGTCAATGCCGGGCGCGCCGGGCACACCGTTCCAGGCGCCGTGCAGCGCGCGCGTCGCCGCGGCGGCCTCGGCCGTGCTTTCAGGCGATACCGAGCAGTAGCGATCGAGAAAGGCTGCAAGCTTGACGTGGTGCGCCTGCTCGGCCTGAGGATAGATATGCCACACCAGCGGCCGGGCGGCCCACTGGGCACGCACGAACGAATCCTCCCCGCGCACGAAATTCAGATCGCAGGCCCACAGCAGGCGGTCGTAAGCGGGTTGATCGGTGAACGGCAGGATATGCACGTCCAATGCGTCGCGTTTGAAACGATCCCCCGGCTTTGCCGCGGTCGCGCCAAAAAAACGGGCGATCTGCGCCACCGCCCGGCCCTCCGGCGCCAGACAGGTCACGGGTTGCAAACCGCGCGACCAGGCTTCGAGCAGTCCCGGCAAGGCCGGGTTGTCATAACAGAAAAGCGAAACGCGTAATTCATCCGGGCGCGCCATCGGTACGCCGCGGCTTTGCCAGAACGCGGCCGGTGCCGACGCATCGTTGCGGAAGGCGTCGCGCTCCCGAATAAGATCCCGTTCGCGCAGCAGACCGCCGGTCCGCTCGTCAAAGCCGGGAAAGAAGAAATGCTTGCGTAGCGGCAGGCGCGGATGCGGCGAAGGCAGACCGTGGCAACCGTTTACCCAGTCTTCGGCGCTGAGATATTCGAGATTGATCCACACCGACGGCGGACTTCTACGGGTCATGGCCGAAAGATGAGTGTCCGGCAGCGCGCAGCCGAAGGCTTCGATCACAACTTCGCCCGGTTCGACCTCGGGAAATGGATCGCTCCAGGCGCGCACCTCCACGCCCTGCCGCAACTGCACGGCAGCGGTCGCATCCGCACCTCGATCGAGTACGGTAAACGCGTGCATGTCGTCGATCCACAAACGGACAGGGATGTCGTGCTCGCGCACCAGAATGCGCGCGAGGCGCCATGAAAAACCGACATCGCCGTAGTTATCCACGACGGAACAGAACACATCCCACATAAGGGCAGCCGGGCAGCCGAGAGCCGAGAGTCGAGTGCGGAGAGTAAGAGCAGCGTACGGCCGAGCGCAACACGTCACTACCGCTCTACTGCCTTCGCTCCACCTGCCACCGCCGTATAACGGCATGAGGGTTGCTTCGAAGTGCCGATATAAGCGCCCCTGCCAACTCATAATGAATATCGCGCGCCTGAACTGGGGTTGTGGTCCGCGACCCATGCCGGGCTGGATCAACCTGGATATGCTCGAAATCGAAGGCATCGATCTGTGCTGCGACCTTCGTCTCGGCATTCCCCTTTCCGACAATGTGTTCGATTACGCAGTTGGCATGCATGTGCTGCAGGATCTCGCCTGGCAGGAACTACCGATCGCTCTGGCGGAAGTGCGGCGGGTGTTGAAGCCGCACGGCGTTCTGCGTCTCGGCCTTCCTGACATGGACCGCGCGATCGATGCTTATCGGCGCGGCAATGCGCGGTACTTCCACATTGAAGACGAAGACGCGCGCAGTCTCGGCGGCAAGCTGGTGACGCAACTCGTCTGGTACGGCTCCGTGCGCACGCCCTTTACGGAAGACTTTGCGCGAGAGTTGCTTGAGGACGTGGGGTTTCGGCATATCCGTCCCTGCACATTCAAGCAGACGCATAGTGAATACGAAGCGATCGTGACGCTGGACAATCGCGAACGCGAAAGCTTCTACATGGAAGCGCGCAAATGACTGCGCTCGGTCGTTTACTCATCGTCTCGCCGCATCTCGACGATGCCGTGTTCGCTTGCGGCGCCATGCTGGCATCGCATCCCGGCGCAGCGGTAATTACGGTATTCGCAGGAAATCAACCACCCGGTCAAACGCTCACCGGTTGGGATCGCGACTGCGGCTTTGTTGAGGGCGACGAAGTGATGCGTTTGCGTCGCATGGAAGACTCCGCGGCGCTTGAACTGCTTCATGCCACGCCGACCTGGCTGATGTTTCTCGACGCGCAATATGCAGCCACACCGTCGACCGAAACTCTCGCGCGGGTACTGCACCGTGAAATTGCGCGCATGCAACCCGATACGCTGATGTTTCCGCTCGGCTTGTTTCACTCCGATCATTGCGCCGTGCATGAAGCGGCGCTGCATGTATTGCCGCAATTCACATGTACCTGCTATGCCTACGAAGATGCGCTGTATCGCCGGCT
The DNA here is from genome assembly GCA_036676355.1 of Nitrosomonadales bacterium. Taxonomy (GTDB): domain Bacteria; phylum Pseudomonadota; class Gammaproteobacteria; order Burkholderiales; family SG8-39; genus ZC4RG42. The sequence goes on along the minus strand of JAKFDA010000004.1, from coordinate 12,419 downwards.
TGATGCTCGGCTGGACGAACGCCTTTCGCTGCTGCGACAGGCCGGCTGGAAAACGACGAGACAGCCATTTTCTCCGTCGGCGCACGCGCGCTCGCTGAAACGCCGCGCGGCGCAGTGCTATTGCTCGCAGCTTGCGGGCCTCGCCACGCCCGGACGGCCCGGCCACGCCGACATCGAGCAACCGGAGGGGTATTGGCAAATGCGGCGTATCGAAACCACGCGGGCAGTGCATCGATGATCAATCGCGTCTCGATCGTCGTTCTGACGCACAATCGTAAACACGAGTTGTTGCGCACGCTCGACAAACTGCATGAACTGGAAGCGCCATACGCCATCCATGTGGTCGATAACGCCTCCACCGACGGCAGCGCCGACGCAGCGATCGCACGTTATCCGGACTGCCGCATGATTCGATTGCGCCATAATATCGGCGCCGCGGGGCGTAACGCAGGCGCGATCGCGGCGCAGACGCCCTACGTCGCGTTCTGCGACGACGATACCTGGTGGGCGCCCGGCGCACTGGCCCGCGCATCGAGCGTGATGGATTCCTTTCCGCGCCTGGCCGCACTGACCGCATGTGTACTGGTAGGCAGCGATGCGCGCATCGATCCCGCATGCGCGCGTATGGCGCGCAGTCCGTTGCCGAACGAGCTTGGTGTGCCCGGCACCGCGGTACTCGGCTGCCTCGCCGGCGCCTGTATCATGCGACGCAATGCTTTCACGGAAGTCGGCGGCTATCAGCCGCGTTTTTTCCTGGGCAAGGAGGAAGCACTGCTCGCGCTCGACCTGATGGCGGCAGGCTGGCACATGGCATACGTACCTTCCGTCATCGTGCATCACCATCCATCGATGGCGCGCGACACGACCGCGCGGCGTCGGTTGCTGCTGCGCAACAGTCTGTGGTGCGCATGGCTGCGCCGCCCGTGGAAAAGCGCTGCGCACGAAACCGCGCGCTTGATGCGCACGGCAATGCTCGATCCGTCCCGCATGCGCGGTGCCGCCGAAGCGTTAAGCGCCGTGCCCTGGGTATTGCGCAACCGGCGTGTGATTCCATCGCGCGTAGAGCACGCACTGCAATTGGTGCAGCACGATTGATACGCGCCGATAATCGCCTCGTGCGGCCGCAGCGCTTGGGCGCAGCCTCAACTCAACTTCGGGACTCGTCCGATGACTGAATCCAGCAGCACCATACCGCGCCTCTCTACCGGCATCGCGGGCCTCGACACCGTCCTCGGCGGCGGTCTGTTCCAGCATGGGATCTACATGATCGAAGGCCCGGCGGGCGCAGGTAAAACCATCTTGTCGGCGCAGATCTGCTTTCATCATGCGCGCGCGGGCAAGAAAATCCTGTACGTCACTCTGATCGCCGAGTCGCACGGGAAACTGATCAACAACCTGCGTGCGTTCGACTTTCTCGACAACAGCTTGATACCGGACCGGGTGATTCTGACCAGCGGTTATCAGGAGCTCAAATCAGCCGGATTGAGCGGCCTGCTGCAACTCATCGCACATGCGGTGTCCGAACATCGGCCGGCCATTCTGGTCATCGACGGTTATCGCAGCATTCATACATTGACGCCGGAACCCGGCGCGGTGGCCGAGTTCGTCTACGAACTCAGCACGCTCATCACCACGACGAAATGTCTCTGTCTGCTGCTTTCGCCGGGCGGCGCTTCCGAGGGCTGGGCCGAGAAGACACTCATGGACGGCGTGATCGAACTGGACCGCCACTCGGTCGGCATGCGTAGCACGCGTGAACTGGAAGTACACAAGATGCGCGCATCTGCGCAGATCGAAGGCCGCCATGTTTTCACCATCAGTTCGGCCGGGATCGAGGTATTTCCGCGCTTGGAAGCGACCGTCATTCGGTCAAGCTCATCGGAAGACGACGGACGCGTGGCATTCGGCATCGAAGGCTTCGACGAGATGCTGCACGGCGGCGTCATACGCGGCAGTGTGACGTGTCTGCTCGGCCCGCCCGGCTCGGGCAAGACAACCATGGGCCTGCACTTCCTCAACCAAGGCACAACGTTGAACGAATCCTCGCTCTTTTTCGGTTTTTACGAATCGCCGTCGAGATTGCTCAGCAAGGCCGCCGTGCTCAATATGCCGCTGGGCGCCGCATATGCAGCGGGAACGCTCGATATCATCTGGCAACCGGTACTGGAACATCGTATGGACGAATTGACTACCGCGCTGCTCGACAACGTTGCCAGGCGCAATGTACGCCGCATCGTGATCGACGGTCTTAAAGGGTTTCTGCAAAGCGCGGTGCGCCCTGAACGGCTCGGCATGTTCTTCAATGCGCTCGTGGAAGAACTGCGCCGCATGCAGGTGACCACGCTCTATACTGATGAAACGCCGCTGTTCGCACGGGAGGTCGCTCCGTCGCTGCTTTCCATATCGACGCTCGCCGAGAACCTTATGCTGGTGCGCCATACTGTGCATCAGGCGACCATGCGGCGCACAGTCGCCGTGATCAAGCAGCGCGAAAGCGGACACGATCTCGGCGTGCGCGAATTCTGGATCGAGAGCCAGGGTATACGTGTCGCGCCGGACAACGGCAGCGCGCAAGTGTTTCTCGCGGAGCGCTAGGCATGCCGGGAAACTCCAGCAGCGAACCGTCCGGCGCGATGAAAAGCATCCTCATCGTGGACGATGAATTCGACGTGCGCGCCATTCTCGAATTGATACTCGGCATGCAGAACTATGATGTCGTCACCACACCCAGCGCGCTGCTCGCGCTCGAAAAACTCGCGCTGGAGCGGCCCGCATTGATTCTGACCGATTGGATGATGCCGGTGATGGACGGCATCGAGTTCTGTAAACGAGTGCGCTCGAATCCGGCATGGCAGGATGTTCCGATCATCATGATGAGCGCTGCGAGCGAGCCGACGGATCGCAAAGACGGCTTGTGGAACGCCTACCTGCACAAGCCGCTGGACATGGATGACCTGCTGCGCGCGGTGAAAAATGAGATCGGCGACTGAAGTGGGGTTCAAGTCCGGCGCGTGGGAACGGCAGCCGAGCCGGGCTGGTTCGTCGCCGGAAGCGTGTAATGCTCCTCTACTGCCTCCCTCACCCGCAACCGGCTGTCCTGCGGTGACAAGGCATCGTCTTCTTCGATCTCGCGCACCTGCTCCGCCAGATCGTCGTCCTTGACGCAGTCCTGCATCCAGCGCGAATAGTCTCCCTGGTGCAGATGATGGAGCCATGTTTCGTCGTCGATGCCTTCCGCCATCTGGGTGAACAACATCAGATTCTGTGCGCGCAGATTCAACTTTCTGGACGGGCCGCGAAAATAGAAACTGCGATCCGGCGGCAGTTCGCCTTCCGCATACTTGCGGCGATGACGGCGGCGCTCGGTGCGGCTCGGCTCGATTTTCATTTCGAACGGCGGCTCGGCTGAGTCCCTGAACCATACCAGCGCCCGCCCCGGTTCAAGCTCGCCCTTCGACGAAGTAGGTGCATGGATGTTTGCCGCGCGAGCGAAATTTTGCAGTGTTTCGCCCGGATCTTCACCCAGCGCGGCAACGATATCGACGCCGCGCAGTACATCCGGCGCGACCCAGTCCGGGTGCACCGTGACATAGATCATCGACGTCAATCCTTCGCCCAGCATCGACGAAGCGGATTCCCAATCCGTCGGCAGCAGATGATGCGTCTCGTCCACGAGTATCCAGTGCGGCCGTCCCGTTTTCGAGCGCAGCTCCTGCAAATGCGGCAACAGCCCGAGGAAGAACGCAGGTCGATCCTGCAGCGGCAAGCCGATCAAATTCACGACCACGTTGGTGTCGGGCTTCTCCAGCGCGGTCAGCACCTCGCTCGTCGACGGACCGTGATCGCTGTCACCCAGCACGATGGCATCTTCGAGTTCTTCGTAATCGCCTTCAGGGTCGATGACGCAGAGCTGATAACCTCCCGCGCCCAGACGCTCCAACAGACCGCTTGCCAAAGTCGACTTGCCGCTGCCGGACGAGCCGGCGATGAGAATGTTGCGCCACGCCGGCGGAATTTGAACTTCGCTGCCGTCATCGCGCTTGCCCAGCGGCAGTTGATGGCGCTTCTGATGCGCGGAAGCCGCACGCAGATCGTCCGCGATCAAATCCTCGATGAGTTCGACCACGCCGTCGCCGTGACTCCCGGCGGTCGTGCGGTCCGCCTCGGCCTGGAGCGTAGGCACCGCGTTCGCAACCGCCACGGCGTATTCGCAGGAATGCAACAGCGCGTGATCGTTTTCGGCGTCGCCCACGCCGACCACGTTGTGGCAGGACATGCGCAGTTCTTCGAGCGCGACCGCCAGGCCGGACGCTTTGTTGACGTTCGGCGGCAGCACCATGACAGCGCCCTTGTTGAAGATGACCTGCAACTCGAGACCGTGTTGGCGTATGGCTTCGAGCACCTCGATTTCATGCGGCGTGACCGTCGCGACAATCGAAGCGCCGACTGCCAGCGGCACACCTTTTTGCCGCAGCGCCTGAACGAACGCCTCCGGGGGCGGATCTCCCAGCGGCACTCGTTCGCGCGTGCCGGGACGATAGAGCAGCGCGCCGTTTTCGGCGACGACCCGGTCGAACAGATCGATATCGGCGAACACGCCGAGCAACTCATCGAGTTCGCGCCCTGTCACCAGAATGAGCTTGCGACCAGTGGCCGCCAATTGTTTCAACGCCTCCACGGTGGCCGGAGACACGGTACCGTGGTGAGCAAGCGTGCCGTCGTAATCCACGGCCAGAGCGAGATAGCGCATTTTTTGAAATCTGATTTGAATGACCGCCCAAGGCTGCAAATTGCGCACCCGTGCGATCGGACAAAAAAAGGGAGCCCCTAAGCGGGGCCCCCGAGACTCCTAAGGAGGAGGAGGATGAAAAACGGGACGTAGGCACAAGCCGACGGGGAGGAGGAGGGAGGAGAGGTACGGCTCAAGTCACATCCCGTAGTGCGAATACTAGAGATGCGGCACAGCGCGCAGCAGCGAGCGCCGTCCTATTCGGATGTAGGAGCTTTCCTACTCTCAGCGACCGCGCACGGCGCAGCGCTCCGGCTTGCCGTCCTTGTAGGCCGGCGCAAGCGCGCTCGGCGCCGTTTCGCTGAAGCCGAGCCAGTAAGCCTGTCCGTCCAGGCAAAGCTTGCGCAATGTCCAGCTTTGCAGCTGCCCTTCGATTTTCACTGTCTCGATCAACGCATCGCTGAGCGTAATGCGCCGCTCGATCTGCGCTTCGAAGCGCGGTACGCCCGGTTGCGCGTAAACGGCGACCTGGGTGCTCGCAAAAACCGCCACGCCAAGCAGCGCCCGTACGGATAAGGCTTTCATACGCTCACCTCCTCGTCGTCCAGCACAAAGTGCAACACACCAATCGCAGCCGCAAGACTGTCTAGCGGCACTGCGCCCTGCTTCGCCGTGCGTCGCGTCCGTCGCCCTACCAGCAATTCCAGCACCGAGTCATCCACGCGCGCCTTGCGACAGGCTTCGGCAAAGGTATGACGGAAGGAGTCGAAGGTCTTGCGACGATCGCGAATACCGACCGTATTGCGCAGATAGCGCGCAAACCACTTCGACCAGTTGCCGGTGCGCTTGCCCTTGTTATCGGTGCGCAAATCGGGAAACAACAGATGTTCGCCGGCACGGCGCTGCATTTCGACGAACTGCAGAAAACCCAGTTTGATCAGATCCACATGTATGGGCACCGGCCGCCGATGGGATTCGCCGGGCCGGGTGTGTTCGGTCAGCATGTTGAGGAATTTCACGTCCTCCGCTTCATGCACGTCATTAACGCTCAACTGGCCAATTTCGCCTTGCCGTGCGCCGGTATAAAGCGCGAGCAACGGCAGCCAATAGGCAGCCGCGCCGGCGCCGGCGATCGGACGCTCGCCGCCGGCGTACACGGGCGATGCGAAAATCGCGGCGAGCTCGCCCGGCGTGAAACCGACGCGCGCTTTCCGACCGCTGCGCGCCGCCTCGATCACCACGCCGCGCGCCGGATTGATATCGAGCAGACCATCTTCCACCGCGACCTGCAGCATCGCGGCGATCGCCCCGAGCTGCTTCTTGATCGTACCGACGGATAACCCTTCCGCCGCGAGCGCATCGCGGAAAGCTTCGATATGTTCGGCGCGGAAATCGCTAATCGCCAGGCCCGGCTGCAGCGCCGCGAATCGACGCGTGGCCTTGGCAAAGTCGTACACCGTCGTTCGCGGCCGCGTCGCCTGCGCATTCCAGCGCGCGAACAATGCCTCGATGGCCGTCGTCTCCGCCTCCCTGCCACGCGAAACTTCGAGCGGTCGCACGCCGCGCGCCGCACGCTGCTCGGCGCGCAACCTGGCGAACAATTCGTTCATGCGCTGCACTTCGACGCGCACCAGGCGGTGCGCCTCCTGCGCATCGCGCGTGTTGAGCGATTTGCGCACCTCGTCGGCGTTGAAATGCGCGCGCAGCGCAGTCGGAATTTTTCGGCGGAAGTAATAAACGCCGCCGCGCGAAAACATGAAAGAGGGGTTCGATGCCATGCGGCGATTCTAGCGCCTGGTCGACTGGTGTACCAGACGATGCACTTAATATACTGATTATTATTGTATTTATCTACCGGCTTGATCCTAGCTGGATGGCGTCCCGTGATGTGCGCAAAGGCCGCCGGCCACCGGAGTGTGACCCAATGCGACGCACCGAGCCGATCGAAGGGATAGGCTCCGTTGACGAATAACAAGCGGGGGAAATTCATGGCTCGGATCGTTTCGATCGCGTTGGCCTTATGTCTTGTCATCGGGGTGGTTCTTTTCGTGCAGTACGACGAAGCGCGCGTGACCGCCACCGTTACCGGGCAACCGGCACCGTCGACAAAACACGATGCGGCCGTTGATCCGGCGATCCGGCCCTACGCAGTCGAAAGGCCGGAAATGTCCGAAGCCCGGAGCGGCGCCTCGATCTATCAATGCAAGAACGGTGGTGAAACGGTTTTCTCGGATCAACCGTGCGGCAATGTCATCGCACAAACGACGGTGCTGGCGCCCGCGACAGACCCGCAGCGGGTACGGACCTATCGCGAGCAATACGACAGCCTCGTAATGAACAGGCCTGTAGTCACGAGCAACGGTCCCGTGGCGCTCGGAATGACGATCGGGACTGGCAAAAACACCGCGCATTGCGAGTCGCTCCACCAGCAAATTGCGCGAATCGATGCGCAAGCACGACAGCGCAACGCGCCACAACAGCAGGATCACTTGCGCGCGGAGCGCCGCAAAGTGCAGTACATCATTGAGCGCGAATGCTGATTTTCATGAAAGACGGACAACAAAAAGCCGACCAGTGGTCGGCTTTTTGTGTGTCTGGCGTCCCCAGCGGGAGTCGAACCCGCGTTACCGCCGTGAAAGGGCGATGTCCTAGGCCTCTAGACGATAGGGACTGTAACGTTTACTTCTTTAATCGCGGTGCTGGTTGGTGGAGGTAAGCGGGATCGAACCGCTGACCTCTTGCATGCCATGCAAGCGCTCTCCCAGCTGAGCTATACCCCCAACCGCGAGCGCGGGATTATAGCGACGACCCCTGCATGTGTAAACATGTTCAGGTGGGTAAAGTTCGATTACGTGCCGAGGATGATCGCGAGTGCGCGCAGCTGTACGAGCGAGGACAAAGCAAAACAGTATCTTATCGCTCGATCTCGCGATGGAATTCTTGAATGCCCTAACTAATTAAAGCTCTGTTAGAAAACTGCCCAATGTCGAGACGACGCGTGCTTTGCCGGATAGCGCAAGCAGAGGATAAAGCGACGGCGTATGCGGCGTGCCATACACGACTACACGCAGCGGAATCGCGAGTTTCGGCATTTTGAGGCCGTGCGCTTTAAGTACGCCGCTGAATGCTGCGGTGACCGACTCCACGTTCCAGTCGGCGATCGCTTCAAAGGCCTGCAATAACTCGCGCAAAGCGGAGCGGATCTCTTCGCTCACATGCTGCGCAACGACTTCCGCACTCGGCGCCACGGCGCGATAAATAAGGCTCGCCTGCTCCGCCAATTCACGCAGGGTGGTCGCGCGTTCCTGGAACATCGCCACGACTTCATGCAACGCGGGGCCGTTAGCCACATCCACACCCATGCCCTGCAGACGCGGCGCGATATCGTTGGCGAGGCGCTGCGGATCGGCGGCCTTCATATATTGCTGGTTCAACCACAACAACTTCTCCGGATTGAACTGCGCGGCGGAGCGGCTGATGCGTTCCAGATCGAACCACTCGACGAACTGCTGCATCGAGAACACTTCCTCGTCGCCATGCGACCAGCCCAGCCGGGCGAGATAGTTCAGCAGCGCTTCGGGCAGAAAGCCCTCCTCCGCATATTGCATGACGCTTACTGCGCCATGACGCTTGGACAGACGTTCGCCGTCGGCACCGAGAATCATCGGCACATGCGCGTACTGCGGCAGCGTTGCGCCGAGCGCTTCCAGAATGTTGATCTGACGCGGCGTGTTGTTGACATGATCGTCGCCGCGAATCACATGGGTGATGTTCATATCCCAGTCGTCGACCACCACGCAGAAATTATAGGTCGGCGTACCGTCCGGGCGCGCGATGATGAGATCGTCCAGTTCCAGATTGCTGATCGTGATCGGACCCTTGACCAGATCGTTGAAGGTCACTGCGCCATCGATGGGGTTCTTGAAGCGCACCACCGGTTTCACGCCTGCCGGCGGCGTTCTGCCGTGTGCGTTCTCCGGCCGCCAGCGACCGTCATAGCGCGGCTTGACCCCGCGCGCGCGTTGCTCCTCGCGCAACGCATCGAGCTCTTCCCTGCTGGCATAGCAGTAATAGGCTTTGCCCGCGTCGAGCAGTTGCTGCACCACTTCGCGATAACGGTCCATCCGCTCCATTTGATAGAACGGGCCTTCGTCATAATCGAGTCCGAGCCAGTTCATGCCGTCGAGAATGGCCTGAACCGATTCGCGCGTCGAGCGCTCGAGGTCGGTATCCTCCACGCGCAGAATGAACGTGCCGTGGTGACGGCGGGCGTAGGCCCACGAATACAGCGCCGTGCGGGCGCCGCCGATATGCAGATAGCCGGTGGGACTGGGAGCGAAACGGGTGCGAATCATGAGCGGACCTGCCAAGAAACATCGCATTTTACGCGATGCGACGCGCCAACCCAGCGAATCGCGCGGTCTGCTTCTTGCAGCCGTCATTTAGGACAAAGAATTCATCGCGTAAGCTTCACATCCGCCCTCACCTCACGCTCAGTGCTCAACGTGTCTGCGCCACCCATCGATACGCTGGACCGGAAATCCGCGGCGGACGCCGCAGGGCTTCGTTACATGCGTCGCGTCGCGACGGGGCTGTTCATTCTCATGGCGCTCATGTACATCGCCGCGCGCATGCACGAAGCGGAGCACGCGTGGCTGGGCTTCGTGCGTGCGTTCGCCGAGGCGGCAATGATCGGCGCGCTGGCCGACTGGTTCGCAGTCGTCGCCCTCTTCCGTCATCCGCTCGGGTTGCCCATCCCGCACACCGCCATCATCCCGCGCAACAAGGATCGCATCGGCGAAGGGCTCGGGCGTTTTGTCGAAACGAACTTTCTGGCGCCGGACATCGTTGCGCAAAAACTCACCGATGCCGATCTGGCCGGCGGACTCGCGCGCTGGCTCAAGCGCCCGAAGACCATTGATCTTATCGCCACGCGCCTGAGCCGTTTTCTGCCGAACCTGCTCGATACTCTGGACGACGACGACCTGCGCCACTTACTCCATACGATGGTGACGGGACGACTCGAACGCGTGCAGCTCGCACCGCTCGCCGGTGACGCGATCGGCCTACTGACCAAGGACGGGCGCCACGTTCCGCTGGTCAACGAACTGCTCGAATACGGCGCCGACGCCGTGCAGGAGTACGAACCGCTGATCCGCGAGCGCGTGCGTCAACGCACCGCCTGGCTGTGGCGCGCCATCGGCGTGGACGCCATCGTTTCCGACAAGCTGATCGCGGTCGCCGTGGAAACGCTCAATGCCGCTCGCGCAGACCCCGAACACGCGTGGCGCATCAAGCTCGACGAACAGATCGGAACTTTCGCCGAGCAACTCAAAACTTCGCCCGAGTTGAATGAAAGCGCTGAAGCGTTAAAAGCAGAGTTGTTGACGCACCCCGCCGTCGCCCGCTATCTGCAAAGCCTCTGGAATGATCTGCGCGCGCAAGTCGCGGCCGACATCGCCAAACCCGATTCGCGCGTCCGCGCGCATTTGTCTGAAGCCATCGAAGCCTTCGCCGATCGCCTGCTTGCCGATCCGGTCATCCAGCGCAAGGTCAACCGGTTGCTCCGTTCGATGGTGGAACAGGCCGCGGACACCGGCCGGCATGCCATCGCCGATCTCATCGCCCAGACTGTCCACAAGTGGGACGCGCACACCGTCAGCAGCAAAATCGAACTCGCCGTCGGCAAGGATCTGCAATTCGTGCGTATCAACGGCACGCTCATCGGCGGCCTCGTCGGCCTGACGCTGCACAGCATCTCGCGCTTCCTGCCGGGCTAAGACGTATCAAAAGCCGTTCGTGGTGAGCTTGTCGAACCATGAACGGCTCGCACCAAAAGCGTTTCTGCATGGCGGCCCACTACAATATCGCCCGTGCGCAATTGACCCACCGATTGGCGCTATGGGAGAATCCGCCCCTGTTGGGCGGTTAGCTCAGCGGTAGAGCACTGCCTTCACACGGCAGGGGCCACTGGTTCGATCCCAGTACCGCCCACCATTAAATCAATAAGTTACTCAACAAGAGGCCCATCATGAAGGGCCCAGTATGAAAAAAGTATAAAAAACGGGCGTTCGGGAAACCCGCATTCACGTCCTTCCTGTCTTTCCCACCTTCGCCTACTAATCAATTCCAATTTGATTGGGGATTCCAATGGCGACAACAATGCTGTTGCGCGTGTTCGATGTGGAACATGGCGCCTGCTCAATTCTGGCACCCTTCGTCGACAGGAATATGGGCCGCATTGCAATGATCGATTCGGGCCACAACGCCACAACAGGATGGCGCCCAAGCACGTTTATCCGACACGGCCTTGGCAGGGATCGGCTTGACTACCTGATTATTACGAATGCCGATCAGGACCATTTGAGCGACCTCGACGGATTTTGGGACGAGGGGGTCGCAGTCTCAACTTTGCGTCGCGCTAAGTCTGTGACTGCTGCTCAGTTGCGAGCCATCAAAGAACAACAATGTGAGCTAACCCGCGACATTGAACGGTTTATAACGATTCACCAAAGCTATAACAACCCGGTCAGTGAACCGTTCAATCAATACATGGGCGGCATTACGATCTCCGCTTTCTGGAACAGTTACCCGCGGTTTACGGACACGAACAATTTAGGCTTAGTAGCGTTCATTAAGTTCGGAGGACGAAAGTTTCTGTTCCCGGGAGACATGGAGGAAGACGGCTGGCTCGCGCTTCTTGAAAACGACGCATTTATAGCTGAGTTGCGAGGGACCGATATCCTCATGGCGTCTCATCATGGTAGGTCAAACGGCTTTTGCGAAGAAATATTCGATTACTTTACGCCGTCGGCGGTTGTCATATCTGACAAAGCTAAGGAGCATACGACTCAAGAGACCTGGACTGATTACCGGGCAGTTACTCAAGATAGCGGTTTGCTCGTGCACACCACCGGAAAGCGACGGCATGTACTAACGACGCGACGGGACGGGGATATTTGGTTCCACGTGTATCAGGACGGGTCCATTGTTGTCGAAACGGAATGTCAAGGATGACAGCGGGGGCATCGCTTAAATCTAAAAACCTGCGCTGGCTGTGCGCCGTGGCCGCATTCGACATAGCCGTCCTAGGACTACTTGTTACACCGTCGCTACCAGATTTGGCCTCAATCTCTGGGATTGCTCTAGCTCGCGCAGCTTCCGCGTTTTTCCTTCCCGTTATAGTTTTGCTCGTCACGTCCATCGCCGATTCAAACCTCAAAGCGGTCTTGATATTCTGGCGATTCAAAAACGTGCTACCCGGACACCGGGCGTTCTCGCTTTACGCAGCAAATGACGCACGTATTGACCTTAACGCCCTTCGTGCGAATGTTGGTCCGTTTCCGACCGACCTTCGAGAGCAAAATTCACGCTGGTTCAAACTGTACAGGATGGTTGACTCTGAACCATCAGTAATAGAGGCTCACAAGAACTACTTGCTCTTCCGTGATCTAGCGTTTATTTCCGCAGTCTTGACTATCTCAGTTCCTATCAGCTTTTATGCGCTTGGAGTAACGGCGGGATTCTCGTGGGCGACAGCGGTGTTTCTGGCGATCCAATACGCCTTTACGGCGCTCGCCGCACGTAACAGTGGCGTTCGTTTTGTCACCAACGTCCTCGCTATACACTCCGCGAAAAATCTAGCTCAGCCTGCGTCCGCTGGGTAGCCTTCCTCAAACGCTCAACCTCC
>JAKFDA010000003.1:0-63692 GCA_036676355.1 Nitrosomonadales bacterium | reverse complement strand
AGCCGTCGCGCTTTCCTACATACCAGCTATTACTTCATCCAGCCGATGTACGTGGGCAGCCACAGCGAGATGGCGGGGAACAACGCCAGCAGGGTGAGCCCGATAACCTGGATACCGACGAAGGGGATGATGCCCTTGTAGATATCCCCCGTTGACACCGATGGCGGCGCGCACCCCTTCATGAAGAACAATGCCCAGCCGAATGGCGGTGTCAGGAACGAGGTCTGCAGGTTCATACACACCAGCATCGCCAGCCACACCATGTTGACCTCCGCCGCGATAAAGAATGGCAGCAGCATCGGCAGCACGATGTAGGAGATCTCGATCCAGTCCAGGAAGAAGCCCAGCACGAACAAGAGCACCATCATGAAGATGATGTTGCCCCAGATGCCGCCCGGCACCCACGCCATGAACTCGGCGATGAGGTCTTCACCGGACAGGCCGCGGAAGGCCAGGCTGAACACCTGTGAAGCCATGACGATGAAGAAAATCATCGCGCTGACCTTGAGGGTGTCGCGCATGGTGTCGCCCAGCACCTGCATGTTCAGCTTGCCGAGCATCAACACCACCAGGATCGAGCCGGCAGCACCCATGGCCGCGGCTTCGGTCGGCGCGGCGATGCCCCCGATGATCGAGCCGAGCACGGCGAACACCAGTGCGATCGGCGGCAGCACACCGAGCAGAACGCTCTTGAGCAGCCGCTTCTTCGTCATGCTGTCCAGTTCCTCGCGCGAGAGCGCGGGCGCCATCTCCGGCTTGATGGTGGCCAGGATCAGGATATAGATCACATACAGGCCGGAGAGCATCATGCCGGGGATGAGCGCGGCGGCGAACAGCGTGCCGACCGATTCGCCCATCAGGTCCGACAGCAGGATCAGGATCAGGCTTGGCGGAATGATCTGGCCGAGCGTGCCGGAAGCGCAGATCGCACCGGTGGCCAGCCCCTTGTTGTAACCGCGCCGCAACAGCGTGGGCAGCGCGATCAGACTCAAGGTCACCACGGTCGCGCCGACGATGCCGGTGGCCGCCCCCATCATCATGCCGACCAGAATGATCGCGACTCCCATGCCGCCGTTCAGACGCCCGGCCAGATGGCCCATTACGTCGAGCATGTCCTCGGCGATGTGGGATTTCTCCAGCATCACCCCCATGAACACGAACAGCGGGACGGCCAGCAGCGTGTAGTTGGTCGCCACGCCGAACATGCGCGCGGGCAGCAGATTGAACAGCAGCGGGCCGAAGCCGATCAGGCCGAAGATGAAGCCGGAGGCCGCAATGGCGTAAGCCACGCGCACGCCGACCAGCAGCATCGCCATGAACGACACCAGCATCCCGATGGCGAGCATTTCGTTAAGCGGCATGATGCTCTCCCTTGTCGTTATCGTTGTTGTTGGTGGCGAAGAGCTTGACCCCGTAGCGCAGGGTCGCCGCGATACTTTGAATGCCGAGCAGCAGGAAGCCGGTCAGCACGAATGACTTGAGCAGGAAGCGATATTCCAGCCCGCCCGGATCGGGCGAGATTTCGCCCATGTCGTAGGAGTGGATCATGAACCCCCAGGACAACCAGGCGACGTAGAACGAGATCGGCACCATGACGAACAGTGCGGTCAGGAACTCGATCCAATCCTTGGTGCGTTCGCTGAAGTACTGATACAGGATGTCGACCCGTACGTGCGCATCCTCCTTCTGCGTGTACGAGATGCCCCACAGCGCAATCACTGCGAGCAGGTGCCACTCCATCTCTTGCGCCCACACCGCGCCCACGCTCATGGTGTAACGCAAGATGACTTCGGCGGCGATCATCAGCACCAGCACCAGGCAGAGCCAGGCGGTGAAGAGACCCGTCCAGTCGATGAACCGATCGATCGCATCGGCCGTTTTTATAAATGGATGTTTCATAGGCTGTCCCCAAGCTGTTGCTAGCGGCTGTCCTCATGCCGCCTCGATTTTTTTGCGGGCAACTTACACAACGGGCGCCGTGAAGCGCCCGCTGTGATCAAAATGCCGCCCGTTAGCGAACCGTCGTCTGGAACGTCGTTTCGCTGACCTGGTTCCAGTGGTCGTGCTTCTTCTTGAACGCGAAGTACGAGTCGTTAACCTTCTTCACCAGCGGGTCCTTGGCCGCGGCGTCGGAGAAGATGCTGTTGGAAACTTCGCGCAGGCGCTTGATGACGTCTTCCGGCAGCCGGCTGACCTTCACGCCGTCCTTGTTCACCAGTTCGTCCAGCGCCACCGCGTTCTTCGCTTCGAGGAAGAGCAGGCCTTCCTGATTGGTCGCATCGGCCGCCGCTTTGATGATCGCCTGCAGGTCCTTCGGCAGTTTGTTGTAGGCCGCTTCGTTGACCACCAACTCGGAGGTCGTCGAGGGCTCATGCCAGCCGGTGGTGTAATAGAACTTCGCCGCGTTCTGCAGACCGAGACGCTGATCCAGGAACGGGCCGACCCACTCGGCCGCATCGATCACGCCGCGTTCGAGCGCCGGGAAGATTTCGCCACCGGGCAGGAGCTTCACGTCCACACCGAGCTCGGCGTACGCCTTGCCCGCGAGACCCGGGATGCGCATCTTCAGGCCCTTGAAGTCGTTGATGCTGCGGACCTCCTTTTTGAACCAGCCGGTCATCTGCACACCGCTGCAACCGATGGCGAAGGGCACGACCTTGAACGGCTTGTAGATCTCCCGCCACAGTTCATTGCCGCCGCCGAATTGCAGCCAGGAGTGCTGGCCGTTGAAGCTCATGCCGAAGGGCACTGTACCGAAGTACTGCGAGGCGAAGGTCTTGCCGGCCCAGTAGTACGCCACGCCGTGGTTCATTTCCACCGTACCGGCCGAGCAGGCATCGAAGCCTTCGAAAGCCGGCAGCAACTCGCCCGCGGCGAAGACCTTGATATTGAGACGACCGCCCGACATTTCGGCCACACGTTTGGCGAAGGCTTCCGCACCGCCAGGGCCCGACTGATAGAACGGCGTCCCGGCCGGCCAAGTCGTCGTCATCTTCCAATTGAACTTCGTTTGGGCCTTGGCGATCATGGGAAAACCCAAGCTTCCTGCTGCTGCACCTGCGACCAGACCCTGCTTTAGAAAACCACGTCGGTTGCTGCTCATGCTTTTTCTCCTCGCTCTAAAAAAAACTGTCCCAGAGCCTCTGACGGGACAGGGCTGCCAAAACGGTCGGGTGCATCGCCCGACACGGTGTAAAAGGCGACGTCGCGCATGGCCATGCGGCGGCTTGCATACGCAGGTCAAGCATGCGGATCCGGATGCGGATCAGCGCGAAGTACAGCGGGAATTTGTAGAGAGGGGATGCGTGCCGCAACCGGAATCCGGAATGCGGCCGGCCCGGTTCGGGACGGGCGACTGATCGATGTAAGTCATGCTGCTCCTCCTCATCTGCTAACGACGATTTCTAGTAGTGCGTTATCAACAGCGGCTGCGTGTACGGTGGGGCAAGATGTTTTTATTAATGGTATATCAGCTTGGAACGTAGTATGCACCAGGGGCTGCCCAAAAAGGGCAACTATCTGCGGTAGGCAATTGTGCCGCAGGCACAATCTCACAGTCCGCGTGCTAGGATGCCCCGGCACCTTCCGGGTTAAAAATAACCACACTCCCATGAAAGTCGGCCTCTTTGTTACCTGCCTCGTTGACCTGATGCGGGGAGGGTTTTGGCTGCGGCGTAACGCGCTTCGCCCATTAGTCTCCACCGGACCCTCCTTGTCCGCATCCCTCTTGTTGGGCGTTGCGCGATGAAAGTCGGCCTTTTTGTCACCTGCCTCGTCGATCTGATGCGGGGAGGGGTTTGGCTGCGGCGTAACGAGCTTCGCTCATTAGTCTCCACCGAACCCTCCCTGTCCGCATCCCTCTTGCTACAGTCGGGCGTTTCACGATGAAGGTCGGCCTTTTTGTTACCTGTCTCGTTGATCTGATGCGGCCGTCGATCGGGTTTGCCGCGATCACCTTGCTGGAAGAAGCCGGCTGCGAAGTCATCGTGCCGATGACGCAAAGCTGTTGCGGTCAGCCCAACTACAACTCCGGCGATCGAAAATCCGCGCGCAGAATGGCCGAGAAACTGCTGCGGGAATTCGAATCCTTCGACTATGTCGTCGCCCCGTCGGGCTCCTGTGCCGGCATGATCCGCACGCATTACCCCGACCTTTTTCGGGACGACGATCCGGAGCTTCAGGCGCGCGTCGCCGGGCTTTGCGCGCGCACCTATGAGCTCACCGATTTTCTCGTCAATGTGGCGAAGCTCGACCACGTGCCCGGTCGCTACGCCGGTACCGTCACCTATCACGATTCCTGTTCAGGCTTGCGTGAGCTCGGCGTCAAGACGCAACCGCGCGAGCTGCTCGCCAAAGTGCCCGGACTGACCCTCACCGAAATGAACGAGTGCGAACAATGCTGCGGCTTCGGCGGCACCTTCGCGGTCAAGTTCGGCGAAATCAGTACCGAAATCGTCGAGCGCAAATGCAAGGCCATCGACGCGAGCGGCGCCCAGGCGGTCGTGCTAGGGGACCTCGGCTGCATGCTCAACATCGAAGGCCGACTGCGTCGGCGCGGCGATGAAAAGACCCAGGTGTTTCATGTCGCGGAACTGCTGGCGGGGGACCGTGCGCCGGACCTAGAATGAGCGCGCGACGGGCGAGGAGGGTAGCGGCAGCCCGGCCGGCGATCATCAACCAACGAGGAGACACGCATGAGCAGTCAGACAGACGACTTAGGCAAGCTGGTGCTTCGGGTTACTCTTGGTGCAACCGTGCTGCTGCACGGTATCTCGAAACTTGTTAACGGGCCGTCGCACATCCTCGGCATGATGGACAAGATCGGCTTGCCCGAGCAGTTTGGTTATCTCGTTTATGTCGGTGAAGTGCTCGCGCCGATTCTGTTGATCATCGGCCTGCTCACCATTCCCGCCGCGCTTATCGTTATCGTTAACATGGTCTTCGCGATCGGTCTCGTGCATATGCACCAGTTGTTTACGCTCAATCAGAGTGGCGGCTGGGCGCTCGAACTGCAGGGCATGTTCCTCTTCGGCGCACTGGCAGTCGCGTTCCTCGGGGCCGGCCGTTATAGCGTCGGCGGTCCGTACGGCAAGTGGAATTGACGGCGCCAGACACTGCAAATGAGTCGATGACCGTTTCGCTGCGCGAAGTGGTCATCGCGAACTTCAACGACGTCATAAAACTGCAACCGGCGCCGGGGCAGGAAAGTTTCATCGCACCCAACGTGCTGTCCATCGCGCAATCCAAGGTCGCGCCGAATTTCCTGCCGCTCGCCATTCATCACGACGACACGGTGGTCGGCTTCATCATGTTCGGGCAGGACATCGAGACCATGCGCTGGCATATCGTGCGTCTCATGATCGGCGCGCAGTATCAGCGGCGCGGCTACGCACGCGAAGCCATGCGGCTGCTCATCGCGCAACTCGCCGAGCGGCCCGATTGCGATTCGATCATCATCAGCTACATGCCCGACAACATTGCGGCCGAGCGACTCTATGAGAGCCTGGGTTTCGTCAAGACCGGCGAGTTCGATGAGGACGGCGAAGTGCTGATGCAGCTTGAATTGCAAAATACCTGCGGTAGTTTGTCCTGAGATTGTATGGGCTCGTGCAAGCCGTTTTGTATCCCGTTCGTCCTGAGTCGCGAGCCCTTCGCCAAGCTCAGGACAGGCTGCGCGAGCGAATCGAAGGATGAACGGAGCGTCTCAGCGTAATGTATTGCCGTTCATGGTTCGACTGCTCGCAAGCTCGCGCTCACCACGAACGGTTTTGATCTAAAAACTGAAACCATGGAAATCAAATCCATCCATTTCAAAGCGCAGGCATCCGCCGCGCTGGCCAATCCGACGCTGCAGGCGAATCTGCACAAGTTCGGCATCGGCGGTCTCGCGCTGCTGCGTTCGCGCGCGGTCGAGGCGTACGGCAAGGACGAATTCGAGCAACTGCGTGACGCAGGCGAGGCGATCCGCAATCGCGCGCTGAAGGATCTGGATATCTGGATCGAGCGCTTCGAGGCGGAAGCCACGCGGCGCGGCGCCACCGTGTTGTTCGCGCGCGATGCGAACGAAGCGCAGCAGCTCGTGCTCGATATCTGCCGCCGGCACGACATTAGAAAAGCCATCAAATCGAAATCGATGGTGTCCGAGGAAATGGGCATCAACGATGCGCTCATCGCCAACGGCGTGACGCCCATCGAAACCGACCTCGGCGAATACATCATTCAGCTCGCGAAGGAGCCACCTTCGCACATCATTGCGCCGGCGGTGCACAAGAGCAAAGAAGAAGTCTCGGAGCTGTTCTCGGCCATTCATGGCACGCCGCGCAAGACCGACAACGAAGCGCTCACGCGCGAAGCGCGTGAAGTCCTGCGCCAGCACTTCCTCACCGCCGACCTCGGCATTTCGGGCGCCAATTTTCTGGTGGCCGAAACCGGCTCGGGGCTCATCGTCACCAACGAAGGCAACGGCCGCATGGTCACCACGCTGCCGCGCGTGCATGTGAGCATTACCGGCATCGAGAAAGTCGTGCCCACGCTGGAAGACGTTTCCACCTTGCTGCGCCTGCTGCCGCGATCGGCCACCGGACAACCGATCTCGAACTACGTGTCGTTCTTCACCGGGCCGAAAGCGGCGCCGGATCTCGACGGTCCCGAGCACATGTACTTCATCCTGGTCGACAACGGACGCAGCAGCTTCGTCGGCACCGATATGCAGGACATGCTGCGCTGCATCCGCTGCGGCGCGTGCATGAATCACTGCCCGGTCTACCGCACTGTCGGCGGACACGCCTACGGCTGGGTCTATCCCGGCCCGATGGGTTCGATTTTGACGCCGACTTATGCCGGCATGGAGAACGCCCTCGATCTGCCGCATGCATCCACGCTGTGCAACCAGTGCGGTGTCGTCTGTCCGGTCAGGATTCCGCTCCCCGATCTGCTGCGCAAGATGCGTGAGAAGCAGGTGGAGCGCGACATGCGCCCGAAAACCGAAATGCTGGGGCTGCGCATGTGGGCGTTCATCGCACTTCATCCGCGCCTTTATGGTCTGACGCAGAAATTCGTCAGTGCTTTTCTGCGCTTCAAGGCGGGCAAAGCGCGGCGCATCAACAGCCTGCCTTTCATCGGCAGCGGCTGGACGCAGGGCAGGGACTTCGCCCGACCGCGCAACAAGACGTTCAAAGAAAAATATCGGTCCCGATCCGGCGGGTAAGCCCCCTCGGGCAGGAGCTCATCGCCTCGGCATGATGTTTCCATGAACGTGTTTCTCCGCTTTGCGAGAACCGTTCATGCCCGACAACCTCCAGCGTTATCGTCAGAAGCGTGATTTCCGCGTCACCACCGAGCCCCAGGGCGGCGAGGCGGCGGGCGAGGCGCTGTCCTTCGTCATTCAGAAGCATGCTGCGCGGCGCCTGCATTACGACTTTCGCCTGGAACTCGATGGCGCGCTGAAAAGCTGGGCGGTGCCGAAGGGGCCGAGCCTCGATCCCTCGGACAAGCGCATGGCCGTGCATGTGGAGGACCACCCGCTCGACTACGGCGGCTTCGAAGGCGTGATCCCGGAAGGCCAGTACGGCGCCGGCACCGTCATCGTGTGGGATCGCGGGACGTGGCAGCCGGTCGGCGATCCGCACGCCGGCTACAAGGAAGGCAAGCTGAAGTTCGATCTGCACGGTGAAAAGCTGCACGGTCGCTGGACGCTGGTACGCATGCATGGCCGCGCCGGCGAGAAACAGGAGCCATGGCTGCTGATCAAGGAGCGCGACGAAGCCGCCCGACCCGCGGCGGAATACAGCGTGATCGACGAACTGCCCGACAGCGTGCTCGCCGCGCGCGGCAAAGCGAAAGCGAAGAAAGCCGCCCAGCCTGCGCGCGAGAAGACGGCGGCCAAAACGCCGGCAAGGAAATCCGCCGCCAGCTTCGCGCTGCCTGCCCAAGTCGCCAAGGCAAAGCTGCCTCTGACGCTTGCGCCCATGCTTGCAACGCTGGTCGACGACGTACCCAAAACCGGCGAGTGGATTTACGAAATCAAGTTCGACGGTTACCGCCTGCTCGCGCGCATGGATGACAGTGACGTGCGTCTCTTCACCCGCAACGGCCACGACTGGACAAGCCGACTCAAGAGTCTGGCCAAGGCGATCGGCGCATTGGAGATCGAGAGCGGCTGGCTCGACGGCGAGATCGTCGTGCAGGATGAACGCGGCGCGCCGGATTTTCAGGCGCTGCAAAACGCGTTCGAATCCGCGCGCCCGCAGGACATCGTTTACTACGCGTTTGATCTGCCTTACTTCAATGGCTATGACTTGCGCAACGCGCCGCTGCGCGAGCGCCGTGCGCTGCTTCGGCAAATACTCGAAGCACGTCCGCACGAGCGTGTGCGCTTCAGCGAAGACTTCGCCGGCGCGCCGCAGGATCTGCTCCGCAACATGTGCGAGATGCGTCTGGAAGGGCTGATCGGCAAGAAGGCGGATTCGGCTTACGCTTCGCGTCGCTCGCCGGCGTGGATCAAGCTCAAGTGCAAGCAGCGACAGGAATTCGTGATCGGCGGTTACACCGATCCGCAGGGCAGCCGTATCGGCCTCGGCTCGCTGCTGCTCGGCGTGTATGACGAAAACGGCGACCTCAAGTACGCCGGCAATGTCGGCACCGGATTCAACGACAAGTTGCTGCAGAGCCTCACCGCAAAGCTTGAAGCCTTGCGCACGACCGATGTGCCTTTTCACCAACTGCCCAAAGGCATCAAGGGTCATTGGGTCAAACCGAAGCTCGTGGCAGAAGTGTCTTTCGGCGACTGGACCAGGGAAGGGCGTATCCGCCACTCGGTTTTTCACGGTCTCCGCACCGACAAGCCGGCGAAAGTGATCACGCAGGAAAAGCCTGCTCATCTCGACAACAACGAAGCACTCGGCAACAAACGCACGGCGCGCGCAGTCGATCTGCCGGCGGATCTGAAAGTCACCAATCCCGATCGCGTCATCGATCCTTCGACCGGCATCACCAAACTCGAACTGGTGCAGTACTACGCCAAGGTGGCGCCGCTCATTCTTCCGCATCTGAAAGATCGGCCGGTATCGCTGGTGCGCGCGCCGGACGGCGTCAACGGCGCGCAGATTTTTCAGAAACACGGCGCGCCGATTCCGGGCATCACCCATCTCGATCCGAAGTTCGACCGCGATCACGATCCGCTCATGGAAGTGGCGAGCGCCAAGGCGCTCATCAACGCGGCACAGCAGAACTGCATCGAACTCCACACCTGGAACGGCACGACCAAGGCAATCGAGCAGCCCGATCGCATGACTTTCGATCTCGATCCCGGCGAAGGACTGCGTTGGCCGCAAATGCAGGAAGGCGCGGAGCTGGTGCGCGTGCTGCTGCAGGAACTCGGACTGAAAAGCTTTCTGAAAACCAGCGGCGGCAAGGGCCTGCACGTCGTCGTGCCGATCAAGCCGGACTTCGACTGGGACAGCGTGAAGGCGCTATCCAAAGTTGTCGTCGAACACCTCGCGCGCCACATCCCGGCGCGCTTCGTCGCGAAGAGCGGGCCGAAGAATCGCGTCGGAAAAATTTTCGTCGATTATCTGCGCAACGGTCGGGGCGCCACGACAGTCGCGGCGTGGTCGGCGCGCGCACGACCCGGAATCGGCGTGTCGGTGCCGGTCGATTGGTCCGAATTGAGCCGACTCAGCGGCGGGGCGCACTGGAACATTCGCAATATCGACGAGCGTCTTGCGCTGAAGGACCCCTGGAGCGCGTACAAAGCCGCCCAGCGCCAGAGCCTGAGCAAAGCGGCGAAGGTGCTGGATTTCGCGCCGCCGAAGAAAAAGAAGACCTGAGGCGTTTGGCATCACCCCGGCCCCTGCACAACAGTTGTTCTTTTGAACAGCGCTTCCAAGGGCCATACGTGAGTACAATGAATTCCATACATCCGGCCGGGGTTGATCCCAGCCGTTTGTGGGTCCGGCATCCGCTGTTCGATCGCGGTCTCTTCAATCAGCGCAAGTCCTATCGCGCGTACTGAATACGAAAACCATGTCGATGAACACTGTTCCATGCGCCACCTGCCGCAACTTGCAATATGCAGGCGACGCCGCGAGCGATGCGCTGATTGCGCACATTCGCGAAAGCGACACCATCATCAGAGGCGGCGCCCGATTCTTTGTCTGCCCCGATTGCGAAAAACTTTTCGCGGTGAAGGAAGTAAAGGAAGGCGAGAGCGTTCGTTACGTCATCATCTCGGCGGCTTCGGTCAACCGGCACTATCAATGGATGGTGGACGCCGCGGACGGCACGCGTCAACGTGCCAAGGGCACCATGACGGAAGAAGAAGCGCGTCGCAAATACACCAACCCGGAAAAGATCATTCACCGGCCGATCAACGATCGGTCGTCGTCGCAGTAAGCGATTCCGTTCATCCTTCGACTCGCCTGCTTCGCAGTCGGTTCAGGACGAACGGAAGGGTGTGCTGGAGTTCTCGCGTGCTTCCTTCGGTCGTTCGTGGTGCGCGCAAGCGCAGCGAGCAGTCGAACCATTCCCCTCGCTCCGTCATTCCGGGCAAGCTGCGCAGCAGCGCGACCCGGAATCCACAGACAAGGTGCTGCACCACAGCGGACACGGAGAAATCACAGCGCAACATCAGCCAGCCGCCACGGCCGTTCGTGGTGAGCGGGAGCGCAGCGACCTGGCGAACCATGAACGGCCACGCCATCGTCACGCGCTGATTGCCATCGCCAACGCTTCCAGCAGGCCGCCTTCATCGACGTGACCCACGGTCACGTGTGCCGTATCGATCGTGATCTGCTCCGAATTGCCCATCGCGATCGCGATGCCGGCAATGCGCAGCGCGGGCAGATCGTTCTGACTGTCGCCGATCATCATCACGCGTTCGAGCGGAATGCCGTACACCGATGCGACCGAGCGCAACGCCCTGCCTTTATCGACACCTTCCGCGGTCATGTTGACGAAGCTCGTATCCGGCATCAGCGGCGCCAGCGAGGGGCACACCGTGAGCCCATCATGCGGTTCCGCCAGCACCGCGTCGCGTTCCGAATGCGGGATCAGCCATTGCGCGCGAACGATCGAATCCGTCAGCGCGGAAAAAGAACGCGGTTCGTACGGCAGTTGCAGCAGTGCCGCGTGCCGCCGCGCGCGATCGGAGTCGCGTTCCACCGCGTATTCGTAATCGGTGTAGATCTCCATCACGCGACCGGTCTCATGCATGCGCGTGATCAATCGCTCGACGAGCGGTGGCGCGATCGCAGTGGACAGTGCCTCGCCGGTAGCGGGGCAGACCACGCTCGCCCCGTTCTGAAAAATATGCCAACCATCGGCATCCAGCCGACGAGCGTAATCCAGCGTCACACCGAAAGCGGGACGACCGGAACAGAGCGCAAGATGAACGCCGCGTTCGCGCAGCCGCCGCAATGCCGACCAGATCTCCTCGCTGACCGTGCCCGAGGTATCGAGCAGCGTGCCGTCCACATCTATACAAACCAGATCTACTGCAGTCATTCGTTATCTCTTTGTCATGCGCCGTCATTCCGGACGCGTGAAGCGTGAGCCGGAATCCACTGCGAGCAGGCGAGCAGTCGACCCATGAACGGCCGTGCGATAAGGCATCGAAGAAACCCAGCTTACGCTTGCCGCACCAGATTCTTGCCTTGCCCCTTGTCGTCGTACATCGCCGCATCGGCGTAGCGCACCAGTTCCTCGCTGTCGTCGCCATGCTCGGGATAAATGGCGATGCCGACGCTCGCCGCAATGCGCAAACAGTGACCGGCCAGATCAAAGGGCCGCTCGAGGGTGGCGCGGATTTTCTCGGCGACCATCGAGGCGTGTTCCGGTGTGTCGAGACCGTCTAGCACCACGACGAACTCGTCACCGCCAACGCGGCCGACGGTGTCGGACTCGCGCACACACGATGTCAGGCGCTGCGCAACCTGGCGCAGCAATGCATCACCGACGAGATGGCCGAAGCAGTCATTCACCTGCTTGAATTCGTCCAGATCGATGTACAGCAGTGCCATGCGGACGCGGTTGCGTCGCGCCCGAGCCAGCGCGGTGCTCAGCCGATCATAAAAGAGGCCGCGATTGGGAAGATCGGTCAGGACGTCGTGCAGTGCGAGGTGCTGCAAGCGCATTGCTGCCTGTTTGCGTTCGATTGCGGCGGCAACCTGGACCGAAACAAACTCCAGCAACTCCTGGTCTTTCTCCGAATAGCGTGTTTTGGCCGAACAGTGCTGTATCACCAGCGCGCCGATGACACTCTTTTGTAAGCGGAGCGGAACGCCCAGCCAGCCGCACGAATCATGCTCGGCGATGCGCGCGACGTCAGGCGGCAAATCTGTTCCGCCGGCATCGGTCAACGGCAAGGCCTGTCCGCGACGGACGACTTCGGCGCAGAGTGATTCGGCAGCCAGTCTGCTGGACTGCGCGTCCTTGTTTCGATCGTAAACGGCGTAAGGAAAAGCGAGCTCACCGCACCGTTCATCGTGATCGCAGAGCGCGACGACAAAATCGCCGACCGGTAGCAGACTGACGACGATCTCATGAATGCATCGAAACAGCGCATCCAGATCTTTGTGCGTGTGCGCTGCTTCGGAGATGGCATACACCGCCGCCTGCAGGGACTCGCCCCGCACCAGTTCGGTGACGTCGCGCGCGACGCCCACCCGCAAATTGCCGTCCGAGCATCGCGCCGCCCACATGATGTGCACGATCGTGCCGTCTTTGCGCACATAACGATTGCGAAAGTGGAGGTGAGGAGTGCCGGAAACAACTTTGCCGGCCGCTTCCAGCGTTCGTTCCCGATCTTCGGGAAAAATGAAGTCGATCATCGGCTGACCGACCATCTCTTCCGGCGTGTAGCCGAAAATGGACTCGCAGGCAGCGCTGACGAAAACGAAGCGGTTGTCACTGTCGACGGCGCAGACGGCGTCGAGCATCAGGTCCATCACCTTGGCGAACAGCGGATTGGTGGTGTCAGGCATGAAGCGGGGCCGAAAAAACTGGAGAAAGTATACCGGCTCAACCCCGCTGCGAAAGGCATGAATTGACGGCGTGCGCCAAGCCTTAACGGAAGATCAATTGTTCAGCAAAAGCCCAGAACGGGCTAATTTAGGCCTACTGGCCGTAATCCGTTCAGTCTTACAATGATAGTGCGAATAAGACAGCGCCGTGCACGACTAAGCACTCTTCATGCTCCTCGAATTTGGGGCATGACGGAACCAACGGGTCGCGATATTGGCGTGCATCGATAATCTGTGCTTGGGAGGGCGCATGTCGGAATCCGAGTCCCCACTACATCCTTTGTTAGATAACCCCCAGGATTTACGTCGTGAGTATCGGCGTAGAAACACACTATGGGACCTTAAGACCTGTAAGCCTGAAGAAGAAGGCTCGCTTCTTGGGGAAGGATGGCTAGTTCATCGCCGCTTAAAAAGGGGCGTGAAGTTACAGCGACCAAAGCTTGTGGCTGAGAGGCTTGAAAACAAGTGGTGGGTGCTCCTGTACAAGATGGGCTACCAAGAGATGAACGAAGGGGGGCAATTTAGGATTCAGCTAAAACGCCGCAAGGAGGTATTAGGAAACGCTTCGATCTCCGTGTATGCGCGCGATGACGAGACCGTTATAGTTACTCGGTGTCGCGCACAGGAAAGGCTTGGCCGGCTGAGTTTAAAGGCTGACCTAGAGGGATTTGGTAAGAAAACAGGTGATATTGCCAACGCAGTAAAGCGATTTTATGGGAACGAGTTCAAGCCTAAGATACTTTGGTTCTACGTTACTGAAAACATCATCTGGTCTGAGCAAGAGGTAGAAATAGCAAAGCACCACAACATCAAACGTGTCACCGAGATGGAGCTCCCGTACTACACGCAGCTGGTTGAACATCTAGGCCGCGCTTCTCGGTATCAGTTCTTGGCGGAGTTTCTCAAGGATCAAAAGATTCCCCAGCTGGAAGGTATCAGAGTCCCTGCAACGAAAGGACGATTGGGCGGGAAGACGTTCTATTCGTTCGTTACTACGCCGGCGCATCTGCTGAAAATCGCGTTCGTAAACCATCGAACGTTGGACGACCCTGAAGGTCATCCTACTTATCAAAGGCT
Source organism: Nitrosomonadales bacterium (assembly GCA_036676355.1). Taxonomy (GTDB): domain Bacteria; phylum Pseudomonadota; class Gammaproteobacteria; order Burkholderiales; family SG8-39; genus ZC4RG42. The sequence goes on along the minus strand of JAKFDA010000003.1, from coordinate 49,596 downwards.
GATACAAAAGAATCGACTAAAACAAATCGGTGATTTCATAGAGCAGGGCGGGTATTTTGCGAACAATCTACTCATCAATTTTGTGAAGCCACCGAGGTTCGACATCCTTCAGAAGGATCTTGTGACCGACGCTCACTTCGGACATCTCTATTTGCCAGATACATATAAGTCGGCGTGGGTTATCGACGGTCAGCATCGGCTGTATGGCTACGCTAATCTTCCAGCCCGCTACATGGACGACAAACTGATGGTCGTCGCCTTCGAGGGATTGAAGAAATCGGAGGAAGCTGGCCTGTTCGTCACAATTAATCACGAGCAACGCCCGGTGCCTAAGACCCTTCTGGACGATTTAGAAGGGCAGCTTAAGTGGGGCTCTGAGGACCCGGTGGAAAGAATTGGCGCCATTGCTGCGCGCCTAATACAGCAGCTCAGCAGAGATTTGGGAAGTGTCTTCTATGGGCGCTTCACCGCGGAAGGGCTTAGGGCTACAGCAAAAGCTTGTCTAACTGTTCCGCAGGTCAAGCTTGGCTTGAAACGATACGGCTTGCTAGGTAGGGCGATCGGGAAGGCTCAATATGAGCAGGGGCCGCTATGCGGAACGACCGATAACGGCACGCTGCTTCGTGCCCAGAAGGCGTTAAATCTCTATTTCTCTCAGATCGCCAATGCCGACATGACACGGTGGGATCGCGGCAGAGAAGGAAAAGTGTGCACGAATGAAGGCACACAAGCCTTTACTGCATTGCTTGGTGAAATGGTTTCTCACATCTATAAGGGTGACCTCGAGCGAGCCAGGAGGACGCCTGAGCACCAACTTATCGCGGATGTTTCACCGCTCTTGAGTCCCGTTCTGGATTTCATCAAATCCGGGGTGCCCAACGTCGACCAAACGTTCAGCGTACAGTATGGAAGTGGTGGGCCCCCAGAATACTTCTTTAGGCTCGCAAATATCATCAAAGCTAAAGAGCCCTCATTCCATCCGGTCGGCTTTGATGAATGGCAGATTACACAATCTGAAGAGCTACAGAACCAAGCAGACCGTCAACTGCAAGAAATTAATGGGCTGACTGGCAAACATATCTTTGCTGTTTTCCGCGCGCTATACGGAGAGGACAGGAACGCGTACTGGGAAAAAGGTGTGATCAGCAAAGAAATCCGGACACGAGCGTATGAGAAATCTCTCGATTATCCGGTTGAGGACCGGGGGCCACTAGAGACATACCTTGACTTCATCGAGTTCAAGAAAATCATAGAACAGAAAGCACATAAAAACCTTTTCAGGGACGTATTCCATATTCCGGAGCCTAACGAAAAAGGTGTGGCCTTTGCCTTCGATTGGATGGATAAGATTAATGAGCTGCGGCGGATACCGGCTCACCGAGCGGAGGGTAGGACCTACAAGGCAGAGCATTTCGGTTTTATAGACCGTATCTGGAACACGCTGTCGACTCGTATCAAGGCATACGGCTATACCGCCATTATGAAACGGGAAGAACAATGACAAAGGGGCTCATTCCATTACTTAAGTGGGCTGGGGGGAAGCGCTGGTTCGTCGACAGATATAGGCATGTTTTCCCGAAAACATATGGGCACTATTTCGAGCCCTTTCTCGGTAGCGCGGCCACGTTTTTCTCACTTAACCCGGTTTCGGCAACGCTAGCTGATCTAAACGCAGAGCTCATAGAAACGTATAAGGCCATCCGCGATGACTATGCGAAAGTCTGGAAGCGGCTGAAGGAGCATCAACGTTTGCACTCGGAGGGGCACTATTACAAGGTGAGGCAGTCACGGCCACGTTCACTGCCGGCGAGAGCGGCGAGGTTCATATATCTCAATAGAACTTGTTGGAATGGGCTGTATCGGGTGAATCGCCGTGGGGAATTTAATGTCCCAAAGGGAACAAAAGAGAACGTCTTGCTTGAAACGGATGACTTTGAGGCGCTTGGTAAGCGACTAGCTAATGTGAGCCTTATCGTAAGCGACTTTGAACAGATAATCAGTGATGCAGGAGAAGGTGATCTTGTATTCGCAGATCCGCCATATACCGTTCGTCACAATTACAATGGCTTTTTAAAGTACAACGAGCGGATTTTTAGCTGGGACGACCAAGTTCGCTTAAGGAATGCCTTGATGTCTGCGAAAGAGCGGGGCGTTCAAGTCGTCGCTACGAATGCGTATCACCCCTCCGTGGTTGAGCTCTACAGAAGCGATTTTGTTGTACAGCCACTACGCAGGAGCAGCGTGATCGCCGCGGATTCTGCGTTCCGGGGGGACTATGAAGAGCTTCTCGTGACTTCATTCGAGATTGACGAGGCACGCTTTCGTGGAGCGGAACGTAAAGATAACGTCTTGGCAGTTCGCTAATTCTTGGCTCTGCTGTTAGCGGGGTCAATCGCCGTGCGTGGGCTTGGGTTCGATGGAAATGAGCGCGCACTTACGATAGCGCATCCGCATGCCTCACTGAATGTGTACTCAATGAGACTTGCCCGGGTGAGGCAATTAAATGCAAGTCCGCACCGCTTGTTGCGAAACCAGCGAGAACACGGATTTGAATAGTGCGCTCGTTGGTGTCGGTGGCTTGCAGCGTCATCACGCGTCGACCCCATTCGAAGCCGGCTTCGCACATTCTTGTGAGTTCGTTGCCACGGAACGGGTAAACACATCGCGCAAAAGCAGAATCAGCAGGAACAAGGTTCGCGAACGAATTTCCCGGGCGAGTTGCAAGATGGTCATGGTCTGCCGCATCACCGCCCGGCAAGTGAGCAAAAAATTTCGATGTGCATTAAAACCGCGCGGGACGCGGGACTCCAAGGGGGTACAGCGCGTTCGCGGTTCGGGGGCCTCACCACGAACGGCTGTTTAGCTTACTTCGATGACGCCATCGTCACCCCGACTCCGGCAATCACCAGCAGTACACCGAAAACGCGCCAGAACGAAATCGGCTGTTGCGTCAATCCGAGCACGCCGAAGTGATCCATCAGAAGCGAAGCCGTCATTTGCCCGGCGACGATGATCGCGAGCATCGCGGCGGCGCCGAGCTTCGGCACGACGACGAGCGACGAGAAAACGAAGAACGCGCCGAGGACGCCGCCGATCCATCCCCACCATGGCACGTTGGCAACGGAGGACACTGTCGGCCACGGCGCGCGCTCGGCGATGCAGTAAAGCAGCAGTGCGATGGTGCCGACCGTGAATGAGACCAGCGCGGCCTGCATGGCGCTGGGCAGGTGGGTGCGCAGCGTCGCGTTGATCGCTGCCTGCAGTGGAACGATGGCCCCGCACACGAAGGCCATGGCGGCGAACAAATAATTCATAGCATCCTTTCCAGTCGAGCTACGCGCGCTGCCGCGACGACAGCACGATGCCGCCGAGAATGAGCGCGAAGGCGAGTGCGTGATAGAGCTGCGGCGTTTCGCCGAGCATGAAGAGCGCGAGCAGCGCGGCGAAGAGCGGCGTGAGGTTGTTGAAGAAGCCCGCCGTAGTGGGGCCTACGCGCTGCACGCCGACTCCCCAGCAGCGGTAGGCGATGACCGCCGGCCCGATGGCGACGTACGCGAGTGCGGCCGTCAATGTCCAGTTCCAGTCGAAATCCACATCGGTGATGCTCCATTCGATCGCGGTGAAGAAGCCCGACCACGCCGCGCCGTAGACCACTTGCGCAAGGACAAAGGTCGCCCAGGTGCTGCGGATCGCTTCGCTGTCTCCGCCGCGAATGAGTTGCCAGCTGTAGAACGACCAGAGGATGGTGGCGACGATCATCAGCAGGTCGCCGGGCACGAATTGCAGCTGCAGCAGTTGCGCCCATTGCCCCTGCGCGAGGATGACGAGCACGCCAGCGAGCGACAGCACCGAGCCGATCACTTGCATGGACCGGATGGCGGCACCGTGAAACAGGCGGCCGATGATCAGCATCCATACCGGCATGCTCGATGCGACCAGCGTGACGTTCACCGCCGAAGACGTGTGTAGTGCGAGGTACTGCAGCGAGTTGTACGAGCCGACGCCGAGCAGACCCAGCAGCGCGTAGCGCCGCCAGTTGGTCAGCAGACCGCTCCCGCGCCGGAAGATCGCATGGCCGAACGGCAGCAATATCAGCGCGGCGACCACCCAGCGCAGAAAGTTGAGCGTCATGGGCGGCACCATGTCGTACACCGCGCGCCCGACGACCGAGTTGCCGGCCCAAAGCAGCGGCGGCAGGACGAGCAGGACCACCGTGGATAGGTTCAGTCGGTGGTTCATGCCGCCGCCGCCTCCGTGCCCGCATCGGGCATTCGAGGCTTGAAGCCGGAGTCCGGTCGATATCGCTTATTCGTCATTTTTCAGGCCGGATTCTTTCGGCGATTGAAGGCGTCATGCGCCGCTCGATTGTAACGGCTCGGGTGCGCGTTCTTCGCCTGGGCGACCAAACACTATCGAAAGTCACTCGCCGGCGCTCGGCCCGGGCGTGTCTGACGTGCGACGCGCGCGTTAATATCGCTTTCGGCACTTATTCCGGCACGACGTATCAATGGCCCTACCGGCAGCATTGTTTCGATTTTTATCGGTTGTTGTTCTCGCCTTCTGCGCGCTCACTGCGCAGGCATCTTCCGTCGTCACCACACCGCAGGTTCGCGCCGAACTGGTCGTCCACGCGCCGGAAGGTGTTTCGGCGGGCGGATCGATGTGGCTCGGACTGCTCATTCGTCATCAGCCGGAGTGGCACACCTATTGGCGCAATCCGGGCGATTCGGGTTTGCCGACCATGCTCAAGTGGGCGCTGCCGGCCGGAGTGAAGGCGGGCGAGATCGATTGGCCGACGCCCGTTCGTTTGCCGGTCGGTTCGCTGTTGAACTACGGCTATGAAGGCACGGTGCTGTTGCCGGTTCCGGTACATCTGCCTGCCGATTTCGCTTCCAACACACTCGACATCAACCTGCGCGCCGATTGGCTGGTGTGCAAGATCGAATGCATTCCAGAGTCAGGCGATTTCACGCTCAGTCTGCCGACCGACACGCCGATTCGTGCGCATGAGAAGGCGTTCGCTGCGGCATTCGCGGCGCGGCCGGTCGAGTTGCCCGATGTGAAAGCAGTCGCGCACGCTGATGCGGGCGCGATCGTGTTGCGCGTGGAAGGCTTGCCCGCGCGGCTGGTCGGGGAACGCGCCGAAGCGTTCGCGGAAACCATCGGCCTGATCGAGCACGCTGCGCCGTTGCAACGGCGCTGGCATGGCGACGCATGGGAAGGGCGCTTGCCCTTGTCGCCGCAGCGCAGCGCGAGCCCGGAAATCGTGCCGGTCGTGTTGGTGTTCGGTAAGGATTCGATACGCGTCGAGGCGTCAATGGCGACGCCATGGTCGGAGGTCGCCGCTGTTGCGCCGAAGCCGGAACAGACATTCGATTTCGGCAAGTACGGCGCGTCGGCCCGGAATGACGGCTCTTTGGTTGCGCCGCAGGCGAGCCTTTCCTTTACGGTCGCGCTGCTGTTCGCATTCGTCGGCGGCTTGTTGTTGAACCTGATGCCTTGTGTGTTTCCCGTGCTGTCATTGAAGCTGCTCGGTTTCGCCGATCACGCGCACGAACGCGCGCGATTGGTGGCGGGCGGCTTCGCTTATACGGCCGGTGTGCTGCTGTCGTTCATCGCGCTGGCCGGTCTGCTGCTCGCGTTGCGCGCCGCGGGTGAGCAGTTGGGTTGGGGTTTTCAGTTGCAGGAGCCGGGTTTTGTCGCGGCGCTGGCGGTGCTGTTCACCTTGATCGGGCTGAATCTCGCCGGCGTGTTCCAGTTGCGCGCGGTTTTGCCCGCGAACATCGGCGGCTGGCAGATCCGCCATCCGCTTGCCGATGCGTTCTTCACCGGCGTGATCGCGGTGGCGATCGCTTCGCCTTGTACCGCGCCGTTCATGGGTGCGGCGCTCGGCTTCGCGATCGGCCTGCCGGCGACGCAGGCGCTGTTGGTGTTCGCATCGCTCGGGCTCGGTATGGCGACGCCTTACCTGATCGCGAGTCTCATTCCCGCAGTTGCGCGCGCGTTGCCGCGACCGGGGCCGTGGCTGATGCGCTTCAAGATCCTCATGGCCTTTCCGATGTTCGCCACGGTCGTGTGGCTGATCTGGGTGCTTGGCATGCAGACGGGCATCGATGGCGCCGCGGCGATGCTCGCGTTGCTGGTGGTGATCGCATTTGTTGCGTGGGTGTGGGGCTCGCCCGCGGTGGGCAAGGCGCGCCTGGCGCTCGGCGTGCCGGCGATTTTCGTGCTGGGTGTGGCCCTCGCCTGGGCGGTGCCGATGTTGCGCGAGGCGTCGCCCGACGCCGGTTCAGCGATCGAACAGGGCTGGGAACCGTGGTCGGCGCAACGCGTTGCGGAATATCGCGCGCAGGGTCGGCCGGTGTTCGTCGATTTCACTGCGGCGTGGTGCGTGACGTGTCAGTACAACAAGCGCACGACGCTGGCGGATGTGCGCGTGCTCGAAGCCTTCGCCGGCAAGAACGTTGCACTGCTGCGGGCGGACTGGACCTCGCGCGATGCCGCGATCGGCGAGGCGCTCACCCATCTCGGCCGTTCCGGCGTGCCGGTGTATGCGTTGTATACGGTGGACGAATTCGAACCGCCGCGATTGTTGTCCGAACTCCTGACGGTGGATGAAGTCAGAGCGGCGGTGGTGGCGCTATAGGTTGGCTTCCGTTCATCCTTCGACAAGCTCAGGACGAGCGGAAGCGCAAAACCGTTCGTGGTGAGCGCAGGCTTTCGGCATATAAGCCGTCATCCCGGACGCCTTCGCGTAGCGAAGGCCGATCCGGGATCCAGCTCTTACACGCGCTTTTGAGCAGCCATGGATTCCGGGTCGCGCTACGCTTGCCCGGAATGACGGTGGGACGAACGGATGACGAAGTGTGAAGGTTCTCTTACTTACGGAGGCACACATGAAACGTTTGTTGATGACCGGCGTGATTGCCGCGAGTGCTTGTCTTTCGCTGCCGGCTTTCGCGGAGGCGATGGTCGGCCTGCCGGCGCCGGCGTTTTCCGGGACGGATACGAACGGCAAGACGCATCAGTTGAGCGATTACAAAGGCAAATACGTGGTGCTGGAATGGGTGAATCCGGGCTGCCCCTTCGTGCGCAAGCATTACAGCGGCAACATGCAGGCGACGCAGAACGAGGCGAAAGACAAGGGCGCGGTGTGGTTGGCGGTGAACTCGACCGCGCAATCGCAGAGCGATTATCACAAACCTGCGGATCTCGCCAAGTGGATGCAAAGCAAGAACGCCGCGGCACACGCAACGCTGATGGACACGAGCGGCGCGATCGGCAAGGCCTACGGCGCCAAGGTCACGCCGCACATGTACATCATCGACCCGAAGGGAACGCTGGTGTATGCAGGCGCGATCGACAGCAAAGCGACGACGCGCGTGGAAGACATCAAGGACGCGAAGAACTACGTCAAGCAGGCGCTCAACGAATCACAGAGCGGCGAGCCGGTGTCGGTGGCGACGACGAACGCTTATGGCTGCACGGTGAAATACGCGAATTAAACGCTGCCCATCATGGTTCGACTGCTCGCAAGCTCGCGCTCACCCCGAACGGGTTTGATCTTCCGTTCGTCCTGAGCTTGTCGAAGGATGAACGGAGCATTTCGGTACGGTACAGCCGTTCTGGTTCGACAGGTCGCTACGCTCGCGCTCACCACGAACGGTTTTGAGACGCTCACCACGAACGACTTGCGTGCTCACCACGAACAGCCCGGGACTCACAACGCTCGGCTGACAGGCTCTTTATGAACGGCCGTGTCGCCGCTTGGTTTTACGCCTTGCAGCACCGGCTGCAGGCGGCGCGTCATTTCCTCCATGCCTTCGGTATAGCTCGCAACCAATTTGCCGCAGCCGACCGTTTCGAGCCGCTCGCGGGCTTTCTCCATGTCGCCCAGCGCGCTCCATAACCCGACCACGATGGGAACGTCTGGAAAGCGTGCGTGCAATCGCTTGCACAGATAGCGCGCATGGACCATCGCCGCAGGCGGTAGCGCCGATATGCACACCACGTCGGGCTGCATTTCTTCGACCTTGTTGAGCATCTCGCTCTTCAGCGTGGCCACCGAGCACAACTGGCTTTCAATGCCCTCCAGCGCGAGTTGTCGGGCGAACAGGTGCGCTGCGACTTCGTCGGCCTCGTCCGCCGCGGGAAGACTGAGCACACTGAACCTGGCGCCCTTGGAAAGCAGAGCTGGTGTGTCTGCGTCATGGCGGCGCTTCTCTTCTTCATCGCACAGTTCATCGCCGAGTTCGCGCGTCTGATCGATGATGTACTGCCGCGCCGATTCTTCAAGCACGCCGCGCTGGTGATCCTGTTCGGCGAGGACGAGCGCGGGAATCACCATGGTGTCGAAGACCTCGAGCAGCGACTGCTCCTCGCGCGCCTCGTCGATGAGCTCTTCCGCTTCTTCCGGATCGCGCGCGAGCAGCCGTTGATAGAAGCGCTGCTTCGGTTTCAATACCGGCTCGTCGCTGAGCAGAATGCTGAAAAATTCGAGTTGCGGAATGTACTTGCCCATCACGACCAGACACACCGTCAGCGGTGTGGAGAGAAATAGCCCCGCAGCGCCCCATAGCCATGTCCAGAAAACCGCTGCGACCAAGAGCGCCAGTTGCGAAACGCCGGTGCTGGTGCCGTACAGCCACGGCTCGAGCACGTTGTTGCTGAACAATTCGAGTACGACGAACAATCCGATCGTCATGAGCGGAAAGGTCCAGCCGTCGAACACCGCGAACGACAGCGCGATTGGCATGGCGGCGGCGAGCCAGGGGCCGAGGTAGGGGATAAAGCGCAGCACCATCGTGAGCGCGCCCCACAGCATCGCGTTCGGTACGCCGATCAGCCATAGCCCGGTCGCCACCGCCACGCCCTGCATGGCGTTGATCAGCGTCTGCATCATCAGATAGCGGCTGACGCGGCCGGCCGCGTCGTCCATCGCCTGCGTCGTGGCATGCAGATCGCGCACGCCGACGAGACGGATGACGCGATCGCGCAGATCTTCACGCTGATACAGCATGAAGATCACGAACACCACCACCACGGCCCCGGTGCCGAGCGGTTTGAGGATTGGTCCGAAGACTTCGCGCACGATCTGCATCGGACTCGGCGGCGGCTCGACTACTTCCACCTTCTGAACGGCACGCGGTTTTTTCTCTTCGCTCGGTGCCGCTTTCTGCAACTCCTCAGTCAATTCCTTGACTGTCTCCGTGCCTTCCTTGAAGCTGCCGTTGGCTGGAGGGCGCAACGAACGTATCTTCTCGACGAGGTTCGTTTTGTAGCTCGGCAGCGATTCGGCAAGGTTGAGGAACTGAGTGCCGACCACGTAAAGCACGCCACCGAGCAGGGCGAAGGCGACCAGCGCGGTGGCAAGGACGGACACGATACGGGGAAGCCCCCACGTCTGCAGTCGCTGCACCAAAGGCGCGAGCAGAAAACTGAGCAGGATGGCGAGCGCGAGCGGAACGAGCACATCCTCAGCGAACCAAAGCGTGCCGAGGACGGCAAGTAACGTAAGAAAAATTCGCTCGTTGCGAGGTGCGCCAACCGTTGAGGCCATAGATCTCCGTGGATCATGCGTGACGGCCGGTCGCGGGGCAGGCGCGTCGTCGCGATGCTATGAGCCATTAGCGTGCCCGCCTTGGCGCGGCGGATAACGGGCGCGTCTACGCGGCGGAGCGCGCTGCGCGCGGAGCGGTCTTTACATCGTCTCCGGCGTCGCCTGTCCCTGCGCCGTGGCGTTGCGATCCGTCGTGCCGCGCGCAACGGCTCTTTCGCGATGCGCCGGCGCAGCTTGCGTCAACTCGGCACGCACATGAGGGAGCGCCTCGGCGTGTTCGCGCTGGATGAAGGCGATGAGTCCTTCGCGCACCCGACATTTCAAATCCCAGTTGCTGCCGGAGTTGATCGAGCTGGCAAGTACTCGCACCTGCATTGCCCGTTCGGAGGTATCGGTCACCTGCAGCGTGCATACGCGTTGATCCCATTCCGGCGCCGCTTCGACAATCCTTTTCAATTCCTGCCGCAACGGTTCCAGCGGCAGTCGATAGTCGACCCAGAGAAACACCGAGCCGATGATGTCGGAGCCGGTGCGTGTCCAGTTCTGGAAAGGATTCTCGATGAACCATTGCAGCGGCACGACCAGCCGGCGCTCGTCCCAGATTTTCACCACGACGTAGGTGCCGGTGATGTCCTCGATACGCCCCCATTCGCCTTGTACGATGACGACATCGTCGATGCGTATCGGCTGCGCCATCGCGATCTGCAATCCGGCGATCAGATTGCCGAGCACCGGTCGCGCCGCAAAGCCGACCACGATACCGGCCAGACCGGCCGAGGCCAGCAGACTTGCGCCGATCTGACGTACCCCGGGAAAGGTCGTCAATGCGACCGCAATGCCGATCAGAATGATCAACCCACCCGCCGTGCGAGCAAGCACGGTCACCTGCGTCACCACGCGGCGCGCTTCGAGGTTATCCGCCGCATTGACGGGAAAGCGCAGTTCAACCACATCGCGCGCGCCCATTACCGCCGCAAGCGCGAGCCAGGTCACGGCAAGGATGATTGCCACTAACAGCAGGTGCTGCCACCCAGCCACCCATTCGAAACGGGCGGGCGCGGCCTGCAACACCGCCTGCAGCGCGAGCATCGGCAGCAGCAAGCGCATCGGCCCGATCGAACGGCGCAGGAACGCACGCGTGTAAGTGCGCTTCACAATCAGGCGGGTGATGATTTTGGTGGCGACGATCTGGATGATCAGCGCCGCGAGCGCGGCAGCCAGTCCCGTCGCCACAATGGCCAGGTCGGGATTGCCGAAAAAATCAAAAATCGGGCTCCATTGCATAAGCTGGATTAGTTCCTTCGGTGTGGGGAATTGCGCGGATGCCCGCGATGGGGCGAGCGAAGTGGGCGCGAAGCGCCGGTGGCCTGCGGATTTACCAGGTTCAATCGGGACGCCCGGCCATCGGCTCCACGGTAGATGCTGCCGATGTGAAGCGCAAGGGGCGCCGCCGCAGTATCCTAAGTTATTGTTTCGCTCAGCATGGTTATGACAATAGACAAAGAGTATGGATCGGTTGCGCCGACGCGCGAGGAGATCGACGCCCTTTCGGGGCCGGTCGTCGTCGAGTTCGGTACGTCATGGTGTGGCTACTGCGCGCGCGCGCAACCGTTGATCGCCGAAGCGTTTGCCGATCACCGGCGCGTGCGACATATCAAAATCGAAGACGGTCCCGGTCGTCGGCTGGGCCGTTCATTCCGTGTGAAGCTGTGGCCGACGCTGGTCTTTCTCAACGACGGGAAGGAGGTCGCGCAACTCGTCCGGCCCGACGATGCCGGAGCGATTCGCAAGGCGCTCGAAGAAATCGACGCTACCGGCTAGCCTCTGCTTCGGCGGCTTGGCGCTTGCTTCATGCTTCATGCGCCGATCAAGTGCCGGCAGGTTGCGCTTGCTGTCTCGCGAACCAGCGACCGACGAAGTAGGTCATCAGAACGAAGGCCACGATCACGGCGCCGACGACCCAGTAGTTGATCGTCGAGGGATCCTTCAAGGCCCGTTCGATTTCCCTGCCGAATACCGTCGTTGCCAGCACGCCGGGCAACATGCCGAGAAAGGTGCCCACGCTGTAATCCCAGACCTTGATGCGGGCGGCGCCTGCGATGATACCTTCCACGGGAAACGGCGCCACCGGCACCACGCGAATGGCGAAAATCGCCAGGAAACCGTGTCCTTTCAATCCGTCGGTAACCTTGTCCATCTTGCTGCCGGCCAGGCGCGCGACCGTGTCGCTCGGAAGCGCGCGGCCGACATAATAGTGCGACAGCGCCGCGAGCATGATGCCCACCATGCTGTAAGTGAAACCGAGCCACGGACCGAAGGCGATCACGGTGAACAGCGTCAGCACCGGTCGCGGAAACATCACGTAACTCGACAGGATGTAGGCGAGTGCGGTCCACATCGGCGCCGACGGCATGCCGCGTACCGCTTGCGCCCATGCGCTGATGCGCTCGCCGGTGAGGTATTCGGATAAGGGGGTGTAACGCCACGTCGCAGCAAGCGCCGCGATGACCAGCGCGCCCGCCAGCAGCTTGCCCCATTTCGGACGGTGCCGCTTTTTTCTCGTGTTTTTTTCACTCATTGCGGAGCGGCCCTTGCCGGAGCCGGCGTCGAACATTCTGACCTCATGACCTCATCTCCATGACGCATGTGCGCACCATTGCGCCGCATGCCGAACGGTCGCCCGCTATGGGCGACCGCAGGCTGTAGCAACTGATGTACCGTGGCAATCAACGCTGATCCGCGCGTTCGTCCCCGACAACATATGCTGCTGCTGGGCATAGCGGTTGCCGACTCGAAGGGTCGTTATCAAGGCGACCGCGCGGCAATCTGTGCTCGTGCGATGCACGATCACAGGAAGCGTTATGGCCACCAAAAAACCCGCCGCCACGGCTAAGTCGTCCCCGAAAGATGAACCCGCTAAGAAAAAGGCACCGGCCGGAATCACCGGCTCGGTAATGAGCACGATTTCCGGTCCCTCTACGGGTCCGCTGCCTGCGCCCGGCGATTCGGCCGGGGTGCCGGGTCCCGCGGCGCTTGCTGCAAAAGTTGCCGGTACGCAGGCGTTGGCTGAAGCGATGCCGGCCAATCCGACCAAGGCAGGCGAGCACGGGCATGCGAATGCACTCTCGCCGCAGCCCGGCGCGACCGTGAAGCCGAAGTCGCCCGCCGACACGGGCAGTACCGTAAGCGAAACGATGGCCTCGCCCAAAGTAGGCGATGGCGTGCCGCCGCAAGGAGTGAATCCGGGCAACGATCCGCTCGATCGCGTACGCGTCGATGGCGGCGATCGGGCGCTCACCACCAATCAGGGCGTTGCGGTCGCGGACAATCAGAATTCATTGAAGGGCGGCTTGCGCGGGCCGACCCTTATGGAGGATTTCATCCTCCGCGAGAAACTGACGCACTTCGATCACGAGCGCATTCCTGAGCGTGTGGTGCATGCGCGCGGTTCGGGCGCGCACGGCTACTTCGAGTGCTACCAGCCGCTCACCAAGCTGACGCGCGCCGCGCCCTTTGCCGAGGCGGGCAAGCGCACGCCCGTGTTCGTGCGCTTTTCCACCGTGGGGGGCGAGCGCGGCTCGACCGATCTTGCGCGAGATGTGCGCGGCTTCGCGGTGAAGTTCTATACCGATGAGGGCAACTGGGATCTGGTCGGCAATAACATGCCGGTTTTTTTCATCCAGGATGCGATGAAGTTCCCCGATCTCGTGCATGCGGTGAAGCCAGAACCGCATCACCAGATGCCGCAGGCATCGAGCGCGCACGATACCTTTTGGGACTTCGTATCGTTGATGCCTGAATCGACGCATATGCTGATGTGGCTGATGTCGGATCGCGCCATTCCGCGCAGTTTCCGCACCATGCAGGGTTTCGGCGTCCATACCTTCCGTCTGGTGAATGCAGCGGGCGAATCGGTGTTCTGCAAATTCCACTGGTCGCCCGTGCTCGGCACGCATTCGCTCGTGTGGGACGAAGCCGTGAAGGTTTCGGGTGCCGATCCGGACTACCACCGGCGCGATCTGTGGGAGTCGATCGAAGCCGGCGTGTTTCCTGAATATGAACTGGCGCTGCAAGTTTTCACAGAAGAACAGGCCGCGCAATTCAGCTTCGATGTACTGGATTCCACCAAGATCGTCCCTGAGGAGCTCGTGCCGTTGATGCCGGTGGGCAAGATGGTGCTCAACCGCAACCCCGACAACTTCTTCGCCGAGACCGAGCAAGTGGCGTTCTGTACGGCGCACATCGTTCCCGGCATCGACTTCACCAACGATCCGTTGCTACAGGGGCGCATTCATTCGTATATCGATACGCAGATCACGCGGCTGGGCGGGCCGAATTTTCATGAGATTCCAATCAACGCCTCGATCGCGCCGGTGTTCAACAATCAGCGCGACGGCATGCATCGTCAGGCGATTCATCGCGGCCGCGTGAATTACGAACCGAACTCGCTCGGCGGCGGATGTCCTTTCCAGGCGGGCAAGGTGGGCTTCGTTTCTTTTCCGCAGCCCCTGGAGGAAGACAAGGTGCGCGGCAAGCCGGAGAAGTTCGCCGATCACTTCACGCAGGCACGTCTGTTTTATCGCAGCCAGACGCCGGTGGAGCAGGCGCATATTCTCGGCGCCTTTCGCTTCGAGCTTACCCGCGTGCAAACGCCGGCCGTGCGCGAGCGCGTGGTGAGCATGCTCGCCAATGCCGATGCTGAACTCGCGCAGCGACTTGCGGACGAGCTCGGCATCCCGATGCCCGAACCGCAGCCGCCCGCACTGCCGAATCCGGAAAAACCCGAGGTGGAAGTTTCACCGGCCTTGTCGCTCATGGCGCGACCGGGCGATGGTTCGATACGCGGTCGGCGTGTAGCGCTGGTGGCGGCCAATGGTGTCGATGGCGCTTCATTGCAGGCGGTCTATCAAGCCCTGCTCGAGGCAGGGGCGGTCCCGCGCTATGTGGGCGTGCGCCTGGGCGCGGTGACGGCCGCGTCCGGTGATCCACTGCACGTCGAAGTGACTTTGGAAGCCGCGCCCTCCGTGCTGTTCGATGCGCTGGTGCTGCCCGATGGCGATGCGGGCGTCGATGCGCTCTTGAGAGTCGGTCAGACGCTCGACTATGTGAAGGACCAATATCGCCATTGCAAAGCGATACTGGTGCTCGGCGCTTCGACCGACATTCTCGATGCCGCCAATATTGAACCCGAACTGCCGACAGGTCAGCCCGATCCCGGCCTCGTGTATTGGAATCGGAACGAAGGGGAAATGGGAGACAGCATTGCGAGCTTCGTGGCGGCCATGGCCCAGCACCGCCACTTCGAACGCGAGACCGATCCGCCGCTGATATGAGTTGAATGCAGGAATCTCCTCATTGAATTCCGTTCGTCCGGGGCTTGATCGAAGGATGAACGGACGTAATGCGGGCGTTCATGGTTCGACTGCTCGCAAGCTCGCGCTCACCACGAACGGATGGTGAGGAATGCGTTCGAGCCACCACATTCGCCGTTCGTCCTGAGTCGGTCGCGCAGCGACCGAGTCGAAGGATGAGCGGCGCATCGACGGTGAACGGAAATCTCCATTCGAACGGTTGCGACGCTCATGGCATGCGCCACTCGCAGCGTAAAATCGCCGCATGCAGCAGGCGCTCAAACTCTCCGTTGCTGAAGTTGTCGATGACGGTCCGATGGCGGGCTTGTTTCATCCTGCCGTCGCGGACTGGTTCACCTCGACGTTCGGTACTCCGACCGAAGTGCAGCAGCGCGCCTGGCAGGCCACGGCGCGCCATCGCAATGCGCTGATCACTGCGCCGACCGGTTCCGGCAAAACGCTGGCCGCGTTTCTTGCGGCCATCAACGATCTGGTGGTGGAAGGCATCGAGCACGGGTTGCGGGGCGAGGTGTACGTGCTTTACGTCTCGCCGCTGAAGGCGCTATCGAACGACATCCAGAAAAACTTGCAGGCGCCGCTCGAAGGCATACGCAAACGCGTGCGCGCGATGGGGCTGGCCGAGTTGTCGATCCGCGATGCGGTGCGCACTGGCGACACGCCGGCTGCGGAGCGCGAGCGCATGCGTCGCTCGCCGCCGCATATCCTCGTTACGACGCCCGAGTCGCTGTACATCCTGCTCAGTTCGGATTCGGGTCGCGACATGTTGAAGTCGACGCGCAGCGTCATCGTCGATGAACTGCATGCGGTCGCCGGGTCCAAGCGCGGCGCGCATCTCGCGTTGACGCTCGAACGACTTGAAGCGTTGTGCGAACGACCGCCGTTGCGTATCGGCCTGTCGGCCACGCAGAAGCCGATCGAGACGATGGCGCGCCTGCTGATGGGCGCGCGCGCCGACGACTGTGAAATCGTCGATACCGGTCACACCCGTGAGCGCGATCTGGCGCTGGAAGTGCCGCGCTCGCCGCTCTCCGCCGTCATGGCGACCGAGGTGTGGCAGGAGACGTATGACCGCCTCGCCGAGCTGGTGAACGAGCATCGCACCACGCTGATTTTCGTCAACCAGCGCCGCCAGGCCGAGCGCGTTGCGCGACACCTGGCCGAACGCATCGGCGAGGAACACGTCACCGCGCATCACGGCAGCTTGGCCAAGGAACATCGTTTGCGCGCCGAGCAGCGTCTCAAATCCGGACAGCTCAAGGCGCTCGTCGCCACCGCGTCGTTGGAACTGGGCATCGATATCGGCGACGTCGATCTGGTGTGTCAGATCGGCTCGCCGCGCTCGATCAACGCTTTCCTGCAGCGCGTCGGCCGTTCCGGCCACGCCGTGCGCGCAACGCCCAAAGGGAGGTTGTTTCCGCTGTCGATGGACGATCTGGCCGAATCGGTCGCGCTGTTCGATTGCGTGCAGCGCGGCGAACTGGATCGCATCGGTGTTTACGAGCAACCGCTGGATGTGCTGGCGCAGCAACTGGTCGCCGAATGCTGCTGCCGCGAATGGAGTGTGGACGAACTGCACGCCGTCTTCAGGCGTGCGTTGCCGTATCGGGAACTGACGCTGGAACGCTTCGAAGAGATCGTGCGCATGCTGGCCGACGGCTACAGCACGCGGCGCGGCCGTCGCGGCGCGCTGCTGCACTACGACGCGGTGAATCGCCGTCTGCGCGCGCGACGCGGCGCAAAACTCACGGTCGTCACCAATGCCGGCACGATTCCGGATCAATTCGATTACGAAGTCGAACTGGTGCCGGAAGGCTTGCGCATCGGCACGCTCAACGAAGACTTCGCGTTCGAAAGCCTGCCCGGCGATATCGTGCAGCTCGGCAATACGTCCTACCGCGTGCTCAAGATCGAGACCGGCCGCGTGTTCGTCGAAGATGCCAAGGGCCAGCCGCCGAGCATGCCGTTCTGGTTCGGCGAAGTGCCCGGACGCAGCGAAGAACTGTCGATGGCGGTCTCGCGCCTGCGCGCACGCGCGGACGAGGTGCTGACCGATGGCGGTGTGGCGGCATGCGAGCAATGGCTGCAGCGCGATTACGGTGTCAGCGCCGTGGCCGCCATGCAGCTTGCCAATTACTTCGGCACGGCGCGCGCCGCGCTGGGTTTGCTGCCGACGCGCGAGCGCATCGTGTTCGAGCGCTTCTTCGATGAAGTCGGCGACACGCATCTGGTGATCCATGCGCCGCTCGGTTCGCGTATCAATCGCGCCTGGGGCCTGGCTTTGCGCAAGCGCTTCTGCCGTCAGTTCAACTTCGAACTGCAGGCGGCCGCGCTGGAAGATTCGCTGGTGCTGTCGCTCGGTCCGACCCACAGCTTTCCGCTCGAGGAGGTCAAGCGCTATCTCAATTCGAAGACTGCGCACGACGTACTGGTGCAGGCGGTGTTGCAGGCGCCGATGTTCGGCACGCGCTGGCGCTGGGCCGCGTCGGTGGCGCTGGCCGTGGCGCGCAATCGCTCCGGCAAACGTGTGCCGCCGCAGTGGCAGCGCAGCGATGCGGAAGATCTGCTGACGCATGCTTTCCCCGATGCGGTGGCCTGTCAGGACAACATGCCGGGCGAGCGTGAAGTGCCTGACCATCCGCTGGTGCAACAGACGTTGAACGATTGTCTGCACGACGTGATGGATGTGGACGGCATGGTCGCGCTGCTGCGGAGAATCGAATCCGGCGCGGTGGAAGTGATCTGTCGCGACCTCACTGCGCCGTCGCCGTTGTCGGAATCGATCCTCAATGCGCGGCCGTATGCCTTCCTCGACGACGGCGCGGCGGAAGAGCGTCGCACCAACGCCGTGCGAACCGGCGGCGTGTATGAACCGCAGTCCGTCGCCGACTATGGCCGGCTCGACCCGGCCGCGATCGAGCAGGTGCGCACCGAAATGCAGCCGAGCGCGGCGAACGAAGACGAGCTGCACGACGCGCTGGTGGTGAACGGTTTCCTGACCGACGCGGAAGCCCTCGCCGCCGGCGAGCCGAAGTGGCTGGATGTGCTGATGGCGGCGCGACGTGTGGTGCGTATCGTCACCGGCACTGCAACGCTTTGGGCTGCCGCCGAACGCCTGCATGAAATGCGCGCGTTGTTCCCTGGCGCCTCGATCGAAGGCAACGCGCCGACGCTTGCCGCGCTGTCCGATGCCGATACCGCGCTGCGCGAAATCACGCGCAGTCGTCTGGAGATCCTCGGCCCGGTCGCTGCGGCCGAGCTTGGTGCGCCGCTGGGTCTGTCGGCCGATGCGATGGCGACTCCGCTCGCCGCACTGGAAGGCGAAGGCTATGTCATGCGCGGCGATTTCAGCGCGCGCGGCGTTGAGGAATGGTGCGAGCGTCGCCGCCTGGCGCGTATCCATCGCTACACGCGCGAGCGTCGTCGCGCCGAGTTCGAACCGGTTCCCGCCGCCGCATTCATGCGCTTTCTGTTCGACTGGCAAGGCGTGAGCGGCCAGGGTCTGCACGAAGGTCCGGCCGCGCTGAGCGCGGTGTTGCATCAGCTCGAAGGTTTTCCGGTCGCGGCCGGCGCGTGGGAGTCGGAGGTTCTGCCGGCGCGGGTGCGCGATTACGACCCGCAGTGGCTCGACCAGCTTTGCGCCAGCGGGCGTTTCGTCTGGCAGCGCCCCGGATCGGCTAACCTCGATGGCGGCAGGAAGGCCGCGCCGGTGCGCGCCACGCCGATTCTGTTGCTGCCGCGCGAGAATGCGATCCATTGGACAACGAATGCGGCGAATGCGGACGCGGCGCCTGAACTTTCGGGTGCGGCCACGGCAGTGTTGAACGCGCTGCGCGAACATGGCGCATCGTTCTTCGTCGATCTCGTCGCCGATTCGCATCAATTGCGCAGCCATGTCGAGACGGCGCTGGGCGAGCTGGTCAGCCACGGATTGGTCACGTCGGACGGTTTCGCCGGCTTGCGCGCGCTGGTCGCGCCGGCCGATCTCAAGGCGCGGCGTCTGCGCCGTGGCGGCGTGCAGGGCGCGTTCGCTCATCTGGAAGCGACCGGGCGCTGGTCGCTGCTGCGCCCGCGTCGTGCGGCTGAAGGCAGCGACACGGCAGCGCAGACCGAATATATCGTGCGCGCGCTGTTGCGCCGCTATGGCGTGGTGTTCCGCAAGCTGGTCGAGCGCGAGCCGTTATTGCCGCCCTGGCGCGAACTGTTTTACGTATTGCGCCGGCTCGAAGCGCGCGGCGAAATCCGCGGCGGCCGTTTCGTCCGCGGCTACGCGGGCGAGCAGTTCGCCCTGCCGGAAGCCGCCGGCAGTTTGCGTCGCTATCGCGAAGCCGACGCGGACCAGGCGCTGGTGATGATCTCCGCGTGCGATGCGCTCAATCTCACCGGCGTATTGCTGCCGGGCGAGCGCGTGCCTTCGATCGCCGGCAATCGCATCCTGTTCCGTGGCGGTGTGCCCGTCGCGAGTCGGGTCGGCGGCGAGAATCGCTATCTGGTGCAGGTCGATCTGGTGACGCAGAATGACTGGCACGGTCGCCTCATTCGCGGCATCAACCGGGTCGCCGATACGCCGCAAACGGCCTGAAGTCGTCACCGGACGCGACGCAGCGCTTCGTGGGTTTGAAGCTTGCTACTGCTTAACATTCACAGCAGTAACAACCGGAGGCCACGATGAGCATGTTCAGCAATATTCTCAACAAGATTTTCAATCGCCAGCCCGCTGCGTCTCAAACGACGCCCGCGACGTCGCAGACACACACTGCGCAGGCAACTCAGCAGCCAAGTACGCAGCCCGCCTCCGCGCCGCAAACCGGCGCGGTCGGCAGTTCGATGCCGCCGACCCCGATGGAGCCGGTCGATGTCGAAGCGGTGCTGAACGACATGGCGGCAAAACACTCCGAGAAGCTCAACTGGCGCACCTCGATCGTGGATCTGCTCAAGCTGCTCGGCATGGACAGCAGCCTGTCCGCGCGCAAGCAATTGGCGCAGGAGCTCGATTACTCCGGCGACACCGGCGATTCCGCAGCCATGAATATGTGGCTGCACAAGCAGGTCATGAAAAAGCTTGCCGAGAATGGCGGCAAAGTGCCGGCCGATCTGAGGCATTGACCGGTATTCGAGGGACGCGTATCGAACCCACTTAACGCAAGGAACAGGAATCATGGCCACAGCTAAAGCAAAGAAGATCAAGCGCGTCGAGAAGATGAATGCGATCGATCTGCTGAAGGAAGATCACGCGCGCGTGAAGAAACTTTTCAAGGCGTTCGAAAAGGCCAAGGAAGGGGACCACGAGGCGATCGAGGACATCATTACGACAGCCTGTACCGAATTGAAGGTCCACAGCAAGATCGAGGAAGAGATCTTCTACCCGGCCGTGCGTGCCAAGGCAGATCATGAACTCGAGGAGTTGCTGAACGAAGCGAAGGTCGAGCATGGGTCGGTCGATGCGCTGGTGGAGAAGCTGACCACCGTCAAGATGGACGACGACATGTACAAAGCGAACTTCACCGTCGTGGTCGAGTATGTGAAGCACCACGTGCAGGAAGAAGAGAAGGAGATGTTTCCCAAAGTGCGCAAACTGAAAGGCTTGGATCTCAACGACCTTGCAAGGCAGTTACGCACACGTCAGGAAAAGCTGATGGGCGAATTCATCAAGGATGTGGAGCCTTCGGCGCGCGAAGACATCGAGGACGAAGCTTTGGCGATCGCCGCCCAAAGCAAAAAATCGAAAACCCCGCGCGGTCCGCGCGCCACGCGCTAGAGCGTCTGAAAAGGCCTGCCTCGGCGCAGGCCTTTTGTCCGGGTGCTTATGTCGTCTCCGCCGCGGCAAAAGCGCCCGGATGGTCGTCGGACCGCCGCGTCGGTAGTTTGCAGCTTGTGCGCTGCTTGTTAAGCTGGCGCCCCATGAGTTCCACCACTTCGCCTGCCCACGCTCGGCGGCGCACTCGCGCCTCCACCGAAAACGAGCGCTTCGGCCGACCCTCGTCCGGTTGGAGACAGCGCGGGTTCGACATCATTTTTGAATCCGATACGCGGCCGGGGCAGCTGTTCGACATCGTGCTGCTTGTCGTCATCCTGGCCAGCGTGCTGGTGGTCAGTCTCGACAGCGTGCGCGACCTCGGGCGGGAAAATCGGACGACATTCATTGTTTTGGAGTGGGGCTTCACGCTGCTGTTCACGGTCGAATATGTCGCGCGTCTGTTGTGCGTGCGGCATCCGTTGCGTTATGCGCGCAGTTTCTTCGGCATCGTCGACCTGATTGCGGTACTGCCGACCTATCTGGCTTTCTTCTTCCCCGAATTGCACTTGCTGATCGATATCCGCGTGCTGCGCATGTTGCGTGTGTTTCGGATTCTCAAGTTGACGCCCTATCTGTCGGAATACGCCTTTCTCGCTTCGGCGCTCTATGCGAGCCGTCGCAAGATCATGGTCTTCCTGTCGGGCGTGCTGATGGTGCAGGTGCTGCTCGGCACGGTGATGTACGTCGTGGAAGGGCCGGAGAACGGCTTCACCAGCATTCCGCTGTCGATCTATTGGGGCATCACCACGATGACGACGGTCGGCTTCGGCGACCTCGTGCCGCATACCAATCTCGGTCGTGCGATTGCAAGCTTCATGATGCTGCTCGGCTGGGGCATTCTCGCCGTGCCGACGGGAATCGTGACCGCGGAGATGGCCGGTCGCCGGATGCGCGGTGATGTGCTTCTGCGCGAATGCGAAACATGCGGCACGACGGGGCATTCGCAGAGCGCGCTTTATTGTCAGGATTGCGGTGCGTCGATGACGCCGCCAGACAGATAACATGCGCGTTATGCGCATTTGAGAAGCAGGCTCGCCTCAGCGAGCCTGCTTGATGCGAGCCGGCTTACTCGATCATCAAATCGAGGGCTTTGCTAGATCAATATCCGACTGCCGCACCGTCGCCGCGCGGATCGGCCCCGCCGAATTTCATTTTCGATGCCGGATCAATAAGAATCGCGCCGGCGGTGCCCATGAAATCGGTATAGCCGGCTTCGATCAGTTTGGCGGGATGGCCGCGCTTGACCAGTTCATCGACGATGTCCTTGGACCAGCGGCTTTCCAGGCTCAGTGAGGTCGTTGCGGCACCCCACGCACCGCCGCGTGCGAAGTTCCAGCGTGGCGCTTCAATCGCGCTCTGAATCGGCATTTTGAAATCGACGATGCGGGTGATGACGGCCGCTTGTGTCTGCGGTTGCACTTCACCGCCCTGTGTGCCGTACACCACGTACGGTTTATTGTCTTTCACCAGCATGGCCGGGTTGATCGTATGGAAGGTGCGCTTGCGCGGTTCGAGCTTGTTAACGTGATTCGCGTCGAGCGAGAAAAACGAGCCGCGGTTCTGCATCAGCACGCCGGTTCCCTTGGGTAGGACGCCTGCGCCCCAGTCGAAGTAATGGCTCTGGATCATGCTGACCGCGTTACCTTGTGCATCGACGACGCCGATCCAGGTGGTATCGCCCTTGGGGTCCATGGTCATGACCGCGTCGGCCGCTTTGTTCATATCGATGCGCGCAGCCAGATCCTTGCCATGTTGCTTCGACAGAACGAATTCGAGCGGCATGCCCTTGTTGAAGTCCGGGTCGGTCAGGTGCCGGTCACGATCCGCGAATGATTGCTTGGTTGCCTCGACCAGCAGATGCACATAGTCCGCACTGCCTTCCTTCATCGAGCCGACGTCGAAGTTGTTCAGCACGTTCAGAATGCCCAGCGATCCCATCCCCTGTGTCGGAGGCGGCGCGTTGTAGGCCGTCGTGCCGCGATATTCCACCGACAACGGTTTTTCCCACTTCGCGTTGAAGCTCTTCAGATCGTTGCTGGTCAGCAATCCGCCTTGGGCCTGCATGTCGGCGACGATCAGCTTGGCTGTTTCGCCTTCATAGAACTCGCGCCCTCCCTTGGCGGAAATCCGCTGCAGCGTTTTTGCGAGTTCGGGTTGGCGGAACAGTTCACCGACTTCGTAGTGTTCGCCGCCGGATTTCATGAACGTCGCCTTGAAGGACGGCAGTTCGTGCAGATTCTGCGTGGCCTGGTTGACGCCGCTGGTGGCGTTCTTCGCCCATTTGGCCTGACTGATGGATACCGGGAAGCCGTCCTCCGCATAGCGGATCGCATCTTCGAGTACGGCGCTCCACTTGGTTTTGCTGCCGAGTTGCGTTTTGGAATACGCATAAGCCTGGTCCCAGCCCGACACGGCGCCCGGCACGGTGATGGCCGACAGATAACCGCGTTGCGGAATGGTCTCCATGCCCTTCGATTTGTAGAAATCGATGGTGGCTTTTTCGCTCGCTGGGCCGATGGCGTTCATGGCGCGGACTTCGCCGTTTTTGGCGTTGTAGACCAGCCAGACGTTGTCGCCGCCGATCGCGGTGAATTGCGGATAGACCACGGCGAGCGTTGCGCCCGCCGCAATGGCGGCATCGAGCGCGGTCCCGCCGTTACGCAAAATGCGCAGCGCCGATTGCGAGGCCAGATAATGGGGCGTCACGACCATCGCTTGCGGCGCCATGGTGGTGGGCCGACCGCCGGTCTCCGGTGCGGCGGCGAATGCGGTCGAAACGACGGCCAGCGACGCCAGCGTCGGGGTCAGGAATTTTCTGAGTGTTGTGGGGATGGCTTTCAAAATCGAGTCTCCTCCAATAAGTTTGACCGCGCTGAATTGCTGGTTTGCGGCAATCGTCTGATAAGCACAACTCGGACCCGCGCAGCCACTTTGCGCAGTTGCGGCGGCGCAAAAATATCGTTCGGAAAAAACCCTTGGAGCGTGGACGACGATGTCGCCGGGGAGGGAAGCATCTCCCGTTGGCCGATGCGGGGTCGAACGGCCGCGCAGAAAACGCAAACGTCAGCCGGTGTACTCGGCCCAGCTGTTCGGCGTTTCGTACAGCGTCACTTTCGCCAGCCGCAGATGCCTGGCGTAACGGCTCTGAATCAGCGGCGCGAGGATCTCGAATGCCGCGCGCGCCATGTTCTCCGCAGTCGGCACGGTGTTCATGACGACGGTCTTGTGGCCGGGCAGGGTGTCGAGGAATTCGCGCACGGGCGCGTCGCCTTCGTAAACGAGAAAGGCGTGATCCCACTTGTCGACCAGATGTTCCCTGGCGATCGCTTTCACGTGCGAGAAATCCATCAGCATGCCGTGTTCGGACGAGCCCGGCGCATCGACCACTTCTCCTTCGAGCGTGAGTTCCAGTACGTAGCGATGGCCGTGCAGATTGCGGCATTCGCTGGTGTGGCTGGGGATGCGGTGGCCGGCGTCGAATTCGAGCCGCTTGGTAATGGTGATCACGAGACGTCCTTGCACCCGGCTTGGCGCCGGCGTTGTACTGAGCGTCGAGCTTACCGCAAGTGGCTGTGGCCGTCTTGTCACGGCCTTCTCGTCCGACGCGCGGCGCTGTTAAAGTAGCGGTCCCGCGTTAGGTTGCTAAAGGTCGCGCCATGAACAAAGCGATGGATCGCGCAGTACAAGTGCCGCTCTGGGTCGGTGGCCAGGCAGTGCCCGCAAACACTACTCGTTACGGCGAGGTGTACAACCCGGCGACCGGCGCGGTAAGCAAACGGGTGCCGTTTTGCGACGCGACCGATGTCGATGCAGCCGTGAGCGCCGCGCGCGCCGCCTTCCCGGCCTGGCGCGATACGCCGCCGTTGCGCCGCGCGCGGGTGCTGCACAAATTTCTTGCGCTGATGCAGGCGAACCACGAGGTGCTGGCGCGACTGGTGACCGCGGAGCATGGCAAGACGCTGCCCGATGCAATGGGCTCGGTGCAGCGCGGCATCGAAGTGATCGAATTCGCCTGCGGCATTCCGCATCTGCTCAAGGGCGAATATTCCGAGAGTGTCGGCTCGCGCGTCGATTGCCACACCGTGCGTCAGCCTGTCGGCGTCTGCGCGGGCATTACACCGTTCAACTTTCCCGTGATGGTGCCGATGTGGATGGTCCCGGTCGCCATTGCCTGCGGCAACAGCTTCGTACTAAAACCTTCCGAGAAGGTGCCGTCCGCAGCGATGAAAATGGCCGAACTGTTCACGGAAGCGGGCTTGCCGGACGGCGTGTTCAATGTCGTGCACGGTGACCGGGAAGCGGTCGATGCGCTGCTCGCGCATCCGGGCGTCGACGCCGTGTCCTTCGTCGGTTCGACGCCGATCGCAAGGCATGTGTATGAAGCAGGCGCGAAAGCGGGCAAGCGCGTGCAGGCGCTGGGCGGGGCGAAGAACCACGCGGTCGTGCTGCCCGATGCCGATCTCGATTTCGCCGTCGAAGCGCTGATCGGCGCGGCCTACGGTTCGGCGGGCGAGCGCTGCATGTCCATTTCGGCGGTAGTCGCCGTGGGCGATATCGGCGATGCGCTGGTCGATAAACTCAAGCGCCGCGCTGCCGCGATTAAGGTCGGACCGGGCGAGACGGCAGGTGTTGAAATGGGGCCGCTGGTGACGCAGGCGCATCGCGATCGCGTGCAGAGCTACGTCGATATCGGCCGGCGCGAAGGCGCGTCATTGGTGCTTGACGGGCGTGGCGTGCAGGTGAGCGAGGTACAGCACGGTTTCTGGCTCGGGCCGACGCTGTTCGATCATGTCACGCCGCAGATGCAGATTTATCGCGATGAAATCTTCGGGCCGGTGCTTGTCGTGCTGCGCGTCGCGACCCTCGATGAAGCGATCGCGCTGATCAATGCCAGCCCGTACGCCAACGGCACAGCGGTATTCACCGAATCGGGCGGCGCCGCGCGTCGCTTCGAAAACGAAGTCGAAGTCGGCATGGTCGGCATCAACGTGCCTATCCCGGTGCCCGTGGCGTTCTATTCTTTCGGCGGCTGGAAGAATTCGCTCTTCGGCGATCTGCATGTGCACGGCATGGAGGGCGTGAAGTTCTATACCCGCACCAAAACCATCACGACTCGCTGGCCGCATCAGGACACGCCGGCCGGCGGATTTCATATGCCGACGATGTGAGGAGGGAAAGCGGAGAGCGGAGAGCGAACTACGAGTTGCCGTCATGGTTCGACTGCTCGTTGCACTCGCGCTCACCACGAACGGCAAGTTACACGCGTCCCCATGAACGGCAAGTACGCGCGTTGACCACGAACGGTTGATTCCCGTTCGCCCTGAGCCGCGCGCAGCGCGAGTCGAGGGGTGAACGGCCTCGTACTGCGGTGGAATGACCGTTCGTGGTGAGCTTATCGAACCATGAACGGCTTATGGGCGGCGCAGCTTACAGCGAGCCTTTTACCTTCTCCTCCAGCGCTTCCCAGCGTTCCAGCTTTTTCACCAGCTGGGTTTCGATTTCTTCCGCGCGCGTCTGGTCCGCTTTCATGGCTGCGGCGTCCTGCGTGTGGTAACTCGCGTCGCTCATTTTTGCGGCAAGCGCGCGCTGTTCCTGCTCCAGCGCTTCGATTTCGCCCGGTAGCGCATCGAGTTCGCGCTGTTCCTTGTAACTCAGCTTGATCTTCGGGCCTTTGCGCGCGGATTGCGGTGCGGCCGATGTGGCGCGTTTTTCTTCCTTCGATGTCTGCTCCGGCTGCGGGCGCTGCGTCAACCAGTCGCTGTAGCCGCCGACATATTCCTTCCACTTGCCGTCGCCTTCCGCCACCAGCGTTTGCGTCGCGACGTTGTCGAGAAAGGCGCGATCATGGCTCACCAGCAGCAGCGTGCCGTTGTAATCCTGCAGCGTCGATTCCAGCAGTTCCAGCGAGTCGATGTCGAGATCGTTGGTCGGCTCGTCGAGCACGAGCAGATTCGCCGGGCGGGCAAACAGGCGCGCGAGCAGCAGACGATTGCGCTCGCCGCCGGAAAGCAGCTTCACCGGCGAGTTCACGCGACGCGGCGGAAAGAGAAAATCGCCGAGATAACTCATCACGTGCTTGCGCTGACCGTTGACCTCGACCCAATCCGAACCCGGGCTGATCGTTTCGGCCACGGTGCGTTCGGGATCGAGCTGTTCGCGCATCTGGTCGAAATAGGCGATGTTGAGGTTGGTGCCCAGGCGTACATGCCCTTCGTCGGGCATGAGTTGACCGAGGATGATCTTGATCAGCGTGGTCTTGCCCACGCCGTTCGGGCCGATGAACGCCAGCCGATCGCCGCGCATGATACGCATGCTGAGGTTGTCGACGATGCATTTGTCGCCGAAGCGCTTGGACACATCGACCAGTTCGGCGACCAGCTTGCCGGAGCGATCGCCGATGCCGATGCTCATCTTGACGTTGCCCATGCGCTGGCGTCGTTCGCCGCGTTCGTTGCGCAGGCTTTCCAGTCGCCGCACGCGTCCTTCGTTACGGGTACGGCGCGCTTCGACGCCTTTGCGTATCCACACTTCTTCCTGCGCCCAGAACTTGTCGAACTTGCGATTGGCGATTTCTTCGGCGGCGAGCTGATCTGCCTTGAGACGCTCGTAAGTGGAGAAATTGCCCGGATAGGAGCGCAACGCGCCGCGATCGAGTTCGACGATACGTGTGGCGATGCGGTCAAGGAAGAAGCGGTCGTGCGTGACCACGATCGCGGCCGGCGCTTTCAGCAGCGTTTCTTCGAGCAGTTCGATGCCGGCGATATCGAGGTGGTTGGTCGGCTCGTCGAACAGCAGCAGTTCGGGTTCGAGCGCGAAGGCGGCGGCGAGCGCGGCGCGTTTGCGTTCGCCGCCGGAGAGACGCTCCATCGGCATGTCGACGTCGAGGCCGAAGCGATGCAGGTATTCCGCCAGGCGCGCTTCGATGCGCCAGCGGTCGCGTTCATCGTGATGATCGTCCAGACGCATGCGTTGGATCAGGCTTTCACGCAGCGTCTCGGCCGGCGGCAACTGCGGCTCCTGTTCGACGAAAGCCACGCGCAGGCCGTCGGAGATCTGCAGTTCGCCGTCGTCGAGCGCCTGCGTGGCGGAAATGATGTGCAGCAGCGAGGATTTGCCGGTGCCGTTGCGACCGACCAGGCCGATGCGTTCGCCGGTCTGCATGGCGAGGTTGGCGCGATCGAGCAGCGGTTGCATGCCGAATGCGAGTTGCGCGTCGAGAAGCGTGAAGATAGTCATGCGCCGAAGATACCCGATGCGGCCGCGCGGAACATTGACCGCCGTTGCCGTCCGGGCGGAACGGCGGCTGCATGCCGTTGCATACTATCGGCCGGCCTCATTTACCGCGGACGACATGAAATCCATTCGAATCGCTTTGCCGCTGCTTGCGGCGCTTGTGCTGCCCTTCGCGAGCGCGTCCGCGCAACAGGACGGACGCACCTACCGCAGCGAATTACAGTCGTTCAGGGTCGTGACGATCGCGCAGGGTCTGGACCATCCCTGGTCGCTCGCGTTTCTGCCCGACGGCCGCAAGCTCGTGACCGAGCGTGACGGGCGGCTGCGCATCATCGGTGCGGACGGCAAGCTGGAACCCGATGCAGTGCGAGGCGTGCCCAAGGTGGTGGCGCGCGGACAGGGCGGTTTACTGGACGTCGTGCCGCATCCGCGTTTCGCCGAAAACGCGCTGATCTATCTCTCCTATGCCGAGGCGGGCGAGGACGGGCAGGGCACCGCGGTGATGCGCGCCAGGCTGGTCGGCGACGGAGGTAACGCGCAGCTGGAAGACCAGCGCGTGATTTTTCGATTGATGCCGAAATCCGGCACGACGCATCACTTCGGCGGCCGGCTGGTGTTCGATCGCGACGAGCGTCTCTACATCACGCTGGGCGACCGCGGTGAAATGGAGCGTGCGCAAAAGCTCGATGATCATGCCGGTTCGGTCATACGCATCAACGACGACGGCAGTGTGCCGAAGGACAACCCGTTCGTGAACAAGCCGAACGCGAAGCCGGAGATCTACACCTACGGCAATCGCAATGTGCAGGGTGCGGCGCTGCATCCGCAAAGCGGCGTGCTGTGGACCAACGAACACGGGCCGCAGGGGGGCGACGAAATCAACGTCATGCATGCCGGGGTGAATTACGGCTGGCCGGTCATCACCTACGGCGTCAACTATGTGGTCGGCACGGCGATCGGCGAAGGCACGCACAAGGCCGGTATGGCGCAACCGGTCTATCAGTGGACGCCGTCGATCGCGCCTTCCGGCATGACCTTCTATACAGGCGATAAGTTTCCGCAGTGGCGCGGCAATCTGTTCGTCGGTGCGCTGAAATTCAGACTGCTGGCGCGGCTGGAACTGGACGGCGAGCGGGTCGTGAAAGAGGAGCGGCTGCTGGAAGATGAAGTCGGCCGGATTCGCGACGTGCGCGCGGGGCCGGACGGCTATATCTATGTGCTGACCGACGAAAGCGACGGCGCAGTGTTACGGCTGGAGCCGGCGAAACAGTAGTCGTAACGAACGATGCGCGTTCGCTGTCGTCGAATGACGACGTCATGTACCCGACATGTCCATCCTGTCATTGCGGTAAAAATACCGCTTTGGGCGACGCTATCCGCGAAGTATCGTCATATGACGCCTGCATACTGGCCGCACTGCTTTCGCATAGGTGCGACCGACATGGACTCGATCGGCTTGCTGTTGATGGCGCTGCTATCGCTCAACTCCGGACCAGGCAACGCCGCGGACGATAACGTCGCCGCGTCGGCCCGAGCCACTCGCACGCAGTGCGTCATCGCGGTGCGTGCCGAGGTGAATCGCGCCAAATCGATTCCGCAGGCATGCATCTCCGTGCCGATAGATCAATCGACGCTCGCGCGCATAACCCCGCCGCGCCACGCGCCAAAGGCGCCCGAATCGCCGCCTCGCCTCAGGACCGATTTCGCGCGCTGATTCACGCATGGCCGGCGGCATGGAACGGTTTCAAGCGGTCACGACCGTGCGATGGCGTTCGATGACCGTGAACACGGTCATGCCGATCACCATGGCGACGACAAACGCCAGGGCTTTACCGTAGCCGGCCGCTGTCGCGAGCAGCGCAGGACCGGGACAGAAGCCCGATAGCCCCCAGCCGACCCCGAAGGCGAGACTGCCCACCACCAAACGACGGTCGATGCGCCGCGCCGTCGGCAACTGCATCGGCGCGCCGAGCACGCTGCGTGTACGTCCTTTGGCGATCGTGAATCCGATTGTGCCGACGGCGATCGCACCGACCATCACGAGGCCGAGTGACGGGTCCCAGCGGCCGGCGATGTCGAGGAACGCAATGATCTTGGCGGGGTTCGCCATGCCGGCTATCAGCAACCCGACGCCGAACAGCAGGCCGGCGCCAAAGGCGGTAAAGGTATTCAACGCTCGCATGATCAGGCTCCGATGAGATGGCGCACGACGTAGACGGTGACGATCCCGGCCGCGATGAAGGTGAGGGTGGCGACGAGCGAACGCGTCGACAGGCGCGACAGACCGCAGACGCCGTGGCCGCTGGTGCAGCCGGCACCGTAGCGCGTGCCGAGCCCGACCAGTAAGCCGGCCACGAGCAGGATCGGATACTCCGCATCGATCTGAATCGGCGGCGCCGCCTCGTATAACGCATAGACGGCCGGAGTAAGCATCAACCCGAACAGAAAAGCGACCCGCCAACGGGTGTCGTTCGGCACCGGCGCAAGAACACCGGCGAGAATGCCGCTGATACCGGCCACGCGCCCGTTCAGCAAAATGAGTGCGGTTGCCGCCAGGCCGATCAGCGCGCCGCCGAACAGCGCCTGCCAGGGTGTGAAATTGATCCAGTCGATCATCATTTGCAGATTCCGATGTGATTTCCGTTCGAAAAATCCGGAGCGGCGTTTTCGCCCGGTTTCGCGGTTATTGTTCCTGAAGTTAAAAGCATATATCGTCAAACGGTAATAGTGCCGC
Organism: Nitrosomonadales bacterium; assembly: GCA_036676355.1. Taxonomy (GTDB): domain Bacteria; phylum Pseudomonadota; class Gammaproteobacteria; order Burkholderiales; family SG8-39; genus ZC4RG42. The sequence continues at coordinate 18,904 of JAKFDA010000003.1, read as the reverse complement.
GAGGTGTGCAATGCGTCCGCAGGTCGAGGCGTTCTACGAGGTTGAGACGGGAACCGTAAGCTACGTCGTCTATGACGAGATCGGCGGACACGCTGCGGTCGTCGACTCGGTGCTCGACTACGATCCGAAGGCGGGGCGCACGGCGACGCATTCGGCCGACCGCATCGTCGAATTCGTACAGTCGAAAAAGCTCACGGTGGAATGGCTGCTGGAAACCCATGCGCATGCCGACCATCTCAGTGCGGCGCAATATCTCAAATCGAAACTCGGCGGCCGGATCGCCATCGGCGCCAACATCCGCGCCGTGCAGGAAGTGTTTCGCCGGGTGTTCAATATCGACCGGGGCTTTACGCCGGACGGCTCGCAGTTCGATCACCTGTTCGAGGCGGATGAATCGTTCCGCATCGGCAAGCTCGAGGCGCAGGTGTTATACGTACCGGGGCATACGCCGGCCGATGCGGCCTATCGCGTCGGCGATGCGGTCTTCGTCGGCGATACGCTGTTCATGCCGGATGTCGGCACCGCGCGCTGCGATTTCCCGGGCGGCGATGCGCATGAACTGTATCGTTCGGTGCGGCGCCTGCTCGAACTGGCGCCGGAGACGCGCCTGTTCATGTGCCACGACTACCCGCCCGAAGAGCGCGGTCCCGCGTGGGAAACCACGGTGCGCGATCAGCGCGCTCACAACATTCATATACACGACGGCGTTTCGGAAGACGCCTTCGTTGCCCTTCGTACCGCGCGTGATGCGACGCTCGAAATGCCGACCCTGATCCTGCCGTCGGTACAGATCAACATTCGCGCCGGACATGTGCCGCCGCCGGAAGAAAACGGCGTCAGTTATCTCAAGATTCCGCTCAACGCCCTTTGATCCACTGAAGGGGTGATTCACGCGGGGCATTCCCGCGCCTTTCCTTATGCGGCAGCCTTCGGCGGACTGCCGACCACCACGGGTTGCTGACATTACGACAATGTCATGGCCGTTCTGCGCATACTATTTCACGATTACCACGGGGTACTTTTTGGGGAAAGTGATCATTTCCCCTAATGTATTCGTCAGTGCAGAGGGCAAACCACGCGAAAGCGTGGGACGCAAAGTCCACGGGCCTAAGGCGATATCGCGATGGCAGCCGGATTTCACCCACCGACTTGCTTCGCCCTCGTTCATGTCCGTAATCCTTTTGGCGAGCGATGCAAGTGTCCAATGTTTCCGGCGCGCCGAGCGCCCTTCGTCCCGACATCGAAGCGCGTGGCTTCACTCTCATCGAGGTGATGATCGTGGTGGTGATCGTGGCGATACTTGCCGCGGTCGCCCTGCCATCGTATGAGCGATACATCATCCGCGCGAATCGTGCCGACGCGCAGAAGCTCATGATCGGCGTCGCCAACCGCGAGGCGCAGTACCTCATCGACGCTCGCGCTTATACCGACACCATCGGCGCCGGTGGTCTGAATTTCGCGCAAGACGGTTGGACCTGTGCAGCCGAGTGTGCCAACGCCCGCTATAGCGTCGCCGTAACGCTTGACGCCGGCCCGCCCATCGGCTTCACCGTGACCGCCACGCCAACCGGCAAACAGGCATCCGACGGCACGATGACCCTTTCCAACGACGGCACCAAAGCGCGCACCGTCGGCGGTATCAACGTGGGATGGTGACAGTGCGGAACATCGACCGTCTTGCGCCCGCATCCACGCGCGGCTTCACGTTGATCGAGGTGACGGTCGTGGTGATGGTGCTCGGCGTGCTCGCCGTGATATCGGCGCCGTATCTCGGCGATTTCGTGCTGAACGCGCGCCTGCGGGACGCCAGTCAGCAGTTGCGCGCGGCCCTGGTTCAAGCGCGCAGCGAAGCCATTACGCGTAACGCCGAGGTCGACGTGGTGCCCAATAGCCCGAACTGGGGCGCAGGCTGGCAGATCAAGGCCGACGCGCTGGTCCTGGCATCGACTGACGCTTTCGACAATCTCGCCATACCGCTGCCGTCAACCTCGACCACCATCACTTATCGGCCCAACGGACGCACCACCGGCGGCGGGCAGACGATCGTTCTGGCCATCAATGGCGCGTCGAAAATCAAGGCACGCTGCGTCGTACTCGACGCGAGCGGGCGGGCGTCAGTAATGCTCGACTCCGACGGCGACGCTTCCAACGGTTGCGCATGATGAGAACGCCTTCGATGAAACGGGCCGGCGGATTCTCGATGATCGAAGTGCTGGTGACTTTGATCGTCGTCGCGCTGGGTTTGCTCGGCCTCGCGGCCATGCAGACGCAGTTGCAGACGGCCGATTTCGAGGCCTACCAGCGCGCGCAGGCCATCGTGTTGGTCAACGATCTCCTGGACCGCATGAATGCCAATCGGGGCGCGGCGGACTGCTATGCGATATCGACCAATAATGGCCAGACGCCTTACGTGGGAACGCTCGGCGGCGGGCACCTTGGTACACCCAACTGCGGCAGTGGTTCGGCGACTGCCGAAGCTATCGCGCGTGCCAACGCCGATCTGACGGAATGGGATGATCTGCTGCAGGGCGCCGCGGAAGTGCGCTCGGGCTCACGTGTGGGCGCCATGCTCGGTGCGCGCGGCTGCGTGAGTTTCGATGCGGTGACCAGCACCTACACCGTCGCCGTCGCATGGCAAGGAATGATCGATACCTTCGAGCCGGTGATTTCCTGCGCGTCGTCGCTGTACGGCGGCGAAACCAAGCGCCGAGTCGTGTGGACGACTGTCCGCATGGCGGATCTGATGTGAGTCGCACTATGAAACGCCAGTCGGATCGATTGCGCAGAACCATCTTGCAGCGCGGTATTACGCTCATCGAGCTGATGATCGCGCTCACGCTTGGCTTACTGCTGAGCATGGGCATCGGCGCAATTTTCGTAAACTCGAGCCAAGCGCAGCGGGAATATCATCGCATGGCGCAGCAGATTGAAGACGGTCGCTATGCGATGGACGTGCTGACGCACGATGTGCATCACGCCGGCTACTACGGTCCGTACTTCAAACTGTCGGGGGCACTCTCGGCCCCCGACCCCTGCGCAGTGTCCGATGCGAGTAGCGCCATCAGCAATGCGCTTCCCTTCGCGATACAGGCGTACAGCGCGGCCGACTACAGCAGCCGACCCGATCTCAGCGGTACGAGCTGCGGGACATGGCTGCCGAACGCCAATCTTTTGCCTGGCAGCGACGTTGTCGTGGTGCGCCGCGCCGATACGCGCGCTCTGGCCATTGGTTCGACGCCAACGGCAAACGAAGTCTACCTGCAGGTGAATCCTGTTCAGGGCCAGGTGCAGTTCGGTGCGGAAACGCCGCTCACCGCGGCCAGCACCGCGAATGGCGCCGCTGCCACAGTGCTCAAGCGCGACGGGAGCGCGGCCGATATCCACAAGCTGCACGTGCATGTCTATTTCGTGGCGCCTTGCAGTGTTCCGAACGGCGGAGGTTCGGTTTGTACGGGCGCGAATGACGACCGCGGACAGCCGGTTCCCACGCTGAAGCGTCTGGAGCTGACTGCCGTCGGCGGCGCGACCACCATGACCACGGTAACGATCGCGGAGGGTGTCGAAGCCTTCCAGGTCGATTACGGCATCGACGATTCGCCGTCCGCGGTCAACGATCTCACCGGCTCCATCGGCGACGGCGCTCCCGACCGTTATGTTGGCGCGCCCACCGCAGCTGAAATGGCTAACGTCGTGACGGGACGGCTTCACATCCTCACGCGCAATCGCGAGCGCAGTAGCGGCCACAGCGATACCAAGACCTTCGAACTCGGTAGTGCAGGCACGCTCGGACCGTTCAACGACGGGTTCAAACGGCACGTTTACGTGGCCGTCGTGCGGATCATCAACATGAGCTCTCGCAGGGAGATTCCATCGTGATCCGCCATGGCAGCCAACGTGGTGCGGTGCTCATCATGAGCATGGTGATGCTGATCGCGTTGACGATGTTCGTCATATCGATGCTGCACACCAGCAACGCCAACCTGAAGGTCGTCGGCAATATGCAGGCGCAACGTCAACTGGAGGCGGTGGCACAGAAAGTGGTGGAGGACCGCATCTCGTCGCTGGCCTTTTTTGAAGATGCCGTCGCTGCGACGGGAATCTGGCCGACCGGCACCAGCACCATCGTGTCGACCGAGCAGGGTTTCACCGTGACGGTGTACCGACCCGTGTGCAACTGGACCGAGCCCGAAGAAGGTTCCAGCGCCCTGAATCCGTTGGTGCCTGAGCAGACCGTGTGGACGGTGCGAGTTGTCGCGACTGATCCAGTCACGAACGGCAGCGCAGACGTCTCTCAAGGGGTGCGCATGAGAATGCGCCCGGATCACTGTCCCGCATAGATAACCACATAAAAATACACGCGCAAAGGTCAGAGCTATGAGCAAAACATTTCAGTCGGGAATGCTCGCCGTCGTGGTTGCAATTGCCGCGCTGGCGAGTCCACCGGTCCTCGCGCAATTTGATCCGTCCAACGAGGATACCGACCTCTTTCTGGTCAATCCGGTCGTGAGCGCGGCGCGGCCGAACGTGCTTATTGCGCTCGATAACACCGCTAACTGGAATCATCCGTTCGCCGTTGAGAAGGAAGCGCTGGTCACCGTGGTTAACGGTTTGTCCGACCAGTTCAATGTCGGTTTGATGCTGTTTCCGCAAACGGGGTCGCCAAACGATAGCGTCGACGGTGCTTTCGTCCGGTTTGGTGTCCGTCAGATGACGGATACGAACAAACAGGCTCTGGCACAGCTTGTCAACGACTTCCACATCAACAACGACAAGGGAAACAATGCGACCTTCTCGTTGATGATGTACGAAGCCTACGCTTACTATGCGGGCATCCAGGCGCGCGCGGGCCACGGCAAGATCAAGCGCGATTTCCCCGGCAATACCGTGTACAACCCCTATGCGGCGTCACTCGCGAATCCCCCTTTCATATCGCAGAGCAGCAGCACGTACATCAGCCCGATTACCGACGCGTGTCAGAAGAACTTCGTCATCGTCCTCAGTAACGGCAAGGCGCAGGAAAACACCAACGCACTCGCTGCGTCGCAAACTCTACTGTCCGGCATCATGGGAGTGTCGCCGCCGCCTACGATCGCGCTGAATCCCAGTGGCGCACAGAACAACTGGACGGACGAGTTCGCAAAGTACATGGCGAATAGCGACTGCAATCCGAACGTCGACGGCACGCAGAGCGTTTACACGCACGTGATCGAAGTCGATCCGGGTACGCAGAAAGCCGATCTCGACCACACCGCGCTTATGAAAAGCACGGCGCTGAACGGGAAGGGTACCTATTTCGCGGTTAGCAGCGACAATGGCGCTCAGGAAATCGTCGACGCGCTGAACAGCATTTTCAAGGAAGTGCGCGCCGTCAACTCGGTATTCGCGTCCACGACGCTGCCCGTGAGCGTAAACGTGCGCGGCACGAACGCGAACCAGGTTTACATGGGTGTGTTCCGCCCGGATTCGAATGCCGCGCCGCGTTGGCAGGGCAACCTCAAGCTTTATCAGCTCGGCATCAACACCAATGTCAGTCCGCCCGACCTTTTTCTTGCCGATGCGACGGGCATCGCGGCTGAAAGTCCGACCTCGGGCTTCATTGTCTCCAATGCCCGCAGCTTCTGGACGTCGCCGTCGGACTACTGGGCGTTCAAGGGCACTTACGAAGAGTCTGACATCAGCCATGCCTCGGACTCGCCCGACGGTCCGATCGTGGAGAAGGGCGCCGTGGCGCAGAAGATCCGTGTCACGACACCGGCAGAACGCAACATCTACACATGCACAGGTAGCTGCGCGACCGGCAGCGCGCTGTCCGGAACACCATTCAATACCGATAATGCAGCCGTCACCGCCGCCGCGCTCAACGTCGCGGATAGCCGTCGCGATGAGATCATCAACTGGACGCGCGGCCAGGATCTGGACGACGAGAATGCCGATACCAGCACCGACGATGTTCGTGCCAACGTCCATGGGGACGTGCTGCATTCCCGCCCGGCGGTGATCAACTACAACCGCAGCGGGGCTGACGATGACGACGACGTCTTCGTGTTCTACGGCTCCAACGACGGTATTTTCCGCGCTGTCAAAGGCGGGATGGCCACCGGCGCCGGCGAGGAAGTGTGGGGTTTCGTGGCGCCCGAGCATTTCGGTCAGTTGAAGCGCGTGCGCGATAACACGCCGTTGATCGGCAATGGTGCGAAAAAGCCATACTTCTTCGACGGCCCGATCGGTGTCTATACGCTCGATGCGAACCTCGACGGCAGCATCCGTCCCAACGACGGCGACAAGGTCTATCTGTACCTGACCATGCGACGCGGTGGCCGGTATATCTACGCGCTCGACGTTTCCGACCCACTGACGCCGCGCTTCATGTGGAAGAAGGGCTGTCCCAGCGCGACCAGCAATGTCGGTTGCGACACCGACTACGAGGCGATCGGTCAGACTTGGTCGGAGCCCAAGGTGACCTACCTGCGCGCCTGGGGCAGCAATACGCCGGTGTTGATTTTCGGCGCGGGCTACGACGCTGCGGTGGAAGACATCCAGCCCTGCCTCGCGACGAGCGTGACCAACGCATCGGTCACTACAACGGTGGGCGGGACGGTGACATTCGACAACGCCGGCTCCTGCAGTGTAAGCGGCGGAACGTCGCAAACGGTGAGTCGCACCATCGGCCGTGGCGTGTATGTGGTCAACGCAGTGACCGGCGCGGTACTGTGGCGCGCCGGTCCGGATGCCGGCGCAGACCGCGTGGTCTCCGACATGCGCTTCGCCATGCCGGCAGATCCGGTCGTGTTGAATCGCGATCGCGACATCAGCCGCACCGTGGCCGGAAGGGAGAACATCTCGGGCGGCTACGCCGATCGCATCTACGCCACTGATACCGGCGGGCAGATTTGGCGTCTGGACGTGAACGATGCCAGCCCGGGCAACTGGGGCGTGCACAGGTTGGCAGCAATTTCCGATCTTTCCACGCAGGCAGACCGCCGCAAGTTCCTCTCCAATCCGGATGTCGTGTACACTAGGGATGACTACGGTCCGTACGACGCGGTGCTGATCGGCAGCGGCGACCGCGAACATCCTTTCGACGGCACGGTCGGCAACCGCTTCTACATGTTCAAAGACCGCGACACGGGCCTGTCGGTGGCGACCGGACGGCCGACTATCACCGAAGCGGCGATGTTCGACACGACGGACAACTGCGTGCAGGACTGCACGGGCGACGCTCAACTCGAGGCGAAGGCCGGCCTTCTTGCAGCCTCCGGCTGGTATATCCGCCTGGGAGTGGGCGAAAAAGTGATTGGTACGGCTGCGACCGTTTCCGGCGCCGTGTTCTTCAACACCAACCAGCCGTCAGCCAATTCGTGCACCAGCAGCCTCGGGATTGCGCGCGAGTATCAGATCGGATATCGCGACGGTTCGGCGGTGCGCGATCTGAGTATAGGCAACGGCATTAACGTCAACGATCGCTCCGCTGTCCACGCAGGCGGTGGCTATTTGCCGCCGCCGGTTCCGCTCACCGTGCGTATCGGCGGAAACGATTACGAAGGCGTGATCTCGGGCCCTTCGGTGCGGGAAGGCAATGCGCCGCCGTTGGGGGCGCGCCTGCGGACCTATTGGTTCAAAAAGTTCGACTGAACGCTTCTCGCTGGAACGATCGGCTGCGTAGTGCGTGAGCGCTACGCAGCCGTTTTGCTTATGTGATGCCGAATCACGGAAGGAACTGACTGATCAAATTGTGCACGTTCACGCGCGCCCCGATGCGCGCCATGATGAGGAACGAGCCGGCAAGCTTGCGATGCAGGAACAGCGTTTCCGGCGGCGGTGCGTGCAGGCTGTCGCTTTTGAGCAGCAGGTCGAAGCCGGCTTCGCGTGCGCGCTGCGGCAGTTTGGATTTTGCGAAATCGTAGATGCCGCGATGCCGCAGCGGCTCGCACACCAGCATGATCAATTCCACGCCCTGATCGACCGTAGCTTCCGGATCGTCGCGCCGGAAGTAGCCGATCTCGGTCGCGAGGCGACGCACCGCGGTGCGATCGTTCGCGATAATCGCTTTGCACAGGCGTAGGAAGCGCGCGACGAAGCGACTCTCGAAGCGTCGGACCGAGCCGAAGTCCAGCAACACGATCTGGTTCTCGACCCGGTCGTAGAGGTAGTTGGCGAAGTTCGGATCGGTCTGCATGAAGCGGAACTCGAACAGTTCGCGAAACAGCAGGCGCATCATCACACAGCCGACCGCGTCGCGACGCTCCTGCGGCGTTTCTTCCGAGGCGAATGCCTCGAGTGATTGGCCCATGACGAAATCCATGGCGAGAACGCGTTTGGTGGTGAAGTCCTCGTACACCTGCGGCACGCGCAAGCGCGGTTCGTCGGCGACCAGTTTGCTGTAACGCCGCAGCAGTTTCGCCTCCTCGATGTAGTCGGCTTCCTGGTGCAACTGACGCTTCGCTTCGGCGATCGTTTCGCGCACATCCATATTGCCCGGCAGCAGTTTCAGCAGACGCAGCAGGCCGGTCACGTTCTCCACGTCGCTGTCGATCGATTGCGCCACGCCGGGATACTGAATCTTCAGTGCGATTTCGCGTCCGTCGGCAGTGACGGCGTAATGAACCTGTCCGATCGAGGCGGCCGCCACGGGTTCGAATTCGAAATGCGCGAAGCGCTTTTCCCAGCCGCGGCCGTACTCGCGGCCCAGAACACGACGCAATTGTGTGTGGGGCATCGGATCGGCACCGGCGCGCAACATGCTCAGTGCGGCGGCGAAATCGGGCGGCAGGAAGTCGGGGCCTTCGAGCGAGAGCAGTTGTCCCAGCTTCATCGCGGCGCCGCGCATATGCGACAGGCGTTCGGCAATGCGCTTCGCCGTGCGTGCGTTGAGCATGGGATTGCCGACCGCCTCCGTCGGACTCGTGCCGACGCGACGCACCCCCTCGATCATTCCGCCGATGACGAGTTCGCCCGCCATCAAACCCAATTGCATGAAACGTTCGATGCGACCGGTGGGGACATTGGATTGTCGACGCGTGGTGCGAGTTGCCACAGCGAGCGTTCCTTTTTATACGGATGGGAGGCCGCCGCGCGTCGTGCGGAACGGACGAGTAAGTTTCTTAGGCAACCAGAGTGCCTGTCCCGGTCGGGGCGTTGCGCGCGCGCGGTGAAGGTAAAATGCGCACTCTCTCTCGTCCGCGCAGACAATTATGACGATCCGAACCTGGAAACCGAGCATCACCGTTGCCGCAATGATCGAACGCGAGGGCAATTTCCTGCTGGTCGAGGAAGAAATCGGCGGTCGCACCGTTTTCAATCAGCCGGCCGGCCACTGGGAACAGGGCGAAACGCTGATCGAGGCTTGTGCGCGCGAGACGATGGAAGAAACCGCGCACGTATTCGAGCCCACTGCGGTGCTGGGTTTATGCACCTGGAAAAATCCCCGCACGGATTCGACCTATGTGCGCGTTGCGTTTACCGGCAAAGTCGGCGCGCACGATGCCACACGCGCACTCGACAAGAACATTCGCCGCGCGGTGTGGCTGAATCTGGAAGAGGTGCGCGAACTGCAGGCGCGGCATCGCAGTCCGCTGGTGATGGCGTGCATCGAAAAGTATCTGTCGGGTGTGCGTTATCCGCTCTCGCTGATTGCGCATTTCTGAAATGAGCGACGCGCGCGAACGGATCGTGGTCGGCATGTCCGGCGGAGTGGACTCCGCCGTGTCGGCGCTGTTGCTCAAGCGCGCCGGCTTCGAAGTCATCGGCCTGTTCATGAAGAACTGGGAGGACGACGATGACGACGAATACTGCTCGACGCGGCAGGACTTGATCGACGTGGTGTCGGTCGCCGATGTGATCGGCATCGATCTGGAAGTGGTCAACTTCGCGGCCGAGTACAAGGACCGGGTGTTCAGCGATTTTCTGCGCGAATACGCCGCCGGGCGCACGCCGAACCCGGACGTGCTGTGCAACGCCGAAATCAAATTCAAGGCTTTTCTCGATCACGCCATCGCAATGGGCGCGCAACGCATTGCGACGGGTCACTACGCCGGCGTGCGCGAAACGGACGGCCGCTTCGAATTGCTCAAGGGCGCCGATCCGGGAAAAGACCAGAGCTATTTCCTGCATCGATTGAACCAGGCGCAGCTTTCGCGTGTGCTGTTTCCGCTCGCCGCGCTGCGCAAGACGGAAGTGCGCGCGATTGCGCGCGAGGCGAATCTGCCCGTCGCGGCAAAAAAGGATTCGACCGGCATCTGCTTCATCGGCGAGCGGCCGTTCCGGGAGTTCCTCAACCGTTATCTGCCGCGCAAGCCCGGCGCGATGTGTACGTCGGAAGGCGTCACGGTCGGCGAGCACATTGGTCTGGCCTTTTACACCATCGGTCAGCGATCCGGTCTTGGCATCGGCGGTACGCGCGGCGGCGCGGGCCAACCGTGGTACGTCGCGGCGAAGGATATGGCGCGCAATGAACTGATCGTGGTGCAGGGGCATGCGCATCCGCTCTTGCAACGGCATATCCTGGTGGCCGCGGATCTGGCCTGGGTCGCGGGAGAAGCGCCTATGTCGGCAATGACTTACGGCGCCAAGACGCGTTATCGCCAGGCCGACGCGGCCTGTCGTATCGTGCGCCTGACGACGGAGGAATGCGAAATTCACTTCGATGAGGCGCAGTGGGCCGTCACGCCGGGTCAGTCCGTGGTGCTTTATCGGAACGAAGTTTGCCTCGGCGGTGGCGTTATTCAGTAATCCTGTTGCGCCGGGCGCGTGCCATGTTCGCCCAATCGTTCCAGCCTTGACCCGGCGTCCCTCCTCTTTCGTTTGTACGGGAAGACGGCAACCGTGGATAGTTCACGCTCAAAGATCGGGGTCGCCAGCGCGGCCGCCGCCGCGGAAGCGCCGAGCCTCGCCCGGACACGCGCTGCGCTGCAAGCCCTGCTGGCGCTGGCGATCATTTTGCCGCTGACCTTCTTCGTCGGTTACGCCTGGAAGAGCTATAGCGACGCGGAGGCGAACGTTCGGCGAAATGTCGGGCGCTTGGGACATGTGGCCGAAGAGCACGCGCTCAAGGTATTGGAGATCAACGACCAGATCAACAGTCGCGGGCTCGATTTGATCAAGGGCCGAAGCGAGGAGCAGATCCGGCGCGATGAAGAGGACTACCACGCCGCGCTGTCGCGTATCGCGGCCGATATCCCGCAATTATCGTCGCTCAATGTCTTCGGTCCCAGTGGGGCGATGCTCGCCAGTAATCGTTTCTACCCGGCTCCGGCGGAGCTTTCCATCGCCGATCGCGAGGACTTTCTCTATCACAAGGAAAATCGCGGCCCCATCCATGTTTCGCCGGTTTATACCGGCCGGGCCGTGGGTCAGCCGGTGTTCAATGTCAGTGTCGCGCAGCGTGACGAGAAGCTGAACTTTCTCGGTATGGTCAGCGCCGCGCTGCGGCCGGCCTATTTTGCCGATTACTACAAATATCTGGCTGAGCAGCAGAAGGGCATGGCCATCACGCTCATTCATGACGACGGCAGTGTGATCGCGCGTTACCCCCCAGCACCCGAGGGTGTCAGCCATTTGAATCCCGAGGGACCGATCGTGCGGCATATTCGCGAAGGGCAGCCTTCCGGTGCGGCCGATATCGTTTCGCCCATCGACGGTCTGGAGCGCTATGCCGCTTACCGTCAGATCGGCGCGTATCCGCTTTATCTATCGACCAGCTATTCGCGCCAGGCGTGGTTGAGCGACTGGTATGGGCGGGTCGCCGTGGTGGCCGGTTTCACCTTCGCACCCAGCCTCGCCTTATGTGTGATTCTGTTGATCGCGTTGCGTCGATTGCAACGCGAGGAGGAGGGCTGGAATCAATGGCGCATCGAAGTCACGCAGCGTCAGGCGACCGAAATCGCCTACAAGCAGGCGCGCCGTCTCGAAGCGCTCGGGCAACTGACCGGCAGCGTCGCACACGACTTCAATAATCTGCTGATGGTGGTATCGACCAGCACCATGTTATTGCGCCGCCGGCTGGCGGGGCGCGATGACGTGGAGCAACCGCTCGGCGCACTGGAGCGTTCGCTTGAAGCGGGTAAGCGTCTGACGCGACAATTGCTCGCTTTCTCGCGCAAGCAGCCGTTGCGTCCGGAAGTTCTCGACGTGCCGGCGCAGATGCGCGGATTCATCGAGCTGATGCGTGCGTCGATCGGTAGTCGCATCAAACTGGAAATGGACGTCGATTCCGCCACGTACCCGGTCTTCGCCGATCCGGGCGAGTTCGAACTGGCGATGCTGAATCTCGCCATCAATGCGCGCGATGCAATGCCCGAAGGCGGCACCCTGGACGTGCGTGCGCGCAACGTGACGCTCGACGGGACGAACGAGGCGAAACTCTATGGCGAATTCATCGCCATTTCCTTCGAGGATAGCGGGCAGGGCATTTCGGACGACGATCTCAAGCGTGTCTTCGAACCTTTCTTCACCACCAAGGCGCCCGGCCGCGGCACCGGCCTCGGACTCGCCCAGGTGTACGGTTTCTGCGAACAGGCCGGCGGTGCGGCGACGGTCGAAAGCATGGTGGGGCGCGGCACGACCGTAACGCTGTTCTTGCCCGTTTCGGAACAGCCGTACGCGCCGGATTCAGTGCGACACGACGAAGCGGGGCCGTCGCACGCGAGCGGACGCGTGCTGTTGGTGGAAGACAATCCTGAAGTGGCGCAGGCAACGCGAATTCTGCTCGAGCAAATCGGTTATACGGCGGAGATCGCTCACAGCGGCGAGGAAGCGATGGCGCGCATCGATAGCAACGGCGTGCATTGGGATATCGTCGTCTCGGATGTACTGATGCCCGGCCGCACCAGCGGCATCGCTTTGGCGAAGTGGCTGCAGACGCACTACCCCGAGTTGCCCGTATTGTTGATCACCGGATATACGGCGCAACTGGAGCAGGCGAAAAGTGAGGGTTTGCAAGTACTGGCCAAGCCCTTCAATGCGCAAAGTCTGCGCCGCGCCATGGATGCCGTGACGCCTGCGGTCGATCGATAACGCAGTGTCCCCGCGCGCGGCGCATATATCTCGAACGAAGACGGCGGTCAGAGCGACAGTGCGCGCCAAGGCTCCGACAGCGTATAGATCGCTGCCGCGACGATGACGCAGGCGTAGAGAGAAACGACGACCGCCTGCAACGACAGCGCCGCGCGTTCCGGCGCGGGCAGCCGGGCTGCGAGTGGCGCGAGCGCAAGGACGGCCGCGGCATACCAGGGCAGATGCGCAACGAGCACCAGACCGCATAGCAACAGGCCGGTCAATGTCGCGGCAGGCAGACGCAATACCGCGCCGGCGCTCCATTTTCTATTGGTGATCATCAGCCACAAGAGAAATGCGCCCGCGCCGACCGCGATCGCCGTCGCGTACTGCCCATAGAGCGTGGCGCCGACATAGCCGGCACATAGACTCGTGCCGGCAGCCAGCGCCAGAGCGGCCGCACCGGAACGCGCCGGCGCACCGTCCATCGGCAGCATCGCACTGACGAGCCACGACAGCAGTAGCGCCGCGCCGCCACCGTACAGCACCGCTTCGTAGACGGGCTTTTGCTCCAGCACGGGCCAATAGACCCAGATGCCTGCGGCCGCGGCCAGCATCGCCAGCCCGACGCGCCACGTCAACGATCCGCGCGCCATGAAATCCACGCACACACCGAGCAACGGCGCGATAAGCGATATCAGAACGATCTTGCGCATGACCGTGAGCGGCTGAAGGGAAAAATCGCTGATCAGCCAGACGGCCGCATAGAACGCCGCGACGAGCGCAAGACCGCCCAGCCTGATTCGATGCAGCACCAGCACCACGAAGAAGGCCGCGAAAAAAGGGACGACGCCGCTCTGCACAATCGGGTGGCCGAAGAAATCCGAAATCAGGTTCATCATGAGGAAAAGCGCAAGCGGCCGAATGCCGTGCGGTTGTTGTCACTGCGTTGTGTGGTAGCAGCACGCATGCCGCCGCCACCGGTGGCGCGCCGCGGGGTTCCGGACAATGTCCATGGCATCCCGAGCCGTCATGCGACGACGCGCAAATGTGCGAGCGAGAACAAGGCGAAACAGCGCATTACGCGCTTCGGGCGGGCGATGGGATTTGGTTGAAACTGCGGTGAACCGGCGCGGAAGAAATTGTGACTATTCGTGCGGCACGGTTTCGGCGACCGACGGACGTTCGGCGAGCCGCGCGACGAGCCGCGTCAGTTGCGGACGTTCATTGCGCCAATCCAGTTCGGGGTAGCGGAAATCGAGAAAGCCGGTGCAGGCAGCGATCGCCACATCGGCGAGCGTGAAACCGGTGCCGCACGACCACGGACCGGTTGCCTTGGTCAGATCTGCTTCCATCGCATCGAGACCGCGGCGGACTTTCGCCATCTGACGTTCGATCCATTCCGTGCTCTGTTCGCTTTTCTTCGGTCGCTTGCCTTCCAGGCGCGCCAGGATGCCGCCTTCCATGATGCCGTCGGCAAGTGCTTCCCAGCATTTCACTTCGATGCGTTCGCGATTGCCCTGCGGCAGCATTTTGGCGATGGGCGAAACATTGTCGAGGAATTCGCAGATGACGCGCGAATCGAACAGCGCTGTGCCGTCGTCGAGAATAAGCACCGGAATCTGTCCGAGCGGATTGAATTGGGGCACCCTGCTGGTCGCCTCCCATGGATTGAGCAGTTCCCACTCGTATTCGATGCGTTTTTCCGCGGCGACGATACGAACCTTGCGAACGAAGGGACTGGTGAAATTGCCGATTAACTTCATTTTTGTATGCGCGCAAGGAACGATGAGGGAGGCGACGGATTATACCGATTGTCGCGCTACTTCCCGGTCCCGTCGCGCAGCGCCTGCGCAAACAGCAGGCGCAACTCGGGAATCACTTCGGCCTCGAACCAGTCGTTGATTTTCAACCAGCGACGATTGCGCGGACTCGGATGCGGAAGCGGAAAATAGGTCGGCATGTAATCCCGCCATGCATGTACGGTGCCGGCCAGTGTGGGCTTGCGTCGATCGCCGAGATAATAAGCCTGCGCGTAGGCGCCGATGAGCAGAACCATATCGATGTGCGGCATATGGGCGCGCAGTCGGGGATGCCAGGTCGGCGCGCATTCGATGCGCGGCGGCAGATCGCCGCCGGGGCCTTTGCCGGGGTAGCAGAATCCCGCGGGGATGATCGCGATGCGGCTTTCGTCGTAGAACACATCGCGATCGATGTCGAGCCAGGAGCGCAACAGGTCGCCGGAAGGATCGTTCCACGGAATGCCGGTTTCGTGCACCTTGCGTCCGGGTGCCTGACCGACGATGAGCACGCGCGAGCTTGCGGCCGCGCGCACGACCGGTCGCGGCTCATGCGGCAAAAACCGCGCGCATAGTCGGCAGGCGCGCACTTCATCAAGGACAGAGTCGAGCCCGACGGGGCGGGCAGGCCGGCGTGCCGCGCGTGTTAAACTCGCGTCGCCTTTACTGCCTACTGCGTTTCTCTTCGCACCCATGCCGTTGTCGCCTCTCACCGCATTATCGCCGCTTGACGGCCGCTATCACAAATCGCTCGAGCCGCTGCGTGCGTACTTCAGCGAACTCGGACTGATCCGTTATCGCGTGCACGTTGAAATCGAATGGTTGCTCGCGCTGGCGGCCGATCGGGGTATCGCCGAAGTGGGGCCGTTTGCGCCCGAGTCGATCGCGCAATTGCGCGCGTTGAGCACCGACTTCAGCGAAGCGGACGGCGCGCGGGTGAAGGAAATCGAGGCGCGCACCAATCATGATGTCAAAGCGATCGAATACTGGCTGAAGGAGCGCGTCGCAGACAACGCCGAACTGGTGGAAGCCGGCGAGTTCATTCATTTCGCCTGCACTTCCGAGGACATCAACAATCTGTCCTACTCGCTGATGGTGCGCGATGCGCGCGACGCCGTATTGCTGCCCACCATAGACGGCGTTGTGGACAGACTGGCGTCGCTCGCGCACGAGCACGCCGATGCGGCGATGCTGTCGCGCACGCACGGCCAGCCGGCAACGCCGACCACGTTAGGCAAGGAAATCGCCAACGTCGTACATCGTCTGCGGCGTGCGCGCGCCCGGCTCGCCGCTGTCTCGCTGACCGGCAAGATCAACGGCGCGGTAGGCAACTACAACGCGCACCTGGCCGCATATCCGGATATCGATTGGGAGAGTTTCGCCACGCGCTTCGTCGAATCGCTCGGCCTCGAATTCAATCCGTACACCATTCAGATCGAACCGCACGACAGTCTGGCCGAAGTTTTCGATGCACTCGCACGCCTGAACACCATCCTGGTCGACCTCGATCGTGATGTGTGGGGCTACATTTCCCTCGGCTATTTCAAGCAGCGCGTGGTGGCCGGCGAAGTCGGCTCGTCCACCATGCCGCACAAGGTCAATCCGATCGACTTCGAAAATTCCGAAGGCAATCTGGGCCTGGCCAATGCGATGCTGCGTCATCTATCCGAAAAACTGCCGATTTCGCGCTGGCAACGCGATCTCACCGACTCGACCGTGCTGCGCAACGTCGGCACCGCGTTCGGCCACGCGCTGCTGGGGTATGTTGCCTGTCTGCGCGGTCTGAACAAGCTCGAAGCGAATCCGGCGCGGCTGGCCGAAGATCTCGACGCCAATTGGGAAGTGCTGGCTGAACCGATTCAAACCGTGATGCGCCGCTACGGCGTCGAAGGCGCCTACGAACAACTCAAGGCGCTGACGCGCGGTCAGCGCATTACGCCCGAAATTTTGCAGCAATTCATCCGAACCCTGTCCATTCCGGAAGCAGACCGCAAGCGCCTGCTTGCGCTGACCCCCGCCGGCTACGTCGGCAAAGCCGCGGAACTTGCCCGGCGTATCTAGGTCTATTTGTTAGTTGAACGCGCCCGGTTCGCCGGGCGCGCTCACGTTGACTTACCGGGCAGCTATGCTATGGTTGCCTCGAATCTGCTTAACTCACGCATATTTTTTTGAACTACTCAAATGAACCGTCAGCCCATCTCCCGACTCGCAGTCGCGCGTGCTTTGCACGACGCGGTGCTGTGTCGTGCGCGGGCGGCGGTCGTCTCCAAGCCTGCCCGGTTTAGCCCAGGCACTCTCGCCTTTCTTGGTCTAACCCGGTAGACCAAGCGCCGCGCCCCCTCAGGGGCAGGACGTCTACCGGGGGCATTCTCACTTTCCGTA
The DNA here is from genome assembly GCA_036676355.1 of Nitrosomonadales bacterium. Lineage (GTDB taxonomy): Bacteria > Pseudomonadota > Gammaproteobacteria > Burkholderiales > SG8-39 > ZC4RG42. The sequence goes on along the minus strand of JAKFDA010000003.1, from coordinate 1,733 downwards.
TAGCGCTTTTTCTCGTGCGTCGATCTCCATCGACGGCGCGGCTCGCGCTTTCCGAACTGCTTGATGGAGGATACCGTCATGAACGCACAACCAGATATTGTCATCTCCGTTGATGATGCCCGCACTCTGTCCGCCCTGCTTGACGGAGCGACGCATCAGGCAGCCGAGATGCTCGCCGAAGTATTCGGTGGCGCCGAAATCGTCGAAACCGCCGCGTTGCCGCGCAGCGTGGTGCCGATGAATGCGCCCGTCCGCTATGTCGAAGTCGCCAAGGGCGCGGTGCGCAACATCACGCTCGTGCCCCCGGCGGAAGCCGATCCGGCGTTGGGCCGCATTTCGGTGTTGTCGCCGGTAGGCCGCGCACTGCTGGGTCGTTCCGTAGGAATGACCACCAAAGTGGAGTTGCCGAACGATCAGACCATCGAACTGAAGATCACCAACGTCGACCCGGTGGTGGACGTCGCAACGGCGTGACCGGATGCCCGGTACGCCGTGCCGTGGCAATAAAAAAGGGCGCCGCCGGCGCCCTTTTTGTTTGGCAACGAGTGGATCGTTCAGACGACCGCCTCTTCCTTGCGTTCCTTGACCGGCCGCACCAGGTCTTCGCGTTTTACGCCGAGCCAGCGCACGATCGGCGACATCACGAGCACCGACGAATAAATGCCGAAGCAGATGCCGATGGTGAGCGCCATGGCGAAATAGTGCAGCGCCGCGCCGCCGAACAGCAGCATCGATAGCACCACCATCTGCGTGCTGCCGTGCGTGATGATGGTGCGCGACATGGTGCGCGTGATGGCGTTGTCGATGACGTGATCGATAGAGGCTTTGCGCATTTTGCGGAAATTCTCGCGAATCCGGTCTGCGACGACGACCGATTCGTTCACCGAATAGCCCAGCACGGCGAGCACCGCCGCCAGCACGGGCAGCGAAAACTCCCACTGGAAGAAAGCAAAGAAGCCGAGAATGATCACCACATCGTGCAGGTTCGCGATAATGGCGGCGACGCCGAACTTCCATTCGAAGCGCATGGCCAGGTAAGCGACAATGCCCAGGCAGGTGACGAGCAGTGCAAACGCTCCGTTTTCCGCCAACTCTCGCCCGACCTGCGGGCCGACGAACTCCACGCGGCGCAATTCGGCGCTGGCATCCTGCGCCTTCAACTGTTCCATTACCGTCTGCGAAACCTGTGCGGTCGACTCATTCTCGCGCAGCGGCAGGCGGACCAGCACATCGCGCGACGAGCCGAAGTTCTGCACTTGCGGATCGCGGTAGTCGGCGCGCTCCAGCGTTTCGCGGATGGCGTCGACCTGCGCGGCTTGCGCGTAACTCACCTCCATCACCGTCCCGCCGGTGAATTCGATGGAAAAGTGCAAGCCCTTGTGCCAGAGCAGAAAAACCGCAAAGAAGAACACGAGGAACGAAATCACGTTGAACACCAGCGCGTGGCGCATAAACGGGATGTCGTGCCGAAGCTTAAAAAACTCCATCTCTATTCCTCACTCGCGCTTACGCGCGAAATCCTAAATTGCGGTTCTCAGTGGAGGCTAACCTTGCGATTTGTGCCGTACCGAAAAGCTCCTTGCCTCTGCCCTGATCGCTGCTCGTGTCGCTTACTTCCACGAGGTATTGCCGATCGCCAGACGCTCGACCTTGCGCCGCGATCCGTACCAAAGGTTCACGATCGCGCGGGATCCGACCACCGAGCTGAAAATCGAGGTCAGGATGCCGAGCGC
>JAKFDA010000002.1:0-6057 GCA_036676355.1 Nitrosomonadales bacterium | reverse complement strand
CCGAACAGGACCGTGAAACAGCGTCGCGCCAATGATAGTGTGGATTACCCATGCGAAAGTAGGTCATCGTCAGGACCCTATAAACTAAAAAGCCCAGGCCTCGTGCCTGGGCTTTTTAGTTTCTGCAGTGACTCTGGCCCAGATCTCCCGCTTGCGCGACGACAACGCGCAGACAAGCATCCCAATGTCGACAATCACCGACAAACAACTCAACAACTCATAAACACCACGCCGCGGCGCCTGTCGTTAAACCATTGCCTTGTTGCGACGAATACTCCTGGCCCCCGCAACGAGTGATGCGGAACACGTCATCGTCATGCCGTCCGTCTGCAACTGCCAGCGAAATGCGCGTGGCGTTCACGGTACGAACGCAAATCGTTGATCCCATTTGGCGTGCTGGCCGGAGGGAGATGGACGCCCGCCGGGGAATCGTTGATCTTCAAGCGAAACCCGTGATATCCCGCTCAAGTTGAACCGTCTCCACTCAGGAAGCTGTCCGGAGGAACTGCGGCCACCCGTCTGGTAAAAAAGTAGCTGTATCGCGCCCCGATACATCCCGATTACGTGGGGCTCGCCGACACGCGGATAGCCGCCGTACCGGAATTGCACGACGCGCTGCTCGGCAATTGCGCGTAGAAGTTCTTCCATAATGTCGTTTAGCATTTTCCTATGACTCCGCAGAGGAGCAAAAGTTGGCCATGCAGTGCGGCACATCGGTTGCATCCCACTCCGACAGGCCGCGGTCGGGAAGCCCGACCTTCCGGGCCGTCACCACTCCGGAGGTGCACGATGGCCGCACGATCCCTTGCTTCGCTCACCATCTCTTTCGGCCTCGTTGCCATACCGGTGAAGCTTTACTCGGCGACACAGGCCGGGGGCGCGATTTCGTTCAACTTGCTGCACACATGCGGTTCGCGTGTGAAGCAGCAGTACGTCTGCATCAAGGAAGACGTGGTCGTCCCGCGCGACCAGATGGTCAAAGGCTATGAGTTCGCCAAAGATCAGTACGTCATGTTCGAACCGGAAGAGTTGAAGGCGTTGGAGGAGGCGGGGACCAAGGCCGTCGACATCACGGAGTTCGTACCCGTCTCGAGCGTGGATCCGGTGTACTTTGACCGCGCCTATTATCTGGCGCCCGACAAAGGCGGAGCGAAGCCCTATTCGCTGTTTGCCCAGGCGCTGCGCAAGACGGAGTTGTGCGCCCTAGGGCGGTGGGCGACACGCGGGAAACAGTACATCGTGATGCTACGGCCCGTCGAGGAGGGGCTCGTCATGCAGCAACTGCTGTATGCGAACGAGGTTCGCACGATTACAGAGCTGGAAATTCCACAAGCTGAAGTCAGAGATCCGGAATTGAAGCTCGCGGTGCAACTCATCGAGCAGCAGGCGAGCGATACCTTCGATCCGGCCGCCTACAGAGACGAAGTGCGCGAACGCATCGAAGCGGCCGTACAGCAAAAAGTGGAAGGCCACGAAATCGCGATCGCCGAAGCACCGACCGAAGCGGCCGGTGCACAGGTGATCGACCTGATGGCGGCATTGCGCGCGAGCCTCGAAAAAACGCCTGGGCACAGGGCGGCGGGCGGAAAATCGGCCACTCGCGCCGAATCGGAACAAGCGGCCAGAAAGCCACCCAAGCGCGCGGCATCAGCAAACACGGCGAAGAAACAGCGAGAAGCGAAGCCGCGTAAGCGGGCATGAGCGATTTTGGCGTGCGCGAAGTCGAGCGAACGCTCGGCTTGTCTCGTTCGGTGATTCAAACACTGGTTCGAGCGGGGTTTGTATCTCCGGTGCGCGGACCGCGCAACGCCTACCGTTTTTCGTTTCGCGACCTCGTGCTGCTGAAAGCCGCGCGTGAACTGACCCTTGCGCAAGTGCCGCCGCGCCGTATTGCACAGGCGTTGAAGCGTCTACGACACAGCCTGCCTGAACACGTGCCACTGTCGGGCCTGCGGATCTACGCCGACGGCGATCGGGTTGCGGTGAGCGAAGGCAATCGCCGCTGGCGCGCCGATTCCGGGCAGTATCTGTTGGACTTCGACATCCGGCAGCACGCCGAGGGCGTGGCGGTCGTGTCTCATCGTTCGACGGCGCGACATACGTCGGCCGATCGATATTTCGACGAAGCTTGCCGGCTCGAGAATGCATACCCGGGGAAGGCGCTAAAGGTCTATCGCCAGGCTCTGGCGATAGACCCGGCGCACGCACCGGCGGCGGCGAACCTCGGGCGCCTGCTGCATCTCGAAGGCGCACTGGACGAAGCGGAGCGCGTTTATCGGGCCGCCATTGCCCGTTGCGGTCCCGATGCGCTGCTGTTATTCAATCTCGCGGTGCTGCTCGAAGATCTGGAGCGTTACAAGGAGGCGTGCGCGGCGTATGAAGCGGCCGTCGATGTGCAACCGGATCTTGCCGACGGACACTACAACCTCGCGATGCTGCTCGAAGCGATGGGCGATCGACAGAAGGCGCTGCGACATCTCAAGCACTATCGCAAACTCGTGCGCTGAGGCGCCGCGGCGTGGGTGAGCGATGTGCTGCGGCTACGGTGGGGTGCGATCAACGCAGTGCGGGTCGTAGAATGCGGCATTCATGACGCGAAGGAGCGATTGCGTGCGCGACGAAACAAAACTGGTGCATTCCGGCCGTCACCCGGAACGCTTCGAGGGCGTGGTCAACCCGCCGGTATTTCATGCCTCCACAATTCTGTCGCCTTCGCTGGAGGATTGGGAGCGCAAGATCGAAGAGCGCGCCAAGGAAATACCCGGAACCTACTACGGGCGGGGCGGCACGCCGACCACGCGGGCGCTCGAAGAAGCACTCGCCGAACTGGAAGGCGCACATCGTTGTGTCGTGTTCTCCTCGGGCCTCGCGGCGTGCACAGGCGCCTTGCTCGCTTATCTGGCAGCCGGCGATCATGTGCTGCTCAGCGACAGCGTGTACGGGCCGACCCGCGGCGTCGCCACCCGTCTGTTGAAACGCTATGGTGTCGATGCGACGTTTTACGATCCGTTGATCGGCGCTCGCATCGCAGACTTGATTCGCCCGAACACCAAAGTGATCTACGTCGAATCGCCTGGATCGCTGACATTCGAAGTGCAGGATATTCCCGCGATCGCCGACGTCGCGCATGGGCACGGCATTACTGTAATCATGGACAACACCTGGGGCACGCCGCTTTATTTCAAAGCGTTCGATCACGGCGTGGACGTATCGATTCAGGCGGCGACCAAGTACGTTGTCGGCCATTCCGATGCCATGCTTGGTACCGTGAGCTGCACCAAGGAAGCCTGGCCCAAGCTGAAATCCACGCACTACGATTTAGGGCAGACTGCCGGTCCGGATGATATCTATCTGGCGCAACGCGGCCTGCGCACCATGGGCGTCCGCCTCAAGCAGCATTGGGAAACCGGACTTCGGCTCGCCGACTGGATCGCGCGGCGGCCGGAAGTCGAACGTGTGCTGCATCCCGCATTGCCGGGCGATGCGGGGCACACCCTCTGGAAGCGCGATTTCAAAGGTGCATGCGGCCTGTTCGGTGTGGTATTGAAACCGGTCGACCCTGAAGCATTCCGCTCCTTCATCGACGGCTTGCAACTGTACGGGCTCGGAGCGTCCTGGGGCGGCTATGAAAGTCTGATCATGCCGTTCGAGCCGCATCGCAGCGCGACGAAATGGCCGCACGAAGGACTTTGCTTTCGCATTCATGCGGGGTTGGAACACCCGGACGATCTGATAGCCGATCTGGCCGCCGGTTTCGAACGACTGACGCGTACGCGAGGCTGACTAGGAATGAGGTGTCGTCGCGTGCAAGAAGCGGCCGGATTCGCGATTCTGCTTATCGCGTTGGGCGGTTGCAGCGCGACGGCCGGCGGCGCGGCGGGTTCGCATCTGCATAGCGATCAGGCGGGACTGCACCTCAGCATCGACATTGGCGCTGCTGCATCGAACCTCGTTGTCGGCGGCGCGATGCTCGGCATTCTGGCGGCCGGCGAAGGCTATGCGCCCGTGCCATCAATGAAAGCGGATCGAATCGTGAATGAGCAGGATTGCAGCAAACCCATCGTGCTGCCGACCGCCAATTTGCGCTGCCGGTGAAGAGGCAGATCGCTGTGTGCTGTACGCACCGAGCGCGTGTGCGTTCGGTGCGGCACAGGAATTAAGCGGCGTCTTTCTCGCGTGATGCGCGTTTGCGCTCGTGCTCTTTCAAATGACGTTTGCGCAAACGGATGCTTTGCGGCGTGATTTCGACGAGCTCGTCATCGGCGATGAATTCGACGGCGTATTCGAGCGACATCTGAACCGGCGGGATGAGTCGTACTGCTTCATCCGTACCAGAGGCGCGCACGTTGGTCAGCTGCTTGCCCTTGATCGGGTTCACCACGAGATCGTTGTCGCGGCTGTGTATGCCGATGATCATGCCTTCGTATACGGGCTGTCCCGGCACGGTGAACATGCGCCCGCGATCCTGCAACTTCCACAAAGCGTAGGCGACCGCTTCGCCATCATCCTGACTGATCAGCACACCGTTGCGGCGCTCCGCCACTTCGCCGCCTTTGAGCGGCGCGTAGTCGTCGAAAATGTGGCTCATCAAGCCTGTGCCGCGCGTAAGCGTCATGAATTCCGACTGAAAGCCGATCAGGCCACGCGCAGGGATGCGATATTCCAGGCGCACACGACCTTTGCCGTCCGGCTGCATATCCTGCAAATCGCCGCGACGACGCCCGAGTTCTTCCATGACGCCGCCCTGATGATTTTCTTCGACGTCCACGGTCAACAACTCGTAGGGCTCATGCTTGACGCCGTTGATTTCCTTGATGACGACGCGCGGGCGCGACACGGCCAGTTCGTAGCCTTCGCGCCGCATGTTCTCGACCAGAATGGTCAGATGCAGTTCGCCGCGACCCGATACCTCGAACACGGTTTCGTCGCCGGTATCCTGCACGCGCAATGCCACGTTCGCTTTCAATTCACGCTGCAGCCGTTCGCGGATCTGGCGGCTGGTGATGAACTTGCCTTCGCGGCCGGCGAGCGGCGACGTGTTGACGCAGAAATTCATGGTGAGCGTCGGCTCATCCACGCGCAGCAGCGGCAGCGCGTCCGGAGTGTCTGGCTGGCAAACGGTCGAGCCGATGCCCAGTTCCTCGATGCCGTTGATCAGCACGATATCGCCGGCCAGCGCTTCATCGACCAGCGTGCGATCCAGACCGTGGAATGTCAGAACCTGATTGATGCGCGCCTTGATCGGCGTCGAGTCCGGGCCGTTCATCACGATGACGTCCTGCAACGGCTTGACGCGACCGCGGCTGATCCGACCGATGCCGATCTTACCGACGTAGCTCGAGTAATCGAGCGACGAAATCTGTAGTTGCAGCGGCCCGTCGGAGTTATCGTCGCGCACCGGTACATGTTCGAGGATCGCCTCGAACAGCGGACGCATGTCCGTGCTCGGTTTATTCAGATCGAGCATGGCAAAGCCGTTCAGACCCGAGGCATAGATCACCGGGAAATCGAGTTGCTCTTCAGTTGCGCCGAGTTTGTCGAACAGATCGAAGGTTGCGTTGATGACATAGTCAGGACGCGCGCCAGGCCGGTCAACCTTGTTGACGACCACAATGGGTTTCAGTCCGAGCGCCAGCGCCTTACGCGTGACGAAGCGGGTTTGCGGCATCGGGCCTTCCACCGCATCGACCAGCAGCAGCACGCCATCGACCATCGACAGTACGCGCTCCACTTCGCCGCCGAAATCGGCGTGACCGGGCGTGTCGACGATGTTGATATGGGTCCCCTCGTATTCGACCGCGCAGTTTTTCGCCAGAATGGTGATACCGCGCTCCTTCTCGATGTCGTTGCTGTCCATTACACGCTCGGCGACCTGCTGGTTTTCGCGGAAGGTGCCGGACTGTCGGAGGAGTTGGTCGACGAGCGTGGTTTTGCCGTGGTCGACGTGGGCGATGATGGCGATGTTGCGTAAAGCGCGGGACATGGAAAGAGCCTATATAGGGCGGGCGCGAGGAAACCGATGATTTTAACAGGCAAGCGTTACCACAGCGAGCCTAA
>JAKFDA010000001.1:0-1916 GCA_036676355.1 Nitrosomonadales bacterium | reverse complement strand
GCGCAAGGGATGGAGTTTTTACTTTCCCATCACCAGTGGGCTGGTGGTGTCGATCGTGCTGAGCCTCATTCTGTGGTTCTTGCGGAAGTGAATGCGTTCACCCTTCGACGTTGCTCAGGGCGAACGGAAAACCGCGATCTCCAGCCGTGTGCGAGGGGATTCGTTCGTCGTCGATGCTCGGCCGCGCAGCAGAACGACATGCTCCTCCTCCAGCCGTTCGTGGTGAGCGCGAGCCCTTCGTCAAGCTCAGGACAGGCTTGCGAGCAGTCGAACCATGAACGGCGCTAAGAACTGACCTGCGATGCAAATATCATCTTCCGTTCATCCTTCGACTGGGCTCAGGACGAACGGGAGATGATCACGCGGCCTTCAGTTCATGTCCCGCCGGTTTCTCAGAAATCGATCGGGTCGACCTCGATATGCCAGCGTACCGCGCCGGTCTTCATGCCGTAGAGGGTGCTCGACCATTCGCGCAGGAAATGCTGTAAAGCGCGGCGCGACGACGATTGCAGCAGCAGATGCGCTCGTTCCCAGCCGCCGAGGCGCGCGAGACTCATGGGCACGGCGTCGAAAGCGACAACCTCGGGCGTCAGCGCCGGCGCCGCCGCGATCGCCTGCTGCAGAAAGCCGATCGACTCGTTCATGTCGCGGCTTTCCGCGCGCAGCACCGCCTCGTAGACATAGGGCGGGAAGCCGGCTTGTGCGCGTTCCTGCAACAGCGCGTGCGCGAAACCCTTGTAGTCGTGGCGCATCAGCGCGCCGTAGAGCGGGTGCTGTGGATAGCGTGTCTGCACGATCACTTCGCCCGGCCATTCGGCCCGACCCGCGCGTCCGGCGACCTGATAGAGCTGCGCGAACAGGCGCTCCGGCGCGCGATAGTCGGCGGCGAGCAGCGCCGCGTCCGCGTTCAGCACGCCGACCAGCGTGACATGCGGAAAGTCATGTCCTTTGGCGAGGATCTGCGTGCCGATCAGGATGTCCGCTTCGCCGTCGGCGATCTGCGCCCGCAATGCTTCCCAGCTGCCCTTGTTGCGCGTCGTGTCGCTATCGATGCGCAGCACGCGCGCATCCGGGAATCTCGCCGCAATACTCTCCTCCAGTCGTTGCGTGCCGCGACCGAAAGGCATGACATCGACGTTGCCGCATTCGGGGCAATGGCGTGGCACCGGCGCCACGTAGCCGCAGTGATGACAGCGCAGCCGTCGCTCGGCCAGATGCACCACCAGATGGGCGGTGCAGCGCGGACAGCCGCTCGACCAGCCGCATGCGGAGCAGGCCAGCACCGGCGCATAGCCGCGCCGGTTGAGAAAGAGCAGCGTTTGCTCGCCGCGTTCGAGGCGGGCGCGCACCGCGTTCTCGAGCGCCTCGCCGAGGCCGTCTTTGGCCGGATCGGTGCGCAGGTCGAGCAGGCGAACGCTTGGCAACTGCGCGCCGTGACGCGCACGGTCCGGCAGTTCGAGCAGCGTGTAGCGGCCGGCCTGCGCGTGGGCGAACGATTCGAGCGATGGCGTGGCCGAGCCCAGCACCACCGGGACGGCGCCGCGGCTGGCGCGAAATACCGCCAGATCGCGCGCGGAGTAGCGCACGCCGTCCTGCTGCTTGAACGAGGAGTCATGTTCTTCGTCGACCACGATCAGCCCAAGTCGCGGCAGCGGCGTGAACACCGCGAGCCGGGTGCCCAGCACGACCTGCGCGCGGCCGGTCTGCGCGGCGAGCCAGTGTTCCGCGCGCTCGTTCTCGGCCAGACCGCTGTTCAGCGTGACCAGCGCGGTGCCCTGCAACCGTCGGCGGAATTGCTGTTCGAGTTGCGGTGTGAGGTTGATTTCCGGAACCAGCACCAATGCCTGCAGTCCCCGCCGCACCGTTTCGGCCACGAGATGGAGATAGACCTCGGTCTTGCCGCTGCCGGTGATGCC